>JBDTPN010000030.1:0-38871 GCA_039932715.1 Pseudomonadota bacterium | reverse complement strand
CGACCTTCGGGTTATGAGCCCGACGAGCTGCCAGACTGCTCCACCCCGCACCAGTTGGGGCGCGCATCTTAGCCGAACCCGGCGCGGGAAGGAAATCTTTCGCCCGGCAGGCGCGACTCGCGCCCTAGCCGCCCGGAATGGCTCTGCGGCACAGCTCCAGCAGGCCCGCCGGCATCAGGCCCAGGGCCAATACCAGCAGCGCATTCGCGGTCAGCAGCGCACGCGGTATCACCCGTTGAGGGGTGGCTGGCAGTTCGCCCGGCGCTTCGAAATACATCAGCCAGACCACGCGCAGGTAATAGAACGCCCCAATTACCGAGGCGACGACAGCGATAATGGCCAGTGCCAAATGCCCGCTGCCCAGCAGCGCCTCGATGATGCGCAGCTTGGCCCAGAACCCGACGAACGGTGGCACACCAGCCGTGGAAAACATCACCGCGGCCAGCACGCCTGCCAACAAGGGATCGCGGGCATGCATCCCCTTGAAGTGATCAAGCTGGTCCGCATCACAGCCGTCACGGCCAGCCAGCAACACGACGCCGAATGCTCCGAGGGTCATCAGCACATACACCAACGTGTAGAACAGCGCGGCGCTGTAACCAATGGCGTTGCCGGAAACGAAGCCGAACAGGATGAATCCCACATTGGCGATGGCCGAATACGCCAGCATGCGCAGCAGGCTGGTCTGGGATATCGCGATGAGGTTACCCGCGACCACTGACAACACCGCCAGCACCGACAGCATCTGCGTCCACGAAGCCGTCTGTGACGCGAGTCCTTCAGACAGCAGTCGGAACGCAAGCGCAAAGGAGGCAAGCTTGGGTGCTGTCGCCACCAGCATGGTCGAGGCGATGGGCGCGCCCTGATATACGTCGGGCACCCACATGTGAAACGGGACGGCGCCGAACTTGAAGGCCACGGCGACCACGACGAACGCCATTGCCAGAATGGTGCCCATGTGCGCAGTGCCCGATGTTGAAGCCAGGCCTGCCGCCAAATGTCCGAGATCAAGCGTGCCGGTGATTCCGTAAAGCAGCGACATGCCGTAAAGCAAGGTTCCGGAAGCTATTGCGCCCAGGACGAAATATTTTATGGCTGCCTCGGCGCCGATGCCGGAATCGCGATCGAACGCCACCAGGGCATAAAGTGACAGCGCCAATAGCTCGACGCCCACGTACAAGGTCAGCAGGTTGGCCGCCGAGGCCAGCACCAGTATGCCCAGCATCGCCGACAGGGCCAGCACGTGAAACTCGCCCTTCTGCAGCCCTTTGCGCTGCAGGTAGCTGCCGCTGTAGTACAGCGCCATCGCGCCGGCAAGGAAAGTCGCAATCTTCAATAGCGATGCCAGGGGATCGGCAACATAGAGTCCGTTGAGGATGAGCGTGGATTGCGTGGGCGCGTAGTACCAGGTGATCACCGCGCCAACCAGCAGCACCACGATGGACAGCGCGCCGGTACGCTCGGGGTGCTTTTCGGCGAAGAACAGGTCAAACAACAGCACCAGGCAGATGGCGCTGGCCAGGTAGATCTCAGGCATTGCCAGCAGGTAGTCAGTAGCAGTCAACGTATTCATGGCAGCGACAACTTGGTGGCCAGGATCTGCTGGGTCAGGTGCTGGATGGAACCATGCATCACATCTAGCAAGGGCGCGGGCCATACGCCCATCACCACCACGGATAGTGCCAGCACGCCCAGCACCAGGAACTCGCGACCGTTGAGGTCCTGCAGCTTGGCAACATTGTCATTGGCCACGGGGCCGAATACCACGCGCTTGACCAACCACAGTGTGTAGGCCGCGCCCAGCACCAGCGTGGTCGCGGCCAGTGCGGCAAACCAGAAGCTGGCCTTGAATGCTGCAAGAATGACCAGGAATTCGCCGACGAACCCCGACGTGCCCGGCAGGCCGGAATTGGCCATTGCGAAGAGCACCATAAATGCGCCAAAGATCGGCATGGTGTTGATTACACCCCCGTAGGCGCCGATCTCGCGGCTGTGCACACGGTCATAGAGCACGCCGACGCACAGGAACAACGCGCCGGAAATCAGTCCATGCGAAATCATCTGCACCATGGCGCCGTCGAGGCCCATGGCCGCGCCCGCGGGCGAACCAGTGGCCGCGACTATCCGGTACGCCAGCACACAGCCCAGGGTCACGAAGCCCATGTGCGCGATGGACGAATAGGCAATCAGCTTCTTCATGTCCTGCTGCACCAGCGCCACGAAGCCGATGTACACAACTGCGATCAGCGACAGCGAGATGATCAGCCAGTCGAGCTCACGCCCTGCGTCCGGAGCAATGGGCAGCGAGAACCGCAGCAGGCCGTATCCACCCATCTTGAGCATGATGGCCGCCAGCACCACTGAACCGCCGGTAGGCGCCTCCACGTGCGCATCGGGCAACCAGGTGTGTACTGGCCACATTGGGACCTTTACTGCAAACGCCGCCAGGAATGCCAGGAATATCCAGCGCTGCTCGACAAGTGTCAGCGGCAGATCGTGGAATGCCGTGATCGAGTAATCATGCGATTGCAGGTACATGTAAATCAGCGCCACCAGCATGAACACCGAGCCCAGGAAGGTGTACAGGAAAAACTTAATGGTGGCGTAGATGCGCCGTGGCCCACCCCAGATGCCGATGATCAGGAACATCGGGATCAGCATGGCTTCCCAGAAGAAGTAGAACAGCAGCGCGTCCATTGACGAGAACACACCGATCATCAGCCCTTCCATGATCAGGAATGCAGCGTAGTACTGTGCCACGCGCCTCTCGACCGAGGTCCAGGCAGCGATGATCACAGGCACTGTGATGAACGCGGTAAGCACGATCAGCGGCAGCGAGATGCCATCCACGCCCAGGTGATAGTCGGCATGAAAGGCCGGAATCCAAGCATGGCGCTCGACGAATTGATATGCAGCGCTGCTGCCGTCAAAGCCAATGCAAAGGGGAATGCACAGCAGCAGTGTGACCACGGAGACCAGCAGCGCCAGCCAACGCGCCGCGGCAACGCGCTGACCCATGCCCAGCAGCACGACGCCACCGACAATGGGCAGCCAGGTGAGGATGGTTAAAAGGTAATTCATCTTTGGCAGTTCCTAGCGCGCACCGACCAGGAACCAGCCCAGCAGCAGCGCCAGGCCGATGACCATCCAGAAGGCATAGGTATACAGAAAACCGGTTTGCACCTGGCGCACCAACCCTGACACCCAGCCCACGGTGCGCGCTGACCCGTTGACCAGTGTTCCGTCGATGACTGCCCGGTCACCCGCGCGCCACAGCAGCCAACCCAGGCCGCGCGCGCCTCGGGCGATGACATTCTCGTTGAACCAGTCGAAATAGTATTTGTTGTCGAGCACCTTCACGATGGGCGAAAGCGCGCGACCAATGGATGTGGCCACGTCCGGTCGCTTGAGCACCAGGAACCAGGCCGACAGAAAGCCGCCAACCACCAGCCAGAACGGCAGGGCCAGCGGCCCGTGCAGCGCAAAGGACAGCGGCCCATTGAAGTGATGGTGCACTTCTTCAATCACGTCGTTGGCAGACCTTACGGTAATGGATTCCTTGAAGAAGCTGCCGAACAACTCCGGACCCACGGTGACATAGCCAATGAGCAGCGACGGAATGGCCAAAGCCACCAACGGGCCTTTCATGTCCCAGCCCACGTCGTGGAAATGCTCCTTGGCGTGATGGTCCAGGCGCTCTTCACCGTGGAAGGTCATGAAGATCATCCGGAAGGTGTAGAACGCGGTTACGAACACACCCGCCATCACGCAGAAATACGCATACCCTGCCCCGACACGGTGCGACTCGGCCACCGCCTCGATCAGAACGTCTTTGGAATAGAAGCCGGAAAAGAAGGGCATGCCGACCAGGGCCAGCGCGCCGATCCAGGAGGTAATCGCCGTCACCGGCATGCGCCTGGCGAGCCCGCCCATCTTGCGCATGTCCTGTTCGTGATGCATCGCGATGATCACGGCACCGGCTGCCAGGAACAGCAGCGCCTTGAAGAAGGCGTGTGTCATCAGGTGATACACGCCAATCGCATAGCCTGAGACGCCAAGCGCCACAGTCATGTAACCCAGCTGCGACAGCGTGGAATAAGCCACCACGCGTTTGATGTCGTTGTTGGTGATGCCCAGGAAACCCATGAACAGCGCCGTGGTCGCGCCGATCACCAGCACGAACGACAGCGCCGCATCCGAGCCCTCGAACAGCGGTGACATACGCGCCACCATGAAGATGCCGGCCGTAACCATGGTGGCAGCGTGAATCAGCGCGGAGATCGGGGTCGGGCCTTCCATGGAATCGGGCAGCCACACATGCAGCGGCATCTGCGCCGACTTGCCCATGGCACCGATGAACAGGCAGATGCAGATCACGGTCAGCGCGCCCCAGGCATGCCCGGGGAAAATCTGAATGGTGTGACTGGCGATGGTGTCGGTGGCGGCGAACGCATCGCTGTAGTTGACCGACCCGGTGAAATAAACGACGCCCGCGATGCCCAGCAGGAAGCCGAAGTCGCCCACGCGGTTGACCAGGAAGGCCTTCATGTTGGCGAAGATAGCCGTGGGCCGCGTGTACCAGAAGCCGATCAGCAGGTAGGACACCACGCCCACTGCTTCCCAGCCGAAGAACAGCTGCAGGAAGTTGTTGGACATCACCAGCATCAGCATGGCGAAGGTGAACAGCGAAATGTAGCTGAAGAACCGCTGGTACCCCGGATCGTCGTGCATGTAGCCCAGGGTGTACACATGCACGCACAGCGAAACGAACGTGACCACCACCATCATCATCAGCGACAGCGAATCGATGAGGAATCCGATGTTCATCTGCATGCCATCACTGACCAGCCAGGTGTAAACCGGAGCGTTGAACGCCGGTGCACCGTCGAATATGTGCTGCTTGAACACCAGGCAGGACAACAGGAATGACGCCAGCACCGAGGCAATGGTCACCGCGGCCGCCGGCACCCGGCCGATCTGGCGGCCAAACAGGCCCGCGATGATGGACGCCAGTAGCGGCAACAGGGGGATCAACAGCAGCACTGTGGGATTGAGCATGTGCTTATCCCTTGAGTGAACTGATGTCGGCCACATTGATGCTGCGGCGCTCGCGGAACAGCACCACCAGTATGGCCAGGCCGATCGCCGCCTCGGCCGCGGCTACGGTGAGCACGAAAAACACGAACACCTGGCCGTCTATGTTGCCCAGGTAACGCGAGAAGGCCACGAAATTGAAGTTGGCCGACAGCAGCAGCAGTTCCATGCACATCAGCAGCAGGATCACGTTCTTGCGGTTGATGAATATTCCGGCGGCAGCGATGGCGAACAGCAGGCCCGACAGCACCAGCATCTGTTGCAAGGTAATCATTCGCGCTTCTCCACCGGCATCTTGATGATGCGCACGCGATCCTCGGCGCGCACCGCCACCTGCGCGTTTATGTCCTGCACTTTGAGGCCCCTGCGCTTGCGCATGGTCAGGACGATGGCCGCGATAATCGCCACCAGCAGCAGCATGGCCGCCAGTTCAAACGGGTAGACATATTTTGTGTAAAGCACCGTGCCCAGTTCGCTGGTATTGCTGGCAGTTGCCGCCACCGGAACCATGCCACCCTTCATGTTCATGCTGGCGCCCAGGCCGCGCCCGATGACCACTCCCAGGATTTCAAGCGCCAACACCGCGGCTGTTGCGGCCCCCAGCCAGGCATAGCGCGTAAAGCCGCGCCGCAGCTCCTCGATGTTGATGTCCAGCATCATCACCACGAACAGGAACAGCACCATCACTGCGCCCACGTAGACCAGCACCAGCACGATGGCCAGGAATTCCGCCTCGATGAGCAGCCACAGCGCAGCACTGGTGAAGAAGCACAGCACCAGGCACAGCGCGCTATATACCGGGTTCCTGAGCGTGATCACGCCCAGCGCCGCAGCGACGAGCACGATGGCAAACGCGTAGAACAGAATCTGGACCAACCCTCTTCTCCCCGTGAGCGCCTAGCGGTAGGGCGCGTCTGCGGCCTTGTCCGCATTGATCATGGCTTCGTAGCGCTCGCCCACGGCCAGCAGCTTGTCCTTGGTCATGATGTTTTCGCCGCGATGCTCCATGTGGTATTCATGAATGCGCGTCTCGACTATGGCATCCACCGGGCAGGCCTCTTCGCAGAAGCCGCAGTAAATACACTTGAACAGGTCGATGTCATAGCGGGTGGTGCGGCGCGTGCCGTCGTTGCTGACGTCGGAGTCGATGGTGATGGCCGCGGCCGGGCACACCGCCTCGCACAGCTTGCAGGCTATGCAACGCTCCTCGCCATTGGGATAACGGCGCAGCGCGTGCAAGCCGCGAAAGCGCGACGACTGCGGAGTCTTCTCCTCCGGATAGCTCACCGTCACCTTGCGACGAAACAGCGTGCCCAGCGTGACGCGCAGGCCCAGCAGCAACTCCCAGAGCATGAAGGTCTTGATGACACTGCGAGTGGACATGGTCAGGCGCTCCACGGACCGATCTTTAAATACACCATCATCCCTTCGGCGAATATCCACACCAGGGTGACCGGAATCAGCACCTTCCAGCCCAGCCGCATGATCTGGTCGTAGCGATAACGCGGAAAGGTCGCGCGCAACCACAGGAACAGGCACAGGAACAGGAAGGTCTTGAGCAGCAGCCAGTGCGCTCCGTCGTTGAGCAGCCAGCCCAGCACCGGAATCTGGAACAGCGAGTGGTCTGCTGGCAGGTAGCCATTGAGCGGGCTTTGCCAGCCGCCGAAGAAGAACGTGGCAGTCAACGCAGCGATCAGGATCATGTTTGCGTATTCGGCCAGGAAGAACAGCGCGAAACCAATGCCCGAATATTCCACGTGGAAACCAGCCACGATTTCCGACTCGCCTTCGGCCACGTCGAAGGGCGCGCGATTGGTTTCGGCAACGCCGGCGATGAAATAGACGATGAACAGCGGGAACAGCCAGAACCAGTTCCACGACAGCAAGCCGCCCTGCTGCTGGGCCACTATGGTGCCCAGGTTGAGGCTGCCGGCGGCCATCACCACGCCCACCAGCGCAAAACCCATGGCGATTTCATAGGCCACGATCTGCGCGGCCGAACGCATGGCGCCCAGGAACGCGTACTTGGAATTGGAGGCCCAGCCCGCGAGGATCACGCCATACACGCCCACCGAAGTCAGTGACAGCACGTAAAGCAAGCCGGCATCGACGTTGGCAATCGAGAATCCCGGAATAATGGGCATCACGGCCCAGGTCGCAAATGCGGGAATCAGGGTGATGGCAGGGGCCAGACGGAACAGCACGCTGTTGGACTTCGAAGGAATGACCACTTC
Source organism: Pseudomonadota bacterium (assembly GCA_039932715.1). Lineage (GTDB taxonomy): Bacteria > Pseudomonadota > Gammaproteobacteria > Steroidobacterales > Steroidobacteraceae > ZC4RG30. The sequence goes on along the minus strand of JBDTPN010000030.1, from coordinate 31,543 downwards.
CTTGATCAGCAGCTTGATGACGTCGGCAAACGGTTGGCCAAATCCCGGGAACAACCCAAACAGGCGCACGCGATTGGGACCCTTGCGTACCTGCATCCAGCCGATGAGCTTGCGTTCCCACAGGGTGAGATAGGCCACGCACAGGATCAGGAATATCGTGAGCACCAGGATGATGCTGGTGGACAGCACGGCCGAGCGCACTACCTCGGGTATCCCCTCCCAATAGGTGGCCAGCCAGGTCACGCCCCGGCCTCCGCGCCATAAATCGCGCGCGGCGCACGCGCATCACGCGTGCGTTGCAGCGATGCTGCGCGACGCACGATGGAATCAACCTGGTAAAGCGGAATGTCCATCACCGTAGCGGTGGCATGGCTGCTCGGGGTAATCGTCGTTGCGTCAGCGGAAAGAATCGCGGCGTTGTTGCCCAACTCCAGTCGCAGCGCATCACGCACTTCTTCAGACGAAAGCTGCTCGAAGCCATCCAGACCCAGGAGATTTCCCAGTACGCGCAGCACTTTCCAGCCCGGTCGCGACTGGCCAACAGGCTGCGCAGCACCGGCAAAACTTTGCCAGTGGCCGGCAAGGTTCACGTAAGTGCCGGAGGTTTCCGCAAATGTGCCAATGGGCAGCAGCACATGGGCCACTGATTTGATTTCCTCACTGACGAACGGCGTGGCCGCGACAACGAAGCGGGCGCCTTGCAGGGCCTTGAGCGAGCCTGGCTGCACGGCATCAGCCCAGGGCTCCACATCCCACAGCAGGTAGGCATCCAGTGGCGCCGCCAGCATTGCCCCGGCAGTGAGACCCGACTGCGCGCGGTTGCGACTGCCAGTCGAACGATGCGGCAACACGCCCGCCAGGTGCGCGCCCGCGGCATTGCCACCTTCCGCCAGGATACCCAGCGGCGCACCGGTGGCAGCGGACAAGGCCTGGGCGGCAGCCCGCAGCGCTGCATAGTGAGGATGGCGCAACGCCAGTGCGCCCAGCCAGATGGCCTTGCGGCTGGAAGCGCGCAGTTTTTCAACGATGGCTTTGTGTCGATCGGATGCAACTGCCTGCCCGCCACCAACGGTAGCGGCACCGGCTGCCACCAGCAGTGCATTGAGCTCAGCCAGCTGGGCCGAAGGTGCTGCGACGAGGTAATCGGCCACGGGAAAAAGGTAGTCGAATTTCGCGGGATTGAGGAACCAGACGCTGGCGCCAGACAAGGCGGCCTTGCGAATGCGATTGGCCAGCAGCGGAATCTCGCGTCGCAGGTTGGAGCCCACGATCAACAGTGCTTCGAGTGAATCCACTTCTGCGATGTCGCCGCCCAGCACCGGAAAAGCCGGGTCGCTGGCATCGCCGGAGAAATCCTGCTGACGCAGACGGTGATCGATGTTCGCGGTGCCCAGGGACGTGGCCAGCTGCTGCAGCAACGCGTATTCCTCGAGGGTGCCGGATGCACTGGCCAGCACACCCAGCTTCGCTGCCTGCACTGACTTCAATCCGGCAGCGGTGGCTTCAAGGGCCTCCTGCCAGTCGCTTTCGCGCCAGGTGCCATCCGCCTCGCGGATCATCGGCGTCTGCAATCGGTCGGCGCTGTATACGCCTTCGTAGGAATAGCGGTCGCGATCGGCAATCCAGCACTCGTTGATCGATTCATTGCTGCGCGGTACGACGCGCATCAAACGGCCGCGCAGCACGTGACCATAGATGTTGGTGCCCAGCCCGTCATGCGGCGACACCAGTGCATGCTGGGTCATTTCCCAGGCACGCGCGCGGAAGCGGAACGGCTTATTGTTGAGCGCCCCCACGGGGCACAGGTCGATGATGTTGCCGGAAAGCTCGTGCTCCACGGCCTTCTCGACATAGGTGCCGATCTCGTTGTACTCACCGCGCCCGGTGGTGCCCAGTTCCTGCAACCCCACCACGTCCTGGCCGAATCGCACGCAGCGCGTGCAGGCTATGCAGCGGGTCATGTCGGTGGACACCAGCGGTCCGATGTTCTTGTCCTTGACCACCCGCTTGCGCTCATGGAAGCGCGAGATGTCGCGGCCATAGCCCATGGCCAGATCCTGCAGTTCGCACTCCCCGCCCTGGTCGCAGATGGGGCAGTCCAGCGGATGATTGATCAGCAGAAATTCCATGACGGACTTCTGTGCAGCCAGGGCCTTGGGTGAGCGAGTGTGCACGATCATGCCCTCGGCCACCGGCGTGGCGCAGGCCGGCATGGGCTTGGGCGCCTTCTCGACCTCGACCAGGCACATGCGGCAATTTGCCGCCACCGGCAGCTTGTCGTGATAGCAGAAGCGCGGCACGTAGACGTCATTGGCGTCGGTAACGCGAATCAGCATCTCGCCCTTGCGCGCCTTTACCGGCACGCCATCGACTGTGATGGTGACGACGTCGTCGCTCATGCCGCCGCCAGGTCAGCGTGGACGATGCTGCGCCCACCGTGGTCAATCATGTATTCGAATTCGTGGCGGAAATGCTTCACAAAACTCTGCACCGGCCAGGCCGCGGCATCGCCCAGTCCGCAGATGGTGTGGCCCTCGATGCGGTTCGCCACCTGCACCAGCAGGTCGATGTCCTCGCGACGTCCCTGTCCGGCCATGATGCGTTTGATCATGCGGTTGAGCCAACCCGTGCCTTCGCGGCAGGGCGTGCACTGGCCGCAGCTCTCGGACATATAGAAGCGCGACAGGCGCTCCAGCACCTTGACCATGCAGGTGGTTTCGTCCATGACGATGACCGCGGCCGAACCGATGCTGCTGCCGGCTGCCTTCAACGAGTCGTAGTCCATGTTGGTCTTCATGATGACCTCGCCCGGCATCACCGGACAGGACGAACCGCCGGGGATCACGGCCTTGATACGCCGACCGCCTTTCATTCCACCTGCAAGTTCCAGCAGGTCGGCAAAAGGGATGCCCAACGGCACTTCGAAATTGCCCGGCCTGGCGACGTGACCTGACACCGAGAACACCACCGTACCGCCGGAATTGGGTGGCCCCAGTCCGGCAAACCATGCAGCGCCCTTGCGCAGGATGGTCGGAACCGACGCGAAGCTCTGCGTGTTGTTGATGGTGGTGGGCTTGCCATAGAGGCCATAGTTGGCGGGGAATGGCGGCTTGAAGCGCGGCTTGCCCTGCTTGCCTTCCAGGGATTCCAGCAGCGCCGTTTCTTCACCACAGATGTATGCACCCGCGCCCACCGCCGTGATGATGTCCACGTCGATGCCGGTGCCACGAATGTTCTTGCCCAGCAAACCCGCTGCGTAAGCTTCCTTGAGGGCCGCTTCGAATCGCGGCACCGGTTCACCCAGGAACTCGCCGCGAATGTAGTTGTAGCCCACGGTTACGCCCATGGCATGGCAGCCGATGGCCATGCCCTCGATCAGCGAATGCGGATTGAAACGCAGTATGTCGCGGTCATGACAAGTGCCTGGCTCGCTCTCGTCGGAATTGCACACGGCATATTTCTGTCCCGGCGCATTGCGCGGCATGAAGCTCCATTTCACGCCCACCGGGAACCCGGCGCCGCCGCGTCCACGCAGACCCGAGGCTTTGACGGTCTCGATAATGGTCTCGCGCGGCGTCTTCTGGGTGAGGATCTTCTCCCACGCTTCGTAGCCGCCGATCTTGCGATAGTTCTCGAGCTTCCACGATTCCGGGTGCTTGAGTGCCTCGAAGCACACCAGGTTCATCTTGTCGTCCCATTTACCCATGGCGCTACTTCAATTTATCCAGCACCGCATCGACGCTGGAAGGCGTGAGGTGCTCGTAATAGTGGTGATCGACCATCATCATCGGCGCGCCGGTGCAGGCCGCAAGGCACTCCTCCTCGCACTTGAGGAAGATGCGTCCATCGGCAGTGCTCTGGCCGGTGCGTATGCCCAGCTTCTTCTCGGTGTAGGCAACGATGTCTTCGGCACCATTGAGCATGCACGAGATGTTGGTGCAGATGCTGACATGATGCCGGCCGCAGGGATGCGTCTCGAACATGGAATAGAAGCTGGCCACTTCGTAAACCTGGATGGGCGGCAGCTGCAGGTATTCAGCAACGGCGTCCATCAGCTCTGGCGTGAGAAACCCGTGGTTCTGTTCCTGCGCAAAGCGCAGTGCCGACAGCACCGCCGAACGCTGCTTGCCCTGCGGGAAGCGCTCGATCCAATGATCAATTTCGAGTCGCGTTTGCTCATTGAGCAATGCGCTTTTGCCAATAACGGCGCTCATCGGTGTGGGACTCCATTGCGACAACGCTTTCTGGCAGCTTGTTGCATCATCGGTCCACTTCTCCGAAGACGATGTCCTGCGTTCCGATGACGGCCACCACGTCGGCCAGCATGTGGCCCTCGACCATTTCACCCAGCGCGGAAAGGTGGGCGAAGCCTGGAGCGCGGCAGTGCAGACGATATGGCTTGTTGGCCCCGTCAGACACCAGATAAACACCGAACTCGCCCTTGGGAGCCTCAACCGCAGCGTAGGTTTCACCCACCGGAACGCAGTAACCTTCGGTGAAGAGCTTGAAGTGATGAATCAGCGATTCCATGTCGTCTTTCATCTCTTCACGGCGCGGCGGGCGGATTTTTCGATCCTCGATCATTACCGGCCCGGGATTGGCGCGCAGCCACGTCACGCACTGGGCGATGATGCGGTTGGCCTGGCGCATTTCTTCCACGCGTACCAGGTAGCGGTCATAGCAGTCGCCGTGCACGCCCACAGGAATATCGAAGTCCATATCGGCGTAAACTTCATAGGGCTGTTTCTTGCGCAGATCCCAGGCGATGCCCGAACCGCGCAGCATCGGACCGCTGAAGCCCAATGCCATGGCTCTCTCTGGGGAGACAACGCCGATGTTGACCGTGCGCTGCTTCCAGATGCGGTTGTCCGTCAGGAGCGTTTCATATTCGTCGACGCAGGCCGGGAAGCGGCGCGTGAAATCGTCGATGAAGTCGAGCAAAGTGCCCGACCGACTTTCGTTGAGACGATCGGCGTCTTTCTTGGAGCGCCAGCGCGAGGCCTGGTAGCGCGGCATGGTGTCGGGCAGATCGCGATACACCCCGCCCGGGCGGTAATACGTTGCATGCATGCGCGTGCCCGACACTGCCTCGTAGCAGTCCATCAGGTCTTCGCGCTCGCGGAAGCAGAACAGGAACACGCTCATGGCGCCGATATCCAGCCCGTGCGCGCCCAACCACATCAGGTGATTGAGCACGCGTGTGATCTCGTCGAACATCACGCGTATGTACTGAGCGCGAATCGGCACCGTGACGCCCAGCAGCTTCTCGATGGCCATCACATAGGCGTGCTCGTTGCACATCATCGACACGTAGTCGAGCCGGTCCATGTAGCCGATGGACTGGTTGAAGGGCTTGGCTTCTGCCAGCTTCTCGGTGCCCCGGTGCAGCAGACCCACGTGAGGATCGGCCTTCATGACGGTCTCGCCATCCATTTCGAGCACCAGGCGCAGCACGCCGTGGGCCGCGGGATGCTGCGGGCCGAAATTAAGCGTGAAATTGCGGATCTCAGCCATTGCCGCGATCCTTGAGTACGGGGTCAAACCGAGGATCGTCACGGATCACGCGCGGCACCAGCACCCGCTCTGTGATCTGCACCGGTTCATACACCACGCGCTGCTTCTGGCTGTCGTAGCGCACTTCAACATTGCCCACCAGCGGGAAATCCTTGCGAAACGGATGGCCGATGAAACCGTAGTCAGTGAGTATGCGGCGCAGATCCGGGTGGCCGGGAAACGTGATGCCGAACAGGTCGAACACTTCGCGTTCGAACCAGTTGGCGCCCGGATGCACCGCAACCAGGGATTCCATGGTCGGCTCTTCGTTGTCCACGCAGAAGGCGCGCAGTGACAGCCGCTCATTGTGGGTAATCGACAGCAGCTGGTAGGCCACGGCAAAGCGCGGCCCATCATGCGCACCACCGACACCGGCGCGATTGACGCCACGACTGAAGCCGCTGCGCGTGGCCGACTCGGTGCGCCATTCACTGCGCCCATAGTCGAGGTAATCCACGCCACAGACGTCGATGAGAACTTCAAAGCGCAATTCCGGATCGTCGCGCAACGTGGTGACAACCTCGATGAGGTCTGCAGCGGCGACTTCGTACAGCAGATCGGCCGGTAGCGACACACGACGCTGCACCTTGCCGGCAAGCCGTGCATCCACGCGCGCCGCAGTTTCGACAACGTGCTGGCTCATCCAGTCTTGACCTTGGAGTCGAACACCGAGGTACGCTGGATCTTCTTCTGCAGCTGGATGATGCCGTAAAGCAGCGCTTCGGCCGTGGGCGGGCATCCCGGGACATATACATCGACGGGCACGATACGGTCGCAGCCGCGCACCACGGCATAGCTGTAATGATAGTAGCCACCGCCATTGGCGCAGGAGCCCATGGAGATGACCCAGCGCGGCTCAGGCATCTGGTCATAGACCTTGCGCAGGGCCGGGGCCATCTTGTTGACCAGGGTGCCGGCCACGATCATCACATCCGACTGGCGCGGGCTGGGACGAAACACAATTCCGAAACGATCCAGGTCATAGCGCGAAGCGCCGGCATGCATCATCTCGACTGCGCAGCAGGCCAGGCCGAATGTCATGGGCCACAGCGACCCGGTGCGCGCCCAACTGACAAGGCTATCCAGCTGGGTGGTCATGAATCCGCGTTGCGCGAAGGCTTCCGGATTCTCAGGCGGCAACTCGTCGTTTTCTAATCCCACTCGAGCGCCCCTTTCTTCCATTCGTAGGCAAAGCCCACGACCAGGATGAACAGGAAGAAGCCCATGGCCACCAGGCCGAAGGTGCCGGTGTGCTTCAGCGACACGGCCCAGGGAAACAGGAATGCGATCTCGAGGTCGAAAACGATGAAGAGTATGGCCACCAGGTAGTAGCGGACATCGAACCGGGCCCGGGTGTCTTCGAAGGCCTCGAATCCGCACTCATAGGGGGACAGCTTCTCCGCATCGCGCGGGCGCTTGGCGCCCAGTCGGCCAAACAGCGTGCCCAGGCCCAGAAGCACGACCGCCAGGCCAGTCGCGACGACCAGAAATATGAATACCGGCAGGTAATTCGCGAGCATTGAGAGTTCCAGAAGTCCACATGAAAACGGGGCTTCGGGCGCCGACCTTTCGGCACTTGCCCTGCCCCGCCACTGTCGCCAAGTGTATCAAACGTTCCCGATTTTGGTGCCGACGAGGAGATTCGAACTCCTACACCTTGCGGCGCTAGCCCCTCAAGCTAGTGTGTCTACCAGTTCCACCACGTCGGCAAACCGAAAAAAATCTATGGCGCCTGCTTGGGAGCCGGCTCCACTGGAATATTCAAAGCGGGTGCAGCCGGAATTTCAGGCACTGGCGCCGTGGTGGCCGGCTGTTCCGCGAGTTTATCGAGCACGCTGGCCGGACCAGTCGTGGTAGTGCGCGTGACCATGTACGCAAGCGTGACGCTGGACAGCATGAACACCGCTGCCAATATTGCAGTGGCCCGCGACAACGCGGTGGTGGCGCCACGCGCTCCGAAGACGGTTCCGGACGCGCCAGAGCCAAATCCTGCGCCGGCGTCGGCACCTTTGCCCCGCTGCACCAGCACCAGCACGATAATGCACACCGCGCTGAACAGCTGGACGATAGTCAGTAACGTATGCAACATTTTCTTTTCGCGTTCCCGTACAAAAAATCAGGACCTGGCCGCGGCAGTCCAGATGGCGAGGAATTCCTCGGCCTTGAGTGACGCGCCACCGATCAGGCCACCATCCACATTGGGCATGCCAAACAGCTCCACGGCATTGCCGGCCTTTACGCTGCCGCCGTACAGCACGCGCAGGCCGGCGGCGATACTAGCATCGTGTGCCGCCACTCGCGCGCGGATGAAGGCATGTACATCTTCAGCCTGCTCCGGGCTGGCCGTGCGCCCCGTGCCAATGGCCCAAACCGGCTCGTACGCCAGCACTGCACGTGACATTGCCGCCACGCCCGACACGGCAAGCACCGCATCCAGCTGGCGTCCCACCACGGCATGGGTCTGGCCCGCATCGCGTTCGCCCAGCTGCTCACCCACGCAAAGCAAGGGAATCAGCCCCCGCGACTGCGCTGCGGAAAACTTGCGCGCCACCATGGCGTCGTCCTCGCCATACAGGGCGCGCCGCTCTGAATGGCCCACCAGCACATATTCGCAGCCCACGTCGCGCAACATCGCGGCCGACACTTCACCGGTGAAGGCACCCTGGCTCTCGGCGCACACATCCTGGCCGCCCAGGCAGATGGCCGAACCCTTGAGGCTCCTGGCCAGCTCAGCGAGATAGACAAAGGGCGGGCAGACAACGCAGGTGGCGCGATCGTCGATTTTGCCGGGCGCCAGCAGGGCTTCCACCAGGGCACTGTTCTCGGCCCTGGAACCATGCATCTTCCAGTTGCCAGCGACGATTTTGTGACGGGTAATCATGAAGGCGCGCGATCATAACGACCGGGGCCCGCCCGCGCAAACCCTTGAAAATCAGTCCTTGGCGGGGGTGCCGGCCGCGCCCGCCGCCAGCACGGCTGCGGCAATCAGCTCGGCACAGGCCTGGGTGTCCCGCTCGTCGCGCCCTTCCACCATCACGCGGATCACAGGCTCAGTGCCCGAGGGGCGCAGCACCACCCGGCCTTCACCGGCCAGTCGGGCTTCGACGCTGGAAACAGCCTCCTGGATGGAAGAAACGGTCTGCGGGTCATAGCGCCTGGCCACCGGGACATTGAGCAGCACCTGCGGAAAACGGTGCATGTCGGTAGCCAGCTGCGCCAGGGTCCGGCCGCTGTCTTTCATGACTTCGAGCACCTGCAAGGCGCTGACCAGGGCGTCACCGGTGGTGGCGCGGTCCAGGCACAGGATATGGCCGGAGGTTTCCCCACCGATGACGCCGCCCTGCTCCTTGAGCATGGCCAGCACGTGGCGATCGCCGACCTTTGCCCTGAGGAAGGGGATGCCCAGCTTGCCCAGTGCTATCTCGAGCCCCAGATTGCTCATGACAGTGCCCACCACCGGGCCCTGCAGTGCGCCGGCCTGCTGGCGCGCGCGGGCAATGATGTACAGCAGCTGGTCGCCGTCGAGCACGCGACCCAGGTTATCGACCATCACCAGCCGGTCGCCATCGCCGTCCAGCGCAATGCCCACGGCAGCCCCCACGCCCGGTACGGTCAGCTGCAACAGCTCCGGCGATGTGGATCCGCAACCGTCATTGATGTTGCGCCCGTTGGGCGAACACCCTATGGGAATGATGTCCGCGCCAAGATCGGCCAGCAGACGCGGCCCCACCTTGTAGCCGGCGCCATTGGCGCAGTCGATCACGATCTTCATGCCCGTGAGGTCGAGGCCACCGGGCACGCTGGCCGCGCAGAATCCCTGGTAGTCCTCGCGCAGGGCATCACCGCGCCGTGCGCGTCCCAGGCGGTTGGATTCCTGCGTAAGGACGCCGCGCTCCATCTCGGCTTCGATGCGTTCTTCGAGCTCGTCTGAAAGCTTGGCGCCGCTGGCATCAAAGAACTTGATGCCATTGTCCTCGTAGGGATTGTGCGACGCGCTGATCACCACGCCGAAAGTGCGCGGCAGCCGCTTGGTCAAATAGGCAATGCCGGGCGTGGGCAGCGGACCGGTGAGCATGACGTCGACGCCGGCAGCGACAAAACCCGCTTCCAGTGCGGATTCGAAAAGATAGCCCGAGACCCGCGTGTCCTTGCCTATCAGTGCAGTGCCCCCATCGGGCGCCAGCACCCGTGCGGCTGCATTGGCCAGACGCACCGCGAAATCCGCCGTCATCGGCGCCTGGCCCACGCGCCCCCGAATTCCATCCGTTCCGAAAAATTTGCGTCCCATGCCTTACTTTATACCGTGGCGGCCCATGCCACGGCGACGGCATCACAGGTGGCTGCAACATCGTGGCTGCGAAGGATTCTTGCACCACGCTCAACCGCAATTGTTGCCAAGGCCAGGCTGCCGGCCAGCCGCTGTTCCACCGGCCGCCCCAGCAGTCTTGCAAGCATGGCCTTGCGCGAAAGGCCCGCCAGTACCGGATATCCATGGCTGGCAATTCGCGGCAGGCCTGCCAGCAAGCTGAGGTTGTGCTGCAACGTCTTGCCAAATCCGAATCCGGGATCCAGCACGACGCGCTCGCGGGCAATGCCCGCATCGACACAGGCCTGCGCACGTTGCAACAGGAACGACTCCACCTCGGCAACCACATCGTCGTAATGCGGATCCACCTGCATGGTGCGCGGCGTGCCTTGCATGTGCATCAGGCAGACAGCAGCGCCACTGTCTGCCACTGCCTGCATCGCACCGGGTGATTGCAGCGCCAGCACGTCATTGACCATTTCCGCGCCTGCTGCCACCGCGGCGCGCATGACCTCAGGCTTCATGGTGTCGATGGAAATGACAACGTCGACTTGGGCGTGCAGCTTTTCAATCAGCGGAATTACGCGATCCAGTTCCTGCTGCAGCTCCACCGGTTGGGCCCCAGGCCGCGTGGATTCGCCGCCCACATCCAGAATGGCCGCGCCTTGAGCAACCATCTCAAGCGCGCGCGCAAGCGCATCCTGCGTGTTTGCGTACCGACCGCCATCAGAAAAGGAATCGGGGGTGATGTTGAGCACGCCCATCACCTTGGGTCGGGTCAGATCAAGGACCCGATCGCCACAGTTGACTCTCAACTGGTCAATTTCAATCGATGTTACGCGAAGCGGGGCCGAATGCCGGACGTGCTTCGGGCTCGCCACCACTGGCAGGAGGCGTGGGTCCACTCAGACCGTTGTCCCAGCCTTCCGGCGGAGTCGGCGGCTTGCCGTCCATGATCTCGGTGATCTGCGCGTCGTCGATGGTCTCGTACTTGATCAACGCCGCAGCCATGGTGTGCAGCTTGTCGAGATTGGCTTCAAGGATTTTCTTGGCCTTGCTGTAGTTGGCTTCGATCAGGCGCCGCACTTCCTCGTCGATGGCGTGGGCCGTGACGTCGGACACCTGCTTGGTCTGCGTCACGGAACGCCCCAGGAACACTTCGCCGGATTCTTCCGAATAGGTCAACGGACCCAAGCGATCAGACAAGCCCCACTTGGTGACCATGTTGCGCGCCAGGTCAGTGGCACGTTCGATGTCATTGGATGCGCCGGTGGTGACACCATCCGCGCCGAAAATGAGTTCTTCGGCGATGCGCCCGCCAAACAGGGAAGCAATGCGGCTTTCGAGCTGACGCTTGTTGGTGCTGTAGGTATCGCCTTCGGGCAGATACCAGGTGAGGCCCAGCGCCCGACCGCGCGGAATGATGGTCACCTTGTGCACCGGATCATGCTCGGGCACCAGGAAGCCCACAATGGCATGGCCGGATTCGTGATAAGCCGTGTTGCGCTTTTCTTTGTCGGACATGACCATGGAGCGTCGCTCGGCGCCCATGAAGATCTTGTCCTTGGCTTTTTCAAACTGGCTCATGGCGACCACGCGCTGGTTGGCCCGTGCTGCGAACAGCGCCGCCTCATTGACCAGGTTGGCAAGATCAGCGCCCGAGAAACCAGGAGTGCCGCGTGCAATCAACGCCGGCTTCACATCGTCGCCCACCGGAACCTTGCGCATGTGAACACGCAGGATCTGCTCGCGACCGCGCACGTCGGGCAACGGAACCACGACCTGGCGGTCGAAACGACCGGGACGCAACAGCGCCGGATCCAGTACGTCGGGACGGTTGGTGGCGGCGATGACGATGATGCCTTCGTTGCCTTCGAAGCCATCCATCTCTACCAGCAGCTGGTTGAGGGTCTGTTCACGCTCGTCGTGGCCACCGCCAAGCCCCGCACCGCGATGGCGACCCACCGCGTCGATCTCGTCGATGAAGATGATGCACGGCGCGTGCTTCTTGGCCTGCTCGAACATGTCGCGCACGCGCGATGCGCCCACACCGACGAACATCTCGACAAAGTCCGAACCTGAAATCGTAAAGAAGGGCACCTTGGCTTCGCCGGCAATGGCGCGCGCCAGCAATGTCTTGCCCGTGCCGGGTGAACCCACCATCAGCACGCCCTTGGGAATCTTGCCGCCCAGCTTCTGGAACTTGCCCGGGTCCTTGAGGAAATCGACGATCTCGCCGACCTCCTGCTTGGCTTCATCAACGCCCGCCACGTCGGCAAAGGTGACGTTGACCTGGTCCTCGCCCAGCAGTCGCGCCTTGCTCTTGCCAAACGACATGGCCCCGCGGCCCCCGGCCGCGCCCTGCATCTGGCGTAACATGTAGACGAACACGAACAGCAACAACAAGGCTGGCGCCATGTTGAGCACCAGCTGCGTCAGGAAACTGGGCTGCTTGGGTGCGCGGCCTTCAATGCCCACGCCTTCCTTCTGCAGGGCGCCAATCAGCGCGGAATAATCCGTCTCGGGGTTGTAGGCGCGAAACAGGGTTTTGTCTTTGCGCGTTCCCTGGATCAACTGGCCCTGGAGCACCACAGAATCAACCCGGCCGGTATCCAATTCCTTGAGGAAGTCGGAATAGCGGATGTCCTGGGCCGGGACAGAAGGCGGCATGAAGCGGCTGAACAGGAACAACAGTGTTCCGACAACCACTACCCAGATCAGTACTTTTCCGGTCATGTCATTCAATGCGTGGACCTCAATATGTCACGGTTGACGCTACACCATCCGCCCGGTGCTCGCCAGCAAGTACCCCAGGAATACGGGATGGCGACTGCTTTATGGTGAGGGCAATATTTTGGGCTTCAAGGCTGATGCGGGCGCGAGGCAGGGTTCAGGACGCGGCGCATGGCTATACAATAGGCTGCCAATGCAGCTTACCGAAAAACAGCGACGCCACCTCAAAGGCCTCGCCCACCCCCTCCGGCCAGTCATCCTCATGGGCCAGGCCGGCCTTACGGACGCCGTGGTCGCCGAAACCACCCGGGCCCTGGCTGATCACGAGTTGATCAAGGTGCGCCTGCCGGGGATGGAGAGGCCCGCGCGGGATGCGACGCTGAAGTCTCTGGCCGAGAGGACTGGCAGCGTCCTGGTCACACGCATAGGCCATGTTGCCGTTCTGTACCGCCGCGGTGAGCCCCTGCCTCGAATCGTAATTCCGGATTAGGCCCTCGCCAGAGGGCTTTAACGTCGGTATTAACGCCCTGGAACCGTTCTTTACGTGATTTGGAAGGCTTTGTTGCGCAATATCGCGCGCCTTTTGAGCGGTAGTAGCCTTCGGAGAGGATGGGAAATGCGCAGCACGCCGAGTGGACAGGAAACCCTTGTCCGCAACACTCTGGGATCCGGCCTCACCTTTCTCCTCTGGTTCCTGGCTGCCTCATCGCCGGCGCGCGCCCAGCAGGCGGATGACGAGCTGCAAGAGGTCGTGGTGTACGGACGCGAGGAGCGGCTGATAGGCATCGCTGGCGCTGCCAGCGAAGGCACAGTGGGCGGCGCCGACCTGGGCGTAAGACCGCTGCTGCGCGTGGCTGAACTGCTGGAGGCGGTGCCCGGTCTCATCGCCGCCCAGCATTCGGGTAGCGGCAAGGCCAACCAGTATTTCCTGCGCGGTTTCAACCTCGACCACGGCACGGACTTCTCGACCGCAGTGGACGATGTGCCCCTCAACCTGCGCACCCATGGCCACGGCCAGGGCTATCTCGACATCAATGGCCTGATTCCCGAACTGGTGGACCGGATTGATTTCAGCAAGGGCCCCTACCGCGCGGACACCGGTGACAACTCGCTGGCTGGCGCTTCGTTTCTGAGCATCACGCCGCGCATCGCCGCGCCCTTTGTGTCTTTTGAGGTGGGCCAGTACGGCTGGTTGCGCGCAGTGGCGGGTGCAACCATGGACGCGGGCCCTGGCGAACTGACACTGGCCGGCCAATGGAAAACCTACGACGGACCGTGGGAACAACCGGAAAATCTCGAGCACGTGGCGCTGTACGCCAAATATTCGCAGCCCACGGGATTCGGCCACATCGAGGCCAGCTGGTGGAGCTACAACGCCAAGTGGGATCCCACCGAACAGATTCCCGAACGGGCCATTGGCACCTCGATCTGCAAGGACGCATTCTGCGCGCTGGATCCCAGCGCTACCGGTATGACCAACCGCCAGATCGCTACAGTGAGACTGATCGGTGATGACTGGCACCTGACGATGTACAGCCAGTACTACGACTGGAACATGTATTCCAACCCCACTTATGACTACCAGATCCACCAGTGGGATCGCCGCTTCGTGCATGGCCTGCGCGGCGAGCACCTGTTCGAAGCCACTGACACCCTGTCATTCAAGGTGGGTGGCGATGTGCGCTACGACGACATCGACAAGGTGCAGGTGGATCACACCGACCAGCGACAGTTCCTCAACTACGTGACGGCGCACAGCGCCAATGAACTTTCGATCTCTCCCTATGTTGAAGGGACCTGGCGTGCCACCGATGCGCTGCGCGTCACCGCGGGACTGCGCGGTGACTACTTTCATTTCCATACCCACGCCACGCAACCCGGCTTTGGCCAAGGTGACGATTCGCAGTCGCTGGCGTCACCCAAGCTGGGCGTCGCCTGGAAGGTCAACGATTCCATTGAAACCTATGCCAACTGGGGCCGTGGCTATCATTCCAATGACGCGCGCGGCGTGACTGCAACCGATACGCCCGTGCCGGGCCTGGTGGTGGGTGAAGGCGAGGAGCTGGGGGCGCGCTACCAGCACGGGCCGCTGTCATTGACGGCCACGTACTGGTGGCTGGGCGTTGATAGCGAACTGCATTTTGTCGGGGACTCCAACTCCGTGGAGCCGGGCGCGGCCAGCGCGCGTCGCGGATATGAACTGGTGGGATTCCTGCGTCCCCTGCCGTGGCTGGCCATCGACGCGTCGTGGACGGTGTCACGCGCACGCTCGGTTGACAGCCCCGGCGCCGAATACATTCCCGGTGCCATTGAATCCGCAGGTGAGCTGGGTATGTCGGTGATCCAGGGGCCCTGGGAACTAAGCGGCCGGTTGCGCCACCTGGGCCCCTATCCCCTGGTCGAAGACAACTCGCTGCGCGCGTCCGGCGAAAACGTTATCAACGTCCGCGCAGCCTGGAAATCAGACCACTGGATGCTTTACGGCGAAGTGCTCAACGTTTTCGACGCCGACGGCAAAGACATCGTCTATTACTACCAGTCCTATGTGCCGGCCATCGACAGCGAACCCACCGACGGCCGCATGAGCCGCGTGGAAGAGCCGCGCACGCTGCGCGTCGGCGTCCGCTACACCTTTTAGCCCCCGACCCCTGCTCAGCACCCCTTGCGTTCCTTGTGTCGCCCTGCTACCTTTATACAACAAGGTAGCTTTACATGAACTCAAGCCCCACAGACGTCAACGAGAAATTCGCCCCCATCCGCAAGGGCTTGCTGGAGTTCGTCATTCTGCGGGTCATAGCCACCGAAAAGCTCTACGTGGCAGAGATGCTGCAGCGTCTGACCGGCACGGAGTTCGCCACCCAGGAAGGCACGCTGTATCCCCTGCTCAGCCGCATGCGCCGCGAGAGCCTGGTGGACTACGAATGGCAGGAATCCGAGGCCGGCCCGCCGCGCAAGTATTACCGCCTCACCGAACCGGGCCGACAGGCCCTGGCCCAGCTGCAGGGCTACTGGCAGCACGTCAACGAAACCATCAACCGGCTTGGAAACTGAAATGCGCAAAGTCACGACGATCAATCTCAACAACAACGCCTATCAGATTGATGAAGAAGGCTACGACGCCCTGCGCGACTACCTGTCCGCAGCGGAGCGCAACCTGGAAGGCAACCCCGATCGTGCCGAGATCCTCGCCGATCTTGAGCAGGCCATTGGCGACAAATGCCGCGCCTGCCTCGGCGCGCACAAGACCGTGGTCAGCGCCGAGGATATCGGCCGCATCCTGGCTGAGATGGGGCCGGTGGAAGGCCCGGGTGCGGGCGCCGCTGCGGGGCAGCCTGGCAGTGCCGCGCCAGGCGTGGGTGCAAGACAGGCTGGCTCGGGATTCCCGCGTCGCATGTACCGGCTGGAAGACGGCCGCATGTGGGCCGGCGTCTGCACCGGGCTCGCGGCCTATTTCGGCGTCGACGTGGTCTGGATGCGCGTGCTATTCATGCTGCTGACAGTGTTCACCGGCGGAGTGTGGATATTCATCTACATCGCCATGTGCTTCATCGTGCCGGTTGCGCAAACAGCCGAGGAACGCGCCGCCGCGCACGGCGCGCCCTTTAATGCCAGCGAACTGATCAACAGCGTAAAAAAAAATTCTAGCCACTTCCGTTATCGCGGGCCGCGCATGAGTCGTGGCCCCCGCATGGGGCGCGGTCCATCGTGGTGGGAGCCGCACACGGGCAACAGTGCGGCCGCTGCGGCACCGGCGCCCGCGCCAGGTTATGCGGCGCGAGTCACCGGCGGCATTTTGCTGCCCGTGATGACGGTGCTGTCGGCCGCCTGGTTTGGCGCGATGCTGGTGGGGGGTATTGCCTTCTGGCACATGCACAACACCTTTGGCGACGGCCACTGGCGCCATGGCCATGGCTGGGTTTCAGGGCCGCCGCACTGGTTGGCTATAGTTGCAATCATCGCCATCTGGTCGTTGATAGCCATGCCGCTGGCGGCTGGCCGACGCGCTGCGCTCTACTATGCCAACGGCGGGCGGCCGCATGGCTGGGCGGATGCGTGGGCGGGCCTGTTGTGGTGCGCGATATTGTTCGCGCTGGTGTATTTCGCCTGGCAGTTCCTGCCGGGCGTGCAGGAAGCACTGCAGAACCTGCTCAACCTGACGGGACTCAATACGACGCTGGTTTGAGGCTGATGGTTACCAGCAGGCTGTAGGGTCGGATCCCGTGGCTGTCCGGGCGTTGTCGCTGGCCAGAGTGATCGCAGTGCACTTGGCATCGGCTGTCACCGGCGTGGCGGTGATCGACACGCTGGTGCGAATGTCGCCACTGGGGCCAACGGCCAGCCCGATGGTATGTGTTTGATGTTCGGAATAAACCGCTCCAGCCGGATATCCCAAGTCGGTAAGTGTAGTGGTATAGGTATTGTTCTCCGAGTAGTAACGCTCGGATTGTTGCATGACGTTCTGCAGCATCGCCACAGCAGCCGCACGTCGGCCGCGACGCGCCTGTTCGGTGTATGACGGATAGGCGATAGCTGCCAGGATTCCAATGATCGTGATCACGATCATCAGTTCCATCAAAGTTACACCGCGCATGCGTTTCATGGGAGTCACCTTCAATCCTTGACCACGATCTGTGTGGCCTGGTTGCCACCATCCTTCGTGACTGACCTCACGGTCACCTTGTCGCCGGGCTTGAGTCCCTCAAGTCCATCGTGTGCAGACTGCCGACGGTCGTCAGAGAATGCCGCGCCTTTTGGCGTGAAGTGGATCACCCGCCCCGACACAGCCAATACGCCACGTTTGGCGTCGATGCTGGTGATGGTGCCGGTGGTGATCGTCTCTGCAACTGCAGGGGCCGCGGGGGCCGTGGATTTGCTGGTCCCGACATTGGTCACGGCCTGGGCCACGCCAGCCATGCTCAGGGCTATCGCCCCCGCGAATGCGAATTCCAGGAGCGCCTGCATATTAAAAGTTTTCATAGGTGTGGGTTCCGGCTGGAGTTACAGGATCTGACGCCAGGAGGTGCGGCGATTAGCCAGTGGCTCACCGCTCTCCAGAACGCGCGCGATGGCGCCAGTGGACTGGTTGAGGTACTTGTTCTCGAGGCTTCCGTCAGTACCGAAGCCGCGCACCACTGAGGGTGAGGACGAGATGGCGTCCAGTCGGACACCAGAGGCCTGCTGCGCCGTCGAGAACGCGACTATGTCCGCGTCATTGACCACGCCATCCTGATTGACGTCAAACACGGCCTTGCCCAGGCGTCCGCCGCCGAGGTAATCCACTTCCATCAGCCAGGAATAGCCACCCACCGCGCAGGGACTGGAACTGGGAACAGTGGTGGGTACGATGAATCGTCCGCTGCGAAGGATGGGATCCACGACCACTCGCTCGCCGGAGTCGGGCAGATCCATGTACCAGCCGGACTTGGTGGTGTAGTCGACCGCATTGTTTGTAACAGCGCGATAGGTATAACCCCCGGTAGCGTGGGTTTCCGTGATCGTCTGCTGGACGAGATCCGCACGCCCTCCGGACACTACAGCACCATCGTCGTGGATGCCGTACAGGGACTGCGTTGAGGCGTCGGCCACGTCGACGGACTGTATGTAGCGGCCAGTGCCGAACAACACCATGACGCCGCTGGTCGGGTGCTTGGTAACCTCAACAGTCGAGGTAATGGGTTGCCGCGTGCCGCCGCCGTCACGAGCGGTGTACAGCGGTGCGCCATACGCCACATCCCAGCTGCCAGCGCCGCCCCCCGTCAGGTCGAACTTCCAGACATTGCCACGCAGATCGCCGGCGTAGGCGTAGTCCGCCGTGCCGTTGCCATCGAGATCGATGACGGCTGGAGTCGACAGGCCGTTGGGGTTGGCCACTGACCCCGAACCCGTGTCTATTTTTTTGATCAGCGCGCCAGTCTGCGCATTGAGGATAAACAGGACTGCGTGGCCACTACCGGTGTTGTTGTAGCCGTTGCCCACCACCACTCCAGGCGAACCGTTGTTGAGTTTCATGATCGACGCCTGGGCATAGGTCAGTCCCAGATCGTTATCGTTGGCGGAGGTGAATTCCCACAGCGCAATGTTGCTGGCATTGCCTTCGTTGAACGTCGACGGATCTGTGACGTCAAGCGCGAACAAGCCACGCCCACCGGCTGCAAGGCCGCCCACCAGAATGGTGCGCCAGTTGGCGCCGAACTTGATATCGCCGACCACCGGACTGCCGTCGACAATGTACTTGTGCGCGAAACCCTGGCCGGTCAGGCCCGAAAGTCGCGAATACACGGCAGACGGAACGAACCCGAGCTTTTCCTCACCGGTGCTGGCAAGGAAGCCGTGCAACATGCCGTCGTTGGCGCCCACATAGATCATTTCAGCTCGCGACGCATAAGTGGACTTGAACGTCGCGTAAGTGGGATCGCTGATATTGAGGCTGGGCTTTTGCACATACACGGGCGAAGAGTTGACGATGTCACCCATTTTGCTGACATTGCGTTTGCGGTAATTGGTTGCGCCGGTGCCTTCGTTCGTATCGTCGCCGCGCAAGTATTTGAGCCGGGTGAAACCCTCCTCCATGCCCACAGTGTCAGGGACACCCAGGGCAGAAGTATTGAGCGCCGTGACCTGGGCCGGACTGAGCTCCGTAGCGGTGGGAGCGCTGAACACTGCCGGCCAGCGAAATGGAACGCCCTGGGTTGAGACCGGGTTGTAAGTGATGATAGTGCGGCCCGTGCTCCAGTTCTGCATATTGATCATGGCGCCGCCATCCCAGATGGCAGCGCCGACTGCGCCCGTGGTGGCGTTGATCGGGAATGCCTGCAGCTGGCCCGACCAGTCGCCTGTATTGAACTTGGCCTGGAACAGGCGCGAATTGGTTTGAATGGAGCCGCTGTTGAGTGCCACAGCGCCGGCTGCGCCAGAGCGGATCAGGATGTCATTGAACACCCGATTGAGTTCAGAAGTCAGTGTCGCCTCGTCCGAGGCGTTGTAAGCCGTGCCGGTACCGCCCGCCGCAGCGATGGTGTCCAGCTGCGCCGGATTGACACCGTAGGGCAGCGCGAAGCCCACAACATAGTTGAGCACTTTGGCCGCCTGGACCGCAGCCGCAGCAGTGGTGGCGTCAGCCAACATGGTAGTGACGTCCGCAGACGCAACTCCGAACCTCGTCACTGACGGCAGGCCATTAGTCAGCAACACCGAGAAGTCCTTGCCGCACGAATTGGGCGGCGCGGGAATTGCGCCACCGCGGGCGCCGTCAGCAATGCCGCCCTGAAAGTAGTCGCGAATCGTGAACAGCATGCCTTCCAGGGGCGTCAGCCCTGCGTTCTGTAATGGCAAGGCAGGGTTGGTGGGACCATTGATGGCGAACTGCGAGGTTCCCAACTTGGTGTTGATCTTGTTGGCCTGGGTGGCATCAACCGGGGCGATGGGCACGTGAATGTAGCCATTGCCGGGGGAGCCGTTGTTGAACCAGGCCGGGGACACCCAGCGCCACGCCATGAACCGGCCAAAGTCCGTAATACCCTGCCCATAATCGCTATCCGTGGATGAGAAAGTAGGGTCCCAGAAATGCCCAGCCCATCCAAGCGCAGCTTCAGTGGCACCCGTGGGAAGAGTGTTGTCGTCGCTGGTCTTGCTCGTGAAGCAATGATAGTTGTCCCATCCATTGCCATCGGCGAAGTTGTTCGAAGCATCGGCTGTACTCGAATAGCAGAATGCATTGCCATTATTTGCGCCGTCGTAGAAAGGCAGATTGACGTTGTAATAAATGAAATGACCGGGCCAGCTTGAGTTGGGCTCGCGGAACTTCTTCGTCGCCCCATCTCGCGGACCCGTATATGACGCGTCATAAGAGGCCGGGTCAAAACTCACGTCGTAGGGACTGGAGTGCACATTGCTGTTTACCACGCCGCTTTGCTGGAACGCCGCCAGGCCCATATTGAGACCGCCGCCATAATTGACGATCAGGTTCTTGGCCACACGGCGCGCGATTTCGGACTTGCTGTTGACAGTTGCGCTTCCCACGGCCAGACCGGTTGCGTCCTCGTCCATGCTGTTGGAGTTGGCCACGGTCAGCAGCACATTGGGCTTGTTGCCGGAAGCGACGAACAGTGGAGTCTCGCTGACCACAAGCGGCGCGGCCATCGCCACGCTGGCCCCTGCGGACAGGGCCATGCACACGGCCACCCGAAGTGGGCTGGGACGCAATGAATTGCTGGTGTTCATGTGAAGTTCCTGCGATTGCTGCTTACTGTTTGAAATAGACGCTCTGCAACATGACCGACGTGCCTGGGCGACGGCCCCAGCCACGCGCCGTAATCCGGTACGCCGTTCCACCCGTAGTGGAAGAATTTGGGTTGGCGTTTAGAGCATTTCCTGGCGCTGACGGAAGGTCGGGCAACAACTCGATGATGTACCGCGGCGCATTTGCCACCGCCAGCGGGAAGGCGCCTGCGCCGGAGTTGACGCCGTAAATCCTCGAAGTTGCTCCGGTCCACGAAACACTGTTCCAGTTGGGAGTGGCCACGGTGGAGAGCAGGCACAGGCCATCGGTACACACGTTGTCAAATGCATTGGCGGAGGTCACGTTGGCCTGAATGTCGCGTTCTGCATCGCGCAGCGCAGCCTCGGCAGCCTCGAACGCAACCGCGCGGTCGCGGTCATTGCCGGCCATTCGCTCCTGCACTGTAGATGAGCGCACAGCGACCAGCCCCAGGATGGTCAGCACCACAAGGAACATCAGCGCGATCACCAGTGAGGCGCCGCGCTGGCCGCGAAGTATCTGGCGCGTATTCATATGGTGCGGTTGCGCAGTTGCACGGTGATATTGAAGGGGCGCCGCAGTCGCCGATCCGGCGGGGCAATGGAGGTGGCGCCATTAAAGTTGTATGCCTGGGCGTTCTGCGCAGTGCGGTCGGCCTTGCTGCGCAGCAGCAGGCTGGCGCGCACGGAAACTACCTGCCGCCAGTCTGCAACGGCGTCTGCCGCGGTGAAGATATCCGCGAAATTGTCGCCGTCGGTATCCTGTCCGTAAGTTAGCTGGAAGTCCTCCACGCCCTCGGCGACTTCTTCCGAATTCCCCGCAAGACCCACTCGACGCCACAGCGAGTTTTCTCCACTGAAACTGCTGGGCGCAACGTAGTAGGAGATGGTGTTGAAGGCCACCACCATGGCATCGGGGCCGAAAGCGCGGCCCAGGTCGGCCGTTGTGTTGGACGCACCGACGGCATGCTGGAGTCCGCCCGCCACGCCAGTTACGACAAAAAGGCTGGACTGGGCACAATCCCCAATCACTGCACGGGTGGCCGCAGCGAAACCGGCGGTCGAAAAGACGGGTACCACGGCTGTGCCGGAGGCCATGGTGCCGCTGAGCGACACTGGCTGCCCGGCAGGAATTCGTATGGTAATCGCGTCATTGATCGGCGAAGCATTCGGCGTCGCGCCGGTGACGGCTACTGGCGCGGCCGGAACAAACGAAGCCCCTGTTCCTTCGTATCCCTGCATAGAAATGGCTATGTTGTCCAGGTAGGAGGCGGGCGTCGTAGCGGTATTGATCAATCCACCCGAATTGAGCAAGCGATTGCTGTTGCAGCCGATGTAGCCAGCCTGGCGAAGATCGCGCTGTAGCGTGTCGAGGGCCACGCGCGCCTGTTCCTGGATTTCGCCCCTGGCCTGATTAACCTTGCTCGACTGCGTTGACTGCCCGAAAACCGTAACGATCACGGCAGTCATCACCAGGCCAATGGCCATGGCCACCATGATCTCTACCAGCGTAAATCCCCGTTGGTGCTTCATGGCCGCACCACCATCGCAAACTGCTGCACGGCTGCAGTCACGTTCTGTGTGGCCTGCTGCGTCCACCACACATAGATGACGTACGAAACTCCTAGTCCATCACAGACCGGCGCGCCGGGCGCTCCGTCAGTGGTCACACGGTCGATGCACACGGTGCCACCGCCGTTGGGCAGGGTCTGCTGAATCTGCGCTTGCCAGTCGTAGAGATCATCTGCCGCCAGTTGCGCACTGGTACATACACCGGCAACCGCCGTCGCGTTTGCATACACGTCCCGACAAGCATTGGAGGCCGGCACTGCGACGTCGTAGCCGGTACCGACACCCGTAACGACGGCTCCCAGATTGGCGCGCATGCGATCCGCCATATCCAGGGCCAGCACCGTGGCGTCACCGCGCTGGTTCGAGATGCTGGTCGATGACAGCGCCAGGGTTTGCAGGCCGATGACGCCCAGCAGGCCAATGGCAAAGATCAGCACAGTGACCAGCGCCTCGACCATGGTGAAGCCGCGTTGTGATTGGGTGTTCAGCATGCCGTTGTCGTCTTGTCGAGTGAGGCGGAACCGCTGGCGCGAATGTTGATGTCGCGTTGCATCTGATCCGCGGCGCACACCGTGATCTGGCCCACTCCGGTAATCCGGCCCATGGGCGAAAAGCTAATGACATTGGCCGTCGCAACGCCGGACGAAGTCACTGTCAGCGCGCTATTGAGTGCGCGGCTGCTGCCTATGATCACATCGCCGCCGTCGACTGTACCGATGGCGCCTCCATCCACGAAAATGATGCGCCCTTCGGTCCAGGGGGAGTTGGTGCACGCGGCCATGTCGGAGGACGTGCACACGGTTACTGTCGCAGCCCGCAGCACCGCTTCGTTGCGGGCCAAGGCGAAATCCACGATGAATTCCCGCGCGCCGCCCGACAGGCGACTGCCGCGCAGGAAGTTGCCCAGGGCCGGCACGGCGATGCCAAGCAGGATGCCGGCGATGGTTATGGTGACCAGCAACTCCAGCAACGAGAATCCCTTCTGAGGCGTGGCGGATTTCATGTCTCCGCATTGTGCAGCAAGCCGGCGGGAATGGGGCATGCGCAACCTGTCGTCATACCCCTACATGGGGCCCTTGTTGCCAAACTGTGACCCTGTTCGCAGGCATCAGGGCGATTATGGAATGGCGCACTTCGTCATATGTAACGCACTGCAATAATCTCGAATGAACGGGTACCGCCGGGCGCGGCCACCGGAACCACGTCGCCCTGCTCCTTGCCAACCAGCGCCCGCGCGATAGGCGAGTTGAACGAGATGCGTTGCGCCTTGATGTTGGCTTCGTCCTCGCCAACGATCTGGTAGGTGACTCGCGCGCCGCTGTCTTCATCTTCGAGGTCAACGGTGGCGCCAAAAACCACCCGACCGGCCGCAGTCACCGTGGTCACGTCGATGATCTCGGCGTTGGACAGCTTGGACTCCAGCTCCTGGATGCGACCCTCGATGAATCCCTGCTGCTCGCGCGCCGCGTGATACTCCGCGTTCTCTGAGAGATCGCCGTGCGCGCGCGCCTCGGCAATGGCCTTGATGACGTTGGGGCGCGCCTCTGACTTGAGCTGGCGCAGCTCGATGCGCAACGCTTCGGCGCCGCGCAGTGTGATCGGGACGCGACTCATGTACCCACTTCCCTGTGCAGATCCTGCAGGCGGTTCACGTCGACGTCGCCCAGGTGATCCAGCGCCTCACAAGTGGCCAGACCCGCGGCCAGGGTCGTGAAGTAGGTGACGTGGCGACCCACGGCTTCACGACGTATCGCCATGGAGTCGCGCGTGGCCTGGCGCCCTTCGGTGGTGTTGATGATCAGGTCGATCTCATCATTCTTGATCATGTCGACGATATGCGGTCTGCCCTCACGCACCTTGTTGACGCGCTTGCACGCCAAGCCGGCCGCGACTATCGCCTTGGCGGTACCATCGGTGGCAACGATGTTGAAACCGCGCTCTATGAGCTTGCCTGCCATGGCCACGGCCCCGGGCTTGTCGCGCTCGCGCACGCTGATCAGCGCCGTGCCTGTCTGCGGCAGCGCGGTGCCGGACCCCAGTTGCGCCTTGGCGTAGGCTTCACCAAATGTGCGGCCCGTGCCCATGACTTCGCCGGTGGATTTCATCTCCGGCCCCAGTATGGGATCCGACTCCGGAAATTTGGCAAACGGGAATACCGCTTCTTTCACGGAGAAATACTGCGGAATGATCTCGGTGGTTGCACCCAGCTCTGCCAGCTTGCGCCCGGTCATGACCTGCGCGCCAAGCTTGGCAATGGCACGCCCGGTGGCCTTGGAAACAAACGGCGCGGTGCGTGAAGCGCGCGGATTGACCTCCAGCACATAGACCACGCCGTTCTGGATGGCGAACTGCACGTTCATCAGGCCCACCACCTTGAGCCCCAATGCGAGCTTGCGCGTCTGATCGCGCAGCTGCTGCTGGATCTGCGGCGACAGGCTGTTGGGCGGCAATGAGCAACTGGAATCACCCGAATGCACGCCTGCCTGTTCCACGTGTTCCATGATTCCGCCAATGAGCACATCGGTGCCGTCGCAGATGGCATCCACATCGACTTCAATGGCCTGGTCGAGGAAGCGGTCCAGCAGCACCGGGCTGTCGTTGGACACAGAGACAGCGGTAGTCATGTAGTTGCGCAGGTCTTCCTCGGCATACACCACTTCCATGGCACGACCGCCCAGCACATAGGAAGGACGCACCACCAGTGGATAGCCCACGTCGCGCGCCATGCGCAGCGCCTGATCCTCGGTGCGTGCCGTAGCGTTGGCGGGCTGTCGCAATCCCAGGTGCCGCACCAGATCCGAGAATCGCTCGCGATCCTCGGCCACATCGATGGATTCGGGCGTCGTGCCAATGATGGGCGCGCCTGCGGCTTCCAGCGCGCGACACAGCTTGAGCGGCGTCTGCCCGCCGTACTGCACGATCACGCCCAGGGGTTTTTCCTTGGCGATGACTTCAAGCACGTCTTCCAGCGTCAGCGGCTCGAAGTACAGTCGATCCGAAGTGTCGTAGTCGGTGGAAACCGTTTCCGGATTGCAGTTGACCATGATGGTTTCGAAGCCATCCTGGCGCAGCACCATCGCGGCATGCACACAGCAATAGTCAAACTCGATGCCCTGGCCGATGCGATTGGGACCCCCACCCAGGATCATGATCTTGCGCCGATTGGTGGGGTTGGCCTCGCACTCCTCTTCATAAGTGGAGTAGAGATAAGCGGTGGTGGTCGCGAATTCCGCCGCACAGGTGTCGACTCGCTTATAGACCGGCACCACACCCAAAGCACGGCGCCGGTCGCGGAAAGATTTCTCGCTCTGGCCGGTCAGTCGCGCCAGGCAGCTGTCGGAGAAGCCCTTGCGCTTGAGTTCGCGCAGGCGCCCCGCTTCCATCACACCCGCACCCTGCGCGATGACCGCGGCTTCTTCACGCACCAGGTCCTGGATCTGCGCCAGGAACCAAGGATCGATATAGCTGAGTTCCTGCACACGCTGCAGCGTCCAGCCGGCGCGGAAAGCATCGGCCACCTGCAACAGGCGGTTGGCGCCTGGCGAACGCAGTTCATATTCGAGCGCCGCGGTAGCTTCCTCTCCCACCAGCGGCAGCGTGGTAACGCTGCCCAGCCCGTCGAGACCGGTCTCAAGTCCGCGTAGCGCCTTGTGTAATGACTCCTGGAAGGTGCGCCCAATGGCCATCACCTCGCCCACGGATTTCATCTGCGTGGTAAGCCGCGCATTGGCAGCAGGGAATTTCTCGAAAGTGAAGCGCGGAATCTTGGTGACCACGTAGTCGATGGCCGGCTCGAAGGACGCCGGTGTCTGTCCGCCGGTGATGTCGTTCTTGAGTTCATCCAGGGTGTAACCCACGGCAAGCTTGGCGGCGATCTTGGCAATGGGGAATCCGGTGGCTTTGGACGCCAGCGCCGATGAACGCGACACGCGCGGGTTCATCTCGATGATCAGCAGGCGGCCGTCCTCGGGATTGAGGGCAAACTGCACGTTTGAACCACCGGTCTCGACGCCGATCTTGCGCAGCACCGCGATGGATGCGTTGCGCATGCGCTGGTATTCCTTGTCGGTCAGCGTCTGCGCCGGGGCCACGGTGATTGAATCACCCGTATGTACGCCCATGGGGTCGAGGTTCTCGATGGAGCAGACGATAATGCAATTGTCATTGCGATCGCGCACCACCTCCATCTCGAATTCCTTCCAGCCCACCACCGATTCCTCGAGCAGAACTTCTGAAGTGGGCGAGGCATACAGCCCGCGCGCCACGATGGTTTCGAGCTCTTCACGGTTGTAGGCGATGCCGCCACCGCTGCCACCCATGGTGAACGAAGGGCGTATCACCACCGGGAATCCCAGCTGCGCCTGCGCGGCAAATGCCTGCTCCATGGAATGCGCAATCAGCGAGCGCGGGGACTCCAGTCCGATTTCGCTCATGGCATTGCGGAATTTCTCGCGATCCTCCGCCATATCGATGGCCTCGCGCGACGCGCCGATCATCTCCACGTTGAATTTCTTGAGTACACCCTCGCGCACCAGATCCAGCGCGGTGTTGAGCGCAGTCTGGCCGCCCATGGTGGGCAGCAACGCGTCGGGCCGTTCCTTTTCTATGATGCTGGCCAGGGTGTGCCAGTTGATGGGTTCGATGTATGTGGCATCGGCCATCTCCGGGTCCGTCATGATGGTCGCCGGATTGGAATTGACCAGGATGACCCGGTACCCCTCTTCGCGCAGCGCCTTGCAGGCCTGGGCACCGGAGTAATCGAACTCGCAGGCCTGCCCGATGACAATCGGGCCCGCGCCAATGATCAGGATGCTCTTGATGTCTGTGCGACGCGGCATGTACCTAGGTTTCCGAAGAGCCGGTGCGCGGCATGATGCGTAACTGGGACTGCAGCCGGCGGATCATCGCCTGCGTAAATCTGTCGAACAGCGGCAGCAGGTCATGTGGACCCGGGCTGGCTTCGGGATGCCCCTGAAAGCTGAACGCAACCTTGTCGGTCAATTCGATTCCCTGCAGCGAACCATCGAACAGCGACACATGTGTGGGGCGGACATTGGGCGGCAGCGAGTCGGGATCCACCGCGAATCCGTGGTTCTGCGCGGTGATGATCACGCGCCTGGTCTGCAGGTCCAGCACCGGGTGGTTGGCACCATGGTGGCCGAACTTCATCTTGAGCGTGCGCGCACCGGCCGCCAGCCCCAGCAACTGGTGACCCAGGCAGATGCCGAATACCGGCATATCCGTGGCCAGGATTTCGCGGATGGCGTTGATGGCGTAATCACACGGCTCGGGATCGCCAGGCCCATTCGAAAGAAACACACCATCGGGCAGCAGCGACAATGCCTCTGCTGCAGGCGTCTGGGCGGGAACCACAGTGATGCGTGCACCCGCGTCCGCCAGCAGGCGCAGGATGTTGCGCTTCATGCCGAAATCGTAGGCCACCACGTGCAAGCGCTGGTTGGGTCGCAGCGTTGGCCGGTTGGGTTCACGCCAGATGCTGCCGTCATTCCATTGATAGCGCTCGCGGGTGGAGACCACCTTGGCAAGGTCCATGCCCTTGAGGCCGGGGAATCTGCGCGCCGCATGGACGGCCACGGTGGAGTCCACGTTGTCGCCAGTCATGATGCAGCCGGACTGCGCACCGTTCTCGCGCAGCAGCCGGGTCAACTTGCGCGTGTCGAGACCCGCGATGGCGACGATGCGGCCGCGCTCAAGATAGGCTGGCAGGGAAAGATTGGAACGCCAGTTGCTCTCGAGCAATGGCAGGTCACGGATTACCAGGCCCGCCGGTGCCACCATCGAAGACTCCTGGTCCTCGGGTGTCGTACCGGTGTTGCCGATATGCGGATAGGTCAACGTGACGATCTGACGGGCGTATGACGGATCGGAGAGAATCTCCTGATAGCCCGTCATGGAAGTATTGAAGACAACTTCGCCGGTCGTATTACCTTTTGCTCCGATAGAACGGCCGTGGAATACGGTTCCATCCGCCAGAGCCAATACGGCGCTCACACTCACTCACCGACCTCCGCGTGTCGTTTGGCTATGGCATCGTCCTCGCATTGATGCAACTTTCGAGGTGCAGATGCACAAAGCGGGAGGAGTTCTTGTGGAACGCCCTCCCGCCTTGCGCGGACAAACCCGCAACTGGATGTAACGGATTCGGCCGAAATTCTAAGGTTCAGAGCCCTTTCTGTCCATGCGAACTTGGACCCTGAAACGGGGGTGCGGGGCGGGACTTTCCCGGCACTGTTTGATGTAAGCTACTGTTTTGGAAATAGAAAATCAGCCATTGAGTAACGGCCGGCAGGTCGGCCGACCACCCAGCGGGCGGCGGCCAGGGCGCCGCGGGCAAAGATGGCGCGGTCGGTGGCAACGTGGGAGAGCTGCAGCTGCTCCCCGGTTCCAAGGAAGCGCACATCATGCTCACCCACCACATCGCCGCCCCGGGCTACCGAGAACCCGATGCCGCCCGCCCCGCGGGGCCCGCTGCGGGCGCCCGTAAGGGAAACGGGCCGCTCCAGGCGCTGTCCGCGGGCTTCGGCCGCGGCATCACCCAGCAGCAGGGCCGTGCCTGAAGGCGCATCCACCTTGTGCCGGTGGTGAGCCTCGAAAATCTCGATGTCGTAGTCGGGCAAAGATCGCGCGGCCATGCGAACCGCTTCGGCCAGGACATTCAATGCAAGACTGGTATTGGCCGAAACCAGCACGGGGATTTTTTCGGCGGCCTTGTCGATGCGCAGCTGCGTCGCCGCGTCCAATCCGGTGGTGCCTATCATCAGCGCCACCCCTGCGGCAGCGCAGGCCTCGGCAGTGCAACCCACTGCATCGGCACGCGAGAAGTCGACCATCACATCCATGGATCCTGGTGCGGGGCGCAGGTCGGAATTTGCCAGCACACCCATGGCATCCAACCCCGCCAACTTGCCTGCGTCCTGACCCAGTGCAGGACTTGATGCGTGATCGTATGCCGCCACCAGTTGCAGCGTCGGCGCTGCATGGATGGCGCGCACCAGCGCGAGGCCCATGCGACCAGCAACTCCCACGACGCCAATTCGAACCAAATCAACTCTCCGCGTTGGTGAAGAAACGCTTTACACCCTCGAAGAAACCTTCCTCGCGCGGCGAGTGCCGCCGATCTTCGGTCTTGAGGGTAGCTTCGAATTTTCGCAGCAAGTCGCGCTGCTCGCTGGACAGTTTCACCGGCGTCTCGACCATCACCCGACAGAACAGGTCGCCACGCGAACCGCCGCGCACCGGTTGCACGCCCTTGTCGCGCAGGCGAAAAACGCGCCCGGATTGGGTTTCCGCGGGAATCTTGAGAGACACCTGTCCGTCCAGCGTGGGCACGATCACCGCGCCGCCCAGAGTCGCGGTGCCAAAACTGATGGGCACCTCGCAGGAAAGATTCTCACCATCGCGCTCGAAAATCTCGTGCGCGTGTATGTGCATCTCCACATATAAATCGCCCGCCGGACCGCCATTGCGTCCCGCCTCTCCTTCACCAGCCAGACGCACGCGATCACCGTTGTCCACGCCGGCGGGAATCTTCACGGAAAGTTTCTTGGTCCGGCGCACCCGACCTTGTCCCAGGCAGGTGTCGCAGGGATTCTTGATGGTCTTGCCACTGCCGCGGCAACGCGGGCAGGTTTGCTGCAGCTGGAATATGCCTTGTGAAACCCGCACATGGCCGCTGCCGTGACAGGTCTCGCATTGCACGGGGGTGCTGCCCTTGGCCGCACCACTGCCCTTGCAGGTCTCGCATTCGGACAGCTTGGGCACATCGATTTCCATGGTCGTGCCGAACACTGCCTGGTGCAGATCCAGCTCCATGTCGTAACGCAGGTCCGCACCGCGAAACACCTGCGAGCGGCCACCGCGGCGCGCTCCGCCGAATATATCTCCGAACACATCGCCGAAGATGTCGCCGAAGGCTTCACCCGGGTTCATGCCACCGGCACCACCCCCGCGCTGTGCATCCAGCCCGGCATGCCCGTACTGGTCATAGGTGGCCCGCTTGCCCGTGTCGGACAGCACTTCGTAGGCTTCCTTGGCCTCCTTGAACTGCTCTTCCGCCGCGGTGTCATCCGGATTGCGGTCCGGATGATGTTTCATGGCGAGGCGTCGGTAAGCCTTCTTGATGTCGGCTTCCGACGCATCGCGCGCCAGGTCCAGGACCTTGTAGTAATCGCGCTTCGACATGAATCAGGTATTACCGCGATCCTTGTCCTTGACCTCTTCAAACTCCGCATCGACGACATTGTCGTTGGGAGCAGTTCCGCCATCGGAGGTCGAAGCCGACTCACCGCCACCAGCGCCGCCGCCTGCATTGGCCTGCTGTGCCTGCGCCGCCAGACCGGAGGCGACCTTGGCGAGGGCCTCGGCCTTGCGATCGATGACATCCTTGTCGTCACCCTTGAGCGTGGTGCGCAGGTCAGACAGTGCCGACTCGACATTGGCGCGATCACCCGCCGCCACCTTGTCGCCCAGTTCCTGCAGCGATTTTTCAGTGGAGTGCACCAGTGCATCAGCGCGGTTGCGCGTCTCCACCAGTTCGCGGAATTTCTTGTCTTCGGCCGCATGCGCTTCCGCATCCGTGACCATGCGCTTGATCTCATCCTCGGACAGGCCGCTGGAAGCGCGGATGACGATCTTCTGCTCCTTGCCAGTGCCCTTG
This sequence comes from Pseudomonadota bacterium, assembly GCA_039932715.1. Classification (GTDB taxonomy): domain Bacteria; phylum Pseudomonadota; class Gammaproteobacteria; order Steroidobacterales; family Steroidobacteraceae; genus ZC4RG30. Next base: position 446 of record JBDTPN010000030.1, on the reverse strand, counting down.
TCCTTCGCCGAAACATTGAGGATGCCGTTGGCATCGATGTCGAAGGTCACCTCGACCTGCGGCGTGCCGCGCGGTGCCGCACCGATCTCGGTGAGATCGAAGCGACCCAGTGACTTGTTGTCCGAGGCGCGATCGCGCTCACCCTGCAGCACGTGGATGGTGACCGCCGTCTGGTTGTCATCCGCAGTGGAAAACACCTGCGAAGCCTTGGTCGGGATAGTGGTGTTTTTCTCGATGAGCTTGGTCATGACCTGGCCCAGTGTCTCGATGCCCAGTGACAGCGGCGTCACGTCCAGCAGCAGCACATCCTTGACCTCACCGGCCAGCACGCCGGCCTGGATGGCAGCACCCACGGCCACTGCCTCGTCCGGATTGACGTCGCGACGCGGCTCCTTGCCGAAGAAATCCTTGACGTATTTCTGCACCAGCGGCATGCGCGTCTGGCC
>JBDTPN010000029.1:0-42216 GCA_039932715.1 Pseudomonadota bacterium | reverse complement strand
GCCGTTGCAGGTGAAGCGCGACACTCCCCTCATGGCCAAGTCCAAGTCTCGATACGGGAAGACCGCCGGCGCCAAGGTTGCGCGTGCTATGCACGAGATGAAACGCGGCGAGCTCAGGAGCGGTGGCTCTGGACAGAAGGTCACCAGTCGCAAGCAGGCAATTGCCATCGGCCTGTCGGAGGCGCGGGAAAAAGGTGCCAAGGTGCCAGCGACTAAAGCGCCGAAGAAAAGGAAAGCGGCAAAGCGCAAAACGGAGAGTCATGAGTAACAAAACCGTGCTGATTGAAAAACACCGCAAGGCTCTGGAGCAAGTTGAGCCCAGTGCCCCCCTTGACTACATACAGCTGCGCAATCAGGAAGCGCTGCGCGAATGGCGCTTCAAACTGGCATGCGCATCCATCCAGGGCGTGCCCAGGCCCACACGGAATCGCTTCAGGGACGCCCTGGCTTCCTTCCATTTGCATGCCAATGGTGTGCGCCCGTGAAATACGCCGATGGTCGGGAACTGCGGGTGGGCGACCGCGTAAAGGTAGGCGCTGTTGATGGTGGCGTGGTCGTGGCGTCAATAGACACCGGACAATTCACTGATGCCCAGGCAAGAACGCAATGGCGGTTTCTCAAGAAGGGCGCCGTAGTCATGCTGCCCGCTGCGGGTCTGGTCTATCGCAAGGACCTGGGAAGCGATATCAGGCTGATGCAGCGCGCTGGCTGACGCGCCCACGCCAGCATCTTTTCGAAAATTGCGCTAGTTGGTGTCGGTGCAGCTGGCGCCCAGCCACTTCGATGTAAACGTCGACTCGATGGTCGCGGCCGGTGTCCGGATATGCATCACGCCGTTGACATGCGTAGGGTCCACCGCGTCCACCACCATGGTCCCGCCATTGATGGTTTTTTCGCCGGGGCAATCGATGATCCATTCCTGATGGGAGCGGGTATTGCTGGCGCCGGGCTTGTAGCTGCACTTGCTGTCTTTCTGCATCTGCTGCGCCTTGAATGCGCCGTCTTCAACTTCCTTCTGCGTGATGCAGTTCTTGCTGGTCATCGACTCGGGTACCGCAGCCGGCATCCTGCTGATGAAGGCCTCCATTTGCGCGCGCTGTTCCGCGGTCATTTTTGCAAGCAGGTCTGCGGCCATGGACATGCCCGCGCTCTTGATGTTGACCGTGGTTTCCCAGGTGCCGGTCTTGACTGCCAGGGTGTCGGCGGCCAGCGCGGGAAGCGCAGCGATTGCCAACAGCAGCCAGCTCTTGTTGATTCGCAACTTCACTATGCACTCCTTGCCGCCAGCAGCGCCCTTCCTCGTATGAACATTTCCGTGGCCTGCGCACAGGCAAAGCCCAGGAAGAACAGTATGAAGGCATCGGTTACGACACCTATATAGGCATGGAAGGGGGAAGTGGCTCCGGTCAGCCACGGACGCAGCGCGATGCGCAGGATTATGAGACCGAAAAAACTGGCCAGCGCGATCAGTGAGGCATGTACCTGCAGGGTTCCCGTCTCGGTGTTGAGCGAGATGGCCATCAGTTTTCCCTGGTGCCAACCCAGCGCCGCTCCAGCGCCCAGCGCAGCAGCCAGTATCAGGCCCTGCACCACGCTGTGCGGCGGCGTGGTGTAGAGGAATACCGCGGCGACCACGCAGATGATGGCCGGCCTGATCCACAGCATGGGCAGCTTCATTGGGCGCACGCCCATGCGGCGCATGCGCAGCAGGAATACCGCAAAGATGATGACGATGGGTATCAACGTAGCCAGGGGACTCTGCGGGTTCTGCATGCGCGCTCCTCGACTTGTAGCCAGTGACGATACCCGAAAATCCTGCCGCTTCGGATATTGCGCGTGCCGATTCCAGTGCCCATAGTGACCCCATGGAATTCAAGGACTATTACGCCATCATGGGTGTGGCCCGGGACGCAACGCCCGCGCAGATCAAGCAGGCTTATCGCAAGCTGGCGCGCAAATACCATCCCGATGTCAGCAAGGAAAAGGATGCCGAGGCGCGCTTCAAGGAGGTCGGCGAGGCCAACGAGGTGCTACGCGACCCGGAGAAGCGCGCGGCCTATGACCAGTTGGGCAAAGGGCCGCCACCAGGAGAGTCGTTTCAGCCGCCGCCGGACTGGGGTTCAGGATTCGAGTTTCGCGGCGCGGGTCGCGCCGGTCCGGGCGAAGAGGGCAACTCTGCTTTTGATGGTGACACCAGCTCGTTCTTCGAGTCGCTGTTCGGAGCCGGTAGCGGGCGGGGCGGTTTCGGTGGTGCTGCTGGGCGGGGCGGATTTGGCCAGGCCAGGCCACGGCAAGGCGGCGAGGACCATCACGCACGCGTGATTGTGGACCTGGAGTCATCGCTCGAAGGCGGCACGCGTGCGTTGACGCTGAGTGTGCCGTCAGTGGGACAACGAACGCTCAACGTCAAGATTCCGCGCGGCATCCAGGCCGGTCAGCACATACGCCTGGCAGGCCAGGGCGAGACTTTGCCTGGAGAAACCAAGGCCGGGGACCTGTTTCTCGAAGTCAGTTTCGCACCGCATCGGCTGTATCGTCCCGAGGGACGCGATCTTTATCTGGATCTGCCGGTGGCGCCCTGGGAAGTGGCGCTGGGTGCCAGTGTTCCAGTGCCTACGCCAGGCGGCGTGGTGCAGCTCAAGATCCCCGCGGGATCAAAGGCCGGCGCGCAATTGCGATTGCGCGGGCGCGGCCTGCCGGCCAAAGAGCCCGGTGATCTGTATGCGGTGCTGCAGATTGTCCTGCCACCTGCAGACAGCGACAACGTACGCGCCGCGTATTCAGCGTTCGCCGCAGCAGTCCCGTTCAATCCGCGCACATCACTGGGAGTCTGAGCATGGCCCAACGCAATGAGAATTCCGGTGAGCTTTCCGGACCCATCGTTGAAGAGCAGGAGTTCAGCCTCACCGAGTTGTGCAGCATCTGCGCGGTGCAAGAGACGCAGGTTGTGGAGCTGGTGGAACACGGCGTCATCGAAACCCACTCGGTGACGCAGTGGCGTTTCAACGGCGATGCGCTGCGTCGTGCGCGCATCTCGCTGCGGCTGCAGCGCGACCTGGGCGTGAATCCGGCCGGCTCCGCACTGGTGCTGGACCTGCTGGGGCGTATCGAAGCGCTGGAACGCCGCCTTCGCGGCAGCACATGATGCTAATGTGCGCGCGGGGAGCCGGCCGGGCAGTCGCCGCGAGGCGCTGGAAACAGCGCTGAGGGGAGGAAAGTCCGGGCTCCGGTGGACAGAGTGCCAGGTAACGCCTGGGGGGTGCGAGCCCACGGAAAGTGCAACAGAGAATAGACCGCCTAAGTGCCCGCGAGGAGCAATCCAAAGGGGTGCCGGCAAGGGTGAAACGGTGCGGTAAGAGCGCACCGCGTCGGTGGTAACACTCGACGGCTGGAAAACCCCACTCGGAGCAAGGCCAAATAGGGAAGTCGCAGGGGTCGCAAGACCTGCTGCAGCGTGAGTCCCGCGTACTTCCGGGTAGGCTGCTGGAGGTCTGTGGTGACACAGATCGTAGAGGAATGATTGCCCTCGACAGAACCCGGCTTATAGGCCGGCTCCCCATTTTTTCGATGTCAAAAAGAATCGGAGAAGAAAGTCATGACCGGGTCGACATTTGCGGGCAGTTCCCTGCCCGACGCGCCAAAGTTCGAGTTCGTGTTCGAGATCAAACTGGAGTTCGCGCGACACGACACCATCAAGCACATGCCCAGCGGTGCGGGCCGCGGATTTGTCTATGTGGATTCGGGCGTCATTAGCGGTCCACGACTCAATGGCCGCGTGATGCCGTTGAGTGGCGGTGACTGGGCGCTGTTCCGCCCCGACGATGTGCTGGCCACAGACGCCCGCTACATGCTGGAAGCCGATGATGGCACCAAGATACTCATGTACAACCGCGGCTATTTGTGGGGCCGGCAGCCGGACACGCTGGCGCGCATGCGCGAGTGGATGTTCAAGGACGGACCGGAAGTAGCCTTCGACGAGTTCTATCTTCGTTCTGCGCCCAGCTTTGAAACCGAGGCCGGTCCGCACGATTGGCTGATGAAGCACATCTTCATCGGCATCGGCCAGCGTCACCGCGAAGGCAACACGCTGCGCTATTACGCATTGCTCTAGTAGCCGCTAGGCCGTGATCTTCGCGGCGTCGGTACGCGTGCGCCGCAGCGGCATCCACGCGACGCAGATTATGCAGATCAGCACCGCGGGTATCAGCGCCATCAGCACATCGCGTGCTGCAAGACCCTGGCCGATAAGCCACGCGCCCACCAGCGGTCCGCCAATGGCGCCCAGACGCCCCACTGCCACGCCACTGCCAATGCCGGTGGAAAGAATGCGCGCGGGATACAGCATCACGGTCACGGCGCTCAGCGCGACGTTCATGCCCCCGACGCCGACGCCGATCATGGCGAATGCCACACTCCAGCTGATTGCCGATGTTCCCAGCCAGCCCAGCACCACGATTCCGGCGGCGCATACCAGGTAGGCGCCGATCAACGCGCCGCGCGGTCGCCAGCGATCCATCAATGCAGCGATCACCAATCCGCCTGCCATGCCGCCGCCCTGGAACCAGGCAACGCTGTGCGATGCGCCCATTACATCCCAACCTGATTGCGCCAGCAGCGTCGGCAGCCAGCTCGACACGATGTACAGCATGAACGCGTTGCATATCCACAGCAGCCACAACGCCATCGTGCGTTGCCGGAACTCCGGCCCCAGCAGCGTGGCGTAGTTGCTCCAGAACGGCGCGCGCGGTGTGCGTGCAACTGCAGTGGTTGATGTGTCGCGCGACAGGAACGAAGGGGCTTCGGGCAGCAGGAAATACAACAGCACGAAGAACAGCAGGCCGGCGGCCGCGCTGCACAGGAAGGCGCCCTGCCAGCCGAAGGCCGGCAGCAACTTTGGCACGATGAGTCCGGAACTCAATGCGCCCAGCGATATGCCAAGCGAAATCAATGTAAGCAATCCGGAGCGGATTTTGGCTGGAGCCAGCTCTGCCACCAGCGCCGTGAGATTGGGCAATGTCATGCCCAGCGCCAGGCCCGTGAGGAAGCGCAGCGCGCCCAGCGCCCACAGGTCATGTACCAGCGCGCTGGCACCCACGGCCAATGACACCAGCAGCACACCCAGCAGAATAAGCAGGCGTCGACCGTAACGATCACCCAGTGGTGCAATCAGCAATGCGCCGCTGCCCAGTCCAAACACCGGCATGGTCATCACCCAGCCGAATGAACTGGCGGCCACGCCCCAGGCCGAGGAAATCAGCGGCACGACGAGGGCGATGACCTGCAGGTCGTAGCCGTCGAGCATCATGATGGCCGCCCCCAGCAGCGCCAGAAGAATGAGGCTGGGCCTGTTCATGAGTGTGGAGTTGGCAGCGGCTTGCCGGTCAGCGGATGACGGAAGTGAAACGGATTGAACTGCCGACCCAAGGCCGCATCGACGGGTTGGCTGGCAGCATCGGGTGGCAACGCCTCACTCGGCGGCGCAGTGGGAAACCAGATGCGGTCGCGCACCAGTGAAGCGTAGAACGTCATCGTCACGGTGATGCCCAGTATCTTCCAGCGTCCCCCTTCGCGCACGTATTCATTCTCGTAGATGCCATCGGCCAGCAGGAAATGCGGCGTATCCGGCGGTGAATTGCCCTGGACCTGCGCGCGTGATCGCGCGCGTGCATGCTGCCGGTCTTCATTAATCGTGATGATCATCTGCTGCTGCACATGATTGATCACTTCATCGCGCAACAATCCCCAGCGTCCATTGCCCAGTACCTGGTGCAGGAAATCGTGGATGCGCTCTTTTCCCAGGTAGCGTCCGCGGTTGCCGATTTCCATCCACGCGCCCTGGTCGGCGAACAGGTCGGCCATCTCGCGAAACATGCGGTTGTCGATGAAATAGCCGTAGCTGTACTGAAGCTCGCGGATAGCGTCCTTGTCCTGCAGCACACCCAGCTGCCGGCGCAACTCGAGAATTTCCTGCTGCATGTCCATGAATCGCTCCTTAAGCTGCCTTGGCAGTCAAATTTGCCCGATTTGCAATGTTGTTTATTAGCATTTCGACCCAAGTCACGGAATCAAAAAGAGAACTTGGCATTGTTGGTGCAATTTTGCACAAACATCGTAAGTCTTTGTGGCGTAAACAAAAAAATGGGTGTGCAGCGTTGACATGAGGACCTTGGGCTTCCTATAGTGGCGCCAAGTGGGCGTAAGTGGGGAGTAATGGGTAATCCCCAGGATCAGGGCATGTTCCGCGGTGCAACAAAAGTAACTGTCGATGACAAGGGTCGGGTTGTGGTGCCCACGCGCTACCGCGCCCTGCTGGGCGACCGTGGGGCAGGCCGGGTGGTGGTTACCGTGGACCGCGACCAGTGCCTCCTTATCTACCCCACCCCCGAATGGGAGCAAATCGAGCAGCACCTGATGGGACTGCCCAGCCTGCATGCCCAGTCGCGGCGGCTGCAGCGCCTGATGGTCGGCCATGCCACCGAAGTCGAAATCGACAGTCACGGGCGCATCGCGTTGTCTCCGGAGCTGCGCCAGTTCGCCGGCCTACAGCGCAACGCCATGCTGATCGGGCAGGGCAAGCGCCTGGAGCTGTGGGATGAGGTGCGCTGGAACGCCCAGTGCGCGGAATGGATGAAGAGTGAGCAGGTCGCCACCGACCTGGCCACTGAACTGGATTCGTTGTCTTTGTGACGGGACCGCGGGGGTCAATTCATTGGATGAGCACACACCGGTGCTTGTCGACGAGGCGATCGCGGCCCTCGGTCTCGCCACAGGGCCGACCACGCAGGGGCGCGACCTGTTTGTCGACGCAACGTTTGGACGTGGCGGTCACGCTGCCCGCATTCTCGAGTGCCTCGGGCCCGAGGGCCGCCTGCTCGCGATTGATCGCGACCCGCAGGCCGTCGCTGCGGCTCGTGAGCGCTTCCACGCGGACCCGCGGCTGGTCGCAGTCCATGCGCCGTTCGGGGCGCTCCAGTCACTGGTCGCGCAGCATGGCGAAGGACGTGCCTGTCGCGGGATTCTGTTCGACCTCGGCGTGTCTTCCCCGCAGCTCGACCAGGCGCAGCGCGGATTCAGTTTCCAGCACGACGGTCCGCTCGACATGCGCATGGACCCGACGCACGGCATCAGCGCCGCGCAGTGGCTTGCCAGTGCCGCTGCCGACGAGATCCGGGACGTGATCGGTGCCCTGGGAGAAGAAAGGTTTGCAGGGCGCATCGCCCGCTCGATAGTGGCCCAGCGCCAGCGCGAACCCATACTGACCACGGCGCAACTTGCCAGTGCCGTGGCAAGCGCAGTGCGCACGCGCGATGGCAAGCATCCTGCGACGCGCACCTTCCAGGCGCTGCGCATGCAAGTCAACGACGAACTGGGCCAGCTGGCCCAGGGGCTGGATGCGGCGTTGCACGCGCTGAGCGTGGGCGGACGACTGGCAGTGATCAGCTTTCATTCGCTGGAAGACCGGCTGGTTAAGCATTTCATCCGGCGCAAGTCGCAGCCGGATCCGGCATTCGCGCGATTGCCCATAGCGCCGCCGCATTTTCCTGACCTGCTGCAGGTGGGCAAGAAGCTGCGCGCATCGGCAGCGCAAGTCGCTGCCAACCCCCGCTCGCGTTCGGCCATCCTGCGCGTCGCCGAGAAGCTCGATACGTCGCGGGATGCAAAGGCATGACGCTGTCCACGCGCAACCTGTGGGTGGCCACGATCCTGCTGTGGTTCGGCGTGCTGGCATCCGCCGCAGGCGCGGTGTACACGCGGCATCGTGCCCGCGAGCTGTTCGTGCAGTTGGAGTCGCTAAACCGCCAGGGCGACAACCTCGACATCGAATGGGGTCGGCTGCAGCTGGAGCAGAGCACCTGGTCCACGCATGCCTTCGTCGAGCGCGTTGCGACCACGCGCCTGCACATGGCCACCCCTGACCCGGCGCGCATCCAGGTGGTGCAGCCATGAAACGTGCGGCGCGCACCGACGCCATGAATTTCCGTTTGCGTGCGGCGTTTCTGCTGGGATTCCTGGGCCTGGGCGCTGCCGGATTGCTGGCGCGCGCAGTGGACCTGCAGTTGGTGGACCGCGGCTTCCTGATCAGCCAGGGAGACGCCAGGTTTTCGCGCGTGGTGGCCACGTTGGCACATCGCGGCAAGATTTTTGATCGCAATGGCGCACCGTTGGCCGTGAGCACCCCGGTGGAATCAGCCTGGGCCAATCCCAAGGAGCTGGCGGCTGCCAGTGGGCAGTGGAAAGACCTGGCCAAGACCCTGCATCGTGATCGCGGCGAATTCACCCGCCGGCTATCCAGCAACCAGGATCGCGATTTCATCTGGCTGGCGCGGCACATGCAGCCCGAGGATGCGCAGGCCGTGCGCAAGATGGATCTGCCAGGCGTCAACATGGTGCGCGAATACCATCGCTATTATCCGGCCGGCGAAGTGGTGGGCCATGTGCTGGGTTTCACCAACGTCGATGACGAAGGGCAAGAGGGAGCGGAGCTGGCCTTCGATCACTTGCTGGCCGGCGAAGACGGTCGCAAGCGCGTGATCCAGGATCGCAAGGGTCGCAAAGTCGAGGACGTAGAGAACATCCGTTCGGCGCGTCCCGGTGGCGACGTGACGCTGAGCATCGACATGCGTATCCAGTACCTGGCATACCGCGAGCTCAAGGCTGCGATTCGCGACAACCGCGCGCATTCCGGATCCATAGTGGTGCTGGACGTAACCACCGGCGAGATCCTCGCCATGGTCAACCAGCCCACGTTCAATCCCAATGATCGTGGCCAGGTCACTGCGGCCATGTACCGCAATCGTGCGGCCACCGACATCATTGAGCCCGGTTCAAGCATCAAGCCTTTTGTCGTGGCCGCCGCGCTGCAGTCGGGACGCTACGACGCAGCCAGTATCATCGACACCAGCCCCGGCTACATACGCGTGGGCAACAAGGTCATCGAGGATGAGCACCAGCTGGGGGCCATCGGCCTGGCCCAAGTGCTGGCCAAATCATCCAACGTGGGCATGACCAAGATCGCGTTGACGCTGGAACCGCAGCAGATCTGGACCACGCTCACGCAATTGGGATTCGGCCGCGTAACCGCCAGCGAATTTCCCGGCGAATCGGCAGGAGTGCTGTCGAACTATTCCAGCTGGCGCCCGCCGGGGATTTCGTCCCTGTCGCGCGGTTACGGTTTGTCGGTGACACCGCTGCAGCTGGCGCAGGCCTACGCAACGCTGGGCGCATTCGGCGTGTCGCGTCCCGTGACCATGCACAGGATTGAAGCCGACGTGCCCGGTGAGCGCGTGCTCACTGAAAAGAATTCGCGCACGCTGGTAACGCTGCTGGAGTCCGTGGTTACCGATGGCACGGGAAAACGCGCGGCCATTCCCGGTTATCGCGTTGCAGGCAAGACCGGCACAGCATGGAAGGCCATCAATGGTGGCTACGCCGATGATCGCTACGTGGGGATTTTCGGCGGCGTTGCACCGGCGACGCGCCCGCGGCTGGCGGCGGTAGTGGTGATCAACGATCCCGCCGCAGGACTGTATTACGGCGGTGACGTCGCGGCGCCTGTGTTCTCTGCCGTGGTCGGTGGGGCGCTGCGCCTGATGGGTGTTGCACCTGATGCCGCCCAGCCGGGCTCGGAGCGTGGCCTGCTCGACGCGCCAACCCTGGTACGTCGATGAGCGCAGCAACGCAAACCCCGGTATTCCTCGGTTCGCTGTTGCAGGGAATCGCATCTGTTCCCGATGCCGTTGCGCTGCAAGATATTGCGCTGACAGACATCACGCTGGATAGCCGCCAGGTCATTCCCGGCGGCGTTTTTCTGGCCTGTCGCGGCGAGCATTGGCATGGGATGGATTTCGCCGCGGATGTGGCGCGACGTGGCGCGGCCGTCATTCTGTTTGAACCGGAAAACACACGCATTCCGGACCTGCCGTCGAACATCATCGTGGCCGCCGTGCCCAACCTGGCCGCGCGCGCCAGCCTGCTGGCAGACCGGTTCTTCGCCTCGCCATCGCGACAGCTGGACGTGATCGGTGTCACTGGCACCAATGGCAAGACCACCTGCGCATGGCTGCTGGCCCAGGCCCTGACCGCATGCGACCACCCGGCTGCGTACCTGGGCACGCTGGGCACGAGCTTTGCGGGACACGCGGTTGCCGGGGAACTGACCACTCCCGACGCCATCACCGTACAACGGCAACTGGCCGGTTTCGCGGCGCAGGGCGCCGCCGCAGTGGCCATGGAAGTGTCGTCGCATGCATTGGCACAACATCGCGTGGCCGCCGTGCATTTCGATGCGGCGGTTTTTACCAACCTCACCCGCGATCACCTGGATTTCCACCGTGACATGCAAAGCTACGGCCTGGCCAAGGCCAGCCTGTTCGAGCGCGACGACATACGACTGCGCGTGTTCAATGTCGACGACAGCTTCGGTGCCGCGCTGGCAGCGAGGCCGCAGTTCAGTGCGCGCATCACCTGCAGCAGCCGGGGCCACCGCAGTGGCGTCGCGCGCCATGCCGGAGTCGACCTTGCTGGCCGCTTCCTGCGCGCGCACTCGATTGCATATTCAGTCAGTGGCACCCGCTTCACGCTGGACTCCAGTTTCGGCAATGCCGATGTGGAGACACCGCTGATCGGATCGTTCAACGTCGACAATGTGCTGGCGGTGATGGCAGTGCTGCTGGGCAGCAACCTGTCGCTCGCGAAATGTGTTGCCGCAATGCGCGATCTGGTCGCGCCCAGTGGCAGGCTCGAGACTTTCACGGCGCCTGGCATGCCCCTGGTGGTCGTGGATTCCGCGCACACGCCCGACGCCTTGCAAAAAGCGCTTGAAGTGTTGCGACAGCATTGCAAGGGTCGACTGTCGCTGGTGTTTGGTTGCGGAGGGGATCGCGACAGCGGCAAGCGGCCGCTGATGGGCGCGCTTGCGGTGCGGCTGGCCGACGATGTGATTCTCACCGACGACAATCCACGCAACGAATCCGGCGACGGCATTATTGGCGACATCCGCGCCGGTATGGGTGCGAGGCCAATCACCATCATCCGTGATCGCGAGAGCGCGATCCGCGAGGCCGTGGCCAACGCGCGTTGCCAGGATGTAGTGCTGGTTGCCGGAAAAGGCCACGAGACCTATCAGATCGTGGGCGATATGCGGCGTCCGTTCAGTGACCAGGCGGTGGCGCGCAGCGCGCTGGGCATGATGCAGAACATCGACCCGCAGGTGTCGGCATGATCGCCAGCGTGCACGAGTTCGCAGCCCTGTGCGGCGGCCGCTATTCAGGCGCTGACAATGCCTGCAACGGAATCAGCACCGACACGCGCAGCCTGCGCCCCGGCGACATCTATCTTGCATTGCGCGGCCCGCGCTTCGACGGCAATGAATTCCTGGGCGCCGCGGCGGCCGCCGGCGCCGTGGCCGCGGTAGTGGATCGTCCGGTATCCCAGGCGCCCTTGCCGTTGATCCTTGTCGAAGATGGCCAGCAGGCATTGACGCAAGCCGCCAGCAACTGGCGCGCGATATTCAAGGGCGTGGTGGTCGGGGTTGCGGGCAGCAACGGCAAGACCACTGTCAAGGAAATGACCGCGTCGATACTTTCCGCAGCGGGATCCTGTCTTGCCACGCGCGGCAACCTCAACAATCACATTGGCGTGCCCCTGACGCTGCTGCGACTCACGCAGCAACATCGCTACGCCGTGATCGAGATCGGCGCCAACAATCCCGGTGAAGTCGCGGCGCTGGTGAAAGTCGCGCGCCCCGATGTCGGACTGATTACCAACGCTGGCGCCGAACACCTCGAAGGATTCGGTGATCTCGACGGCGTGGCGCGCGCCGAGGGCGAGATGGTTGCCGGGCTGAATGCGAATGGCGTCGCTGTCATCAATGCGGATGACAACTATGCACAGATGTGGCGCGGCATGTCGGCCGCGCGCGTGGTGTCGTTCGCCATCGACAACGCGGCGGATTTTCGCGCCACGCAAATGCATGAGTCCCTCAAGGAAGCCGGCTTCCATGTCACTTATACGCTGGTGTCACCACAGGGAAGCCACCTGGTGCGACTCAATGTCGGGGGCCGACACAATGTCCTCAACTCGCTGGCGGCAGCTGCGGCGGCCAGCGCTGCCGGCGCGACGCCGATGAATATCGTTGCCGGTCTGGCTGCCATGCAGCCGGTCAGTGGGCGGTTGCAGCCGGGGCGCACGCAGCAGGGCGCGCGGCTGATCGATGATTCCTACAACGCCAATCCCAGTTCCATGCGCGCCGGCATTGATGTGATCGCGGGCCTGGGCGGTCGCCCCTGGTTGGTAATGGGCGATATGGGCGAGCTGGGTGAGCACGCCCGCGACAGCCATGTGGAGATCGGCAAATACGCCCGCGCGCGCGGCGTGCAACGTGTGTTCGCCACCGGTCCGCTGAGCATGCTGGCCGTGGAATCGTTTGGTTCCGGTGCCACCTGGTATCCGGATGCCGAATCGCTGGCCCGCGCCGTCAATGAAGAACTTAGCGCGGATGTGAGCCTGCTGGTCAAGGGCTCGCGTTCCAACCGCCTCGAACGTGTAGTCGCGAAGCTGACCGGCGCTGCCGCCAGAGAGGTTCACTGACCATGCTGTATTGGCTGGCGCGGCGATTGGCCGAATACCAAACCGGATTCAATGTCTTTTCGTACCTGACCCTGCGCGGGATCCTGGCCGTGAGCTCGGCGCTGCTGATCTCGCTGTGGATAGGCCCGATGATGATTCGCGCGCTGTCGCGATACCAGATCGGGCAGCAGGTGCGCAACGACGGTCCCAAGTCGCATCTCAAGAAGGCCGGCACGCCCACCATGGGCGGCGCACTGATCATCATCACCATCGTGCTGACCACGCTGCTGTGGGCGGACCTGCGCAATCGCTATGTGTGGATCATCCTTGGCGTGACGCTGTCCTTCGGCCTCATCGGCTTCTATGACGATTACCTCAAGCTGGTGGTGGGAAATTCGAAGGGGCTTGCCGCGCGCTGGAAATATTCCTGGCAATCGGTAGCGGGCCTGTGCGTTGCGCTGGTGCTGTGGTACACGGCCAAAACGCCGGCAGAAACGACGCTGTACCTGCCCATGCTCAAGCACTTCGCGCTGCCGCTGGGTGCATTGGGTTTCGTCGTGCTGACCTACCTGATGGTGGTGGGCATGAGCAACGCGGTGAACCTCACCGATGGGCTCGATGGCCTGGCCATCATGCCTGCTGCGTTGATGGCCGGCGCGCTGGGCGTATTCGCGTGGTCCAGTGACAACGTCAACCTGGTCAATTACCTGTCGATACCGGCCGTGCCGGGTGCCGGCGAAGTGCTGATCTTCTGCGGCGCGATGGTGGGTGCGGGATTGGGATTCCTCTGGTTCAACACGTACCCGGCACAGGTGTTCATGGGTGACGTGGGCGCTCTGGCTCTGGGCGCTGCGCTGGGCACCATCGCGATCATTGTTCGCCAGGAAGTTGTGGCGCTGCTCATGGGCGGCATCTTCGTACTCGAGACCGCCTCGGTAATCCTGCAAGTGGGATCTTACAAGCTCACCGGCAAGCGGCTGTTCCGCATGGCGCCCATCCACCACCACTTCGAACTCAAGGGCTGGGCGGAACCCAAGGTCATCGTGCGCTTCTGGATTCTGAGCCTGTTGTTGACGCTGGCGGGTCTCGCCACATTGAAGGTGCGTTGATGGCCGCGTCACGCGCAGTGGTTGCGGGCGTGGGCAAGACGGGCGTGTCCGTGATTCGTTACCTGCTGCGAAAAGGTTGGCAGGTCAGCGCCACCGACACGCGCGCAACTCCACCAGGACTGGACGAACTGCGCAGCATTGCACCCGACATGCGTGTGTCCCTGGGTGCGCTGGACGCCTCACTGCTCACGGGGGCCGACTGCGTCGTGGCTTCCCCTGGACTGCCGCAGGCGGATCCCTTCTTTGTCGCTGCGCGTGAACGGCAACTGCCAGTGATCGGCGACATCGAATTGTTCGCCCGCAGTGGCGCCAAACCGGTGGTGGGGATTACCGGCACCAATGGCAAGAGCACCGTCACGACGCTGGTGGCGCGGATGGCCGAGAAAGCCGGACGCGTTACCCGCGCGGGTGGCAACCTGGCGCCGCCGGCGCTGGATCTTCTCGATGGTGAGCCGGCAGATCTTTATGTGCTGGAACTTTCCAGCTACCAGCTTGAGACCACCACCTCACTGCAGCTCGCTGCGGCCACGGTGCTCAACGTCACGCCGGATCATCTGGATCGATACGCTGATATCCGCGCCTATGCGCAGGTCAAGGCCAGGATCTTCGACCACGCTGCTGTGGCGGTGATCAACCTCGATGATCCGCTGGTCGCGGCCATGGAGCCTTCAAGCGCCGGCCACATGACATTTTCATTGCGTGCCGCCAAGGGCGCGGACTTCTGCGTGGCCAGGCACGAAAACGAGGATTGGCTGGTATGCCACGGCGCGCCTGTGCTGCGCGTGTCGGAACTGCGCATCGTCGGACTGCACAACGCAGCCAATGCACTGGCCGCCCTGGCACTGGGTGACGCGCTGGGTCTTGCGATGCCCCACATGCTGGCGGCACTGCGCGAATTTCCCGGATTGCCGCATCGCTCTGAATGGGTGGCCGACTGGGCGGGAGTGCGTTACGTCAATGATTCAAAGGGCACCAATGTCGGTGCGACGCTGGCCGCAGTGGCGGGATTCCCCGGCACGCTGCTGCTGATTCTCGGTGGTGATGGCAAGCAGCAGGATTTCTCGCCGCTGCGCGCGGCGTTGGCAGGCAAGGTGCGGCTGGCATTGCTGATCGGGCGCGATGCCCCGCGCATCGCCGCGGCGCTGCAGGGTGTGTGCGCGCTGCAGGATTGCGCGTCACTGCAGGAGGCGGTGGTGGCCGCGGCGCACGCGGCCAAACCCGGCGATACCGTGCTGCTGTCGCCTGCCTGCGCCAGCCTTGACATGTTTCGCGACTACGCGCATCGCGGCACTGTATTCGCAGAGTCCGTGCGCAGGCTGGCGGCATGAGCGAGGGTGCGATGTCCCTGCCACGCTCCGCCTCGCGCGGTCGCGGGCTGCAGGTGGACCCGGTGCTGGTGTGCATCATGCTGTCCATACTGTTGTTGGGCCTGGTGATGGTGACTTCGGCGTCGATCTCCATCGCTTCGCACGATGGCAGCGACCCGTTCAGCTACGTGAAGAACCAGGGCATCCTGGCATTGGCCGGTATTTTCCTGGCCAGCCTGTTGTGCGCAGTGCCCACGGCCCTGGTGCAGAAATTCGCCACGCCGCTGATGGCCATCGCCGGCGTGCTGCTGGTGATGGTGTTGATTCCGGGGGTGGGCCACGAGGTCAATGGCAGCCGTCGCTGGTTGCGACTGGTCGGCTTCAACCTGCAGGCGTCGGAAGTGGCGCGCGTATTCGTGCTGTGCTGGGTGGCGGACTATGCCGTGCGCCGCGAAAAGGAACTGCGCGCCAACTTCTCGGGATTGTGGAAGCCACTGCTGCTGCTGTGCGGATTCAGCGGCCTGCTGATGGTGGAGCCGGATTTCGGCGCGGCAACGGTGTTATTTGCCGCCGGGTTCGGGCTGTTGTTTCTGGCCGGCGCACGCCTGCGCTGGGTGCTGCTGTGCGTGCTGATCGCCTGCGCCGGGTTTGCGCTGCTGCTGGTATCGGCCAGCTACCGCATGCGGCGCCTGACCTCATTCATCGATCCCTGGGAGCACGCCTTTGACAGTGGCTTCCAGCTGACGCAGTCGTTGATCGCAATCGGGCGTGGCGAATGGTTTGGCGTGGGGCTGGGCGAAAGCATACTCAAGTTGTTCTACCTGCCCGAAGCGCACACCGACTTCCTGTTCGCCGTGCTGGCCGAAGAGCTGGGACTGATGGGCGTGGTGCTGACACTGGGGCTGTTCCTGGCGCTGGTATGGCGGGTGTTCTTCGTGGCGCGACTGGCTTCTGAAGCGGGTCTCAAGTACGCGTCGTATCTCGCGGCGGGCTTCGGCATTTGGGTGGGCATACAGGCGCTGATCAATATCGGCGTCAACATGGGGGTGCTGCCCACCAAGGGACTCACCCTGCCGTTCATGAGTTACGGGCGCAGCAGCCTGCTGGTGACGCTGGCCTGGTTCGGCCTGGTGCTGCGCGCGTATCACGAAGCCCGCGTGGCAGTGCGCGGACCGGCCTCATGAGCACGCGCCCCATACTCATCATGGCCGGTGGCACTGGGGGACATGTGTTCCCCGCATTGGCCCTGGCACGACTGCTGCGTTCGAATGCGCGCGAAGTGGTGTGGCTGGGAACGCGCCGCGGCCTCGAGGCGCGCGTGGTGCCGGAAGAGGGCATTGCCATTGAATGGTTGTCGGTGGGCGGACTGCGCGGCAAGGGCCTGCTGACACTGGTGGCCGCACCGTTTCGTTTGCTGCGCGCCCTGTTCCAGGCATTGGGTGTGATGCGCCGTCACAGCCCGTCGGTGGTGGTGGGCCTGGGCGGATTCGTGACCGGCCCGGGTGGACTGGCCGCGTGGCTATGCCGCAAGCCGCTGGTGATCCACGAACAGAACGCGATTGCTGGATTGACCAATCGTTGCCTGGCCCCGCTGGCGCGCGAGGTGCTGTGCGGTTTTCCTTCGACGTTTCCCGCGCGCGCACATGCGCGCGTCATTGGCAATCCAGTGCGTGCCGACATCGCCGCCTTGCCGGCGCCGGCACTGCGCTTCGCGGGTCGCCAGGGTGAGGTGCGCTTGCTGGTAATCGGCGGCAGCCTGGGGGCGACGCGCCTCAATGTGGTGGTGCCGCAGGCATTGGCGCGCATGCAGGAAATCGCAGGCACTGCGTTGCAGGTGCGGCACCAGACCGGTGAAAAACACCTGGAGGCGACACGCGCCGCCTATGCGCGTGCGGGTGCCAGCGCCGAGATCAGCGCGTTCATCAACAACATGTCCGAGGCCCTGGGGTGGGCGGACCTGGTGATCTGCCGCGCCGGCGCATTGACCATTGCGGAGTTGGCTGCTGCCGGCCTGGGTGCGCTGCTGGTTCCGTATCCGCATGCCGTGGACGATCACCAGACGCGCAACGCGCAGTTCCTGGTCAACGAAGGCGCGGCGCGCTGCATTGCTGATTATGAACTGACCGCGACACTGCTGGCGGATCATCTGAAGCAGCTGTGCGCGGATCGCCCGCAACTGCTGGTTATGGCCGAGGCCGCGCGGCGGGTTGCGCATCCTGCTGCTGCACAGGAATTGCTGCGCAGTTGCCTGGCCGTGGAGCTGGCGGCATGACGGGCGCACCGAGCAATCGCAATCGCCGGCTCAACGATGGCATGCGTCGCATACACCGCGTGCACTTCGTCGGCATCGGTGGCAGCGGCATGGGCGGCATCGCCGAAGTGCTGCTCAACCTGGGCTATGAAGTGCAGGGATCGGACATCAAGGCCAATGCGGTCACGCAGCACCTGGCGCAACTGGGCGCACGATTTCTGTTGGGTCACGACTCCGCGAACATTGCCGGCGCGGATGTGGTGGTTGCGTCCACTGCCATCCAGCGCGACAACCCCGAGGTAGCCGCAGCGCTCGAAGCACGCATTCCGGTGGTGCCGCGCGCGGAGATGCTGGGCGAGCTGATGCGCTTCCGCTATGCCATTGCGGTGGCCGGCACGCATGGCAAGACCACCACCACCAGCCTGGTGGCCAGTGTGCTGGCCGAGGGTGGCGAGGATCCGACTTTCGTCATCGGTGGACGTCTCAAGAGCGCCGGCAGCAATGCACGACTGGGCGCGGGACGTTACCTAGTGGCCGAGGCCGACGAGAGCGACGCCTCGTTCCTGCACCTGCAACCCATGATCGCCATCGTCACCAATATCGACAACGATCACCTGGGCACGCATGGAGGCGACTTCCAGAAGCTGCGCCAAAGTTTCGTCGAGTTCCTGCACAACCTGCCGTTCTATGGACTGGCCGTGCTGTGCATTGACGATCCGGAACTGCGCACCCTGTTGCCACTGGTGGCGCGTCCGGTTGTCACCTACGGCCTGGACGAGCAGGCCGACGTGCGCGCCGTCGATGTGCAGCGCCAGCAGGGGCGCACGCGCTTCAGCGTGCTGCGCAAGGGGCACGCTCCGCTGGTTGTCACGGTCAATCTGCCCGGCATGCACAACGTACTCAATTCCCTGGCCACCATTGCCGTGGCCACGGACCTCGCGATTCCCGACAGCGCCATCCAGCAGGCCCTGTCTGGATTCCAGGGCATAGATCGACGCCTGCAGGTGGTGGGCGAATTGCGCCTGGTCAATGGCGATATTGTTGTAGTCGATGACTACGGTCATCACCCTACGGAAATCGCCGCGACGCTGGACGCACTGCGCCAGGCTTACGAGGGGCGCCGCATCGTGCTGGTATTCCAGCCGCACCGTTACACGCGCACGCGTGACCTGATGGATGATTTCGCGCGCGTGCTGTCGCAGGCCGACACGCTGCTGGTGACCGAGGTGTACGCGGCGGGCGAAGCGCCCATCGAGAACGCCGACGGACGCGCCATCTGTCGCGCCGTGCGCAGTCGCGGCAAGGTGGAACCGGTGTTCGTGCCGGTGGTGGAGGAAATTCCCACGGCGTTGGCCGGCCTGCTGCGGCCGGGCGATGTGATCGCGATGATGGGCGCTGGCAGCATTTCCGCTGCCGCGCATGAACTGGCGCCGCAACTGGCTGCCATGAATGCGGTGCAGGCATGAGCCTTGCCATGAGCCTGGCGCTGCCCCCGCAGTTTGCATCGCGCGTGCGGTTGCGCGAGCCGCTGTCGCGTCACACCTCGTGGCATGTGGGCGGACCCGCCGATGTGTACTTCGCGCCGCGCGATCGCACCGATCTGGTGGAATTCCTGCAGGCGCTTCCCCCGCAAGTGCCGGTGCTGTGGATTGGCCTGGGCAGCAACCTGCTGGTTCGCGATGGTGGCGTGCGTGGCGTGGTGATCTCCACGCGTGATGCATTGACTGCGCTGGAGCGCCGCGGTGAGCGCGAGGTGTATGCCGAGGCCGGCGTGCCCTGCGCGAAGCTGGCGCGCCAGTGCGCGCGCTGGGACCTGGGCCCCGCGGAATTTTTCACTGGTATTCCCGGCACCGTCGGCGGCGCGCTGGCCATGAATGCCGGCGCGTTTGGCGGGGAGACCTGGACTGCAGTGCGTTCCATCGAGACTGTGGACCGCAGCGGTACTGTGCGCGTGCGCGCTGCCACCGAATATGAAGTCAGTTATCGCCATGTCGAGGCGCCTGCCAACGACGAATGGTTCCTGGCCACCACGTTGCATTTCCCCGCTGGTTCGTCCGAGGAAGCAACTCGCGCCCTGCTGGAGCGGCGTCGCCAGACACAACCCATCGGCGAGTGGAGCTGCGGCTCGGTGTTCACCAATCCGCCCGATGATCATGCGGCGCGATTGATCGAGGGCTGCGGTCTCAAAGGCTTGCGCATCGGCGGCGCGGTGGTGTCCACCAAACACGCCAACTTCATCCTCAATGAAGGCGCAGCGACGGCGCGCGACATTGAATCCCTGATCGCCAAAGTGCAGGAGCAGGTCGAGCGCCTGCAGGGCATGCGATTGAACCCGGAAGTGCGAATCGTTGGAGAGGCGGCCTGATGAACCTGTCGCATGACATGTCAC
The DNA here is from genome assembly GCA_039932715.1 of Pseudomonadota bacterium. GTDB lineage: Bacteria > Pseudomonadota > Gammaproteobacteria > Steroidobacterales > Steroidobacteraceae > ZC4RG30. The sequence continues at coordinate 22,593 of JBDTPN010000029.1, read as the reverse complement.
GGATGAAGCGGATCATCGACGCGAAGGATTTCGGCAAGGTTGCCGTGCTGCTGGGTGGAGGCTCGGCCGAACGCGAGATATCACTCAAATCCGGCACCGCCGTGCTCGCGGCATTGAAGCGTCGCGGCGTGGATGCCGAGGGCTTTGATCCGCGCGAACTGCCATTGGCGAAACTCAAGGACCGCCACTTCGATCGCGTGTGGATCGCCTTGCACGGACCCGGCGGCGAAGACGGCACGCTGCAGGGTGCGCTCGAATTCCTGGGTGTTCCCTACACGGGCAGCGGCGTGATGGGTTCGGCCATAGGCATGGACAAGCTGCGCACCAAGCGATTGGCTGCGGCGGTGGGCGTGATGAGCGCCGAGTCCGTGGTGCTGCGCAGTGCCGCCGACTGCGCCACGGCGCTGGAGAAACTGGGGTTGCCGTTGATAGTGAAGCCGGCCACCCAGGGTTCCAGCGTGGGCATGAGCAAGGTCAGCGCAGCCGCAGAGATGCAGGCCGCATACCAGGCCGCTGCCGCCGTGGATGACGTGGTGTTCGCCGAGCAATGGATCACCGGCGCCGAATACACCGTGGCGGTGCTGCATCGACGCGTGCTGCCGGCCATCCGCATCGAGGCCGCGAATTCGTTCTACGACTACGAGGCCAAGTACCACCGCAACGACACGAAGTATCACTGCCCTGCAGGGCTGTCGGCTCCGGCTGAAGCCCACATGGCCAGCCTGGCGCTGGCAGCCTTCGATGCAGTGGGCGCACAGGGCTGGGGCCGCGTTGATTTCATGGCCGATGCCACCGGTCGTCCGCTGCTGCTGGAACTCAATACGGTGCCGGGCATGACCGATCACAGCCTGGTGCCCATGGCCGCGCGCGCTGCGGGCATCGACTTCGAAGAACTGTGCTGGCAGGTGCTTGAGACCAGTTTCGTGCGCGAAGTGAGCCGCTGATGCTGTGGAATAAATCCAGGCGCCCGCGCAACCGCCGCAAGGACGACAAGGGCGGTCTCTGCCTGCCCGCCATCAACTGGAAGCGCTGGATGCCAGCCATGCTGGTACTGGTGGCCGTGTTGGGCGCGACGTTTGCCATACGGGTTGCGCTCAACCAGCCACTGCGCACCGTTGCGGTGGAAGGCCGCTTCCAGCGTGTGCAGCCGCTGGACGTAGAAAAGGCCGTGCGCCAGCGAGTGGGCAAGCAGGGTGTGGTGGCCGTCAACCTCAACGCCGTCAGCGCGGCCGTGCGCCAGATTCCGTGGGTGGATCGCGCCACCGTAGCGCGCGCCTGGCCCAGCGGACTGCGCGTGTTCGTGGTGGAGCAGACGCCGGTGGCGCGCTGGGGCGAATCCGGATTGCTCAACACCCGTGGTGAATTGTTCGTCAATGACGCCCGGCATATACCGCCGGAACTTCCGGAACTGGTGGGGCCAACCGGCTCGCAGAGCCTGATGACCACACGCTATCTCGCGGTTCAGGGCCGTCTGGAAGAAGCCGGCATGCGCCTGACGCAGCTGCGCCTGGATGAGCGTGGCGCCTGGGAATTCGTGCTCGACAACGGTGTGCGGCTGCGCCTCGGGCGCCTGCAGGTTGACGAGCGCTTCGACCGGTTCATGGCGGCCGCGGCACGCATCGTGGCAAGCCGCGCAGATGAGATCGCCTATGTCGATCTGCGCTACGCAACGGGTTTTGCCATCGGCTGGAAAGTGAAGGGTAGTGAGGTGGCAAGTGGCTAAGCGCAGTGATCGTGCATTGATAGTGGGTCTGGATATCGGCACGTCCAAGGTGGTGGCGCTGGTCGGTGAGCTGGGCGTGGATGGATCCATCGAAGTGGTGGGCCTGGGTTCACATCCTTCGCGTGGCCTCAAGAAAGGCGTGGTGGTCAATATCGAATCCACCGTGCAGTCCATACAGCGCGCGGTGGAGGAAGCCGAGCTGATGGCCGGCTGCGAGATTCACTCGGTGTACGCCGGCATCGCCGGCAGTCATGTGCGCAGCCTCAACTCCCATGGCGTGGTCGCCATCCGTGATCGCGAAGTCACCGACGTGGACGTGGGCCACGTGATCGACGCGGCCAAGGCCGTGGCCATACCCGCCGACCAGCGCATCCTGCATGTGCTGCCGCAGGAATTCATCATCGACGGCCAGGAGGGCATCCGCGACCCCATTGGCATGTCCGGCGTGCGGCTTGAAGCCAAGGTGCACATCGTCACCGGCGCCGACAGTGCGGCACAGAACATCATCAAGTGTGTGCAACGCTGCGGCCTGACTGTGGAAGACGTGGTGCTGGAACAACTGGCTTCAGCCTATGCCGTGCTTACCGATGACGAAAAGGAACTGGGCGTCTGCCTGGTGGATATCGGTGGCGGCACCACCGACATCGCGGTGTTCTGCGGCGGCGCCATCCGTCACACGGCCGTGATTCCGATTGCCGGCGACCAGGTCACCAACGACATCGCCGTGTCCATGCGCACGCCCACGCACTACGCCGAGGACATCAAGGTTCGCTATGCCTGCGCACTGTCGCAGCTGGCCAACCCGGACGAGAGCATTGAAGTGCCCGGTGTGGGCGATCGTCCGGCGCGACGCCTGGCGCGCCAGACGCTGGCCGAAGTGGTCGAGCCGCGCTACGAGGAACTCTACGGCCTGGTGCGCGACGAGCTGCGTCGCAGCGGTTTCGAAGAAGTGATCGCGGCCGGCATCGTGATGACCGGCGGCAGCGCGCGCATGGAAGGCGCGATCGATCTGGCCGAAGAAATCTTTCACGTGCCTGTGCGGCTGGGATTGCCGCAGCAGGTCAAGGGCCTGGCCGAAGTGGTCCAGAACCCCATCTATTCGACTGGCGTAGGGCTGCTGCTCTACGCGCGAGAGAACGCCCGGGGTGCGGCACGGGGGCGCACCTTGCCGGGAAATGTGCACGGAATATTTGAACGCATGCAGTCGTGGTTCAAAGGAAATCTCTAATTGTTTTTTGCCAAAGTGAGGAGCTGACAGCCATGTTTGAAGTAATGGATGCCTACAGCCAGAACGCTGTAATCAAGGTCATCGGTGTGGGCGGTGGCGGCGGCAACGCCGTGACGCACATGGTGACTTCGGGAATCGAAGGGGTTGAATTTCTGTGCGTGAATACCGACGCGCAGGCACTCAAGCATTCCAAGGTCAAGACCAGCCTGCAGATCGGCAGCGACATCACCAAGGGCCTGGGCGCTGGCGCCAACCCGGACGTGGGTCGTGCCGCTGCACTGGAAGATCGCGAACGCCTGATCGAGATGATCGAGGGCGCCGACATGCTGTTCATCACCGCCGGCATGGGCGGCGGAACCGGCACCGGTGCGGCACCAGTGGTGGCGCAGCTGGCCAAGGAGCTGGGCATACTGACCGTCGCCGTGGTGACGCGTCCCTTCGAGATGGAAGGCAACAAGCGTTCGCGCGCTGCCGACAGCGGCATTGCCGAACTCAGCAAGTACGTCGACTCGCTGATCACTATTCCCAACCAGAAACTGCTGACGGTGCTGGGCGGCACGACCACGCTGCTGGATGCCTTCAAGGCAGCCAACCAGGTGCTGCAGGGTGCGGTGCAGGGCATCGCGGAACTGATCACCCGTCCGGGCCTCATCAACGTGGATTTCGCCGACGTGCGCACCGTGATGTCGGAAACCGGCATGGCGATGATGGGCAGCGGCAGCGGCACCGGCGAAGGCCGTGCGCGCGTGGCGGCCGAAGCGGCCGTCTCATCGCCACTGCTCGAACACGTGGACCTGGCCGATGCGCATGGCATCCTGGTCAACGTCACCGCCGGCATGGACATGTCCATCGGTGAGTTCCAGGAAGTGGGCAACATCGTCAAGGAGTTCGCATCCGATGACGCCACCGTAGTGGTGGGCACCGTGATCGACCCTGACATGAAGGACGAACTGCGCGTGACCGTCGTGGCCACCGGCCTCAATCGCACCGTGCAGCAGGGACGCGGGCGTGAGGGCTATCGTGACTCCGGTCATGATCGTGACCACGGACGCGACCCGCGCAACACGGGTCGGGATGCGCGTGAGAGTCGCGAGTCAGGCCGCGAAGCCATGCGCGTGGTGAAGCGTCCCACGGCTTCTGCCGGCAATGACTATGCGCAGCTGGATCGTCCGGCCGTACAGCGTTACGCCCGGGCGGTAGGCGATGGAGTAGGGGCCTCGGCCCAGGTGGATGAGGAACTGCTGGATATCCCGGCATTCCTGCGTCGCCAGGCTGACTGACCAGGCTTAAAGCCCTGGCTGTTGTGGTACGGTAGCCGTCCTCACCGGCTGCCGCGTCCACGCGTCCCTCACATTCATGGTCGGACAAAGAACCCTCAAGAACAGCATCAAGGCCACGGGCGTCGGCCTGCACACCGGTACCAAGGTGTTCATGACTGTGCGCCCCGCGCCTGCCGATAGCGGCATCGTGTTTCGCCGCACCGACCTGCCCGTGCCGGTGGACATCCATGCCCGCGCCGAGAACGTCGGTGAAACGCGGCTGGGCACCACGCTGGTCAATGGTGACGCCAAAGTTTCCACTGTCGAGCATCTGCTGTCGGCCTTTGCCGGCCTGGGCATCGACAACGCCATTGTCGAAGTCAGCGCGGCCGAAGTGCCCATCATGGATGGCAGCGCCGGTCCCTTCGTATTCCTGCTGCAGTCGGCCGGCATCGCCGAACTCAAGACGCCCAAGCGCTTTGTGCGCGTGAAGCGCACGGTGGAGGTGCGCGACGGCGACAAGTGGGCGCGCTTTGATCCCTATGATGGATTCAAGGTCAATTTCGAGATCGAATTCGATCACCCGATTTTCAAGCGCCACCTGCAGAAAGCTTCGATGGATTTTTCCACCACGACCTATCTCAAGGAAGTCAGCCGCGCGCGCACCTTCGGATTCATGCGTGACCTCGAGACCATGCGCAAGCACAACCTGGCGCTGGGGGGCAACCTCGACAATGCCATCGTGCTCGACGATTCGAAGATGCTCAACGAGGGCGGGTTGCGCTACGAAGACGAGTTCGTGAAGCACAAGATCCTCGATGCGATCGGTGATCTCTATCTGCTGGGCCACAGCCTCATCGGCGAGTTCACCGGCTTCAAGTCTGGGCACGGGCTCAACAACCAGCTGCTGCGCGCGCTGTTGCAGGACAAGGACGCCTGGGAGGAAGTGGTATTCGAGAAGCCCGAAGAGGCGCCTATCGCCTATGTCGAGACGCGTTCGGCTGCCGAGAGCGCGTGACGCTGGATATCGCTGCGTGGCGCAAGGAAAAGCGCGCCGAGCTCATCGCCGCGCGCATGGCGCTGCCGGTTGAGGAGCGCACCCGGGTGGCCGCCGAAGTGGCCACGCAACTGGATCAGCTGATCCCCACCAGCGGCGCGCGTGGCGCCACGGTAGTCAGCGTCTACTGGCCCTTTCGTGGCGAACTGGACCTGCGCGACTGGATGCGCGCAGGCGTGGCCCGTGGACTGCGCATTGCACTGCCGGTAGTCGTTGAAAAAGGGCAGCCGCTGATATTCCGCGAGTGGGTGCCCGGCGCGCGACTGACGCGCGGCGTGTGGAATATCCCCATTCCCGCCGACGGATCCGAAGTGACGCCCGACGTGTTGATTTCGCCCTTCGTGGGATTTGACCCGCAGCGCTACCGGCTGGGGTATGGCGGCGGCTTTTTTGACCGCACGCTGGCAGCGCTCAAGACCCCGCGCACCGTCATCGGCGTGGGACATCCCAGCGGCGCGCTGCCCACCATCCATCCGCAGCCGCATGACATCCCCATGGACATAATCATCACCGCCTGAAACCGCCGTGGGGCTGCACCCTCAGCGTCAGCTTGGGGCGGTTCGTCAGTTCGGGCAGCGTCTGGTGCAAAGGGCCTTTGCGGGCCTCCGCCAATGCCACGCGCAGCTGTCCCGCCCACGCGGCAGATTCTGTAAATACCACCAGTTCACCGGGTCGCAGAATCACCTCGAATATGTGTGAACGAAGCTCTGCAGGCACTGATTTTTGCAGGCGTTCCAGGAATCCTGCCGTGCCAGTCGACGCCATTTCGGGCATGGAAATCGCGGACTTACGCGTGATGCGCTGCAGCAGGGTTGCAGCACTCAGGGTAGCCCGGGTTCTGGGTACGGATTGCTTGTTTCGAGGGGGCTTATTGGGCATAGTCCATCGACCTTCAGGGACCGCAAGCCTAAATGAACCTGATTTTTTTCTCCCGGCGGCAGGGCCAGGCCCGTCACTTTAATCTCATGCATCCCTTCACGATGGGTGTTGTGGGAGTGCTTGGACTGGGCTTGCTGGCAGCCACCTTTGCCCTGGGGATGCGCCTGGGCGCGCGCGGACTGGACTCACGCGCGCAGCGCATCGAAGTCGCTTCGCTGCGGCAAAAGGTGCAGGACCGCATCGACGCCATGTCCATCCGGGTAGGCGAAATCAATGCCCACGTCATTCGCCTCGATGCCCTGGGCAAGCGGCTGACGCAGATGGCAAATATCAGCAGCCGTGAATTCGATTTTGACGCCGTGCCGGCAGTAGGCGGACCAGAAGATGCGTCCGGAGCAGGCGTCAGTGCCGAGGTTCCCGACCTTACGGCCATGCTCGACGCGGCCGAAGGCAAGATCGAAAGCCGCAGCACCCAGCTGCTGGCGCTGGAAAACATCATTCTTTCGCGCAGCCTCAACGAGGCCATCCGTCCCGAGGGACGCCCCGTCGCCGAAGGGCACATTTCCTCCTATTTCGGCGAGCGTCAGGACCCCTTTGACGGCACCGAGGCCATGCATCGTGGCGTGGATTTCGCCGGTGCGCTGGGTTCCCAGGTGCTGTCGGTGGCGGCTGGCGTCATCACCAAATCGGAGCCGCACACCGGCTTCGGCAACCTGATCGAGATCAATCACGGCAATGGATATATGACGCGCTATGCCCACAATTCGCGCTCGCTGGTGCGGGTGGGCGACATGGTGGTCCGCGGTCAGCCCATCGCCCTGATGGGTTCCACCGGCAGATCCACCGGCCCCCATGTCCATTTCGAAGTACTGCGCAACGGCCAGCAGATCAACCCGCTGTCGTTTGTTGATCCCTGAGAGGGCCCGACTGGCTCCTCGCACGCAAAACCCGCGTGCATATCGTAAAATGACCAGTTAACCCCGCCGGCCGGCTTGAAATACTGCCGGTCGCCTTCAGTTTGTCCCCATTGTCCATCGAGGTCCTGACCCAGTGCTCCAGTTATTGACGCGAGTTTTCGGCAGCCGCAACGAGCGCACCGTGCGCAGCTACGGCAAGCTGGTCGGCCAGGCCACGGCATTCGAGCCGGCGTTGCAGGCGCTTTCGGATGAGGCCCTCGGCGCCAAGACAGCCCAGTTCCGCGAGCGCCTCAAGAGCGGCGCCACCCTCGACCAGCTGTTGCCCGAAGCCTTTGCCGTGGTCCGCGAAGCCGCGGTGCGCACGCTCAAGATGCGGCACTTTGACGTGCAGCTGATTGGCGGCATGACGCTGCACCAGGGACGCATTTCCGAAATGCGCACCGGCGAGGGCAAGACCCTGATGGCTACGCTGCCCTCATACCTCAACGCCTTGCCGGGTGAGGGCGTGCACGTGGTCACTGTCAACGAATACCTGGCATCGCGCGATGCGGAGTGGATGACGCCGGTGCTGGCGATGCTGGGCATGACCGTGGGCGTGATCCGCAGCCAGCAGGAGTCGTCGGAAAAGCGCGCCGCCTATGCCTGCGACATCACCTACGGCACCAACAACGAATTCGGCTTCGATTATTTGCGCGACAACCTGGCCTATCGGCTCGAAGACCGCGTGCAGCGCGGACTGTCATTCGCCATTGTCGACGAGGTCGATTCCATCCTCATTGATGAGGCGCGCACGCCGCTGATCATTTCCGGTCCGGCGGACGAGAGCACCGAGCTCTATCTCAAGATCAACCAGCTGGTGCCATCGCTGGTGCGGCAGAAGGAAGAAGAAGGTCCCGGCGACTTCTCGGTGGACGAGAAGGCCAAGCAGGTGCACATCACCGAGGCCGGGCACGAGCACGTCGAGCAGCTGATGTCCGAGAACGGCTTGCTGCGCGAGGGCGAGAGCCTTTACGACGCGGCCAACATCCGCCTCATGCATCACCTCAATGCGGCGTTGCGCGCGCATGCCATCTACAAGCGCGATGTGGAATACATCGTGCGCAATGACGAAGTTATCATCGTCGACGAGTTCACCGGTCGCACCATGCCCGGCCGCCGCTGGTCCGACGGACTGCACCAGGCAGTCGAGGCCAAGGAAGGCGTGCGCGTGCGCGAGGAGAACCAGACGGTTGCCTCGATCACCTTCCAGAACTATTTCCGCCTCTACAAGAAACTGTCGGGCATGACCGGCACGGCTGACACCGAGGCGCCGGAATTCCTGCAGATCTATGGCCTCGAAGTGGTGGTGATCCCCACCCATCGGCCAATGATCCGCAAGGACATGTCCGACCTTGTCTACCTCAACGCCGCCGACAAGTATGAAGCAATTATTGAAGACATCCGGGACTGCGCCACGCGCGGTCAGCCGGCGCTGGTGGGCACCACGTCCATCGAGGCCTCTGAACACGTGTCTGAACTGCTGACCAAGCTCGATATCAAGCACCAGGTACTCAACGCCAAGCAGCATGAACGCGAGGCGCATGTCATCGCGCAGGCCGGTTGGCCTGGCACTGTCACCATTGCCACGAACATGGCCGGTCGCGGAACCGACATACAGCTGGGCGGCAACTTCGACGCCGAGATTGCCGACCTGACGGCGAACGGCGAGACCATTGACGACGCAAGGCGTGCGCAACTGCGCGCGGACTGGCAGCTGCGGCACAACAAGGTGCTCGAAGCCGGCGGCCTGCACATCATCGGCACCGAGCGCCATGAGTCGCGGCGTATCGACAACCAGTTGCGCGGTCGTTCAGGTCGCCAGGGCGATCCGGGTTCGTCGCGCTTCTATCTGTCGATGGAAGACACGCTGATGCGCATCTTCGGCGACCCCAACCGCACCAAGCGGCTGCTGCAGATGGCCGGCATGAAGCAGGGCGAGGTCATCGAGTCGGGCATGCTGACGCGGCAGATCGAGAAGGCGCAGCGCAAGGTCGAGGCGCACAACTTCGACATCCGCAAGCAGCTGCTGCTGTTCGATGACGTGGCCAATGACCAGCGCAAGGTCGTGTACCAGCAGCGCACCGGCATCCTGGGCGCCACCGATCTTTCCGACGCCGTGGCCGGCATGCGCGAGGAAGCAGTGGGTGGGTTGATCGACCAGTTCGTGCCGCACCAGACTGCGCCTGCGGACTGGGACCTCGACGCGCTCAACGCGGCGTTGCTGCGTGACTTCAATGTCACCGTGGATGCCAAGGGGTGGATCGCGGAAAATGCCGAGATCGAGGAAAACACGTTCCGCGCGCGCACCGTGCAGGCCGTGGATGAGGCCTACAACTCCAAGGTCGAGCGCTTTGGCGCGCCACTGATGCGCCAGATCGAGCGCGAGATCGTGCTGCGCAATCTCGACTCCCATTGGCGCGAGCACCTGGCTGCAATGGACTACCTGCGCCAGGGCATCCACCTGCGTGGCTATGCGCAGAAGGATTATCGCTACGAGTTCAAGCGCGAGGCATTCGAGCTGTTCACGGCCATGCTGGGCCGCGTCAAGTTTGAGACCGCTGCCATGCTGGCCAAGGTCGAGGTGCGCGATGAGGCGCAGGTCGAACGCGAGGAGGCCGAGCAGCGCGAACGCCTGATGCGCGCGCTGCAGGCGCAGCACGCCGAAGCGCAGTCCGTGCTCACGGTCGAAGGTGCCGCCGCGCAACTGGACGATGACGAGACAGTTGGCGGGGACGCGGCGCCGACCCCGTTCGTGCGCGGCGTTCCCAAGGTGGGTCGCAACGATGCCTGTCCCTGCGGCTCGGGCAAGAAATACAAGCAATGTCACGGGCAGCTGGCATAGCCAATTTCGGCATGGCCATTCGGTGAAGGTGGTCGCTGCGGCCCTGGTACGCAGCGGGGCTGCCCCGCAGGTGCTGATCGCACAGCGGCCCATGGGCAAGTGGCAGGCCGGCCGCTGGGAATTCCCGGGCGGCAAGATCGAAGCCGGCGAATCGCCTCACGACGCGCTGCTGCGCGAGCTGCGCGAAGAGCTGGGCATCCAGGTGCAGGCCGCGCAATCGCTGGGCCAGTTCACCCACGCCTACGCTGACCGCAGCGTCGAGATCGACCTGTGGCTGGTCACGCAATTCGCGCGCGAACCCCAGGGGCTGGATGGCCAGGCGCTGCGTTGGGTCAGCATCGACGAGCTGGCTGCCTGCGACCTGCTGGAAGCCGACCGTCCCATGATCGAGCCGCTGCGCCAGTCGCTGGGCCAGTGGCAACTGGGTACACTTGCCAAATGAGTACCGAAATGCAGTTGCCCGAAATCCGCTTCGATACCGCGAATCTTTATCGCGAAGAAGTGTTCACTGATCGCACCGCCGGAACCATCCGCCGGCTGGTGCCCGTCCAGGTCAATGGCGACCTCGACCCCAATCGCGCCGTGCTTTACAGCGGCCAGACCCAGCTGATGACCCCGGGCGGTGTGCTGCCGCTGGGCTTCGAGATGGAAGCCACCTCGCTGGAAGACGCCATCAACCAGTTTCCCGTGGCGGTGCGTCAGGCGCTGGAGCAGGCCATCGAAGAGGCGCGCGAAATGCGTCGCGAGGCCTCGTCGCGAATCGTGGTGCCCGATGCCGGTGGCGGCATGGGCGGCATGGGTGGTATGGGCGGCGGCAAGATCAAGCTTTGAAGGGTCGATTGCAGGGCCGTTGCTGGCGCTTGCCCACAGACCTGGACACCAACCGCGGCTGGGGTCGCGGCGCTGGTGGTTCCTCAAGGAACGTCGAGATTCGCTGCGTCATCCATGCGAAGAACGGGTTGTAACGAACCCGCAGCAGCGCGGTCTCCGGCACCAGCAACATGTCGCGCTCGCCGTACAGCGCAAACATGTCGCCTGGCCAACGCAGGCCGGTCGCAACATGCTGTACCTGCGTGCCACCGGCCGCGCGCACCCATGAAGACACCTGCGGCTCGTCATCCTTTTCGTTGGTGATGATCTCCAGGTCAAAGGGCAGCGCCGGGCCATTGAGCAAGCGATCGCGCCCTGCAAAAAGCTCGGGCTTGAGAATCTGGATTTCCCCGCCAATGCGGTTGGCATCGAACAGCACCAGGCGATGGCCCTCGTTGGGCAGGCGGCTATACAGCGCCTTGACCACAGCCACGGTGGATACCGTGGCATCCGCGCCCGTCTGGAAGGCCAGGATGCGCGGCAGGGCCGATGGCGGGCGAAAACAGCAACACATTTGACGGCTTGGGCAGCGCCTCACCCTGGCGCTGCGCCAGCGCATATTCCATCACAAGCGCGCCGCCGGTGGAGAATCCGGCCAGCACCAGTGGTTTGCCGTTGCCCGTCTTGTCATTGCCCACAATGGCCGAGAGATCCTTTGCCGCCATGCGCAGGGCCGCCGCCCAGTCCTGCCATTTCACATCCAGCAATCCAGAAGGCGCAGTGCCGTGTCCGGGCAGGCGCAGTGCCACCACGTACCAGCCCTGGCCGTGCAGGTATTGAGCCAGGCCACGCATGATGTATGGCGAGTCCGACAATCCATGCACCAGCAGCACGGCGCCGCGCGGATTGGCCACCGGCATCACCTGTGTGCGGCTCCAGTCCGGGTTCGAAGTGCGCGGATCTGAATTGCTGCCGGCCCAGTAGCGGTTGATCTTCGATCGCTCGCGCGGGTCGACTGCCTGATAAATGCGCTGGTCCAGTTCGGCGAACAGTCTTGTCTCAAGAGCCTGGTACTGGGCAAGCGTCCGGATGCGGGCCGCATCGCTGGCGCGGAATTCTTCTTTGAGTTCCACCGTGTGCCAGGGCTGCAGCGTCGGGCGTTCCTGGGCTGTTGGCGGCTCCTGCGCCATCGGCGCGTCCTGCGCGCATGCGGATAGCGCCGCCACCCCCAAAAAGGCCGGCAATAAGCCAGGGTTTCAACATCAAGAATGCCTTGGGTAGCAGACTTGAATACTAGCGAGGCGACTTGAGCTCGCGGTCGAAGAACCGCAGCATCTGCCCGTATACATGCGGGCCGGTGTCCTGGTGGCTGGTCAGCCCGTGCTTGCCGCCCGGATACGTCATCAGGTCAAAGGGACGATTGGCATCCTGCAGCGCTTTCATCAGCGTGGTGCTGTTGGTGAACAGCACATTGTCGTCGGCCATTCCATGGATCAGCAGCAGCGGTCGCTGCAACTGGGCCGCATAGGTCAGCACATCTGCGCTGCGATAGCCGTCGGGATTGAGTGCCGGCGTGCTCATGTAGCGTTCGGTGTAGTGTGTGTCATAGAGCCGCCAGTCTGTTACCGGCGCGCCGACCACGGCGGCGGCAAAACTGTCGGGCGCCTTCATGATGCTCAGCAGCGACATGTAGCCACCATAGCTCCAGCCCATGATGCCGATGTGCGCGCCATCGACATAGGGCAGGCTGCGCAGGAACTGCACGCCGGTGACCTGGTCGTCGACCTCCACTGAACCGAGCTTGTGGAACGATGCGGATTCAAAGCGCACGCCGCGCGAACCGCTGCCGCGGTTATCCAGCATGAACACCACGTAGCCGTGCTGCACCAGGACCTGGTGCAACAGGCTCGCGGTTCCGCCCCAGGTGTTGGTCACGTACTGCACGCCTGGCCCGCCATACACATCGACAATCACCGGGTATCTGCGCCCCGGCTCAAGATGCGCGGGTTTGAGCAGCGCGTAGTGAAGCACCTGGCCGTCACGCGCAGAGAGGGTCCCGAACTCGGTCTTCACATGCTCGCCGGCATAGGGAAAATAAGGATGACCTTGCTTGAGCGTGTTGGGCACCAGTTTGCTGACCAGCGAACCGTCCGCGCCATAGAGGCCCAACGAAGGGGGCGTCTCGGTGTTGGAAAAAGAATCCAGGAACACGCTGGCGTCATCGGCCATGGTCACGTTGTGCCAGCCCGCACCGTGCGTCACCTGGCGCGCAGCAGTGGGCCGATCGAGGCCGGTGACATACAGCTGGCGCTCACGCGGGTTGTCGCCGGGCGACATAAAATACACCAGCCCGCGGCCCTCATCGATGCCGCGCACTGCCGCCTCATCGCGGCGGCCCGTGACGTTGATATCGCCGGCGGTCAGCTGGCGCAGCAGCTTGCCCTCGAAATCGTAAAGATACAGTTGCCGGAAGCCACTGCGGCTGGAGGCCCAGATCAATTGCCGCCGCTTGGGCAGGAATTTCAGATCCTCGTTGAGCGGCACCCAGGTGTCGCTGGTCTCCGTCACCAACGCCTGTGCCGTGCCCGTGACAGCATCCAGCCGCAACAGGTCCAGCCGTTTCTGGTCGCGGCTTTGTTTCTGCACGGCCAGTGCATTGCTGCCGGGAAAGAATTCAACGCGTGCCAGGTAGAAATCATCATCCGGGCCCAGGTCCATGGGCACCGCATGCGTGGGCGCCGCGACGTCAGCGACAAACAGTTGCACCGAGGCGTTGGCAGCGCCGGTGAACGGATAGCGCTGGCGCACCGTGACCACATTGCTTGCATTGATCTCGAAGCGTTCGACCTCCGGAATCCTGGCCTCGTCCACCCGGGTGTAGGCAATCCGCTTGTCATCCGATGACCACCAGTATCCGGTGTCGCGATTCATTTCCTCCTGCGCAATGAACTCCGGCATGCCGTAGCTGACAGTGCCGTGGCCATCGTGGGTGATCGCGGTCTCGACACCACTGCGCAGGTCGAGCACATGCAGATTCTGGTCGCGGATGAAACTGACGTAATGACCGCGCGGCGAAAGTCGCGCATCGGTTTCATAGGCAGGCGTGCTGGTCAGGCGCCGCACGGCGCGCGCCGCAGGAGCCTCGAGGTCATACAGATAGAGATCGCCTCCCAGGGGCACCAACAAGGAACGCGAGTCAGGCGAGAAGGAATATTCGAGGATTCCGGAAAGAGCGGAAGTGCGGTGGCGTTCGCGGCGCGCCGCTTCCTCCGCAGAGACCACGCCCGAATCAGGCACCAAAGCGCGCGCGTCGATGAGTTGCCTGTGTTTGCCGCTGGCCAGGTCATATGCCCACAGGTCCAGCCGGTCGCGATTGTCCGCGGCGCCTTTGAGATAGGCGACCAGGCGAGCATTGGGGGATAGCCGGGGACTGCGCAGGCTTTCGCCGGCCAGATCCGGCGCGGCGAACAGCCGCTCGATGGTCAGTTGGGCCGCCACTGTTTCTCCAGCCAAGGCCCCTCCCGGGATAGCCATTGCCGCCGCCACCAATGCGGGCAGCACCGTTATCATGCGCCGTATGCGTAAAGGCAAAGTCATCGGGCTGATGTTACTGGTGCTGGCCGGCTGCGTCAGCGGCCTGCAGCTGGACCCCAAGCGATATCCGGCCGCGGCGCGCGGTAGCACCGTGGACAACTACCACGGCACCCGCGTCAGCGACCCGTATCGCTGGATGGAAGACACCACGTCGGCGGCAACCCAGCAGTTCGTCACGTCGGAAAACGCGCTGACACGCCCCTATCTGGACGCGCTGCCGCGGCTCAAGCCCATTCGCGCCCGCCTCGAACAGCTCTACCACTATGAGCGCGCGGGTGTTCCGGAGCGCGAAGGCGGCCGCTATTTTTACCTGCACAATGATGGCAAGCAGGACCAATCGGTGCTGATGGTGGCCGCTGATGCAGCGCAATTCGCTGCAGGAGCTGGCAGGGTGTTGGTCGACCTCAACGCCGCACGCGGCGATGCGACCATATCGCTTGCGGACTACGTGCCTTCACCCGATGGCCGATGGCTGGCCTACTCCATTTCGGATGCGGGTTCGGACTGGAACACTTGGCACGTGCTGGATGTGCAGACCGGCAAGGAACAGCCGGAGGTGCTGCGCGACACCAAGTTCACCAGCGTGTCCTGGCTGCACGATGGCTCAGGCTTCTACTACAGCGCCTATCCCGGCGGCGATGACAAGCTGCAGGCCGTGGTGCGCTGGCATCGCATGGGCCAATCGCAGTCACAGGATCGCGAAGTGTTCGCGGTGAGCGACCACTCCACGCGCGTGCCCTATGGCAGGGTCACCGAGGACGGTCGTTACCTCGTGATCACTCTGGATGAGGGGTCGCTGAGCAATGGCATCATGGTCATGCCACTGGCCGGCGGCGCCGCACAGCCGTTGTTCGTCAGCTACGACGGCGTCTACGTTTACCTGGGCTCACGAACCGCCGTGGGCACCGAGCTTTTATTCCGAACGACTGCCGGTGCACCCAACGGCCGCATTGTGGCCGTGGACCTGGGCAAGTTCGATTTCAGCAAGCCCGGTGCGCAGCAGATGCGCGTGGTCGTGCCTGAATCCACCAATGCCCTGGAACTCTCGGCGCTGGTGGGCGACAAGGTGATCACCTCTTACCTTGAGGATGCGCACTCCACAGTGCAGCTGTTCGATGCCGCCAGTGACCGCCCGGCGGGCACGGTGAAATTGCCCGGACCTGGCGCCGTCGAGGGATTCACCGGCCGGCCCGGCGACACCGAGAGCTTCTTTTCTTTTATGGATTTCTCGGCCCCACGGCGCGTATACCGGCTCGACATGCCCAGTGGCGCAACCACGCTGTTGCGGCAACCCAAGTTCGCAGCCGACACCAGCCCCTATGTCACCGAGCAGGTGTTTTATCCCAGCAAGGATGGGACGCGCATCCCGATGTTCCTGGTGCACCGCAAGGACATGAAGCGCGATGGCACCAATCCCGTGTGGTTGTATGGCTATGGCGGATTCGACGTTTCCATCACGCCCTGGTTTTCAGCGCGCACCGTGGCGTGGCTGGAAATGGGCGGCGTATTCGCGGTGGCCAACCTGCGCGGTGGCGGCGAATACGGCGTGAAGTGGCACAAGGCCGGGGTACGCGGCAACAAGCAGAATGTGTTCGACGACTTCATCGCCGCCGCGCAGTTCCTGGCGCGTGAGCACTACACCTCGGCGCGTCACATCGTGGTCAACGGCGAGAGCAATGGCGGGCTGCTGGTGGGCGCCGTGCTCACGCAGCGCCCGGATGTGTTTGGCGTGGCGCTGGCCGACGTGGGTGTCATGGACATGCTGCGCTACCACCTGGCCAGCGGCAACGCGCGCCAGTGGGCGGATGATTACGGCCTGTCGGATGATCCGGCGGACTTCAAGGCGCAGATTGCGTATTCACCGGTGCACAACGCCGGGCAGAAACATTGCTATCCGCCGACGCTGTTGACCACCGCGGCAGCCGACAATCGCGTGGTGCCCTGGCACAGTTATAAATTCACCGCAGCCCTGCAACATGCGCAGCACTGCGCCAGCCCGGTGTTGCTGCGCGTGGAGACCCGCGCCGGACATGGCGCCGGCATGCCTGTGTGGATGCAGATCGAGCATGCGGCGGATCAGCTGGCATTTGCCGCTGCGGCGCTGGAAATGCCGGGCGCGACGTCTGGCGCTCCCTAGGAAGTCACTCCGGCTCCAACTCATCCTCTTGCTGCATCGCAGCATCATCGGGAATCGATCGTTCGTCCGAAAACCACGCCCCGAGGTCAATCAGCTTGCAGCGTTCGCTGCAAAAGGGGCGCCAGACAGACAGTGGATTCCATTCCACTTCGCGCTTGCAGGTGGGGCAGTGAACGCGCGGCGCGCTCATCAGGCACAGGTGATCAACTGGAAGGGGATGTCGCCCGTGGCTTGTGAAGCACGCGCGGTCAGGCCGTTCCAGCTCAGGAAACGCACGCTGCAGCGGTGATGACTGCCGCTGATCTCAGGATAAATGCCGCTGTCCACGGGCAGGCAGATGCGCAGCAATTGCAGCGGCGAGTCGCGATCGAAGTTGATGGCGAACGTGCCGGCCACGGCGTTTTCCTTACGCGCCACGCCGTTCTGGCGCGTCAGCCACAGCACCTCGGCCACGGCGTCGCACAGGGGGCGCAACATCGCCAGCCATTCGCTGAAGGCCTGGCTGCGCTCGGCGGCCCCCTGGTTGAGCCAGAAGAAGTAGTCGGGCAGGTCGAACTCGCAGGTGCCCCCGGGAATGGCGCTGCGGTGCTTGATGGCCGCCAGGAATTCCGAGTCGCGCAGCGGCTGCAGATAGGCCCCACCGGCTTCGCCCAGCGCGGTGCGCAGGCGCACCAAATTGTTGACCAGGGCCCGCAGGCGGCCGATGTCCACCCCGGGGCGCTCCTCGAACCCACCCAGTTGCGTGATATGGCGCTCGATTTCCTTGAGCACTTCGGAGCGCACATCGCTGCGCGTGGTAATGGCAAGAATGTCGATGAGGCTCGACATGGCCGCGCGGCTGTCCCACTGGCTGGCCTTCTCGTTGTGGTACAGCGCCTGGTTGTAGAGGTAATCCAGCCGCAGGAAGGTGCGCATCCGCTCGTTGAGCGGCTGCTCGAAGATCAGCGGCGCAGCGGCGGCTTCGGGAACGGTGCGCTCGGCTGCTGATGGGTGTTGGGGCATGTCCCTATATTGCATGAAACATATTGTGTGTGCAGCCCCTGCACCTGCGCGGCCAGCGTGGTGATGTCGCCGTCATTGCGTATCACGTCATCCGCGATTGCCAGTCGCGCCTCGCGGCTGGCCTGGGCCTCGAGCATGCGCCGCGCATCGGCTTCGCCCAGGCCGTCGCGCACCATCAGCCGACGCAGCTGCATTCGCGGATCGCAGTCCACTGCCAGCACGCGATCGTAATCCCGCTGCGTGCCGGTCTCGACCAGCAACGGCACCGCGACAAGTTGATACGGTCCAACCAGCGTTGCACTGAGCTGCGCGACGCGCGCGCGGATCGCCGGGTGCATGATGGCTTCGAGGTCAGCGCGCGCATTCGCATCAGCGAACACCAGCTGGCGCAGGCGAGGGCGATCCAGTGTGTGGTCTGAGTTGAGCACTTGGGCTCCGAAACGGTCAACGATCTGCTGCAGCACGGGCGAGCCGGGCGTGACGACGTCGCGCGCCACCTGGTCAGTGTCGATGAGCTTTGCGCCCAGGGTCACGAACAATTGCGCCACCGTGGTCTTGCCGCTGGCGATGCCACCGGTGAGGGCGATGCGAAGCATCGCCAGAGCTTACCGTGGGCCGTACAGCGAGAGGTAGGAGCCCACCAGCTCAGGACCGACATAGAGCATCAGCCAGCCTGAGGCCGCCAGATAAGGACCAAATGCCATGGGCACTCCCTTGGCGCGCTGGCCCAGCACAATGGCTGCAATACCGAATACGGCGCCCACACCCGCGGCGCCGATGATCAGTGGCAGCAGCATCTGCCACCCCAGCCACGCGCCCAGCGCAGCCAGCAGCTTGAAGTCGCCGTAACCCATGCCTTCCTTGCCGGTCACCAGCTTGAAGAGCTGGAAGATCAGCCAGAGGCTGAGGTATCCGGCAATCGCGCCGATCACCGCGGAGCGCAGGTCCACGGGCAATCGCGCGCCGGTGGCCGCGGGCAGAATCAGCGCCACCAGCAGGCCCATCCACAACAAGGGCAGCGTCATGCAGTCGGGCAGAAGTTGCGTGTCGATGTCGATGAAGGCCAGTGCGATCAGGAACCAGGTCAGTACGATGGCCGCACCTGTCGACCAGCTGAAGCCATATTTCCAGGCTATGAGCGCAGACAGCACGCCGGTCAGCAGCTCGATCAGCGGATAGCGCGCACCGATGGGGCGCTTGCAGCCTGCGCACTTGCCGCGCAGGAACAAATAGCTGACCACCGGAATGTTCTGCCATGCCGTGATGGGCGCCTTGCAGCCGGGGCAGGCAGATCGCGGCTTGATAAGATTGTAGGAGGGTTCGTCTGGCGCGGTCGTGCCGTCGAGCTCGAGGCATTCACGCCGCCAGGCGCGCTCCATCATGATGGGCACGCGATGAATCACGACATTGAGGAAACTGCCCACCAGCAGCCCCATGACCAACGCCACGCACGCGGTCAGCAGCGTGGAGCTCGACAGCAATTCAATCATTTCGGACCCGGCTCGGGCCTCTAGACCACGGCGCCGAGCTTGAAGATGGGCAGGTACATGGCGATGACCATGCTGCCCACCAGCACGCCAAGAATCGCCATGATCAACGGCTCGAGCAGACTCGACATTGCATCCACCGCATTGTCCACTTCTGCTTCATAGAACGTGGCCACCTTGCCCGACATGTCGTCCAGCGCGCCGGCCTCTTCACCCACGGCGATCATCTGCACCACCATGTTGGGAAACAGGCCAGTGTTGTCCATGGCCCGCTGCAGGCGGGTTCCCGTGGCGACTTCGTCGCGCATGGCCAGCACGGCATCTTCATAGACGATGTTGCCGGTGGCGCCGGCCACGGATTCCATGGCCTCGACCAAGGGCACGCCTGCAGCGAACATGGTCGACAGGGTGCGCGCGAATCTCGCTATGGCCGCCTTGTTGAGGATGGGGCCGATGATCGGCAGCTTGAGCAGGGCGCGGTCAATCCACTGGCGCATCGGGCGTGAGCGCTTGTAGAAGTAACCGAAGGTAAACAGACCCGCACCAAAGACTATGGCGATGAAAATTCCCTTGCTCTGTACGAATTTGGAAAGGCCGATGATCATCAGCGTAAACGTCGGCAGATCTGCACCAAAATCCTTGAACAGCGCTTCAAACTGCGGAATCACGAAGACCAGCAGGATGATGGTCACGATCACGGCCACCACCAGCACTGCGGTGGGATAAAACAGTGCCTTCTTGACCTTCTTCTTGAGGGCTTCGGTCTTCTCCTTGTAGGTGGCCACCTTGTCGAGCAGAGTCTCGAGCGCACCGGCCTGCTCACCAGCCTCGACGAGATTCACGAACAGGTCGTCGAAATACAGCGGCCGCTTGGCCAGCGCTTCATGCAGTGAGGTGCCGCCTTCTATATCCGCCTTGATGTCAAGAATCAGTTTCTGCATCGACGGTTTTTCGTGGCCGGCCCCGACGATGTCGAAGGACTGCACCATGGGAATGCCGGCAGACAACATGGTGGCCAATTGCCGGGCAAACACTGCAATGTCGCCGGGGTTGGGCTTGCCGCCGCGCGAGGCGCCAGACTGCTTCTTGATCTTGCTGGGCGCCACGCCCTGGCGACGCAGTTCCACGCGCAGTTCTGCTTCGTCCCTGGCCAGTGACTTGCCACGCACGGCCTTGCCACGCTTGTCCTTGCCTTCCCAGAGGAAGGGGATATCCCGCTTGATGGACCGGATCGACGTGGATGACTGAGCCATGTGAAGCCTATTCGATGGTGATGCTGTTGATTTCTTCAAGGCTGGTGAGGCCTGAAGCGGCTTTGGAAAGGCCGGCGCGGCGCAGGTCCCAGATGCCATTCTTCTTGGCAGAGTCGTTTATGTCGATGGCAGAGCCGCCGGCCATGATGATGCGGCCGATCTCTTCGGTGACGGGCATGACCTGGTAGATGCCTACGCGCCCCTTGTAACCATCGGTGCAGTTCGAACAGCCCTTGGGTCCGAACAGCTGGATGCCGCGCGAGATCTCTTCTTCTGCATAGCCTTCCTTGCGCAGCGCCTCGGCGGGCACGTCGAGAGGCACGCGGCAAGAAATGCAAAGACGTCGCCCCAATCGTTGGGCGATGATCAGACTGACCGAAGTGGCAATCGCGTAAGGCTTGACGCCCATGTCCACCAGTCGCGTCAGGGTCTGCGGTGCGTCGTTGGTGTGCAGGGTTGAAAGCACCAGGTGACCTGTCTGCGCGGCCTTGATGGCGATCTCCGCCGTCTCGAGGTCACGGATTTCGCCCACCATGATCACGTCCGGATCCTGGCGCAGGAACGAACGCAGGGCCGAGGCAAATGACAGCCCCACCTTGAGATTGACGTTGACCTGGTTGACACCGGGCAGATTGATTTCTGCCGGGTCTTCGGCGGTAGAAATGTTGGTGTCTTCGCGATTGAGAATATGCAACCCGGTATAGAGCGACACAGTCTTGCCGCTGCCGGTGGGGCCGGTCACCAGGATCATTCCCTGCGGCTTGGCCAGGTACTTGAGATACAACTCTTTCTGGAAGGGCTCATACCCCAGCGCGTCAATGCCCAGCATCGCCGACGACGGGTCGAGAATACGCATCACGATTTTCTCTCCGTAAAGCGTAGGGCAGGTGCTGACGCGGAAATCTATGGCCCGCGTTTTCGACAGCTTCATCTTGATGCGGCCGTCCTGGGGCACGCGGCGCTCGGCGATGTCCAGTCGCGCCATCACCTTGAGGCGTGCCGCCAGCTTGCCCGCCAGCTGCACCGGCGGCTGGGCCATTTCCTTGAGCACGCCGTCGGTGCGGAAGCGCACGCGATAGGTTTTTTCATAGGGTTCGAAGTGGATATCCGAGGCGCCTTTGCGGATGGCGTCCAGCATCAGCTTGTTGACGAAGCGCACGATGGGTGCGTCTTCGACATCATCGCGCGCGGCGCCATCGGCGGGCATCTCATCGCCGCCGCTGACCTCGAGCCCCTCGAGATCCATGCCGTCGTCGTCGCCACCGAAGTGGGGCATCTGCGCTTCGGCGCCTTCGATAGCCTTGTCGACCGCTTTCTGCAGTTTGTCGTCTTCGACGATGACGGCATCGACGCCCAGGCCCGTCTGGAACTTGATCTCATCGATGGCATGCAGGTCGGTGGGATCGGCCACGCCCAGGAACAGGCGCTTGCCGCGCCGGAATAACGGCAGCACCCGGTGCTTGGTCAGCAGCTTGTCAGAAACCAGGCGGCTGATTTCGAGATCCAGCGGCACGGCGTCGAGGTCGAGCAGGGGAACGCCGAATTCGTTGGAGGCGGCGATGGCAATGTCGCGGGCCTTGGCGGCGCCGCTGCCCACCAGCTGGGTCACGAAATGGGACTTCTTCTCGCGCGCATTGCTTAACGCCGACAGGGCGTCAGCCTCGCTGATGACCCCGTCCTGCACCAGGCGCTGGGGAAGTCCGCTCAGCACCCCCCTTCCAGAGGGGGTCATGGCCAAAGAAACGTTTTCGCTCATGTACTTAGCAAGCCGCGGCAGCCCCTGAAATAGGAAGTCTAGAGCAGGAATGGATCATGGCAACTGTCAAATCTCCTCCCGAGTGTGACATACCCCGAAGCGGCTCCCCGTGACTGGTCTCGCAAAAGAGAAAGCCCCTCGAGGGAGGGGCTTTCATAGGCTCCTGCGAGCCTCGAGGCATCAGCCTTAGCGGCAGTTGGCCGGCAGGTATTTTTTGTCGACAGTGGAGGCTGTGCACGCCCATTGCAGCACACCGCTACCCGCAACAGTCTCGGTCGGGACCAGTACGTAGTTGCCCGTGACACCGGTGATAGCCGAAGCGACCGTGATCTCGCCCGCGGCGCCCAGGGTGAGCCCCGAGATCTTTGCCGTCGTATTGCTGGAGCAACCGGAGACTGCAAGGCTGGCCGGATAAGCGCCCTGCGCCTGGAAGTACTCCGACACCGAGGCCTTGCAGGCCGAACCGGCGGTCACCAGTTCCGTCACCTTGGCACGCTTGGTGTAGTCCGAATAAGCCGGGATCGCTATCGCGGCCAGGATGCCGATGATCGCAACCACGATCATCAATTCGATAAGGGTGAAACCCTTCTGTGCTGACTTCATCATTTGA
>JBDTPN010000028.1:0-44237 GCA_039932715.1 Pseudomonadota bacterium | reverse complement strand
AGTGAGCCACACATTGATCGTCCGCTGGCCCTGCAACGATAGAACGGAGAATCCTAGTGGCGAAATTCATTACGGTTGGGTACGGAGATCGAAGTGGCTATGAGCGTACCAACGCATCTGTGCGTGACGCAGCGCACGCACATGATGCACGCCTGAAAGCCGGCGGGGCCATGATCGGAATGGCCGGCGCGCCCGTACAGGTGCGCAACCACGACGATGCCGGCGTGCAGACGACGGCTGGGCCTTACATGCACAGCAGCCTGCCGATTGCGGGCTTCGCCGTGATCGAAGCCGATGACTTGCAAGCGGCAATCGCGTTGGTATCGAAGACGCCATGTGCTGTGGCTCACGGGGTGGTCGAGGTATGGCCACTTCAGGAGACGAGTTGAAGATGACGAGGGCGACCAACCTGCTGTCGGCGGCCACCGGGTGCGTAGGTTCTCACCAGCCGCAGATGGCTTCACGGCGCGCGCGCTGGACTGCTGAGTGGATTGGACTTGCCGGCAGTGAACCGGTTGGCATTGTTCTCGTTGTAGATGGTATGGCGCTTGAAGTACCACTTGCCGTCGATCTTCACGTACTGATCATCCCAGCTGCCGAAGCTGAGCCACTCGATCTTGTGACGGTCGGCACTGTTCGAGTAGTTCATCCAATACGCGATGCCGCGCGCGGTGTTGCCGTTGATGTCGATCACCTGGTTCGTGACCAGATGGTGGACCATAGGCGGCCATTCGCGGCCGTCAGGGGTCTGAGCCGGCTTGAAGTTGAGCTTTCGCAAGTCATAGGTGCCGTCGGCCATGAAGGCGCGAATCGCCGCGCGACCTTTGACCTCGCCGCGCGCCCAATCGAGCACGGCGTCTTCGGTGAACACGGCTGCATAGCCATCGGCGTCGAAGTAGTCCATCGCCAGCACGTAACGACCCTGCAGGTCCATGATCGCTGCGCGGTCTACTGCCTCCGAGGTGACTCCGGAACCGGGCATATGGGCGCAGGCGCCGAGCAGCAGCGCGGCGGATAGCAGTAGAAGCCTCTTCATCGTCGGATCCCCCGGTGACCTGTTGCAACAGAGTCTACACAAGGGCTCGATGCTCTTCACTTCCTGCCGCGGGTGAAGCCCAATATCTTCATCGCCGCGTCCAGAGACTTGGCTTTCTTGTCGTAGTCTTTCCACGGGGCATTGCCCTGGGCCAGGCGAAGATGACCAGTCTTTACCGTCCACTGCGCGCCGCCTGTCACCTGTGACAACTCTGACCACGCAAGAGGAACGGAAATGCCAAGGCCGGCGCGCGCGCGCGCAGACCAGGCGCTGACTGTGGTTGCGCCAAAGCCATTGCGCAGATAGTCGATGAAGATCTTGCCGACTCGATTCCTGGGCCCGCTCTTGGCCACAAACAACTGGGGCAGTGTCATTGCCATATGGGTCACGATTGCCTGGGAAAAGTCCTTCACGGTGTCCCAGTCATGGTGCGCAGTTATGGGCACTACTACATGCAGACCTTTTCCACCGCTGGTCTTGAGGAAAGGGCTCAGCTTCAGCTCTTCGAGAAATCCCCGCATCAACTCTGCACTCTTCTGGACGTTGTCCCACGCCACTCCCTCGCCTGGATCCAGATCAAAGACAATACGGTCCGGTTTGCGAAACGCGGACTTCCTGGCATTCCAGGTGTGAAACTCGATTACATTCATCTGGGCTGCCGACAACAGTCCCAGCGGACTGATGATTTCGAGGTAGCGCGGATGTTTGGTGTGCAGCTTCTGGTCCAGCTGGATTACCCCTTCCATCTGGGATTCCCCTGCGTGCTTCTGGAAGAAGATGGCCTGCTTGATGCCACCCGGCGCCTTGACGAGTGACACCGGACGCGCGCGCAGATGTTCCATCATGAGCTCGCCCACAAGGGCGTAGTAGCGGATGATGTCAATCTTGCTGACGCCGGTGCTGGCATCCACAATCCGTTCTGGATGCGAGACCTTCAACCTCGCGGGAATGATCGACTGTGGCTCGTCGACGTCCGGACCCAGCGCGGCGACAGGATCCTCGCGAACGATCACTTTGGCCGGCTTGTCGGTGCGCAATGCGTGGAATACCGGGTGACGCAGGTGGCCACTGCCGGTCCATTCGGAAAATGTCACCTCGGCCACCAGCACCGGTTTCACCCAGTGCACAGCCCCTGTTTCCGCAATTCGTGCCTTGAATGGACTTTTGCCAATGGCCAGTGGCTTCAACTTGCCGCTGATCTGCGCCAGGGTCGTCTCGTTGAATCCGCTTCCTACCTTGCCTGCGTACACCAGGGCACCGGCTTCGTACACACCCAGCAGCAGGGATCCCAGACCGGTGCGACTGCCCTTGGGCTGCGTCCAACCTCCGACAACGAACTCCTGTCGGTGGCCGCACTTCAATTTGATCCAGTCGGGACTGCGGCGTGAACTGTAGGTGCTGTCGCGCCGCTTGCCGATGATTCCCTCAAGGCCCAGTTTGCACGCCGAAGTAACCAGCGCATCGGGCGCGGCATCGAATGCTTCGCTGAAGCGCACCGCTGGTGGCGCACCTTCAAGGATGGATCTCAACAACGTGCGTCGCTGGACCAACGGCACATCGGTCAGGTCGTAGCCGCCGTAATACGGCAGGTCGAACACGAAATACACGATGTCCCTGGTGCGCTCCGAGTCGAACGCATTTTGCAACCGCTGGAAACTGGTCGCGCCGCTTTCCGCCAGCATGACGATCTCGCCGTCCAGCCAACCGGGCTTGAGTGCCATCGACCGCAGGGCTTCGCTCAGCTGTGTCAGCTTGTCCGTCCAGTCGTGACCGTTGCGGGTGATCAAGCGAACCCGCTTCGCCTCGACCTTGGCCAGGATCCGATAGCCATCGAACTTTACTTCGTAGATCCAGTCGCTGGGATTTGGCGGTGGACTATCCACCAGGGTCGCAAGTAGCGGCTTGAGCGTGGTCGGAGCCAACCGTTTCCTGGCGCCCTCAGGCATCGAGGAAGTTGCGGATTTCTTGCCTCTCTTGGCCTTGGTGCGTGCACTTGGCTTGGTGCGTGCACTGGCCTTGGTGTTGACAAGGCCGGCAACGCTGTCGGGCATCTCGTCCGTGACACTGAACTGCGCGGCAGGACGGACAAACTGATCCTTCTCCTTAATGAGCAGCCAGGCGTCCTGCTTGGGCTCGCGGCTTTTCATTCTGACCAATACCCAGGCTCCGTGGAGCTTGTGGCCGTCGAGCGTGAACTTGAGGTTTCCTTTCTGATAGCCAGTTTGCGGATCACCAATCGGTGTCCATGTTCCTTTGTCCCAGATGATGACCTTGCCAGCCCCGTACTGCTTCGCGGGTATCTGGCCCTCGAAGTCGTTATAGGAAAGAGGATGATCCTCGACGTGAATCGCCATCCGCTTGTCATGGGTGTCGAAACTGGGACCCTTAGGAACGGCCCAGCTTTTCATTGTTCCATTGAGTTCCAACCTGAAATCGTAGTGAAGGCGGCTGGCCCAATGCTTCTGGATGAGAAACTGCAAGGAACCGGGAGTCGATGTCCCGCCTTCCCTGGGCTCTGTCGTGATGGCGAAGTCGCGCTTTGAGGTGTACCGCTGCAATGATTTCGCCTTCGCCATGGTTTTACTCCGGCTTTCCCTTAACTCGATCCACACTGGCGCGTGATCGCTGGCATGCGCTTGGCCGCGCACCCAACGATCGACATTCGCATCCACCAGACGCGCCTTCAATGTGCGGCTCAACAGCAAATGGTCGATACGCAGTCCTGCATTGCGCTCCCAGTGCTGGCGAAAGTAGTCCCAAAAAGTAAAGATTGCTTCATCGGGATGCCGTTGTCGCAGCGCGTCGGTCCACCCTTGCTTGAGCAGTCGCGCATAGGCCGCACGCGACTCCGGCTGCAGCAGCGCATCTTTCTTCCAGGATTTCGGGTTGTAGATATCAAAATCCGTGGGCACCACGTTGAAGTCCCCTGCCAGGACGGTTGGTGCATCAGTGTTCCAAAGCACTTGGGCATGCTTGATCAGGCGTTCAAACCACGCCAGTTTGTATGCAAACTTTGGACCCGGCTGGGGATTGCCATTAGGCAAATAGAGGCAGGCAACTAAAATGCCGTTGATTGCAGCTTCAAGGTAGCGGCTGTGCAGATCCTGGTCATCCCCGGGCAGCCCGCGTCGCACCTCTACCGGTTCAGTCCCCTTTGCAAGAATGGCGACTCCATTCCATGACCGCTGACCGTGCCAGAGCGCCCCGTAGCCCAATCGCTCAAGAGCGGATTTCGGGAATCCACTGTCTTCCACCTTCAACTCCTGCAGGCAGACCACATCCGGGGATTCTCGTTCCAACCATTGCAGAAGTTGCGGCAGACGACTCTTGATGCCGTTTACGTTGTAAGTTGCGACTCTCATGGTTCTTCGCCGACTCTATTGGAGGGGAAAGTTGCTTAGTACGCCGGAAGGCCAATTGGCTTGAAAGAGACATCCTACGTGTCCCGGGTCTGTAGGCGATGTCCGGCAAAACCAAAGGAGAGAGGGGAGTGTTGATGCTGGCAGCGCCAATCTATTGTAGAAGCGCTGGCGACAAATCCTAAACGGGACTACTTGCGAGCGATGCAGAGCCCGGCCGAACTATTCATTGTTTGACCGGGCTTTGTTTTTTGGCATAGGGGTTCATGGCCACTACCCCGCGTGCTTTCTTCGCCAGGCATCTCGACGCGAAATAACTCCAACGCTAGCTGTTGGAAACCTGGCCGGCTGGTGGGCGCTTGGTCTGTGTGCCCAGGAAGTCGCGCTTGCCAATGCTCACGCCATTATGGCGCAGGATGGCGTAGGCGGTGGTGAGATGAAAGTAGAAATTGGGGATGGCGTGCTGCACGAAATAATCCGCGCCAGTCATCCATTCGCCTTTCCAGCGTTGCTGGCTGACAACCCTTGCGGCGGCGCCATCGAAGTCCGAGGCAGCGAAGCTGTCGATGTGGGCAATGGTTGCGCGCACCCGGGCCTGCAACGCTTCGACAGTCTGCTCGGTGTCGGGCTGCGACTCGGCAGGCTTGCCAGTGAGAAAGGACGCCGCGAGCTTCACCGTGTCGCAGCAGGTCTGGACCTGACGAGCCAGGGCAAACTGGTCGACGGCCAGGCGTAAACCAGGGAATATAGTGGGGTCGACGTTCTTCGACCCGGCATATTCGGCTGCGGCGCCCAGCCATTTGTCGAGCTGGCCCAGCTGCTTTTTCATCTGCGAGAAGATTTCGGTATACATGCCGTCTAGCCTACTCGTTTTGGACATCAACTATCAGTGTACGATGTTGAAAGATATGAAACCTACCCGGCAGCTTCACGATCTGGGCCAGAGTCTCTGGCTCGATAACATTACCCGCACGATGCTCGACGATGGAACGCTGGCGCGCTACATCGATGACTATTGCGTCACCGGGCTCACTTCCAATCCCAGCATTTTCGACGCTGCCATCGGTGGCGGCAATGCCTACGATGCGGCTATCGCAACCAAGGCGCGCCAGGGGCTGCGTGGTGAGGACTTGTTCTTCGAGCTGGCCGTGGAAGACCTGCAGCGTGCAGCCGAACTGTTTCGCCCTGTACATGTCGCAACTTCAGGCGTCGACGGCTGGGTGTCGCTGGAAGTGTCGCCGCTGCTTGCGGGGGACACAGCCGGCTCGATTGTCGCGGCGCAGCGCATCCACGATGCGGCGTCGCGCGCCAATCTGTTCGTCAAGATCCCGGGGACGCAGGAGGGGGTGCCCGCCATAGAAGAGGCCATCTTCCGCGGAATTCCGGTGAACGTGACCCTGTTGTTCTCGACCGCGCAGTACCTTGCCGCAGCAGAGGCCTATCTGCGCGGCATCGAACGTCGCATTGCGGCCGGGCTCGATCCGGATATCGCTTCAGTAGCGTCGTTGTTTATCAGCCGCTGGGACGTAGCAGCCAATGCTGTGCTGCCGGCAGCGCTGCATAATCAGTTGGGCATCGCCGTGGGCCAGCAGGCGTATCGTGCATATTGCCAACTGCTGGCTTCATCGCGCTGGCAGAAGCTTGCCGCCGCCGGCGCCAATCCCCAGCGGTTGCTTTGGGCCAGCACCGGCACGAAGGATCCCAATGCTTCCGACACACTCTATGTTTCAGCCTTCGCCGCGCCGCTCACTATCAATACGTTGCCCGAAAAGACGCTGCTGGCATTCGCCGACCACGGCAACGTCACAGGCGCAATGGCGGCCGATGGAGGTGACGCCGATATGTGCATCGCACGCATCGCTGAAGCTGGTGTTGACGTTGCGGTGCTGGCGCAACGATTGCAAAAAGAGGGAGCAGAGGCGTTCGTCAAATCCTGGCGCGAGCTGCTTAAACGGATTGCCGAAAAGACGCCCGCGGCGGGAATTACTTGACCAACAATACGCCGGCTCTGGACCGGTAATTCCGGTGCGCTGCACCTCGATGCCAAGCTGGGAACTGTTCGAGGCGCAGAGGCGTGACTATCGGACTTCGCTTCGGCGCCTGCGCACCGGCTACGCAACGCAGGGTTAGTCGGGTTTCGCGTGGATGGGATGGCCGCCGAAGTTGTTGCGTGCCTGTATCTAATGACAGCCTGGCAGTTGACTCGCGATCTCAGCGGATTCGGAGGCGGCAGTGACATTTATCGGGAAGACGAAGACTAATTTGTCAATCCCTGCCCCCCGCGTGAGGTCGCTGTCGTTGGCTTTGCTGGTGCTCGTTCCAGTTAGCCCATTGTTGCAGTATTTGTTCCACGCCCCGGCAATGTGGGTATTCCTTGCGGGCGCGGTCGGTATCGCCGTGCTGGCAGACTGGATCCGGCGTGGCACGGCGCAGCTGGCCTCCCGTCTCGGTCCTGCGGTTGGCGGGTTGCTGAACGTAAGTTTCGGTAGCCTGGCAGAGCTGGTGCTTGCGCTGTTTGTCCTCGCTGAAGGCCGGCCTGAAGTAGTGCGCGGTCAGATCACCGGCTCAATTATCGGCACCAGCCTGCTGGGATTGGGGATCGCCATCATGATCGGCTGCATCGGTCGCGATCGGTTGAAGTTCCGGCGCGATCGTGCGGGCCTGCTTGCCACGCTGCTTATTGTTGCCGTGATTGCCTTGCTGCTGCCGGCGGCTTTCGATCTGACGCGTCACGTGCGGGGCCAGGAAAAGTCCCTGCTGCTCAGCGAAGAGGAGTTGAGCCTTGGCGTTGCGGTGGTGTTGTTGCTGCTCTATGGCGCCAATCTGGTTTATACGTTGATCACGCACCGGGACGTCT
Source organism: Pseudomonadota bacterium (assembly GCA_039932715.1). Lineage (GTDB taxonomy): Bacteria > Pseudomonadota > Gammaproteobacteria > Steroidobacterales > Steroidobacteraceae > ZC4RG30. Next base: position 36,985 of record JBDTPN010000028.1, on the reverse strand, counting down.
ACGTTTCCTCGGATCGCGAGGCGGGTGCCGAGCGGGCTTGGCCGGTGTCAGTCTCGCTGATTGTGCTCGTCGCGGCTACGGGGTTGGTCGCGGTATTGTCAGAGCAGGTTGCCGGTGCGCTGTCGGCCACGGCCAGCGGCTGGGCAATGTCCCCGGTTTTTCTTGGTGTCGTGGTGCTGGCTCTGGTGGGTACGGCGTCCGACATCTTTGCCGCGGCGTGGTTTGCACGACAGGGAAAAATGGGCCTGGCCCTGAGCCTGTGCGTCGGTTCTTCAATCCAGATCGCGCTTGTGGTCGCTCCGCTGCTGGTAATCGTGTCGTGGATGATTGGCCATCCCATGAGCCTGGTGTTCGCAAGTCCGCTGGACCTGTTTGCCATCGGGGTCACGGTGCTCATCGTAAATGCCATCACCTCCGATGGCGAGGCAACATGGTTTGAAGGCATGATGCTGGTGGGTGTATACGTGTTGCTGGCGCTGGCGTTCTTCCTGGTTTCCCCTGTGGTGCCCGAGACGTGAGGCGTGTTGTACATGATCCGACGGTAGTTCATGGATGCGAGCCTGATTGGGAACTCAAGAATTCTCCACGGTGCGGCCGCGTTGAACCTAGGCCGCCCTTACGCGAGGGGCTTGATCGCGTGTCGCACCACACGCCCGATAGTGAGGCCTTGCACCAGAATCGAAAACACGACTACGCAATAGGTGAGCGGTATCAATACCTGTCGCGCCGTGCCTGCGGGAAGTGATAACGCGAGTGCGACGGAAATGCCGCCGCGCAAACCACCCCATGTCAGTACGCTCCAGGAGCCGCGGGGCAGCCGGAATTTATCGTGCAGCAAGGCGACCGGAAGCCCTGCCGTGAGCCACCTGGCGAAGAGCGTCACGGCAATCACGATGCCCGCAACCGGCAGGATGCCGATGCTCAGGGGAATCTCGATGATTTCCATTCCGATCAGTACGAACAGTACCGCATTCAGGATGCTGTCGATCAGCTCCCAGAAGGCATCGATATGCTGTCGCGTAGTGTCCGACATGGCCAGTGCGCGCCCCTGGTTGCCGGTCATGACGCCTGCGACCACCATCGCGAGCGGGCCGGAAATATGCAGATGACTGGCCAGGGCATACCCGCCAATCGCCATGGAGACGGTGATTAGAACTTCGGCTTCATAGTGATCGATGCTGCGCAGCAAGTGAAATCCGGCATATCCCAGGACCGCGCCGAAAGCAAGGCCGCCTCCTGCCTCGCGCAGCAACAGCATGGAAGTCTCGCCTAGGGTCGGCGTGTGGCCGGCGGTCGTGACGCCCAACATCAGGGCAAATAGCACCAGGCCGATGCCATCATTGAACAGGGATTCCCCGGTAATGACCAGCTCCAGATCGCGCGGTGCCCCTGCGGATTTGAGGATGCCCATTACCGCGATGGGATCGGTGGGCGAAATCAGTGCGCCGAACAGCAGACACTCGGCTAGCGACAGGTGCAACCCGACCAGCGGCAGTACCCACCACAGCGAAAACGCAACCACAGCGGCGGACAGCGCAGTACCGGCCACGGCCAACGCTCCTACCTGCCAGCGGAAAGAGTGCAGCTTGCCAAGATTGATCTGCAGCGCCCCGGCAAACAGCAGCAATGACAGCATTCCCTGCATCAGCACGGCGGAAAAATCGATCGAGCGCAGCAGCGATTTCTCGTACGCATGCATGCTTGGGAGAATGCCTACCGCGTTGAATCCCACCAACAGTACGGACAGGCCGAGTGCCAGGGCCATGACGCCGATGGTCATCGGCAGCTTCAGGAATCGCTCGTTCAGGTACGCCAGGGCGGCGGTGAATACGAGGAATGCGGCAATGGCGTTCAGGAGGGATCCATCGGTAGATTATCAGTGTTGCCAGATTCCCTCAGCCACGCGCAAAAGAGAAACGCGGCCGTTCCGAACAGCATGAGGTCCATCGGAATCCACATCAGTAGTCCGGCCAGTTGCTGGTCGGCCAGGGGCGTAAGTCCGTGACGCAGCGAAGCATCGGACGAGATTCCGTAGATTGGTTGTCTTGCGAACGCCAGCAATGCTCCCGGTACGGCGCTGACCATTGCCGTAGTAAGCACGAATAACATGCTTCGTCCCGGCCCCAACCGTCGGGACGCTGCTGTTTCGAGTACTACCGACCAGAAAAGCCATCCGGCAATCAGGAAAGACAGCGGCATGCATACATGCAACCAGGGCGACGCATGTGTCTGACGATAAATCGCCGGCAGATGCCAGATCAGCAACGTGCCGTTGAAGAGCAGCCATGCTGTCGCCGGGCGTTGGATATGACGCATCAGCCAGCGCCAGGGTGCCGTGCTATCCCATGCTGCCAATGCACCACGCGCGTCAGGATGAATCAATGCCATTGCCAGCGAAAATGGACGTGCCCAGGCAAACATCGGCGCCACGACCAGCATCAAGATCAAATGTTGCGCCATGTGAGCCGAGAGCATATGCCCGGCCAGGTTTCCGAGCGGCGGTCCGACCGCGATGCCCAGTATGAAAAGGGCCAGCCCAAACCCGACGAATCGTGAAATGACACGATCGCCGGTACTGCCTGAGATGAAGCGCACCATTCCCACGGGCTCTAGCTGCAGAGCGGGGAAATCAGCATTACAAGCGAAGTGAAGAGGCTGGCCACCAGGAATCCCGCACTGACCAGCATTCCGCACATGGCCAGGAAGCGCGTGCGACCTTCGCCGATCTCCAGCAGCTGGGCACGCGAGCCGTATTGCTCCTCACGGGTGGCTGTCCAACAGCGCCAGGCGACAAACAGGGCGACGACACACAGAAATGTGGCGGCAAGATCGAGTGTCATCAGGACGGGGAGTATCGCGGAAGGCGCGCATTCATGGCTGGTCGCAGCTCCCGGGTCACTGGGCTGACTGGTCAAGCCATAGCCGGTGAGCGTCTGGAGTGCCCACGCCAGTGGCGCAGCGGCCAGACCGAATGACAAACGCGCCAGACTTGCCCTATGGCGTTGCGGCGCAGGATGGGCGGGCGTTGCGGGCGGGTTGAAATGCGCGTGGGTCATCGCAGCCGGGGCACGATGTAAAGAACTGCGAACAATAGTACCCAGACGGCATCTACGAAGTGCCAGTAGATGGCGCCGATCGTCAATGCGGCATGGCGCTGATGATTGAAATGGCCCAGTAGCGCCCAGAGAAACAGCGCCATAAGTATCCCCAGACCAACTACAACATGCACGAGGTGGAATCCCGTCATCGTGAAATAGATGGAGCCGTACAGATCCGAATGCAGGGTGAACGGCTTGTCGCGCCACTCGACCAGCTGAACCAGCACAAACCCTGCGCCCAGCAAAAATGCCACGCCCAGTCCGAGCAACAGTCGACCGCGCAGGTTGCGCCGCGCGCCGCTGCGTTCCGCCCAGAAGAGCGCCAGACTGCTCAGTAGCAGCACGGCGGTGTTGGGCGCGGCGAGCCTCAGGGATGGCAATCCCATCGGCGGCCAATCACCATCGGCCTGGGATCCGAGATAAAAGTAGCTGAATATTAGGTACGCAAAGATCGCCGCTTCAGTGGCCACCAGGCACCACATGCCATACCAGCCCGACGACTTGCGTCCCGGGCTTCCGATTGGCAGGGGGTGCACGGCGGGGAGGATTTCAGGCATTTTCAGACCAACGCGGGCGATGCGGTTTCTGGCTTTGGCCACAGCCATGCCGCGACAGTACATGCCGCGGCGAAAAGACCGCAGGCGGCCAGCCACCAGAAATGGGTCAGCAGCCCGACGAACACCAAAGCAAGCGCCGCGGCCAGTACGGCAGGGGCATAGGAATCTCCGGGCATCTCCAGGATCAGATCTGGTTGCGCATCCAGGACGGTGGTGGCCAACGCTTCGCGTCCCTGGTCCAATAGATAGCCATGACGCAGCGATGAACGGTCGATACTTTCACCCAGCTGCTCTTCCCAAAGCGGATGACGGCTCGCTACGAGGGGGATGACGGCGAAATTATAGGCTGGCACAGGCGAGGGCACCGACCACTCGAGTGTCGCGGCATTCCACGGGTTGTCGCCTGCGAGCGCGCCGCGCCGGCGGCTGATCAGTACATTCCAGAAGAACAGGGCGATGCCGGCGGCAAAAAAGAACGAACCGATGGTGGAAACCAGATTTATGGTGTCCCATCCCAGTTCGGGGCTGTACGTGTAGATGCGTCGTGGCATGCCCATCAGGCCAACGATGTGCATCGGAAAGAACGCCACGTTGAACCCTGCGAACATGGTCCAGAAGCTCCAGCTGCCGAGACGCTCGCTCATCATCCGGCCGGTGAATTTTGGGAACCAATAATGAATGGCACCGACCACGGGAAACACGTTGATGCCAATCAGCACATAGTGAAGGTGGGCCACGACGAAATACGTATCCGTTAGCTGGAAGTCGAGGGGCACGGCTCCCGTCATTACTCCGGATACTCCGCCGATCACGAACAGCAGGATGAAGCTGGCAAAGAACTTGAATGCAGTCGTGAACACGGGTTTGCCGGTCCATATGGTAGCGATCCAGGCGAATGTCGATACAGCACTGGGAATCGTGATCACCATCGAGGCGGCGCTGAAGAAGGCCAGCGACAGCGCGGGAAGCCCAGTGGCGAACATGTGATGCAGCCAGACCCCGAAGCCGATCATCATGGTGCTCACGGTAGCCAGTGCGACTGGCGTATAGCCCACCAGAGGCCGGCGGCAGAACGTGGGCAGTGCATCGGAAACCATTCCCAGAGCCGGAAGCACGATGGCATAAACCCATGGGTGGCCGAACATCCAGAACAGGTGCTGCCACAACAGAGGCTGGCCGTGCTGCCCGAAATCAAAAAAGTGGGTACCCATTTGCCGGTCCATGAACAGCAATATGCATCCCAGGCTCACGGCGGGAATCGCCAGCAGATTGCCAATTGAGGCGGCAAGGGTGCCCCACACCAGGATGGGCATCCGGTTGATGGACATGCCCGGTGCGCGTGTGCGCAGCAGCGACACCACGAAGTTGGCTGCGCCAACGCTGGTGGAAATGCCGAGGAATATCAGTCCCAGCAGATAAAAATCGATATTGGGTCCCGGGTTGTAGGCAGCGGAGGCATAGGGCGGATAATTGAACCAGCCGGCGTCCGGGGACAGGCCCAGCGGAAAGCTCACATAGAGGAACACTCCCGCAAGAAGATAGATCCAGTACGAAAGTGCATTCAAGCGTGGGAATGCCATGTCGCGGGATCCAAGCAGGAGCGGCCAGAGGTAATTGCTGAAGCCGGACAGCACGGGCCCCGCGTACAGGAAGATCATCGTGAAGCCATGCATTGTGAACAGCTGGTCATATGCCTGCGGCGACAGGATCTGCAGATCCGAGTGCGCAAGCTGTAATCGCATGAGCAAGGCTTCGAGACCTCCAATCACCAGGAAGATGAATGCAGTCACGATGTACCTGATTCCGATCTTCTTGTGATCTACGGACGATAGGAAGCCACGCACACCAGGAGGCGTTTCCCAGATTCGGGCCAGCCGCTCGCGCAACGCAGGTGTCTCGTCGGCGAGAAGTGGAGCCCGGTTGATCACAGCGTTTGTCACAGTGTTTGCTCCTCAGCGAAGTGTCTGCACAAAAGCCGTTACGGCGTCCAGTTGCGGCGCGGTGAGATCCATCTGCGGCATGCGGCTGCCAGGTTTGAGGGCCTGTGCATTGGCGATCCAGCGCGACAGCGATTCGGGGGAGTTGCGAAATGTTCCGGCCGCAATGGTGTTCCTGCTCATCAGGTGGGTCAGGTCGGGACCGAGGATGCCGCCCGCGCCGATTCCCCGCACGGTGTGACAGGCGGCGCACCGCGACCGAAACAATTCCGCCCCAATCACCAGCTGTGCCGAACGGGGTGGCTGCGAAGGCGCAAGCTGCTGCTGCCACCATGCCTCGAACTGTCGCTTCGGCTCGGCAATCACGAATGCGCTCATATGCGCATGCTGCAACCCACAGTATTCCGAGCACTGGCCCCGATACACACCAGGCTTGTCTGCTTCGATCCAGGCATTGTTGGTCTGCCCAGGGATGACGTCGGTCTTGCCGGCCAGTGCCGGGATCCAGAAGGAATGGATCACGTCGTCGCCAATCAGTCTGAGACTGACGGGAGTTCCTACTGGAATATGCAGCTCGTTGGCGGTGACAAAAGTGCGCGCGGGGGGTTCGCCCACATAGCGGATTTCCCACCACCATTGATGGGCACGGATCTCGATGGTCAATCCAGTTGCCGCATGAGGGGCAGCAACCAGCTTCAGGGTCAGCAGCGTCCAGATCACCATTCCGCAAAGCACCACCGTGGATACACCCGTCCCGATATAAATCCACGGCAGGCCGCTGCCACTGCGGCTCACGGTGCGTACGAGCCCTTCAGGTTTGGGCGCGCGCGCGCGAAATAGGGCGGCTAGCAGTAGCACACCTATCAGCGCGACGATTGCCAGGCAAGCGATACCCAGACCCCATCCCAGTGCGGTGATCGGATCGACAGCGCTGCCTGAAGTGTGGAAATAGCTCATCGGGCCAGCACTGCAAACGCAGGGCGTGACGAGTGCCGACAGGACCGCGAATCGCTGCGCGGCTGCGGACCGCATCAGGGCTTCGCGTCCACGTGCGCGGCTGCATAGGTCTCAAGGAGTTGCCGTGGCTGGGGCGCCACCGAGGTGACGTCGTGATCTCCCTGCAGGCCCGCATGATAATCGGCTGGCGCAAGCGTGGCGCCTAGCGTCTGCAGATAGGCGACGATTTTCCAGATGTCCTGCGCGGGCAGTGCCAAGCCCCATGCAGGCATCCCCTGGGGCCGACCAGAATGGATGGACTGAAAAATTCCCCCAGGCGTTCCCCCATACCTCCAGGCAGTGTCGGTCAGGTTGGGACCCATCGCGCCGCCGGCATCGTAGCCATGGCAGCCTGCACAGTTCATCGCGACAAAGAGGCGCCGTCCTTCCACCACTGCCCGCGAATCGCGCGCGAAGGGATTGGAAATCTCCAGCGACGCGTCGTATTGCGCTGCGCCGGCCATTTCGCCGAGCGGGGAAGCGGCGGGCACGGTTAAAAACGCCGAGGGTGGTTTTGTTCCAGGCCGTGCTGTATCGCCCTGTGGTGTACACGAGGCCAGCAGAGTCATGCCAGGCACCAGCAATACCTTCACGACAGATGCGAACCAGCCCACCAGCGGCGTGGTTTCCTCCTTCATCGAGTGCCAGTCTGGTGAGCGTCACCTTGCGCAGTCGGATTACCTGCTTCCGCGGTGAGCATTCCCGCGCCGCTCGACGGTGAAAGCCCGTCGATCGAAAAGACGTACAGAGTATTGCCTCGCGCGGGAAAGCCTTTCATCGACTTCGACACCATGGCTGCGCCCCCGACTCCGGCGTAAATGGCCACATACTGGCGGCCATCAGGTCCGAGATAGGTCATCGGCGCGCCGATGACTCCCGAACCAAGCTTTTGCGACCACAGGACCTTGCCATTGCGTGCATCGACTGCCCGGAACCAGCCATCGACTGTGCCGTAAAAGACCACATTACCTGCAGTGGCGAGCGCGCCACTCATGGTCATGAACTTCTCTTCTATCGCCCACACCTTCTTGCCGCGTGCCGCGTCCCACGCCATGAACTCCCCCCAATGGTCACCGGGCGCCGCATGACGGGTCATCTCCATGCCGTCATAGGGTGTCCCGGGAATATAGGATTGAGGATGGTCAGTGACATCCATGCAGATATTGAAAATGCCGGCGTAGAGCAGGCCGGTTTTCGGCGAAAACGCCGCAGGCTGCCAGTCCTTGCCACCGATATCCGGAGGGCACACATGCGACAGCTTGACGTTGGGCTGGGGCTGCATTTCCGGCCGCACAATCGGCAGCGCATTCTTGAGATCAAAGCCACTGGACCAGTTCTGGTAGGCGAACGGTGCAGCAACGAGCACTTCACCGGTTTTCCTGTCGATGGTGTAGGCGTAGGCGTTGCGATTGAACTGCACCAGCACCTGACGTTGCCGGCCATTGATCGGCAAATCGATCAGCACGTTCTCATTGACGCCGTCGTAGTCCCACTGATCATGCGGCGTAAATGAATACGCCCACTTGGCAGCGCCAGTATCCGGATCGCGCGCAAACATTGCGCTTGTCCAGAGGTTCAGGCCCGGTCGTTGTGTCGGTACCCGGGGACCCGGATTCGCTGTTCCGTAGTACAGCAGATTCAACTGTGGGTCATAGGAGATCCATCCCCAGGCTGCGCCACCAGCCGTCTTCCACATGTCGACTGGCCAGGTTGAAACTCCCAGGTCGGTGCCCTGCATCCATGAATAGAAGGGTTTAAAGTCCGATCCTATCTTTACGAGGCTGTCGGGACCGGCACTGTAGGCGCGCCAGATTTCGCGACCCGAATCCACATCAAGGGCGGCCAGCCAGCCGAGCTTTCCCAGTTCCCCTCCGCTGTTGCCGACGAAGACCTTCCTGCCGATCACAAACGGGGGCATGGTCATGGTCTCGCCGTTTTCGACATTGCCCATCTTCGTGCGCCAGATTTCCTTTCCCGTGCGCGCATCCAGTGCAATGGTGTGGTCATCCAGCAGGTTGTAAATTAGCTTGCCTTCTGCGTACGCCCAACCCCGGATGACCGCGTCGCAGCAGGCTTTGCCAATAGCGAGCGGCGAAGGATTCGGTGCGTAGCTCCAGATGATCGGCGCCCCTGGCTTCGACAGATCGAGAGCGTAGGCAACATTGGGAAATGGGGCGACCAGATACATCGTGGAACCGACAACGAGCGGCGCGCCTTCGTGGCCGTAGTCCGCGCCATCGGAAAATGTCCATGCAATCTTCAGTCGGGCGGCATTTCCCGCGTCTATCTGCTCAAGAATGCTGTAACGTGTGTTGGCGAAATCACCGGCCTGACGCCGCCATTCTCCCTTCGGATCGCCGGGTGCAAAGTTGGCACTCGCACCGTTTACTGATTGATTGGAAGCCGTAGATTCTGCGGCTTCTGCAGGCGCCGAAAGTGGTATCGCAACGACGCAAGCCATGAGGCAAATGGTCGCGGAGATAGCAGATGTGCAGGCTATTTCTGCAGTTGCGTGGCGCACAGCCAATACCATACGCGTGCAGGGCCGGCGTTTCGACAAGTTTTGAAAAAGCGACTCACACTCCTAAAACATTTGTAGGAAAAATCCTAGGAAGCTGTAGGACATCAAGCATGCGGCGTGCAGAGAGCGGATCTTGAGAGACAGAATCGAAAACACCATCCTCCATGCGGACACGCTGCGCCGCCTGCAGCGCAGTTCGTTCGAGTATTTCATTCATGAGGTGAACCCGACGAACGGGCTCATACGCGACAAGACTGCGCCAGACTGGCCTGCAAGCATTGCTGCCATGGGCATGGCGCTCACTGTGTACATCGTCGGCGTCGAACGCGGTTTCATGGATCGCAGGGAGGCATTGCATCGCACCCTGACAATGCTGCGATTCCTTGCGGACAGCGACCAGAGCCGGGCGCCTGATGCCACCGGCTACAAGGGCTTCTATTACCACTTCCTGCACATGCAAAGCGGCAGGCGCGCGCGGCGCTGTGAGCTTTCGAGCATTGATACAGCATTGCTGATCGCGGGCGTGCTGGCATCGGCGGCCTATTTCGAGGGTGCGGCTGCGGATGAAGCCGAGCTTCGCGAGCTGGCGCGCTTCCTTTATGAGCGCGTGGACTGGGCGTGGATGTGCAACCAGGCAGAATTGCTCAGACATGGCTGGACTCCCGAAAAGGGATTCCTGCGTTATCACTGGGAAGGTTACGACGAGGCGCTGATCCTGTATTTGCTGGCATTGGGCTCGCCGACGTTTGGACTCGCCCCTGAAAGCTTCGCCGCCTGGTGCCGTAGTTACACGTGGAAAAAGATATATGGCATCAGTTTCCTCTATGCGGGACCTCTTTTCATCCATCAGCTGTCGCACATCTGGTGCGATTTTCGCGGCATTCGCGATGCGTTCATGCGGGATCACGACTGCGACTATTTCGAGAACAGCCGGCGCGCCACGCTTCTGCAGCAACAATATGCCGTGCGCAACCCCCGCGGCTTTCCGGATTACGGGGAGCACTGCTGGGGCATCACCGCCAGCGACGGACCGGGGAATCTGACTATGAGGATTGACGACATTGATCGGCGTTTCTACGATTACAAGTCCCGGGGCGCGCCCTTTGGCCCCGATGACGGGACCATAGCGCCCTGGGCCGTCGCGGCTTCTCTGCCATTTGCGCCGGAAATCGTGGCGCCGACCGTTGCGTATTTCGCGCAACTGCAACTGAAGCGCCCGAATCCCTATGGCTTCAAGGCGTCATTCAACTCGGTATACAAGTGTCCCGGCGAGAATGGCATGGGTTGGGTGTCCGGCTTTCACTTCGGCATCAACGAAGGCCCCACGGTGTTGATGATCGAGAACCATCGCAGCGACCTGATCTGGACTCTCATGCGGCGTTGCAAAGGTCTCACCTCGGGGCTGAGGGCGGCAGGATTCTCTGGGGGCTGGCTTAACTGACAGCTGCACGCGAAGGCCCATCCTGCGCACCGATGGCGCGATCCACAACGGCCTGGGCCTCCTGCAGCAGGCGCGCCAGGTGCTGCTGGCTGCTGAAGCTTTCCGCATAGATCTTGTAGATATCCTCTGTTCCTGAAGGTCGTGCAGCGAACCAGCCAGTGGCGGTGATGACTTTGATGCCGCCGATGGGTGCGCCGTTGGCCGGTGCCGTGGTGAGGATTTGCGTGATCTTCTCGCCCGCCATTTCGCTGGCCGTCAGGCTCTGCGGTGTGAGCGCCGCCAGGCGTTGTTTCTGCTGTCGCGTTGCGGGGGCTTCGATCCGGTCGGCGCAGACGGTACCCAACGTGGTCGTAAGGTTTACATAAAGATCACCGGGGTCGACTCCGCATACCGCCGTGATTTCCGCCGACAAAAGGGCGGCCGCAATGCCGTCCTTGTCGGTGGTCCACACCTTGCCGTCACGCCGCAGGAAACTGGCGCCGGCGCTTTCTTCGCCACCAAAGCCCAGCGAGCCATCGGCCAATCCGGGCGCGAACCATTTGAATCCAACCGGCACTTCATACAACGGCCGGGAGATGCGGGCTGCCACCCGGTCGATGAGCGCCGTGCTGACGATGGTCTTGCCGATGGCAGCCTGCGCATTCCATTGCGAGCGATGCCGGAACAGGTAGTCAATCGCCACGGTCATATAGTGATTGGGCGGCAACAGTCCGGCGCGAGGAGTGACGATGCCGTGTCGGTCGTGATCTGTGTCGCAGGCAAAGGCAATGTCGAAGCGGTCCTGCAGTGCCAGCAGCCGTTGCATGGCAAAGCGTGAAGACGGATCCATGCGGATTTTGCCATCCCAATCGACACTCATGAAACGGAACGTGGGGTCCACTTCCTCGCTGACTATTGTCAGGTCAAGCCGGTGCTGCTCGGCGATACGCGGCCAGTAATGCACACCGGCGCCGCCCAACGGATCCACGCCCATATGGATTGCGGCATTGCGGATGGCGTCGAGATCGATGACGCTTTCCAGATCCGACACGTAACTGCCCATGAAGTCGTGGCGGTGCGTAGTGGCTGCGCGCAAGGCCCGGGCATATGGCAGCCGGGGGATACGCGTCAGCGCGGACTCCAGCAGTGCATTGGCTTCGTTCTGGATGGCGCGGGTAATTTCGTCGTCAGCGGGCCCGCCATGCGGTGGATTGTATTTGAAGCCGCCATCGCGCGGCGGGTTGTGCGACGGAGTGATCACTATGCCGTCGGCGCGACCCGACGAAGCATCGCCACGACTGCTGTTGTGCTTGATGATGGAATGCGAAACAGCAGGCGTGGGCGTGTATTCTCCTGCAGGAGCCAGCATCACATTGACACCGTTTGCGGCCAGCACTTCCAGCGCGCTTGCACAGGCGGGCTCCGACAACGCATGTGTATCGCCGCCCAGAAACAGTGGGCCGTCGATGCCGCTCCTGCGGCGGTGATCACAGATCGCCTGCGTAATGGCCAGCACGTGCGCTTCGTTGAAGGATAGATCAAGCGAGCTGCCACGATGACCCGAGGTGCCGAATGCCACGCGCTGGGCGGGCACGGTCGGATCTGGCAACCCGGTGTAGTAAGCGGTGACCAATTTTGGAATGTCAGTGAGCAGGGCCGGCTGCGCGGGCTTGCCGGCCATCGGACTGATATGGGTGGTCACGAGTGTGCTTGCTTGATTAAAACTTTAACTGGTAGTTTAGGTTTATCCCTGCGGCAGCGCCAGGGTGGCCTGGTCGACTACACGCAAGGCGACGAACATTACGCGGAAGAATCGTTTCAGCAAACTGCTGAGCAGCACGCGCGCCGACCGATTGGGCCCGGGCCTGATTACAGGCGCGGCTGATGATGATCCAAGCGGCATTGCCACCTACTCACAAGCCGGCGCCCAGTTTGGTTTCGGGATGCTGTGGACTGTGGTGTTCACGTTTCCGCTGATGACCGCCATCCAGATGGTCAGTGCCCGCATCGGGCATGTCACCGGCCATGGTCTGACTGCCAATATCAAGCTTGCCTTTCCCGGTTGGGTAACCATCGGCATTGTGCTGCTGCTGGTGTGTGCCAACACGCTCAACATTTCTGCCGATATCGCCGCGATGGCCGACGCATTGCGGCTGCTCGTGGGAGGTTCCGCGGCGATCTACTCCATCACCTTCGGGCTGCTGTGCCTGGTGCTGCAGGTGTTTCTGCCGTACCAGAGTTACGTTCGCTGGCTCAAGTGGCTGACGCTCGCGTTGTTGTCCTATGTTGCGGTGGCGTTTACCCTGCATATCGATTGGGGCAAGGTTGTGTTGAGCATCGTGATGCCGCCGCTGGTGCTTTCACGGCAGTCGCTGCTGATGATCGTTGCTTTGTTCGGGACGACGATCAGTCCCTATCTGTTTTTCTGGCAGGCTGCCCAGGAAATGGAAAATGCCCGCACCGCAGATAAATCACCCCGCAGCACTGCGCAGGTGCGCGGTCACCTGCGGCGCATCAAGTGGGACACCATGATCGGCATGGCCGTATCCAACATCGTCGCGTTCTGCATCATCCTCTGCGCCGCCATCACCTTGCACGCCAATGGGCCGCGATCCATCGAAACAGCTGCACAGGCCGCCGAAGCGCTGCGCCCGCTGGCCGGCGATTTCACCTTTATCATCTTCAGCATGGGCATCATCGGTACGGGGCTGCTTGCAGTGCCGGTGCTGGCCGGTTCGGCCGCATATGCGGCGGCGGAGGCGATGGGACTTGAAGGCAGCCTCAGTTCCAGACTGGACCAGGGCGAAGGCAAGGGATTCTACGCCATCATCGCCTTGTCGACTTTGGGCGGCGTGGCTTTGTCATTCACTCCCAGCGGAGCGGTGCAGGAACTGTACTGGGCCGCAGTGCTCAACGGAGTCATCGCCGTGCCCATCATGGTGGTGATGATGCTGCTCGCCGGTCGACGCGATGTCATGGGCGCACACATCGTGAACGGCAAGCTGCGACTGCTGGGCTGGATAAGCACCGCTGCCATGGCGGTCGCCGTGATCGGAATGATTTTAGGCTAGCGTGGGGAGTTCAGTTTTGTGGATGAATGCGTACTGGTTCTGAATGCCGGGTCTTCGAGCCTCAAGTTTGCGACGTATGGCCTGCCGCGAGCCGGGCGCTGGCAACTGTCCTGTCGCGGGCAGATCCAGGGCATAGGCAGCACTGCAAACATGTGGGCGCACGATGGCGCCGGGGTAACGCTGATTGATCGTTCGCTGGGATCGGATGTTTGCAATGCGGCCGCGGCACTGCACCACCTGTCGGCTTGGCTGCGCGAATTCCTTGGTGGCACTCGGTTGCTGGGCGTGGGACATCGTGTGGTACACGGCGGGTCGCAGTTTGCCGGCCCCACTCTGGTCGAACCGCAAATGCTGGCGCAACTGCGCAAGCTGGAGCCACTGGCGCCGCTGCACCAGCCCTACAATCTCGCCGCCATCGACGCCGTTCACCACACTCTGCCCGACGTGCCGCAGGTGGCCTGTTTCGATACGAGTTTTCATCGCGGCCAGTCGGCTGTGGCCCAGCTGGTACCGTTGCCGCGCGAGATTCGCGGGGCAGAAGTGCAGCGTTACGGCTTCCATGGATTGTCGTATGAATACATCGCAGGCGTGTTGCCCCAGGTGGCACCGACAATTGCTGCGGGGCGTGTGATCGTTGCGCATCTGGGCAATGGCGCCAGCCTCTGCGCGTTGCAGGCGGGACGCAGTATCGACCACACGCTGGGCTTTACTGCCCTGGACGGCCTGTGCATGGGCACACGCGCAGGCACTATTGATCCGGGCGTAGTCCTCTACCTGTTCCAGGCGCTGGGGCTGTCCGCGTCGCAGGTCGAGACCATGCTTTACACAAAGTCAGGCCTGCTGGGCATTTCCGGCATCAGCAATGATATGCGTGTCCTGCTCGAGAGCAGTGAAGCCGATGCTCGCCTGGCTGTAGACTACTTCGTATACCAGGCAGTCAGGCAGATCGGCGCAATGGCCGCCGTGTTGGGCGGAATCGATGCGTTGGTGTTTACGGCTGGAATCGGTGAGAACTCCTCGGCAATCCGTCAACGCATCTGTGAGGCATCTGCCTGGCTGGGCTTGCAGCTCGATGGCGCGGCCAATCAGCGCGGCGAGACCTGCATCTCGAGCAAGGCCAGTCACGTCGCTGCCCTGGTGATCCCGACCAATGAGGAATTGATGATCGCCCGGCATACTGGCAAGCTGCTTGGACTAAATGGAGTGTCGAGTTGACCCAACCCCTTTCGCCCTTCGAAGTTACTCCGCCCAGCACCCGCCGCCTGGTCGCAAGCGTGGCCGCGGCACTGCTGGCTGCGCTGATCATTCTTGTCCTCTTCGTGCTGCCCGCCGAGTACAGCGTCGATCCTACTGGTTTAGGCCGCAGGATGGGCCTGACCGAAATCAGCAAGCCCGGTCGCATCCTGCAGATCAAGGATGTCATCGGCGGCAATGAGAAGATCCGCGAGATCGCGGTTCCTGATCCCGGCAAGCCCACGCCGTTGCCTAATCCCGCGGTCGCGCAGCTCAAGAACGTGGAAGCACAGACCCGGACCATAACGGTGCACCTCAAGCCCGATGGCGAAACCGAGATCAAGGCCATCATGGACCCCGCGCAGGTCATCCTCTACTCGTGGAAGTCGGACGGCGAGGTCTACACCGATTTCCACGGCCATGACCCCAGCGCGGGCGAGGGCTTCGTCCGCTATGAGGAGCAGCAGTCCGGGCACGAAGGGCACGGTTCGCTGGTGGCACCGTTCAGTGGTGAGCATGGCTGGTATTGGCTGAGCCTTTCGGACAAGCCCATCACCATCACCCTCAAGATCACCGGCTATTTCCGCGACATCAAGGACTACGGCGTTGTCCGTTAAGGAGCGTGCACGCATGCGCGCACTGTGCGCGCTGCTGTGCTGCGTGGCTGTGTTAGCCTGGGGACATGGCGTGACCGGCGGTGATGCGCTGTATCTGCAGTCCGTGTCAGGCGCGCATTTCCTGCCGCTGATGTACCTGGGTGCCAAGCACATGGTGACCGGCTACGACCACCTGCTGTTCCTTGCCGGAGTCATATTCTTTCTTTATCGACTCAAGGATGTGGCCTTGTACGCGACTTTGTTCGCCGTCGGGCACAGTTGCACGCTGCTGCTGGGAGTGCTGGGTGGCATACATGCCAATGCGTACGTGGTCGATGCCATCATTGGGCTGTCGGTGGTGTACAAGGCGCTGGAAAACATCGGTGGATTCGCCAGGATGGGCATCCACATCAATCCACGCGCCGCCGTACTGGCGTTCGGTCTGGCTCATGGCTTTGGACTGGCTACCAAGCTGCAGGCCCTGACGCTCTCCAGGCAGGGACTGGTTGGCAACATCGTGGCTTTCAATGTGGGCGTGGAGCTGGGTCAGATCGTAGCGCTGACTTTCATTCTTCTGGCATTCCAGCTATGGCGTCGCAGTGGTTCGTTCGTGCGCGGCGCGTATGTCGCCAATGTAATCATCATGTGCGCCGGGTTCGTGCTGGTCGGTTATCAACTGACAGGTCTTGTCTGACGGGCTGATTGTCCAACTCATGCCGACGCCGCGCAAAACTGCGTGAGCTATTTCCCACCCACTGCCGGGTTGGTTTCATGGCGGCGCAACTTGAAGCGCCAGCCATCGGCGGTCCTGACGTATTCATCGTGGTAAATACCCATCTGGCCGGCAACGTCTTCCTTGAGGTACTTGCCTTTGTTGGCAGGGTAGATGGCGTAGGACTTGCCATGCGCACCATCGGCTGACGCTTCAATCACCAGAGCTTCGGAAAGGTGAAGAACGTATGAACGCGGCGGCACCTGGTTGGCCTTGCAGTCCGGTCCGCCCGCAACGCCCAGCAACTGCTCGCGGCCGCTGAACACCCGCGGTTTGCCGTCGCCTTCGTCAATGATGAACTGTCCACCCTTGGCGAACAGGTCAGCAAAGTCCTGGCCGCCATTGGTGCAGTAGTCGAGCGCGAAACTCAAGCGGTTGACCAGTTGCTGGATCTCGATGTAGTCCATGGCGCCCAACCTGGGGGGGGGCTTTGCCAGGGCCACCTGGTGCATCGGTAGCAAGAGCATGAATGTGATCGTCGTGATCACCCGGTGTATTTTGGAGCTCATACACACAGTATAGTGGCCGCATGGGGAGGGGCACGAAGATGTCACAGCCGATCGCGTTTCTCGTAGCGGGCTTGTTTGCCCTATCGCCAGCGTGGGCCCAGAAAAGCGGCGCGCAAATAGCTCCCGACCCCCTACAGGCAGCCGCCATCGTTGGTTCGGAAGGCAAGGGAATGTATGCCGGTGGCGGCATTCCAGCGGGCAATACCCCCATCTTCGCAGCGCGTGATGGCGCGGTCCCGTCCGGCGTCACGCCGTTGCCAGTCGATATCTTCAATACGAAAGACTTCTACAAGGACAAGGCACTCTGGCCCGATCCGCGCTACTACCGCTGCAATTCGCCAGTGGGGCTGGAGCAGATCTGGGGTGCGTATGAAGTTCCGCTCATGGGCAGTGACCCGCCGCGCACTGCCGCCTGGGGCTTTTGCAATCGCGATTATCCGCGCGCACAGATTGTGAGTCCGTATACGTTCAGGACTGCCAAAGCACACTACGCTGCGTTGCTGGCCGATTCGCGACGACGTGGTGGTCCGACCAGATACACGCAGGCTTCGCTGCCGGACTGGAACGGCCAGTACATGCGTGACAAGACCAAGACCGCCACCTGGTATTACGGCGCAGTGCTGCAGATCCCCACTTATCTTTCGCTGCTGACGCCCGAATACCAGAAGCGTTTCGTGCAACAGATGTACCACTATTCCGGCGATAACTCGCCGCAGTGGCCCGGTTCGTACTGCTGGCCCGAAGGGTTCATGCGCCGCTTTGCGCAATACGGCGGCAATCGCATCAACCTGGTGATCACGCGCGACCTGATCCTTGATATGCGCAATTCCGCCAAGACTCTGGTGTCGCAGATCCATATGGGTAGCCAGTTCAACGAAACCGGTTCGGTGCCGCGACTGGGTTCGGATGTTCCGCAGTGGTTCGGTGAATCCATCGGTTTCTGGGATGGTGAAGCGCTGATCACCTGGACTTCGAACATCCAGGGCTGGATCTCGCACGGCGGCAGCGAGTTCAGCAACAAGCTGCAGTCCATCGAGATCTATACGCCGCGCAAGGACGCTGCCGGCAAGCTAGTCGGCATCAGGCACGAGGCAGTGCTCTATGACGAGGACGCCTACGTGGACCCGGTACGCATCGTGCAGACATGGGAGCGGCTGGGCAGGCTCAATGAAAATGAACCGCTTGTAATGATGGAGTGCGTGCCCCACATTTTCCCGGTCCAGGGCAATGCCTCGCCTAAATCGCCGGGGGACACGTTCGAATACACGCTCCCGGACACATATGGGCGTCCCTGGGCGCAGATCTGGGAGCGTTACCACGAGCAGGGCATGCAGCGACCGCAGGAAGCGGACCTGTTTTCCTTCCCTGCCGCCCCTCAAAAGTAGGACCATTGTCGCAGGAGTGATCACGGAACCGCCGCTCTCCGTGTGGGTCATATTTGAATGGTGAAATCCCTGCCTGTATCGATATGGGTCACCGCACTGGCCAGTGCGGTGCTGCTGTGCGCCTGTTCGGCAGACGCCAATAACCCTGCATCGAAGAACAAGGCCCCTGCAATCGCCGAAGCCGGTTTCATCGAGTTGCGCAGCGAGGCAGTGCCACTGCGCCTGGAGTTGCCCGGCCGCACCACGGCCTTCGAATCCTCCGAGGTGCGGCCTCAGGTGTCGGGCATTATCCAGTCGCGCCACTTCACCGAAGGTGCGCTGGTCAAGGCAGGCGAACTGCTTTATAAAATCGATCCGCGCCTGTACCAGGCCGCATTGACGCAGGCGCGGGCCGACTTGGCCAGTGCCATAGCCACCAGCAAGGCAGCCAGCACGCGCGCGGCGCGCTATGCCGAACTGGCCGATACGCAGGTGATCAGCAAACAGGACTTGCTTGATGCCCAGGCCACCGCGGGCGCAGCGGCCGCGGCCACCGATCGCGCGCGCGCGGCGGTGTCGACCGCCGAAATCAATCTGCAGTTCACTAATGTCAGTGCGCCCATTTCCGGACGCATCGGACGCTCGGTGGTCACCACAGGCGCGCTGGTGTCGGCCGGGCAGGCCGCGCCCCTGACCACCATCCAGCGGCTGGATCCCATTTTCGTCGACATCCAACAGTCCAGTGGCGGCTTGCTGGCATTTCGCAGGCAGGTGGCCAGCGGCGATCTGGCACGAGCATCGCTGGAGGTTTCATTAAAGCTCGAGGACGGCAGCCGTTACGCGCACACCGGCGTGCTGCAATTCGCCGAGTCCGTGGTGGACATGAGCACCGGCACCGTTACTGTGCGCGCGCGCTTTCCCAATCCCGAGGGCTGGCTGTTGCCAGGCATGTATGTGCGGGCGGAGTTTTCGCCCGTGCAGACACAGCAGGCCATCCTCGCACCGCAGCAGGGCATCACGCGGGATGCCAAGGGAAGTGCGACCGCAATGGTCATCGGCGCAGATTCAAAGGCTGAGCTGCGCGAGGTGGTGACGGACCGCACCGTGGGCGACCGGTGGCTGGTTTTAAAAGGCCTTGCTGCGGGTGATCGCCTAATCATCGAGGGTCTGGGTCATATCCAGCCGGGACAAACCGTCAAGCCCATCGCGATAACTCTGCCGGCCGCGGCTGCATCGCCTGCCGGATGATCTCGCGGATATTCATCGATCGCCCGGTGCTGGCCTGGGTGATCTCCATAATGATCATGCTGGGTGGCCTGGGTGGCATCGCACTGCTGCCGGTGGAGCAATATCCGGATATCGCGCCGCCGTCGATCAATATCCGTGCTTCCTATCCGGGTGCTGCCGCGGAAACGCTGGAATCCAGCGTGACGCAGATCATCGAGCAGCAACTCACTGGCATCGACGGTCTCATCTATTTCTCCTCCACTTCCGATGGCGCAGGTTCGTCGCAGATCTCGGTCACCTTCGAGCGTGGAACCAACGCCGACATCGCGCAGGTGCAGGTGCAAAACAAGGTACAGCAGGCGCTGCCGCGATTGCCGCAGGCCGTGCAGCAGCAGGGACTGGTGGTGACGAAGTCCAACCCCGACTTCCTCATGGTCCTCGCTGTTTACGATGAAACAGACAAGGCCACCAGTGGTGATGTGTCCGACTATGTTGTCTCCAATCTGCAGGACACCATTGGGCGTCTGTCCGGGGTGGGCGACCTGCAGGTGTTTGGCTCCCAGTATGCGATGCGTATCTGGCTCGATCCCTCGCGCCTGGCCAGTTTCCAGCTCATTCCGCGCGATATCGTCGCGGCGATCCAGGCGCAAAACACCCAGGTCGCCGCCGGACAGCTCGGTGGGTTGCCCTCCGCCGAATCGCAGATGCTCAACGCTACTGTTACGGCACGCTCACGTCTCACAAGCGTGGCGCAATTCCGCCAGATAATAGTCAAGACACAGGGCGATGGGTCGGTAGTGCGGCTTTCTGACGTTGCTCGCGTCGAGCTGGGAAGCGAAAGCTACGGCAGCCAGGGGCGCCTCAACGGTCATCCCGCAACAGGCATGGCAGTCCGGCTGGCGCCTGGCGCCGACGCTCTGCGAACCGCAGAGCTGGTCAGGACAGAAGTTGAGCGACAGGCAAAGAACTTTCCCGCGGGCTATCGCTATACCTTCCCGCAGGACAGCACCGACTTCGTGCGTCTGTCCATAGAAGAAGTGGTCAAGACGCTGATCGAGGCGATTATCCTGGTCGTCATCGTCATGTTCGTGTTCCTGCAGTCCTGGCGAGCGACGCTTATCCCGGCGATTGCGGTGCCGGTGGTGTTGCTGGGCACGTTCGGCGTGCTGGCTGCATTTGGCTTCACCATCAACACATTGACGCTGTTTGGCATGGTGCTGGCAATCGGACTACTGGTCGATGACGCCATCGTTGTTGTCGAGAACGTTGAGCGTGTCATGCGTGAACAGCCGGGCATATCCGCGCGCGACGCCACCATCCACTCCATGGCAGAAATCCAGACCGCACTGATTGCCATCGCGCTGGTGCTTTCCGCGGTATTCCTGCCTATGGCCTTCTTCGGTGGATCCGTGGGCGAAATCTATCGCCAGTTCTCGATCACCATGGTCGCGGCCATGATTCTCTCGGTGGTCGTCGCCCTGGTGTTGACCCCTGCGCTGACGGCAGTGCTGCTCCAGCCGCACAGCGCGCAGTTCGAGGCCCGCAGGTCCAAGGTTACTCAGGCACTGCATCACCTTGGACAGCGTTTCTTCGCGGGTTTCGAGCTGCTTGCAGACCGTTATCGCAATTTCGTCGGCTTGGTACTCGATCACTCCCTGCCGGCATTGCTCGTCTACGGCATTCTGGTCGGACTGCTGGTCGTGATCTTCCTGCGATTGCCGACCAGCTTCCTGCCGGCAGAAGACCAGGGGCGGGCGCAGCTTCAATACACGTTGCCTTCAGGCGCCACGTTTCCGCGCACCATGCAGGCGCTGCGCGAAGTCGAACACTACTTCATGACCGAAGAGGCCAAGGATGTTCCGATCGTCTTCGCAATTGCCGGCCAGAGCGGCCAGGGCTCAGGTCAGAACGCTGGCCGCGGATTCATCGCGCTGGCACCTTGGGATCAGCGCAAGGGCAAGGCGCACAGTGCGGCGGCCATTACCCAACGGGCAACGGCCAAGATCGGTGCGCGGCTGCGCGACGTGGAGTTCTTTGCGCTTAATCCGCCACCGGTGCGCGGGCTGGGTCAGTCCAGCGGGTTCACCTTAGAACTGCTCAATACCGGAGGGCTGTCGCGCGAGCAGTTCAAGGCCGCGCGTGATCGCTTGCTAGCGGCAGCCCGTGCCGATCCGGTGCTGACTTCCGTGCGCGCGAACTCTCTCGATGATGCGGCAACGTTGCACGTCAATGTGGATCAGGAGAAAATTGGGGCACTCGGACTGGCGCAGTCAGATGTGGACTCGACGTTGTCGGCGGCGTGGGGGGGCAACTACGTCAACGACTTCATCGATAATGGTCGCGTGAAACGCGTGTACGTGCAGGGCGACGCGCAGTTTCGCAGCCGACCAGAAGACCTGGGCGACTGGTACGTACGCACCGCGAGCGGTGCGATGGCGCCGTTTTCCGCGTTCGCGACTGTCGCCTGGAACAGCGCGCCGGTTTCCCTGAGTCGCTATGACGGCTGGAACTCTTATGAAATCCAGGGTGCCGCCGCGCCCGGTCGCAGCACGGGCGAAGCCATGGATGCCATACAGGCGCTGGCCACCAAAACGGCGGGTATTTCCATCGACTGGAGTGGTTTGTCATACCAGGAACGCAAGTCGAGCGGGCAGGCGCCCTTGTTGTACGCCATCTCGCTGCTGGTGGTGTTTCTGTGCCTGGCAGGCCTGTACGAAAGCTGGTCGATTCCCGCCTCGGTACTGATGATTGTGCCTCTGGGTCTGTTGGGTGCAGCCCTTGCGGTATGGATGCGGGGATTGACTAACGATGTGTATTTCCAGGTGGGACTGCTGACCACCATGGGCCTTGCTGCCAAGAACGCCATCCTGATCGTGGAGTTCGCCGAGCAGGCCGAGAAGCGAGGCGCGAGCGCGCGCGACGCGGCGTTGCAGGCGGCACGATTGCGCCTGCGACCCATCATCATGACCTCGCTGGCCTTCGTTTGCGGCGTGTTGCCATTGGCCGTTTCCACTGGCGCGGGAGCGCAAAGCCGTATTGCCATAGGCACGGCGGTGACTGGCGGCATGATCACCGGCACAGTACTGGCGGTGCTGTTCATTCCGCTGTTCTTCGTGCTGGTCCGACGGTTTCGTCAGGGCGGAAAGGCCAGTCGCACGCAGGTTCCCTGATGGTTTTCACCCACCCCTATGGTCAGCAGCGCCGCATGGCGTTGTGCCACGTCGGCCACTATGGCCAAACCCAGGCCACTGCCCACGCCGCGTGAATTCTCGCCGCGATGGAACCGCGCGACCACTGTTGCGCGCTCTGCTTCGGGAATGCCAATGCCTGAGTCCACCACTTCCAGGAAAACTGTGCCGGCCACAGAACCGGTGCGCACGGTGACTGTTCCACCGGGCGCGGTGTAAGTGAGGGCGTTGTCGATGAGGTTGTTGAGTGCTTCGGTAAGCAGCCAGGAAATGCCCTGCACACTGGCGGGCAGCAGCGCTGCGCCCAGGTCAATGCCCACGCGACTGGCCCGCGCCACATGTTCTGAAACGCAGGCTTCCGCCAATGCCGCCAGGTCAACCGTCTGGCTCTCTGCGTAGGTATAGAGCCGATGCTCAGACCGGGCCAAGGCCAGCAGTTGCTGTGTGGTGCGCGACAGGCGCTGCGCCGCGTCCCTGGTGAATTCCAGGTGGCTGCGTTTATCCGGGTCCACCTCGTCAGAGACCAGCAGGTCCAGCTGCGCCAGCAGCCCGGTCAGCGGCGTGCGCAACTGGTGGGCAGCGCTCTCGAGGAACTGCCGTTCGGCGCGGCCGCTTTCGTCAATGGTCGTCAGCAGGGAGTTGAGCCGTTGCATGAGTTCCTGCAGTTCCAGCGGCGCGCCAGCGATTGGCAGGGGAGTCAGGTCCGAAGGTGATCGCCTTGCGATCTGGTCGCTCACGAAGTCCAGCGGCTTGATGGCAACGCGCACTCCGATCCAAACCAATCCCAGCACCGCAAGCAGCACCAGCACATCCGACCACAAGGCCGTGGACAGCAGCCGCGCGCGTACTTTGCCGCGTTTGTTCATGGTCTCGGCCACAGTGGCCTTCACCGGTCCTGCTGGCGTGACACCGCGGTACGTGGCCAGCCGAACCGGCTTGCCGCGAAACATTACAGTCTGGTGGGAGGGATTTGCTCCATGTTCCTGCGCCCGGGGCAGATCCGGGTCGCCGGCAATCGATGACCCGTCAGGCAGGCTGATCTGGAAAAACACCTGGTCAGATGAATCGGTCTGCAGGATATTGAGAGACTCCCGGGACACATGTGCGTCGACGTTTCCGCTGGCATCGATCTGGACGTTCTGCGCCAGTGCCAGCGCCGCATCAGCCAGCGCCAGGTCATAGGCCTCGCGGATAGGTGCCACCCCAATGAAGAGATCGCCGGCAGTCCCCAAAAGCAGAATGAGCGCGACTGGCAATACCAGCAGTCGCAGTAGCCGCCGGCGAATCGAAGTACGCGCCGGGCTGGTTTTCATCCAGCCTTGTTTTCATCCAGCCGATAGCCCAGTCCGCGCACTGCATGGATCACGGCCGCGTGTCCCAGCTTGGGGCGCAGGCGCGACACATACACCTCGATGGCGTTGGGGGTGATCTCGTCGCCCCATGCGGAAACGGTTGAAAGCAGGCGCTCCTTGGAAACGATGTGGCCCATATTCAATGCCAGGCATTCGAGTATCGACCATTCGCGCTGTGTCAGCTCGAGCAGCTGGCCATTCAGCGTGACCTCTTTGCGTCCCAGGTCCAGCGACAAGCCACCCAGTTCCAACTGCGCGCTGGCCACGCCACTGGCCCGGCGCAACAGCGCGCGGCAGCGTGCCTGCAGTTCGGGAATCTGGAAGGGCTTAGTAAGGTAATCGTCGGCGCCCAGATCGAGCGCCGTTACCCGATCGGTGAGCCCGTCGCGCGCCGTAAGCATGAGCACCGGCAGGTTGCGTCCGCGGCGCCGCAAGTCGCGCAGCAGTGCCAAGCCATCCTGCCCTGGCAGCCCGATGTCCAGCACAGCCAGGTCGAAGGCTTCGGCATGCAACGCGGTTTTTGCCTGCTCGGCACTTGCCACGTGGTCCACCGCGTGGCCGTCACGCTCCAGCGCGCGCCGTGCTGCATCGGCAATGACCGGATCATCCTCAATGACCAGTATCCTCATTCGCTGAGCATGCTCATGTACACGTCCGGCCGAATGCGGCAAGGCCACGGCGCGGCCTCCACATCCAGTGGCGCGAAGACTGAATAGAGGCGTTGCAGCGTTCTGGGAGCGAGATTGCTCCATTCCAGGCCCATGCCTTCGCGATCACGTCGAATGACATAGGCGGGCAACTCAATGGACCTTCTGCCCAGCGGCAGCCGGTCCACCACAATCACGCGCACCGGACTTAGCAGCGGCACCACCAGCTTCGTTCTCACAAATGTTCCACTGATACTGACATTCTCCAGCCAGCCCGCAGTGATCGCACCGGGTTGGCACACCAGCCTGATATCGAGATGCACCGGGCTTCTGGCGCCCCAGCGATGATCCATGTCAGGGCGGGGGGCGCTCATTTCGCGGATTCCACTTTGACAGACACCAACCCGCTACGTTGCGCCAAGTGATGCTGCATGACGTTTCCGTAATCATCGCCGCAGACCTGTGATGCTTTGGCCATCGTGACGGCCGCGCCATTGATCAATACCGCGGCTGCAGTCGCAGCCAGAATGCAGATGGCTTTCCTTGCCAGGTCGGTCATGAGTTTCTCCTTGAATCTGGTTATCACGATTCACAGGCTGAGCCGCATATCTGACCCGACGCTGACGGCCCAAAAAAAGAAGCCCGCAGAATTGCCGCAAGGCAATTACGCGGGCCAATGTCGCCTTCTTGGCGACGGGGGGGAGGAAGGGAAGTCTGGGGACGTAACCTGACGTCAGCCTGACGCTGCGCGGGATCTCAACTTGCGCGCTTATTGCGCAGCGGGCAGATTGCGCCAAATCGCGTTGGGATCGCGCGGCGCAGACACCACAAGCTTGGCATCCAGATCGGTGCTGCCAAAGCCATACACTTCATAGAGGGCTTCAAAAGAAGAAGAGGGTTCAGCCTTGGTCAAAGCGGTCAGGCTGTCACTGCTGGTGGCGATTTCTGCAGCGCGCATGGCCGCGATATCGCGCGTGCCTGCGATGATGATGATCTGATTGCCGTTGGTGCCGGGGAAACTCGAAATGTAGCCGTAGTCGTGATACTTGAGCCGTCCACGCTCCAGCCCGACATTGCTGGTGTATTCCTTGCCGGTCTTGTTGTCGCGCAGTTCGTCGAAATTGGAGCCGGTGGACAGCCGCGAACCGGCGAATACGATTTCACGCAACGAGGCCATGCCGCTGAAATAGCCAATGTAAATTACATGGCCGGACTTGAGCTGATCGGCAGTGACCTCCGACGCCATCACCACATGTACACGCTTGCCTGCAGCGGCCAGCACCGGCATCACATCGCGCAATGCAAAGGCACTCGAGGTGGGCAGGTATGCCAGATTGAGGTCGTGATACCTGTCGGCGAACGTCGGATCCGTCTGCGCTGCGTACTCGAACTCCATGGGTGAGTTGATATCGAAGTCACGTATCAGCCGCTTGACGTTCTGGTTCTCGTCCATCTCGCCGAAGATGTAGTAGTCACCAGCCACCACATAGATGGGCATTGAATCGTCGAACAGCGGTGCCCACAATTGGCTCCTGCGCACCGCCGCCAGAGGATCGGCATGTTGCGCAAACCTGGGGAGGGTCAGCAGCACGTTGGCCAATAAGGACACAAGCAGGGCTGCCAGCGCCCAACGTACCCATCGGGGCCCATGCGCCCGGCCAGGATCATGGCCGACGCCAACGCCTGCGCCCTGGTCAGCATGCACAGCCGGTTGCCCAATGGGGTCGTCCGTGGCGGGGGCGCGGGGCGCCAGGGTCAGTCGATATTCGCCGCGGGGCATGACTATGCGCAGGTGTTCGTTCACACCGGCGCCAGCGTAATAGTCGTCGAGTCTCTTGCGCAGTTTGTGTATGTAAACGCGGACCAGGGCATCCTGCGAGACATCGAAGTCGGCGCCCCGGCCCAACGCATCGATGGCAATCTCCAGTTCCTTGGGCGACTTGCCCTGCGCCGCACAGTCGACCAGATAGTCAAACAGCCGCTGGGTCTGACCTGATCTTCCCAGAATGCCATTGGCGCGGATTGCCTGCGCCTGGCTATTCAAGTCTGCGCTGATGGGCTGGACGGTCATAACCCATCGTAGCACGCGTCTTTAACGTGACATTAACGTTGCGTAAACCGTTCTTTACGGGAAAGATTTTGCCCCGCACAGCAGCATGCCCGTTTGTTTTCAGGGGGCAGGAGAATGCGCCGCGGCTGTAAGTTGGCGATGAGAAAGGGCGCAGTTTCAATGGCAGTGGCCGCTATAGCCGCGGGGGTACAGGGCGAGGTACAGGCCTCGGAGACAGCAGGGTCTGGCGACCTCGACCAGGTTGTCGTTACGGGCCAAAGGCTCTCCGAGACCCTCCCACAGCAGTTGGCCGAGTTCGGCGTGAAGGTGGAGACCATCAGCGCCCAGCAGATTCGCAATGGCGGCTACGTCGATGTGTCCTCAGCACTGCAGGCGCTGGTCCCTGGCCTCTATGTGGCATCCAAGAACGGGCCTTTTGACTACGTCGACATCTCCCTGCATGGCTCTCGAAGGCAGGACGTGCTGTGGCTGGTTGACGGCGTGCGCATCAATAATCGTCTCTATGGCGGGACAACGCCTCTGGACACCATCCCGGCCAGCATGGTCGAGCGCATCGAAGTGCTTTACGGCGGACAGGCATTGTTCTACGGCACCCAGTCGCCCGCCGGTGCCGTGAATATCGTGACCAAGGCCTTCACGCTGACGCCCAATGGCGAGGTGAGCCTCGGTGGCGACTCCAACAACGGCTGGCATGTGGATGCGGATTTTCGCAATTCCGTGGGCAAGAACCAGTTCGTGCTGTTCGCATCCCTGGACGAGTCCGACGGCTATCAACCACACCGCGACAGTGACTACCAGCCCAGTGGCACCGACCGCAATCGCGACTACAACGTATGGACGGTCGGAGCCAAGTACGGCTACGAGTTCGGTGAAAACATGCGTTTCGAAGCCCTGGTGCAGCACAACGACGGCAAACTGGACTTCGCGCAGCCGGCCTACACGGCCACGGCGTTCAATGAGCGCAGTGAAAACCTGGTCAGCACGAAACTTGATTACACCATAAGCGACAGCCTGCAATTCTTCGTCAAGGCCTATGGTCACTGGTGGGATTCGCATTACACCGAATTCGACAATGTGATCGGCAGTCCTGGCGACCTGGACGTCATCGATGACCATGACTACTGGGGCTACCGCGACTACGGCCTCAACGCGATGGCGAAAGTCGGACTAAACACGAACTTCGACCTGCTGTTTGGCTACGATTTCCAGGCCTACAGCGGCAGCGACGCGGTGCTTGTCATCCAGAAGGAATCCGAACACGTGAATGCGCTGTTCGCACAGATTCGCAACACGCCGGCACTCTGGCCCAAGGTGCACCTTGCAGCGGGAGTGCGTTACAACGACCCCAGCTTCGGGCAAGAGGCCACTGTCTGGAATGTCAGCGGGCAATTCGATTTCACGGACAGCTTCTTCGGTCGGCTCAGTGGCGGCACTTCATTCCGGTTGCCCACAGCGGAAGAATTGTTCGCAGATGACCCCAACGATGAGCGCGGCAACCCCAACCTCAAGCCCGAGCGTGGGCAAGATCTCAACGTATCGCTGGGCGGTCATTTCGGGATTCCCGAACATCGCTTCGACTGGGAGCTCAGCGGGTTCTACCGCAACGTCAAGGACCTCATTTCGTTTGCTGAGTTCGACGAAGACACCAACCAGGACGTGGCCACCAACACCGCTGGCGAGGTCAAGATTCGCGGCGTGGAAGTGGACCTTAAGGCGCAACTGGGCGCCGGATTCAGTGGGGGCGTTTCCTACTCCTATAATCATTCGCGAGACGCGGCCACGGATCTGCAGATTATTCGCGTGCCTGAGTACCTGGCCAAGGCAGTGCTGGACTACAGCCCGGCAAACCAGCGCTTTGGCGCGACGGTTACCGTCAACAACGTAGGCAAGACGTTCGCAAATTTATGGGATGGACGCGAAACCTATGGAAAGTACACGTTGGTGGACCTCGCCGGCCGGGTGTACCTGGATGCAGAGCGGCACAGCGTGATCAACCTGCGCATCGAGAACCTGTTTGACAAGGAATACGCTGCGGCGCTGGGCACTACCCAGCGGGATAGCGACGGCAGTGACTACACCTACTGGAATCGCGGGCTGCCGCGCACCTTTACGTTGCGCTATTCCTACAGGTTCTGAGGTCTGGTTACAGATTGTTACGCCCGGCGCGTAACAATCCTGTCAACCTGTGGCGTGTGAAGATCGGCAAGTTCAAGCTGCTATTGATGAGCCTTTTGCTGGCGGCACACGCCGCGGCCGCAGGCGACACGCACCTGGATTTCGAGGTCTTCCTCGACGCAAAGCCTGTGGGCACGCATCAGTTTGACATTCAGAACCTCGCTGATGGCACGCAGACGATCAGAAGCGTCGCTGTCTTCGACGTGAAGATTCTGGGCTTGTTCGCCTATAGATATCACCATCAGGCAAGCGAGACGTGGAAGCAAGGATGCCTGGCGCGGATGGATGCCAGCACCGACGACAATGGCCGAAAAATCCAGGTGTCGGGTGGACTGCATGGAGATAGCTTCCAACTCGATCAGCCGAAGTCATTGGTTCGTGAAGGTTGCATAATCAGCTATGCCTACTGGGATCCTGCCATCCTCCTGCGCCAGCGTGAATTGCTCAATCCCGGCACTGGGCAGTTTGACGCGGTACAGATTGATTCCCTGGGGGAGCAAACCATTGTGTCCCGCGGCGCAGATGTAAAGGCTGATCATTACCGCTTACGCAACGGCAATCGTGCCATCGATCTGTGGTATTCGCAGGCTGGTGAGTGGCTGCAGCTGGACAGCACGACGCCACTGAATCGCACGCTGCACTATCGCCGAAAGTAGCCCGTCGCAAATAGCTGGCCGATATCAGCCGGCGGGCAGATTCGGGATCGCAACGACGAACAGGGCGCCGCCGCTGGTTGGAACCAGCGACAATTCTCCGCCGTGCGCGCGTGCCACCTGGCGCGCCAGATACAAGCCCAGCCCGGTGCCGCCGGTCTCGCGTGCCCGTGAGGCATCGGAACGATAGAAGGGCTCGCCAATGTGCGCGCGCTGGTCTTCGGGAATGCCCGGTCCATGGTCGCGGACGCGGAATTCGATTTGTCCGGCTGCACCGTGGATGCTCAACTCCACCGGGCCATCGGCAGATGTCGAATAGCGCAGTGCGTTGCCCACCAGATTCTTGAGCATCAACTGTATGCGCGGGGTGTCCAGCCGCGCCCGGGTTTGGCCGGTCACGGCCACTTGCAAGCGCGGTTCTCCCGCGAAGTAACGCGACTGCAACTCGTGGGCAAGATCTTCAATCGACACCTCGGAGATATGCAGTGCCGCATGGCTCGACCCCAGTCGTTCGGCATCCAGCAGCGTCTCCACGATGTAGCGCATTTCCTCGACGTCCTTCTGCAGCGCATGTACAGAGGGAGATTCGTCGAGCAGCGCCAGCCCCAATGTCATGCGCGAGATGGGCGAACGCAGTTCGTGGCTGACACCCAGCAGAAGTTCTCGTTTGGCATCGAGCATGCCCTCGACTTTGCCGGCCATCAGGTTGATGTCCTCGGCCAGTTCGCTGAGCTCATCGTCGCGGTGCGTCCTGATGCGGTGCCCAAAGTGCCCGGCCCCTATGTACGCCGCTCCCTGGCGGATGGTGGCAATCGGCCGGAACAGGCCGCGTACCGCCAGGTAAGCCAGCAGAACCAGCAGCAATGCGAAGCCCACCAATATCGGGACCAAAGGCGGGCGCGAGTGATGATCCGCAATTTTGGGTGTGACCACGACAATCTGGTAGCCGCCCTCGTTGAACCTGAAGAACCTGTGGTCGTCGCGCGCCGCGAACTCGACACCTTTGAGTTCGTCCAGCAGGGCGCCGGGTTCGGAACTGAAATAGCCACTGGGACCGAATTCCAGGGTTTCTGGATCAGGAAAAGCCGGATCAGAAGACCAGTTCACTCCCGGCCCGGAGATGTGCATGTCCACGGGGACTTTGCGGGTGATGGCCAGTGCGCGATCAAGTCGCGGCGGTGATCCGATATCCTGGCGCACGTAATCCACGTGCAGTGCAAGATGGCCGCTGATCAGGGAACGCAGATCATCCGCGCTATACGCCCAGCGAATTCCAGCCACCACTCCCCAGGCAAACAGCGCCGCCAGGAGCAGAAAGATGGCCAGCAGCCGCAGCGACAGGGAATAGGAGAAAAACCGCATCATGGTGATATCGCCTTGCCGGTAAAGCGGTAGCCACGTCCCCACACGGTGTGGATGAGTCGGCCCGGCCTCAAGGTGTCGCCGAGCTTGGCGCGCAGGCGGCTGACCAGGATGTCCACTGAGCGGGTGAGGATGGCTGCATCGATGCCGCGTAGTGCAGCCAGAATATCGTCGCGCGAAAACTCACGGCCGGGATTGGATGCCAGCAGCAGCAGCAACTCATACTCCATCGTAGTGAGTTCGACTTTGCTGTCATCGGTTTGAACTTCGCGGCTGGCAGGATCTATGCGCAGATGTTCGAAATGCAGCACGGTACGGCTGGCCACCGGCTCGGTGCGGCGCAAGACGCTTTGAATGCGTGCCACCAGTTCCCGGGGATCAAAGGGTTTGGCGATGTAATCGTCGGCGCCCAGTTCGAGGCCGGCGACGCGCTCTTTCACGTCACCGCGCGCCGTGAGCATGATGACGGGCACGCGATTGCGGCGTCGGATCTCGCGGCATACAGAGAAGCCGTCCTTACCGGGGAGCATCACATCG
Organism: Pseudomonadota bacterium; assembly: GCA_039932715.1. GTDB lineage: Bacteria > Pseudomonadota > Gammaproteobacteria > Steroidobacterales > Steroidobacteraceae > ZC4RG30. The sequence continues at coordinate 5,699 of JBDTPN010000028.1, read as the reverse complement.
AGAAGCACCAGATCCGGTCGCGTGGTGGCTAGGCGTCTCAGGCCTTGCTCGCCATCGAAGGCGCAGTCCACCTCGATGTCAAAACGTTGGCAGTAGGTGCTCAGCAATTCCGAGTGGCGCCGATCATCGTCGATGAGGAGGATTTTGATCACGCGGGCAGTCTATTCCAGGGCAGGCGCGGCGACGATTATTGTCTGACCGGCGATTCTGGATGGGTGTGAACCGGCACCCGCTTGAACCACAGTCGCAGCGCCTGCCAATGGATGGCCACCAGCACGCGAACCGTGGAAAGCGGGAAGCGCAGCAATACGAAGGCCAGGGCGCCAGTGGCGATCGGATGACGGGCAAGGTCGAGCGTAGCGTCAAAGATCTTCTCGGTGCCGCGCAGGTTTTCCATGTGCACGGCCAGCCTGTGCCCCGGATCCGTGAATTGCCAGCGATAGTCCTGATCCAGTGGCATGAAGGGCGATACGTGGAACTGCTTGGCGAGGTCAAACTGCATGGCCGCACCCGGCGCGAGCTGAGTTGACACCGGCAACACATACGCGTGGCGCTGGCGCCAGGGTGTGTTGGTAATCTCGGCGACTATGCACTCCACCTGCACCCCGGAGGCGTCGTAGCAATAGTAGAACGTCACCGGGTTGAAGCAGTGGCCGTAATTGCGCAACTGGGAAAGCATGCGGATGGGACCAGCGGGACGCTTTCCCACCGACTGGTGAACGCGTTGCCGCACTGCTTCATCAAGGCTGATCCCTGCGTCACCCAGGTAGTCGGCACGTCGGAACCAGGCCAGTGCGCGGCGTTTGGTGGACCAGAACCAACGGCCCCTGAACACCGTCTCGAGCTCTGCAAGATCGAGCCATATCATGTACACCGCGTAGGAAAACGCGTGCGCGGTGGGAGCCAGGCGCCGGTGCCTAAGCTTGCCGATATACAGTGCGCTGTTCACGGTCCTGCTCGAAGTGGGCCAGTGCGTCGATGGCGCTGACCACGCCATCTTCGTGGAATCCATTGCGCCACCACGCGCCGCAATAGTACGTGCCGTGGTATCCGTTGAGTTCGCGCTGCCGCGCCTGGGCGGCCACCGAAGCCGGGGTGAATACCGGATGATCGTAAGGCACGCGCAGGATGATACGGTCAGGGTCAATCATCTCGCTGCGATTTAGCGTGACCAGCAGCGTCTCCGGTGTGTCGAGGTTCTGCAGCATGTTCATGTTGTAGGTCAGTGCCAGCGGACCATCGCGATTGGCAATGCTGTGATAGTTCCAGCAGGCCCAGGCCAGCCGCCGGCGCGGCATCAGGCGGCTGTCTGTATGCAGAATGGCCTCGTTGCGCTGGTAGGGAATGGCACCCAGCGTTTCACGCTCGATTCGGGTGGGGTCGCCCAGTAGACGCAGGGCCTGGTCGCTATGGCAGGCCATGAACACCGCGTCGTATCGCTCGGCTTCGGCGCCCTGGGCTTTGATCATGACCGAGCCGGGCTGCCGCCGTATCCATTCAACGGGTGTACGCAGCCGGATCCGGTCGCGAAACGGCGCAGTCAGCTTGTCGACATATACGGCAGAGCCGCCCACCACAGTGCGCCATTGCGGGCGGTCGTTGACTGTCAGCATGCCGTGATTCATCAGGAAGCGGACGAAAAACCGGGCCGGAAAGCTGAACATGGAGCGCGGGCTGGTCGACCAGATCGCTGCTCCCATGGGAATAATGTAATGGTCGACAAACGAACTGCTGTAGCCCTGCCGCTCCAGGACCACGCCCAGTGGCAGCTCACCCTCTCCCTGGTGCAGGAGCCTGGGCGCCTGGCGGTTGAACCGCAGTATGTCGCGCACCATGGCCAGGAAAGATGGGCGCAGGATATTGCGTCGCTGCGCGAACAGGGAATTCACGGTGGTGCCGTTGTATTCGAGATCCTTGGCGTCATTGCGCACGGAGAAACTCATCTCGCAGGCCTGCGACGGCACGTCCAGCTCAGCGAGCAACGCCATGAAGTTCGGATAGGTGCGATCGTTGAACACAATAAAGCCTGTGTCCACCTCAAGACGCTTGCCGCGTACGTCCAGCGAGTGGGTGTGCGAATGCCCACCGATATGGCCACCAGCTTCATACACGGTGATCTCGTGCTCGCCATGCAGGCGCCGGGCGGCGACGTTGCCCGCGATCCCACTGCCTATTACCGCGATCTTCATTCAGGCCACCGCTGCGGCACGCGGTGCACCTTTGAAATGTCGTAGCCCTGCTGCGCTACCAGGTCCAGCAAGCGCTGGTAGTCCGAATCTGGAATCTGCGGGGTGCGCGCCATGATCCAGACATAGTCGCGCTTCTGGCGGCTGACCACTGTCTGGGTGTAGTCGTCGCTGAGATAGGTAATGCGGTAATCCGCCTTTATCGGCCAGATGAACCGCATGCCCCATTGGGCATTGCTCTGGTCCATGACGAAGCCGCGCGGGTGGTATTGCTTGCGTTTGCCTTCGAACGAGCCGGCGCGAAACGTAAAGGTGGTAGCAATGCTACCGTCGGGGTCGAGCGCGTAGCTTTCAACAGCGTTATACGCGTCGCGCTCCATGAAGGTGGGAATGTTGGCGATGACATACCAATCGCCCATGAAGCGCGGCAGGTCAACCTTGGCAACCGTGGGCAGAGGATGGCTCGTGGCCTGGCATGCCGCAAGCACGGCAAGTGCCGGCGAGAGCAGGGCGGCGGTGAATCGATTGCGAATCATGATGACTTCCGTGGTCCGGGAAAGAATGCATTGGTGCGTGCTACGTATCCGCCATAGCCAGGGCGTCGATCCGCGATGGTTTTCTCCAGCAGCGTCACTCCCGAAACCCGCAGCAGCAGCGCGCTCATCAGCAGGGGCGAGAACACAGTCCACCAGGCGCCTGTCGACAGTGCCATCAGGAAGAATCCCCACCAAACGCAGAACTCGCCGAAGTAGTTGGGGTGGCGGCTATAGCGCCACAGACCCGAATCCAGCACCCGCCCGCGGTTGGTGGCAGTGGCGCGAAAAGCGTCAAGCTGCGCATCGGCCATGCTTTCGGTGAGTGTGCCTGCCAGCACCAGCATGGCCCCCAGCACATCCAGCACATGCAGCGGCTGCTCTGCGGCAATTGCAGCTTGCAGGGGAAGGGCGACGATAAGGGCCAATATGGCCTGCAGCCCGAACACCAGGTAAAGACTCTTCCACACGAAGCCTGGCTGGTTGCGCGCGCGAATCGCCTGGTAGCGGTGATCTTCGCCAGCGTTCCAGTTGCGCAGTGCCAGGTACCCGGCCAGCCGCAATGCCCACATGGTAGCCAGGGCGAGCACCCATATTGCGCGCGCCGTGTGACCGGCATGGGCGTGATACCAGCAAAATGCCGCCACGAGAATGAACAGGGACCAGAAGATGTCCACCAGCCCCGCGTTGCGCCGCAATGAAGCAACGGCCCATGCAATTAATGCAGCTGCCAGCATCCAGGGCAGGGGAATCAGGATTTGCTGCAATGTCGTCATGCAGTGGCAAACCCGTCGAAGCGCTGCGCGGACTTCATCAGCAACGGCATCAACATCGACCAGGTAATGGCGATCACCACGAGTGCAGGCACTTCGTTTACCCATTGCAGCGCACCCAGTTTCGCGCCAGCCGAATAGGCCAGGGGTGCCGCAATCGCTGCCAGTAGCGCCGACAAGAGGTAGTGAGGCCGCAGTGCACGCAGTGAAACATTGAGGGTGGTTGCAAATACGGGCCACAGCGCCACCATCCACAGCGGCGTGAAGTTGCCAAGCAAGAGGCTGGGCTCCATGCGTACCCAGCCGCTTGCGATCAGTAGTGACTCGAATGTCGCGCCGACCATTGTGGCAATGGCCAGTAGCCGAAGCTCAACCCACGGAGAAGTCGCGGTATGCAGATGCCAGGACACCACGGCTACCGCCACTGCGATCCCGATTACCGGCCGCTGTGCAGCCGCGGCCAACACACATGCGAGCCACGCGCACTGGTAAGCAACCAAGTTGATCACGAGGCGCAGTCCTTTCACGCGGCAGGCCGCTCGAACAAGTAATGGCTGACCCACCATTCCTGGCCATCTCGATAACCAAACAGCTCTGCACAGGCCATGAAGAACACGCGCCAGCGCCGTAACCACATCGCGGCATCGACCTCGCCGTAGGTGCGCACCAGTATGGGCATCACCTGGTCGCGGGCGGCGTCGATATTCACCAGCCAGGCATTGGCGGTCTTTTCATAATGGCGGCCGTCCCAGCGCCAGCGCTCCACGAAGGTCAGATGATCCTGGAAGCGCAGCGCCAGTTCATCGCTGGGCATCATGCCGCCTGAGAAGAAGTGACGGCTCATCCAGTCCGAGTCACCGTCATCGACAAATGCATAGGGTGTGGATCTGTGACAGAACACATGCATGAAGAACTTTCCGCCGGGACGCAGCCAGTTGTTCACATTGGCAAACATCGCCGGCCAGTTGCGCATGTGTTCAAACATCTCCACGGAGACCACGCGATCAAAGCCGCCGTCACATCGAAAATGATTCATGTCGGCGGTGATAATCTCGACGTTTGTCAGGCCCTCGGACTGCGCGCGCGCCAGTATGGATTCCCGCTGTGAACTGGAGTTGGATACGCCGATAATGTGACTGGCCGGATAATGACGCGCCATCCACAGCGTCAGTGATCCCCAGCCACAGCCAAGTTCCAGTACCCGCTGACCGTCAGTCAGCTGTGCGCGCTGCGCCGTCTGGGCCAGGGCACGGGATTCTGCATCGCCCAGATCCAGGGTCCCCTCTGGCCACCAGGCGCTGCTGTACTTGCGGTTCGGTCCCAGCACGTGCTGGAAAAACTCGGCTGGTACTTCATAGTGCTGTTGATTGGCCAGCCGGGGCAGCGGAGCGATTTCCGAAGTGCGCATGGACTGGGCGAACTGCTCGGTGGCCAGGCTGGCGCGCTCCACGTCTGCCGAGTAGATCTGCGCCAGTCGTTGTCCGCACATGCGACGGATGCCGGCGCGGATCATCGTATCCGGAACCAGCCCGCGTTCCACCAGCGAGATTGAGCCGCGGGTAACAGGAAGATCGGTAGTGGCAGTTTGTGTGTGCGCCATGTTGTGTCCTTTGCGCTTTGAGCGTGAGCCGAGTATGGGACAGGTATCGCGCGCGACAGGGGTTTTGCCGCCATTTGTTACAAACCGATACAGACCTTGCGATACTTGAGCCGGCGAACAAAAAAAGGGGGGCGCCATGCCGAAGCCACTGAGATTTGCAGGACCAATGCTGGCAATTGCTGGCGCGGATCAGGTGTGCCAGCTCGACTGGAGGCGATTCGAATCAAGGTCTACCAGAACAAATAGGCTAAGCTGCCGTGATGACTACTGAGCGTCCCAGCTGGTCGACAGCGCTATGGGCACTGGTCGCAATAGGGTGCGGCGTAATTCTTTACTACGCCCGTGCCGCATTCATTCCGGTGGCCCTGGCGTTGCTGTTCGCTTTGGTGCTTTCCAGTCCGGTGGAAGCGCTGCACCGCCGTGGCCTGCCGCGATTTGCGAGCGCTCTGCTCATAATGATGGCGATTCTGGCGCTGCTTGCTGGAGCCGTCTATGAGTTAAAGGATCCTGCACAGGCATGGCTGGCGGCGGCACCGCGTACGGTCAGGAGCATCGAGCGCAAAATCGATCCGGCGGCGCGGGTCTTGCATCGCATAGACGCGGTTAC
>JBDTPN010000027.1:0-44620 GCA_039932715.1 Pseudomonadota bacterium | reverse complement strand
AGGCGCCCAAGGTCATCACGCAGGGCAAGGAATACAGCACCTTCGTCAAGAACAAGGGCCAGTGGCGATATCGCACGCGCCAGATCAAGGCTGGCACCGAGCTGCCATACGGTTGGAAGGAATAAGGCTGGCAGGTAGAAACCCTGACAAAGATAAGGAGCGTCAACATGAGCACGCAGAAACGTACGCGGGTTACTGGCTTCCTGATGTTGTTCCTCGCGACCTCGATGCTGGCGCCTGTGGCTTTGGCACAGGTGCCGGATGCCGCCACATCCGCTGCGCTGGATTCGGCACTGGCCGGATCACACCGCAGCGATCGCAACAAGGCACGCGATCAATACCGGCACCCCAAGCAGACGCTGGAGTTCTTCGGCCTGCGCCGCGACATGACGGTGGTGGAGATCTGGCCCGGCGGCGGCTGGTACACGGAGATCCTTGCCCCCGTGCTCAAGGGCAAGGGCAAGCTGTATGCCGCGCAATATGGACCGTCCACCCTTTTCGACTACGAACCCAAGGAAGACGCCGCGCTACTGGAAAAGACCGGGAAGTTTCCCGTGGTATTTGGCGAGGTCAAGTTCACCGCGCTGTGGTACCCAAACAGTCTTGTCATCGCGCCGCCGGGTAGTGCCGACCTGGTGGTGACATTTCGCAATGTGCACAACTGGGTCAATCCCGATTACAAACAGGACGCTGCCAAATTGTTTGGCGCGTTTTTCACCGCGCTGAAACCCGGCGGCATCCTGGGTGTGGTCGATCATCGCTGGCCGGATGCGAAGACCGCGGACCCGAAGGCGGCCAAAGGTTACGTGTCACAGGAGCGCATCGTCGCGCTGGCAAAGGCTGCCGGCTTTGAGTTTGTCGGCAGCTCCGATATCAACCGCAATCCCAGAGACAACCACGATCACCCCAATGGTGTCTGGTCGTTGCCGCCGGATCTTTCTTTGAAACCCGGCGAAGACCGGCAGAAATACCTCGACATCGGCGAGTCGGACCGACTGACGCTCAAGTTCAGGAAGCCGGCCAAAGGCTAAGGGCGATGTCCACTGATGCATGACCTGTCCGAAGAGCTGCAAACCCTGTCGCCTGATTCGCCGGCGGAGGCAGCGCGTCTTGCGGCAATTCGCCTTGAATCACGCGCGGTCTTTTCAGTCCGTCCTGAACTGCTGGTGGCGCTTTATATAGCCATTGCAACGCTGGTTGCAGGCGTGGGGTTGCTGGTCAAGTCGAATCTTGACCGCATCGGGCCGGTGGCCTTGCTTACCGGAATCTTTGCCGCCTCGGCACTGTGCTATGCAGTGGCGTTACGCGCACAGCGCGCCGGGCGCGACCGATCACTGGGACTCGACTATGTGCTGCTGCTGGGTGCGTTGCTATTGAGCGTCGCAGTGGGCTACGCCGAATTACAGTTCCATTTTTTGCGCAGCAACTGGTCGCGTCACCTGCTGCTGCTGGCAGCCTGGCACCTGGCCACCGCTTATCTGTTGCGTTCGCGCCTGCTGCTGTCGGTGGCGCTCACGGCCTTTGCAGGGTGGCTGGGGGTGGAAGCCAGGCTGGGAACGCTGTTCAATCCGTTGTATCCGCTGCTGGGTTCCGGCTTGCGCTGCCTGCTGTGCGCATTGCTGTTCTATCTGGGCAGCCGTTTCCACCTCAATGAGCACAGCGATGCCCGCAACGGCTTTCGCGAGGTCTATCGCCAGTTCGCAGTCAACTTCGGATTCTTTGGCGCATTGGCCTTGGGCGCGCAGCCATCCACACGCTGGGTGGGTGCCGCGATTCTGCTGGGGCTGGCGGTGATCGTCGGTCGCGCGGGGCTGCGCGAGCGGCGTCAGAGCTTTCTGCTTTACGCGGTGGGTTACACCACCATCGGCCTGGTGTGGCTCGAGGCGCTGGTGCTGGGAAGTTATGTGCTCACATCCTGGGCCGGCCTTGCCACGGTGATCGGGGCGGTGATGCTGCTGTTGTCTTTGCGATCCCGGTTGAAGGAATCCGCGGCATGATCGCGCGCCCCAGTGTTGAAGAAGAACGCTGGCTGATTGTCGCGGGCCGCTATCCGGCCCTGCGCGCTGTGGTTGAACAACTGCGGCAAGGCGGCAACTGGAAGACCACGACCTGGCTGGGCCGTTGCCTCGGGTTTCTGCTCGGCTTGTTCGGCAGCAGCCTGCTCGCGGGTGTGCTGTCCCAGATCCTGTTGCCGCTGCTGATCGGCGGGCTGTTGCTGATGGTCGCGGCCGAGTGGCTGATTGCCAAACGCCGGGTGTTCAATTCAGGGATCGAGGAGGCGGTGTATCTGTGCGGCGCGGTCGCCGCGGTCGGTCAATTGCTTGTCTGGAGTAACGGTCTCAATGATGCGCTGGCCGTTGCGCTCGTCAGCACGGCGGTGCTGCTGGTCGGATGGCGTCTGCTCAATCCCCTGTTCACAACACTGGCGGCGGCAGGCTATTCACTGGCCGTCGCGCTGGTGGGCACGCATTTTCTGAATGGACGCATACACACACTGGAGGCTGGCATGGCCTGCGTGGCCCTGGGCGTCGCAGCCCTGGTGGCCGGCGGCAGGCAGTGGCTGCGTCCCTCTCATGACCGCATGGTGGACGGGCTGGTCATTGCCATGCCCTGGCTGGCCTACGCATGGCTGACGGCCTACGGCTGGAACGGCAAATCTCTTCCGGCCTGGGCCACGCTGGCACTGGCGACGGGTTTTCTGATGACCAACCTGATCCTGGGTGTGAAGCGCCGACAGCATGCACCGCTGATCGGCGCCCTGGGCAACCTGGTCTGCGCCGCGTTCTCTCTGCACCAGCTATTGCACTGGCCCCAGCACTGGGAGCTGATTGCTGCCGGTGGTGTGTTGCTGCTGCTGGCGATCCTGCTTGAACGAAAACTGCACGGTCGCATTGAAGGAATTACTTCGCTGCAGCTGAACGAACCCTCCGGCCTTGACCTGATGCAGCTGGCCGGTGCTGCCAGCATGGCGCCTTCACCGGGGGCGCCACCGGCCGGTATGCAAGGCAAGGGCGGGGACTTCGGCGGCGGCGGGGCCAGCGGCAGGTTCTAACCAGCGCTTCAACGGTCGCAGAGCTCCACGCCGCCACTGTGGCTCTTGACGCTGACGCTTCCCTTGCCTTCGCCGCGCACGCCATTCATGCGGTTGCTGCGCCCTTGCGATTTCTCGACCTCGTAGCCAAAGCAGTTGCGGATGTTGCCGCTGAAGGACGACACGTCGTACCTGTAACCGGCAGGTGCCTGCGCGGCAACCTTGACGCGCCCGCTGACGGACTGCAGCTCCACGTCTGTGTCGCTGGCCAATCCGCCAGTTATCCCGATATTGCCTGACACCGTGTGCCCGCGAACCTCGCCAGCGGCCAGCATCTCAAAGTCAAGGTTGCCGCTGACCGTACGCGCATCCACATCACCCTTGATATGGGCCGCGCGCACATTACCGCTCACCGACGTGGCGCGCACGCGCGCCTCGGCGTTGCCGCCGGTCAATTCGATATTGCCGCTGACAGTCTTGGCCTCCAGGTCGCTGCCTGGAAAGTCTGACCGAATGTCGCCGCTGACGGATTGCAGACGTAATTTGCCACGAACACCACTGACGGTAATGTTCGCGCTGACGGTGTTGACGTCCGGTTGTACATCCGCTGGTACCTTGATCTGCAGGCGCGTCTGGGAGTTTTCCGACGAGTGACTGTTGAACCAGTTGCCTTCCTTCACGACCACCCGGACCTCGACATTGCCGGTTTGTTGATTCACTTCCACGCGTTCGACATCGGAGCCCAGCTCGCCCTGCACGTCGACTTCACGGCGATCCCAGGTCGTAATCGTCACAGAACCTGCGACATTCGACACAGTGACCCAATCCTGGTTACCCACCGGCACCTGTTTGCTGAACTGGGTAGCAGGGGCAGCAAAGGCTGCGGTGCTCAACAGTGCTGCGACAAGCAGCATCCACTTGTTCGTCATGATCAGATCTCCTGGTTGGTGCCATCAGCGTCGCCGATGGCAGTCAGTACACGTATTTCTTCCTGGCAGGTGCTGATCAGCAGCTCCTGCAACAAGGCATTGCCGGCATCGCGGCCCAGCTCCGCCTCGATGTTCTTCATGGCCGTATGTATGGCCAGCAGGCTTTCCGTCACACGCTGCCGTGACGTGGGCGGCAGACGCTCAAGCTTCGCGGGCAGGTGGCTCAGCAGCTCTTCGCGCTGGCCCTGGTAACCCGGATCAGTCATCAACGCCGCAAGGATGTGCGCGCCCGATTCACGCATCGCAGGTGAAGAGGCCGCGTTCCGGGTTTGATTTCCGATCACGAACCCCAACACCACCAGCACCAGGGCGGCGGCCAGCGACGCCGGCACTGCCCATGTCCGGCGCCGCGATCCCAATCCGGATTCGATGCCGGGCCACAAATCCCGCGAGGGAGCCACGGACTGCGGCAACTCGCGCAGGGAATCAATCTTCATGTCAACTAACCTCCATGCTCAATCGTTCGCGCAGCAAGTGCCGGGCCCGATGCAACTGCGCCTTGCAGGTGCCTTCGGCCACGCCCAGCATTTGCGCGACTTCGGCGTGCGCATAGCCATAAATGCCCGACAGGATCAGCACGTCGCGCGCACCGTCCGGCAGGTTGTCGATAGCCGCCTCGATCTCTGCCACTTCCACCGGCGTATCGAAAGTAAACACATCGTCCAGATCATCCGACGCGGCCACATGCACCAGGTCGATTCCCGACCGCCGTTGCATCAGTACGACGTTGACCGCGATGCGGTGCAGCCAGGTCGCGAAGGAGCTGCGTCGTTCGAAGCGCGCCAGGGATGCCCACGCGCGGATGAAGGCCTGCTGCGTGCAATCCTCGGCAGTGGCGGCATTGCGCGTCATGCGCAGGCACAGGCCGTGCACGCGGTCCACATGGACGCGATACAGGCGCTCAAACGCACGCTGGTCACCCTTGGCGGCTCGCGCAATCAGGAGTTCCTCCGGGCCGGCTTCAGTCACGGTTCGTGTCCATTCGAATACTTGGATGCGGGGCAGGGCGCAAAGGTTTGAACCGGATTGAATTGGCGGCGGCGTTTACTTACACGCCTTGTCGGCGCCGACCTACCGCCAGTGAAGCTTCGAGGATTCACCATACACACCCCTTTTTACCCGCCCCCGAGGTTTTCATGGCCAAATCGCGCAAATCATCGCAAGCCACTCCTCGGTCAATCACGGTGGGATCAGGCGGGGAGCGTCAGGATCAGGCCGGTGGCAAACATCCGCCTCTGACCACGGCACAAGGCATTGTCATTCCGGACAACCAGAACTCCCTGCGGGCCGCGCCACGCGGCCCCACATTGCTCGAGGACTTCATCCTCCGTGAAAAGATCACCCATTTTGATCACGAGCGCATTCCCGAGCGCATCGTGCACGCGCGCGGCAGCGGGGCGCATGGATTCTTCGAGCTGACCCGTTCGCTGTCCAAATACACCACTGCGGGAATCCTGACTGATCGTGGGCATCGCACACCTGTGTTCACCAGATTCTCCACAGTTGCCGGTGGTGCGGGTTCCGTGGATACGCCGCGCGATGTGCGGGGATTTTCGGTGAAGTTCTATACCCAGGAAGGCAACTGGGACCTGGTAGGCAACAACATCCCTGTGTTCTTCATCCAGGATGCGATGAAATTCCCTGACCTGATCCATGCGGTAAAGATGGAACCGGATCGTGGCTTTCCACAAGCCGGCAGTGCGCACGACACTTTCTGGGATTTCATCTCGCTGATGCCAGAGTCCATGCACATGATCATGTGGGCCATGAGCGACCGCGCCATTCCGCGCAGCCTGCGCATGATCGAGGGCTTTGGCATCCACAGCTTTCGCCTGATCAATCGTGCCGGCGAATCCACCTTCGTGAAGTTCCACTGGCGGCCGAAACTGGGCATCCAGTCCACGGTGTGGGATGAGGCAGTCAAATTGCAGGCGGCGGACAACGACTTCCACCGTCGCGATCTGTGGGAAGCCATCGATGGCGGCGATTTCCCGGAATGGGCACTGGCAGTCCAGTTGTTCACGGAAAAAGAGGCAGATGCCTTTCCATTTGATCATCTTGATCCTACCAAGCTGATACCCGAAGAGCTGGTGCCACTGCAGGTGATCGGTCGCATGGTGCTGGACCGCAATCCTGACAATCTTTTTGCCGAGACCGAGCAGGTGGCGTTCTGTCCGGCCAATGTGGTGCCGGGCATCGATTTCTCCAACGATCCGCTGCTACAGGGCAGGCTGTTCTCCTATCTGGACACACAGCTGTCGCGTCTCGGCGGACCCAACTTTCACCAGATTCCCATCAATGCGCCCAAGTGCCCCTTCGCCAATCAATTGCGCGATGGTCACATGCAGACACAGGTGCCCAAGGGGCGCGTGGCCTACGAGCCGGCCAGTCTTGATCCGGCCAACCCCGTGGCCAGCAAGGCCAGTGGCACCGTGCATTTTGCCGAGACTTCCGATGGCGCCAAGGGAAGAGTGCGCGCCGAAAGTTTCGCGGACCATTTCAGCCAGGCCCGCATGTTCTTCCGCAGCCAGTCCGAGCCGGAGCAGGCGCACATTGCCTCGGCGCTGGTGTTCGAACTGTCCAAGGTCGAAACCGAACACGTGCGTCTGGCCATATTGGCGCAGCTGCAGAACATCGATGTGCCACTGGCCCGACGCGTGGCCACGGGGCTGGGTGTCAACGAACTGCCGCCCGCAACCAAACCTGCGGCGCCGGTGCGCAACCTCGAACTGTCACCCGCGCTACGCATCATTGATCGCATGAAGCCGACGCTGCAGGGACGCTGCATCGGCATCCTGATCTCCGAAGGAACGGACATGGGTTCGGTGGACACCTTGACTGCGGCGGCCAAAAAGGCCGGCGCCAAGGTCAAGCTGGTGGCGCCCAAGCTGACCGTGCGTGATGCAAAGGGCAAGGTCATCAAGGCTGACGGGCAACTGGCCGGCACGTCGTCCACGGTATTCGATGCGGTGGCCAGCGTGCTGAGCCTCGAAGAGGGCAAGCGCCTGGCCAAGGAAGGGGCCGCGGTGGACTGGTTCCGCGATGCGTTCGGGCACCTCAAGGCCATTGCCGCGTGCAACGGCACGCGCATGATCCTCGAGGCCGGGGGCGTCAAGCCCGATGCTGGCGTTGTGAAGCCCGAAGACACTGCCGCATTTCTGAAGCTGGCCGCCACCCGCCAATGGGCACGCGAGCCGCAGGTGCGCACATTGGCGTAAGCGGGCTATGATCCCCGTCGGATAAAAACAACCAACGGGGATATCCAGTGAAACGCTACACGCTCATTCCGTGCCTCGCGCTGTGCGGCGCATTGCTGGTTCCAACGCTCAGCCAGGCCGCTCAAGCGCCAGCTTCACAGGCGCCGCCGGCTCCCCAGGGGCCACCGGCTACGCAGCACCCGATGGTGTCGTGCACACGCGGCGGACTGCAGCATGCGGTCAACCTTTATCTCGCCGCCCAGGCCAAGGGCGACATCTCCGAATTGCCGCTGGCCAATGGCCTGGGCTACCAGGAGAACATGCAGGCGGTCGACGTCAAGACCAGCTTCCTGACCAAGCCGCTGGCAATTACCAAGAGCATGAGCATCTTCGACCAGGACTCGTGCCAGAGCTTCACCGAGATCATCGTCACCAACAAGGCCGAACCCTATGTGGCTGGCGTGCGCATGCGGGTGAACCACGAAAAGATCGCCGAAATAGAAGTCATCTGGACCACCACGGGCTACTGGCTTTTCAACGCCGACGCATACGTTGAGCATTCGTCGGTGGAAGACTGGGGTCCCATTGCGCCTGAAAAGCGTGATTCGCGCGCCACTCTGGTCAAGGCCGCCAATGCTTATCTCGACGCCTTCCTCGAAGGCAAGATCGACCTCGTGCCCTGGGGCTTTCCGTGCGTGCGTATCGAAGGCGGCATGTATACGGGTCGAGGCAAGGCGTCCGATAGCTGCGAAGCCGGTGTGCCAGCCGGCGTCAACATCGCCAACCGTCGCTTCGTGGTGGATGAGGTGACAGGCTCAGTGCTGGCGCTGTGCACCTTCGGAGCCGGCGGCCCCAACGGTGGCAGTGGCGCGCCCGACTCGCATCTGTTCCATGTGGAAAACGGCAAGCTGCGCTACGTGCATACGTTGACGCATCTGTTGCAGTCCAGTTTCAGGGGCAATGCACCACCGCCGCCACCAGCGAAGAAATAGGTCCCATGAACAAGTCCTCGCTTCCATGCATGCTGCTTGCAGCCGGATCGGCCGTGCTCGCCGCGCCTGCCAATGCAGCCGCCTCCTGCAGCGCACTTGCTGAGCAGGTGAAGTTGCCCGGCCTCACGATCACGCAAGCTGTCGAAGTGCCCGCCGGCACACTCAAGCTGCCAGGTGGTGGTGGCGGACCGCCAGCCAATTACTCGACCCTCCCGGCCTTTTGCCGGGTTGCCGGCACGCTGCGTCCCACTACGGATTCGGACATACGCATGGAAGTGTGGATGCCGTTACAAGGCTGGAATGGCAAGTTCGTCGGTGGTGGCAATGGCGTGTGGGCCGGTTCCATCGCCTATGGCGATATGGTCACGCCGATTTCACGTGGCTATGCCACTGCGGCTTCTGATGTGGGTCACCAGGGAAGTCCCGTCGATGGCTCATTCATTTCGGGACACCCCGAGAAGCTGATCGACTTCGGTTACCGCGCTACCCATGAGACTGCCGTCGCCGCCAAGGCGATAATCGGCGCCTTCTACGGCAATGCGCCCAAGCGCTCGCTGTATGCCAGCTGTTCCACCGGCGGTCGCATCGGATTGATGGAGGCGTACCGCTATCCCGATGACTACGACGGCATCTCCGCGGTGGCGCCGGCCAATCAGATGGTGCCGCTGATGGTGATGTCACTGTGGAGCGGCAACGCCACCATGAAAGACGCGGCCAGCGGCATTCCGGCACCAAAGTTTGCGCTGGTGCAGAAGGCGGCGCTGGCGGCCTGCGATGCCAACGATGCAGTGACGGACGCCATCATCAGCAATCCACCTGCCTGTAAATTCGATCCAGCCGTGCTCCAGTGCAAGGCTGCAGACGCGCCAGACTGTCTTACCGCGCCACAGGTGGCGGCCCTGCACGCCATTTATGCTGGCCCGCGCAATCCGCGCACGGGCAAGCAGATTTATCCGGGGCTCTCGGTGGGCAGTGAAGCCCAGATGCCCGTGCTGACAATGGGGAAAGAGCCTTTCCCGGTGGCAACAACATTCTTTCGCGCCGGCGTGTTCAATGATCCAACCTGGAATTTCCACAGCTTCGACTACGATCACGATGTGGACCGCGCGCTGAAATATGGCCGCGAGGCGCTGGATGTGCCGCCGACGGGTCTGGACAAGTTCTTTGCCCAGCGCCGCAAGCTGCTGCTGGCGCACGGCTGGGCCGACGGATTGATTCCCCCGCAGTCGACCATCAACTTCTACCAATCACTGCAAAAGGACATCGGTGCTTCCCGTGCGCGCGATGGTGTGCGGCTATTCCTGGTGCCCGGCATGGGTCACTGCGCGGGCGGCAGCGGCCCATCAGACATCGACTATCTGGGCACCATCGACCGCTGGGTTGAGACGGGCAAGCCGCCGCAGCAGATCACCGCCAGCAATCCGCCTGCAGCCATGCCACGCACACGCCCGTTGTGTGCGTATCCACAAGTGGCGAAATACTCAGGCACTGGCAGCACCGATGAGGAGAAGAACTTCAGCTGCGCCGCTCCTTGAGGTCGGTCAAGAACGAGGCAGTGTACGCACCGGTACGCGCACATTGCACAGGTCAATGTGTCCTGCGGGACGCTTGTAGAAATCGTCGACACGATTGCGCTGCGATTCAATTCTGTCGCGGAAATATTGCGTGTCCGTGCGCAACACCTGCAGCGGGGTACGTTCCGCAGCCGGCAATTCGCTGGCTAGTCGAATCGCCTTGATGGGGGTGCGTTCGGAGGCGTCGGTGTAAAAGCCAGAGGGTGGCGGGCCGCGGCGGATGACGCTGAGCAACTCCATTCCCTGCAGCACACGACCCACCACGGTGATGTTGTCATCCAGCTGTCGTGGCGACTGGCCGATCACCACATACAGTTCTGCACCAACACTGCTGTCGTCGGCGTTGTTGCGACCGGCCCCGACAGTGCCATAGCAATGGGCAAGCCAGGCCTTGCCGCTTTTCGGATCCTCGCCCACCGCGAAGCCGTCTACGAACCCGACCTCCGGCGCCCAGCCATCGCTATCCGCCAGTTTATCGAGCTGCAGTCCCTTGGCCTCGCGGTGAAACTCCGCCGGCAAATGCTTTTTGGCGGAACCCAGCGACTTTGCCTTTGCCGGTTCATCGCCGTCGGGATCGCCGAACTGCACCACAAAATTGTCCTGCGACCGGTAGATGCTTGTGCCATCCCAGAAATGATCACGTGCCAGCATGCGAATGTTGCCCACATGTTCCGGAGCAAAGGCCGGCGCCAGTTCGATGATCACGCGTCCAGTGGCAAGGTCCATGTAGAGCAGATTGGCGGGATCCGGTGTGCGCCAGGCATCTTCAGGCGGAGCTTCGGCGGCAGGCAGCAGCAGGCTCCCTGCAAGCAGGCAGGTGAGGACCAGGCTGCGTGAAACGCCCGCAGCTAGTGGCATTGAAAATCGTCCTTGCCGCTGGGCTCGCAGAAATCATTCCACTTGCCGCTGGCAATGAAGAAATCCACCAGACCGGTATCGCGCAGCAACTGCTTGAAACGTACATCGGCACGCATCTGCGGCGAGGTGCTTATCCACAAGATGTTCAGACTGGCTCCCAAGTCGATAACTGCGCGCCGCAGCAACTGCATTGTCAGATCGGTATCGCCGGTCGCCGAAACGTAATAGCCGGCAATCGCCATCCGCAATGGCTCCTGGTTGGCAGGGTCTTCCGAGACCCTGCGCATGTAGGCACTGGCGGCTGTCATGCTGTCGATATGGTCCACCGTGCTGGGATCGCGCTTCAGCGGCAGGTTCTTGTCCTTGAGCAGGGAGCGGAATTTTGCGAGGATGATCTTTGGGCCAACACCCATGCGTGAGTCGCGGACCATGGCGACTGCGTTCGATTCAATGTGACCACCATCCAGCTCCTTGCTGCGCTGGTACTCCTTCTCGGCGTCGGGAAAAAGCCGCGCAGTGTTCAGAATCGTCTGCAGGTTTCCAGAGGCGGCGATCGAGACCGGGTCCTGCTGGCAATAGCGCTGGGCGTCTGGGACCACTTCACTGAATCGCCCGACGTTGAGCAGGAATCCAAATTGCAATCCGGTCCTGTCGGGACCGGGCGCGGCTGACCGGATCAACTTCTCCGCTTCCAGCCATTTGCGTTGCCCGACCAATTGATTCAAGCGGATGCGTTGCGCCTGAATGCTGTCAGGTGCCAGTTTCACGGTGCCCCGCGCGACCTCCACGATTTCCGCTCTCAACGCCGCGCTATCTGCGGGCTTCCACACCTGCAGTGAGCCCAATGCACGAACCAACGCCTCGCGGGCACGCGCAAAATTGGGATCCAGCGCGACCGCATCGCGGGCCAACTGAACCGCCTGGGTAGCGGAATCCATCGTGTAGCCCTTGCGTGATTGCGCCACTGCCTGCAGGTATTTGTCCCAGGCCTCGAGATTCGTGGTGCCGCCCTTGGCCCGACTGGTCTCGCCCACATCCAGCTTGATGCTGAGTGCACTGGCAACGTCCTTGGCAAGTTCTTCCTGCAATGCGAATACACTGCTGAGCTCACGATCGTAGGTCTTGGACCACAAGTGGGCGCCGTTCTTGCCACTGACCAGTTGCGCGGTGATACGCAGCTGCTTGCCCTCCTTGCGGATGCTGCCTTCCAGCAGATTCGCCACGCCAAGCTTCTGGCCGATGATGCGCACATCCTCACTCTTTCCTTTGAACGAAAAACTGGACGTGCGGGCCGTGACGCTGAGTGCGTCGACCTGTGCAAGCTGGTTGAGGATTTCCTCGGTCAGGCCGTCGGAGAAATACTCCTGTTCCGGATCCGACGAAAGATTCGCGAACGGCAGGACGGCCAGTGTCACCGGTGCTTCAGTGGTCGCGGCGGTCACGTTGCCTGTGGCAGGTCGATGCAGCAGGTACGCAGCTACTGCCCCCAGAAGCAGGGCGGCGATGATGATTCCGATTGCGCTACCACGGGTCCAGCGTGATGGCTTCCCAGCCGGCGCAGGAGCAGCGACCCGCGCCTTGCCGGTATGCTTCCTCAATCCTGACACCAAGGCCAGCCAGCTGACGTCCGCAGGATCTCCCTTCCAGTGGGAAAGGTCCGCCGTCTGCGTCAGCTCGAACATGATGGGCCGCTTGCAGGCCTCGATTGTCACCGGTACCAGCTTCTTTTCGCGTTCGGCCTGCGTGGCCTCGGCGCGCACCCAGCGCGAATCCACCGAATGCTTCGACCACAGCACCACCACTGCCTGCGCTGCCTCGAGCGCCTTCTCGGTGACGTGATCAAACGCTTCGCCGGCTTCAAGACTCTGGTCCCACCACACCGTAAAGCCCTCGCGTTCGAAGGCTTCCGCGAAGCGGCGCGCTGTCGGCAGATCATCGCGGCTGTAGGAGAGAAAGATGTCGGGCATCAGCTTGAGACCGTCCCCGGAACGTACAAAACCCTTGAGGGCCACATTACCGCAACTTGACGTCCGGATTGGTGGTTCACAGGAACACCCGACCGCTATAGGCTTCGCGCTATGCGAAACGCCCGTTTCCGGGCCCTGATCCCGGCTTTTTACCTGAGCTTGTCTTGCGGCACTGGCGTTGTCACCGCAGCCGAGTCCACTGCAGTCACTGAACCTGCCACAGCCACCGATCCCATGCCCCGCCCGCCCGAACTGGCGCGGGATATCGCTTTCTGGACCCGGGTCTATACCGAGGTCACTACCAACGAGGGATTGCTTCACGACCAGAATGACTTGGGCCTCGTTTATCGCAAACTGAAGTTCAGCCCGAGCGTTACGCCCGGAGAGCGCCGCGATGCGGTAGACGAGCAACGCGAAAAGCTCGAAGCCATGCTCAAGCGACTGGCAAATGGCACCACGGACCTTTCGGAGGACGAGCTTCGCCTCAAGGAAATGTTCGGCGCCGCAGCCACGCCGGCGCGCTTTGCCGATGCCGCCGCGAATGTCCGCTTCCAGCTCGGGCAGGCCGATCGATTTCGGGAGGGTCTCGAACGATCTGGCGCCTGGGAACAGCACATCGCAGAGGTGTTCACCAATGCGGGTCTGCCCAGGGAACTGGCGGCATTGCCGCACGTCGAGTCCTCGTTTGATCCCACCGCCAATTCAAAGGTCGGCGCTGCCGGTTTGTGGCAGTTCATGCCCGGTACCGGTCGGCGTTTCCTGCGTATCAATGATGCAGTGGACGAGCGACTCGATCCCTACCGTGCAACCGAAGCTGCGGCACAGCTACTGGACTTCAACTACCGGTTGCTGGGCACCTGGCCGCTGGCGTTGACGGCTTATAACCACGGTGCGCAAGGCATGCGTCGTGCACGCGACTCCATGGGGACCAATGACATTGCGACCATCGCGCGCAGCTACCACAGTCCTTCGTTCGGCTTCGCATCGCGCAATTTCTACGTGTCCTTCCTGGCTGCGCTGGAAATCTCCCGCAACCCGGAAAAATACTTCGCCAACCTGTCGCGCCAGACTCCACTGCGCACCATTGAAGTGCAAATGCCCTCCTATGTCCCGCTGGCGGCCTTGCAGAAGGCGCTCAAGATCGAACGGTCACACCTGGTGACGCTCAATCCCGCGCTGCGCCCTTCAGTGTTGGAGGGTCAGCGCCTGGTGCCGGCGGGTTACCGCCTGAGACTGCCCGCCGAAACGGGCACGCTGACTACGGCACAGTTGGCAGAAAAGATCGGTCCACAGGATCAATACGTGGGCCAGCCGCGTGCGCGCAGCGTTCGCGTCAAATCCGGAGACACCATCGAGCACGTGGCAAGAACCCAGCATGTGAGTGCAGTGCAGCTCGCGCGCCTCAACAACCTTGATGTCAGCGACACACTCAAGGGCAGGCGCAACCTGCGACTGCCCGACATTGCGCCGGCGCGCATTGACGGGACACAGCCCAACGCCCCCATTTTGGTCGCGGCTGTGCCGGTTGCGCCGCCCGCTACGGAGCCTGCGCCGCCGCCTGTGTCTGAGCCTGCAACCGAGCCCGAGCCACTCACAAAAGCGCAGGCGCGCGCAGAGACTCCGTCTCTGGCGCCCGGTGGCGCCAGCGGCGCGGTCGCACAGGTGGATGAAGGCGTCGAATTCGCCGTGGCCAACAACAGCACGATTCGCGTGGCTGCAGACGAGACACTGGGCCACTACGCTGACTGGCTTAAAGTCCCTACCAGTCGCCTGCGTTCGCTCAATGGATTGCGCGGCAATGCGGTGGTGTCCCTGGGGCGCAGCTTGAAACTTGATTTTTCAAATGTAGCTGCCGAGCAGTTCGAGCAGCAGCGCCGCGCGTTCCATGAGGCGCGCCAGGCCGAGTTCTTCAATGGACACCGCATTGTCGGCACCGAAGTGTACGTGGCGCGTCGAGGTGATTCGCTATGGCTGGTAACGCAGCGCTATGCGTCCGTGCCAACCTGGTTGCTGCAGCATTACAACCCTGACGTGAATTTCTCCGACCTTCGCGCGGGTGTAGAAATCGTGATCCCGAAAGTGGCAGTGGCGCCGCCGGTGTGACCCTGTGACCTGGGTCAAGTTACGCCGCTTTGCTCCCGTGTCATAATGGGCCTGTGAACGCCTCGCGCCCTCTATTCTTATATGTGCTGCTGGCTGGCCTGTTGCTGGGGCCGGCTGCATCGCGGGCCGAACCTGCGTTGACTTCGGGTGGCACGCAGCAGTATTCCGTCACGCCCAACCAGTTGCCTACGGCCACCCGGGTGGTGGTGCGCAAGGCCGCGCGCCGCCTGGAGCTGATGCGCGGCACTGAATTGCTGGGCAGCTACCACATCTCGCTGGGCCTGGTGCCCAATGGCCACAAGGAGAAAGTGGGCGATTTCCGCACTCCCGAGGGCCGTTACCTGCTCACGCGGCGCAACGCGCGCAGTGATTTCTTCCTCTCCATCCAGGTGTCCTATCCGGGCCCCGATGACATCAAGCGGGCCAAGAAGAATGGCTGGGATCCGGGCGGATCGATCATGATCCACGGCCTGCCCAACCGCCTCAAGCGCGATCCCAACTATTACACCAGCGACTGGACCGACGGCTGCATCGCGGTGTCCAATTCCGACATGGTGGAGATCTGGCTGCTGACGCACGACGACACGCCCATCGACATCCTGCCCTGATCGAATGACGCAAGTCATAGTCGACCTGCCGGAAGTCGTGGACGCAAGCGTGGGTCCGCGCGGCAGCCTCGAAACCCTGTCGCAGTCCGAAATCGAAGTGCTGCTCAATTCGGGGCAGGACAGCATCCACGCGCTGTTTCGCAAGTGCGCGCTGGCTGTGCTCAATTCCGGCAGCGACAGTGACAACGCCAAGCTGCTGTTCGACCGCTACCGCGATTTCGACGTGCAGGTGGTGCGCCATCCCTGGGGCATCCGCCTGCAGATCCAGAATGCGCCGGCCAGCGCCTTCGTCGACGGCCAGATGATCCGCGGCATCAAGGAGCATCTGTTCGCCGTGCTGCGCGATGTGGTTTACATCGCGCACGAAGTGCACCAGGGAAATCGCTTCGACCTCGACAACAGCACCGACATCACCAACTCGGTGTTCCATGTGCTGCGCAATGCGCGCGTGCTGGAGGGCAAGATCAAGCCCAACCTGGCGGTGTGCTGGGGCGGCCACTCAATCAACGATGTCGAGTATCACTACACCAAGAAGGTGGGATACGAGCTGGGCCTGCGCGGCCTGGACGTATGCACCGGCTGCGGCCCGGGGGCCATGAAAGGCCCCATGAAGGGCGCGACCATTGGCCATGCCAAGCAGCGCATCACCACCGGCCGCTACATCGGCATCACCGAACCGGGGATCATCGCTGCCGAGCCGCCCAACGCCATCGTCAACCAGCTGGTGATCATGCCGGACATAGAGAAGCGCCTCGAGGCCTTCGTCCGCCTGGCGCATTGCGTGGTGGTGTTCCCCGGAGGCGCCGGCACCACCGAGGAAATCCTTTACCTGCTGGGTGTGCTGCTGGATCCACGCAATGCGCAGCATTCTTTGCCCATAGTCCTGACCGGACCTGCCGAGAGTGCGGCGTATTTCGAGCAGATCCAGGAATTCATCGTCGGGGCCCTGGGCCCGGACATGCTCGACCGCATCAAATTCGTGGTGGGCGACCCGGCTGCTGCCGCGCGCCAGGTGGTCGCAGACATCAACCGGGTTCGCGTGCAGCGCCGCGCCAGCAATGATTCATACAACTTCAACTGGTTGCTGCACATCCCGGAAGACTTCCAGCATCCCTTCGAAGCCACGCACGACAACATGAGCAAGCTGGAACTGAATCGCGACCAGCCGCGCCACCAGCTGGTGGCCAACCTGCGACGCGCGTTTTCCGGCATTGTCGCGGGCAACGTCAAGGAACAGGGCATTGCCGACATTGAGGCACACGGGCCTTTTGAACTGCGCGGTGACGCAGCGCTGATGGGCATGCTCGACAAGCTGCTGCGATCCTTCGTGGCTGCAGGCCGCATGAAACTGCCCGGCAGCGCATACCAGCCCTGCTATCGCATAATCAAATAGCCATTGTTAAGCGGTGGCGTGAAGCAGTTCCTGTCGATTTAACCGCTCGCTGACTAACCTCGAAGCCAGTAATCCAGTGGCCCGTTGCCGGGCCCAAGGTAGCTTCGAAATGTCGGTGGAAAAGCCAGTTGAGGATGTGTCGGTCACCGTTGATCGTCGGCCGGCCGGCAGCACCGAGCTGTACGCAGACTGGGCGGCACGCATGCAGCGTGGCCGTGGTCGGCATGCGGCCATCAGCCGTAACCTCAATTCCTGGGCCAACTACAAGAACTGGTCTGACAAGGCCCGTTTGTCGTGGGAGTCCGACTTCCCCGCCGTAAAGCCCAAGTAGACCGCGCTTGAGGTTAGAACGCCTGTTGCTGCTCTGGGACGAGATGGACGAACTGCTGGGCTACGGCCGCCACATGGCGGTAGCCGCCGGGCTTGTGCTGCGTTGGCGTAAACAGCCCCTTACCCCTTGAAATAAGGCCCGCGAGGCCCTATTACCGGCAACGGTCCTACCGTTCAACGCCGGAGTTCAACATGCCCGAAGCCGCAGCCGCCCCCGAGACACTCGGATTCAAGGCGGAAGTCCGTGAGCTGCTCAAGCTCATGATCCATTCGCTGTACAGCCATCGCGAGATCTTCCTTCGCGAGCTGATTTCCAACGCCTCTGACGCCAACGACAAGCTGCGATTCCTGTCATTGGGCAACTCCGCCCTGCTGGGAGACGAGCGCGAACTGGCCATCTGGGTGGAGGCCGACACCGCGGCGGGCACCCTGACGGTGCGCGACAACGGCATCGGCATGAACCGCGAAGAGGCCATTTCGCACCTGGGCACCATAGCGCGCTCGGGCACGGCCGAATTCTTCGGCAAGCTCACCGGGGATGCGCAGAAGGATTCACAGCTGATCGGCCAGTTCGGCGTGGGCTTTTACTCCGCTTTCATCGTGGCTGATCGCGTTGAGGTGTTGTCGCGCAAGGCGGGCGACCCGGATGCCAATGGCGTGCGCTGGCAGTCCAATGCCGATGGCGAGTTCACCGTGGAGTCCGTCGACCGCGCCCAGCGGGGCACAACCGTCATCCTGCACCTCAAGGACGATGCAAAGGAATTCGCTGATCCCTGGCAGGTGCGCTCGCTGGTGCGCCGCTATTCCGATCACCTGGCCTTCCCGGTGCTTAGCCCTAAGCAGGGCGCCGCAACGCTGGAATACGAAACCGTCAACCAGGGCCAGGCCCTGTGGACCAGAAACCGCGCTGAGATCACGGACGAGGAATACCAGAACTTCTATCGCCACATCACGCACGAAAGCAGCCTGCCGCTGGCCTGGAGCCACAACCGCGTCGAGGGCAAGCGTGAATACACCAGCCTCCTGTATGTGCCCACGCAGGCTCCGTTTGACCTGTTCCAGCGCGATGCGTCACGCGGGCTCAAGCTGCACGTGCGGCGCGTGTTCATCATGGACGATGCCGAGCAATTCCTGCCGCTGTACCTGCGCTTCGTGAAGGGCGTGCTCGATTCCAGCGACCTGCCGCTCAACGTGTCGCGCGAGCTGCTGCAGAAGGACCCTGAAGTCGAGGCCATGCGTGGCGCGCTGACGCGACGTGCGCTGGATATGCTGGCAAAGCTGGCCAAAGACGAGCCGCAGAAATACGTGACGTTCTGGAAGGAGTTCGGCACGGTGCTCAAGGAGGGCGTGACCGAGGACTATTCCAACCGCGACAAGCTGCTGCCCCTGCTGCGCTTTGCCAGCACCCATGAAGCCAGTGACGATGACAACGTGGCCCTGGCCGACTACGTGGCGCGCATGCCCGCCGACCAGAAGAAGATCTACTACGTGCTGGCAGAAAGCCGCGCTGCAGCACGCAGCAGCCCGTTCATCGAGCAGCTGCGCGATCGCAAGATCGAGGTGCTGCTGCTGGGTGATCGCATTGACGGGTGGATCATGGGCCAGCTGCAGGAGTTCGAAGGCAAGTCGTTCCAGGACGCCGCACGCGGCGATCTTGATCTCACCG
The DNA here is from genome assembly GCA_039932715.1 of Pseudomonadota bacterium. GTDB lineage: Bacteria > Pseudomonadota > Gammaproteobacteria > Steroidobacterales > Steroidobacteraceae > ZC4RG30. The sequence goes on along the minus strand of JBDTPN010000027.1, from coordinate 25,912 downwards.
GCCTGGGTGACACCGCAAAAGAAGCGGATCCCGCGGCCAGCGCCGAAAACGCACCGCTGCTCAAGCGCGTGTCGGAGGCGTTGGGAGACACGGTGGCCGAAGTGCGCGCCAGCGCGCGCCTGACCGAGTCCCCTTCGTGCCTGACGCGCCCGGCCGACGGAATGAGCGAGTCCATGCGCCGCATCCTTGCGGCAGCGGGTCGCGACGAGATGCCGGCCAGCAAGCCCATTCTTGAACTCAACATGACCCATCCGCTGGTGCAGCGATTGGCGGGGCTCGAAGGCGAGGATTTCAGCGAACTCTCGCAGCTGCTGTACGATCAGGGGCAGCTGACCGAGCAGGGACAGCTGGCCAATCCAGGCGATTACGCACGGCGACTCAACAAACTGCTGCTGAAGCTGCTGGCATGACCCAACCCAAACCTCAAAAAAAGCCTACGCAGGAAGAACTGCGTACCCGCCTTTCGTCACTGCAATTTCACGTCACGCAGGAGAAGGGCACCGAGCGCGCGTTCACCGGCAAGTATGCGGCCCACACGGCCCCGGGCACCTATTTCTGCGTGGTCTGCAACACCGACCTGTTCGAATCGCAGAAGAAGTTTGATGCCGGATGCGGCTGGCCCAGCTTCTGGCTGCCGCTGGCCGGTGATCGCATACACACGCATGTGGATAGATCCCACGGCATGGCCCGCACTGAAGTGACCTGCGCCGCCTGCGATGCCCACCTGGGGCATGTGTTCGACGACGGGCCGGAACCCACCGGCCTGCGCTACTGCATCAATTCTGCCTCGCTGGGTTTCCGCGATGCCCAGGGGACCTGAACAGGTCTTGATCGCCGGCCCTGCCGGGGCTCTGCAACTGGTGGTGGAAGGGCCCGATGCGCAGTCACCAGCGGCGTTCATGGTGGTCTGCCATCCGCATCCGCTGCACGGCGGCACCATGGATAACAAGATCGTCACCACACTGGCGCGATGCGCTCACGAACTCGACATGCCCAGCATCCGCTTCAATTTCCGTGGTGTGGGCAATAGCGAAGGCAGCTTCGACGACGGCCGCGGCGAGACTCTGGACACGCAAGCCGTGATCGACTATGGGCGTCACACGTGGCCGCAGGCGTCACTGTGGTTGGGAGGATTCTCTTTCGGTGGTCGTGTTGCGTTGCGGGCCAGCACCGCGCCGCAGGTGGGCCGCGTAGACAATCTGGTGACAGTGGCGCCGGCATTCACCGGTGACTACGCATCGCCGCAGGAGGTGCGCGTGCCGCACTGTCCGTGGCTGATTGTGCAGGGCGATGCGGATGAAGTGATCGATCCGGTGGTCAACATCGACTGGGCAGGGCGGATGAATCCCGCGCCGCAACTGGTGGTGCTGCCTGGCGTCGGTCACTTTTTCCATGGCCAGCTTGGCGCATTGCGCGATGTGGTAGTGCCGTTCCTGTCAGATCGGCCCCAATAACGAAAAAGCCCGGAAAACTGAGGTTTTCCAGGCTTTTAGCGAGAGCAAAAAATTCTTAGTTGACCATGCCCTTGAGGCTCTTGAGGGGCAGCGCGCGCACTTTCTTGCTGGCGGGCTTTGCCTTGAACATCATCTTGTCACCCGTGAACGGGTTGACGCCTTCGCGGGCCTTGGTGGCAGGCTTCTTCACAACCTTGAGCTTCAGCAGACCAGGCAGCGTGACGATGCCATTGGAACGCAGGCTCTTGCGGATGACCGCTGCGAGCGAATCGAATACCGAGCTGACCTGCTTGCGCGACAGATCCGTATCTTTGGAAATTGCAGCCAGGATCTCGGACTTGGTTGGTGCGCCGCCCTTCTTCGCCATATTCAGTTACTCCCGCGAGGTTGATGTTTTCTACGCTGCGAAGATTATCTGCGCAGCACTGATCGGCGCGAAACATAACATATGCAACACATCGCGCAAGCCTTTTTTTTCAGTGTTTTCGCATCAGGGCAGCAGGATCAACAGCGCCTGAATCGCAATGCACGCCCACAGGGGTGACAGATCAAGGCCTGCCACGGAAGGAATCGTGCGCCGGATTGGACGCAGCACCGGCTCACATATCGAGTGCAACAGCGACTGCGCGGGTGAGTAATTCTCCGGGGCAACAAAAGACAGTATGGCATTGAGAACGATGACAAATAGATAGGTGGTGAGTACCAGACGCAGCGTCTCCAGCAGCAGCGCGCGCAGCAGCAGATCCGCTGCGGGCAGGCTGGAAACCAGCAGCAATTGCCCCACCACAATCTTCACCGTGGTCACCGCGAGGATTGCCACGACAGAAGCAGTGTCGATCTTGCGGATGGGCGGAAATATTTTTCGCAGCGGCAGGATCACCGGGTCGGTCAGCTGCACGATTGCGCGTGATAGAGGGTTGCGAAAGTCGGCGCGAACCAATTGCATCAACAATCGCAGCAGCAACACCACCTGGTACAGCCCCAGCAGCGTCGCGACGATGAAGTGGAGGGCTGACATGCGCCTACCCCGCGCCGAACTGCTGCGCCAGCTCCTGGCTGCGACGCGCAGCCGCTGCCTGTGCAGCAGCAACCGCTGCACCGAAGCCGTGCGCATCGAATTGAGCCAGGGCAGCCTCGGTGGTTCCACCCTTGGAAGTAACTTCAGCGCGCATGCGCGCCAGATCGGCCCCTGCGCCTGCGATTTCCGCGGCAACCAGCTGCCCTGCGCCGGCCAGTGTCTGCGCAGCCAGCTGGTGCGCGGTCGCCCGATCCAGTCCCTGGGCCACGGAGGCTTCGGCCATCAATTCCGCCAGCCGGAAGAAATAAGCCGGACCGCTGCCTGACAGTGCGGTGACCAGGTCGAGATCTGCTTCCGTATCCACCCACACGCACAGCCCCGACGCGCGCAGCACCTGCTCGGCAAGCGCGCGCTGGGACGCGCCAACGGACTTGCTGGCATAAAGGCCGCTGGCGCCGGCGCCAATCAGCGCGGGACGATTGGGCATTGCGCGCACCACGGGAACGCCAGCCCCCACCCATCGCTCCAGGTCAATGGCACGTATGCCCGCTGCCACTGAAATCACCAGGGGCGTGCGTGCCCTCAGCGCTGGAGCCAACGCACGGGCCACGGGGCTCATCTGCTGTGGTTTCACGGCCAGCACCACCACATCTGCACCGTTTACCGCAGCGCAGTTGTCATCCGTGGTGAGAATGGCGAAGTCGCGCTCCAGTGCCGCACGGCCTGCGGCAAGCGGATCGGCCACCGTGATCAGGGCGGGGTTGGCTCCATGGCCAAGCAATCCGCCGATCAGGCCGCGCGCCATGTTGCCGCCCCCGATCAGGGCAATCTTTTTATCCAGGACCAGTGAGGTGCTTTGCATCAGGCAATTCTACGCGGGCCGAAGGCTCAGGCGCGCGGGCCGAACAGCGCCGTGCCGATGCGCAGCAGGGTGGACCCGGCGGCCACGGCCTGTTCCAGGTCGTCGCTCATTCCCATCGACAGCGTGTCCAGCTGCAGTCCCTGCGCCCGGCCCGCGTCAAGCAGGTCGTGCACTTGCATGAAATCCCCGCGCTGCCGCGCCGGATCTGCACCGAAGGGCAGCATGCACATCAAGCCGCGCACGCGCAGCCGGGGCAGGGCGGCCACGGCGCGCAGCAATTGCACCGCCTCTCCGGGGGGCACGCCTCCCTTGCCGATCTCACCCGAGACGCTTACCTGTATGCACAGGTTGAGCGGTGGTAATTCCGGCGCGCGCTGGACCGATAACCTCTCGGCTACTTTAAGCCTGTCGACGCTGTGCACCCATGAGAAATGCTCGGCCACCGGCCGGGTCTTGTTGGCCTGCAGGCGGCCGATGAAATGCCATTGGGGCGCCGCATCGCGCAGCGCCTCGATCTTGGGCAAAGCCTCGGGAAGATAATTCTCGCCAAAGGCGGTAAGGCCCAGTGCCAGTGCCGAGCGCAGGCGCTGCACGGACTGCCCTTTTGTCACGGCAAGAAGCGTGATGGAGCGCACATCGCGGCCGGCTGCTTCGGCGGCCACGCTCATGCGCTGACGCAATGCCGCAAGCCGGTCTGCAATCGCGTTATCGAAGGCTGAATTCTGCGGACCGCTTAACATAGGGGGGGTCGATGGCCTCGACTATACTGCCTTGGAAGTCTTCCGGAGTTCGCATGGCCCTTGATATTGCCCAGCTGCTTGCGTTTGCGGTCAAGAATCAGGCATCGGACCTGCATCTTTCCGCCGGCGTACCCCCCATGATCCGTGTCGACGGCGACATGAAGCGCGTCAACATGCCCGCACTTTCCCACAAGGAAGTGCACAGCATGGTGTACGACATCATGAACGACAAACAACGCAAGGCCTACGAAGAGTTCTTCGAGACCGACTTTTCATTCGAGATCCCGAAGCTGGCGCGCTTCCGCGTCAACGCCTTCAACCAGAACCGCGGCGCCGGTGCGGTGTTTCGCAGCATCCCCTCGGTGATCATGGGCCTGGATGACCTGGGTGCGCCCAAGATCTTCCGCGACCTGTGCATGTTGCCGCGCGGCCTGGTGCTGGTGACTGGTCCCACAGGCTCGGGCAAGTCCACGACGCTGGCCGGCATGATCGATCATTGCAACGACAATCGTCCGGATCACGTGCTCACCATCGAGGACCCCATCGAGTTCGTGCACGAGTCCAAGCGCTGCCTGATCAACCAGCGCGAAGTGCATCGCGACACACTGGGTTTCTCCGAGGCGCTGCGCTCGGCATTGCGTGAAGACCCGGACGTAATCCTGGTCGGCGAAATGCGCGACCTCGAGACCATCCGCCTGGCGCTGACCGCAGCGGAGACCGGCCACCTTGTGTTCGGCACCCTGCATACCAGTTCCGCGGCCAAGACCATCGACCGTATTGTCGACGTGTTCCCCGCAGCCGAGAAGGACATGGTGCGATCCATGCTTTCCGAATCACTGCGTGCGGTGGTGTCGCAGACGCTGCTCAAGAAGATCGGCGGCGGCCGCATCGCGGCGCACGAAATCATGATCGGCACACCGGCCATCCGCAATTTGATCCGCGAAGGCAAGATCGCGCAGATGTATTCCTCCATCCAGACGGGCCAGGCCCAGGGCATGCAGACACTGGATCAGTGCCTGTCGGAACTGATGGCCAAGGGTGTCGTCAGTAAAGAAGAAGCGCGCTACAAGGCGCAGAACAAGGACGCCCTCTAAATGGATCGCGAACAAGCTATCAAGCTGATGCAGGATCTATTGCGCCGGGTGACCGAGCGCAAGGCATCAGACCTGTTCATCACCGCCGGTTTCCCGCCGGCAGTGAAGGTGGATGGCGAGATCCGGCCGCAGACCGAGCGCGCGCTGACCGGCGAGCAGTCAGCAGTGCTGGTGCGGTCCATCATGAACGACCGGCAGTCGAAGGAATTCGACGCCACCAAGGAATGCAATTTCGCCATTGCCCCTCCTGGCATCGGACGCTTTCGCGTCAGTGCCTTCGTGCAGCAGGGGCAGATCGGCTGCGTCATCCGCCTGATCAACCCGACCATTCCTTCGTTTGAAGAACTCGACCTGCCCCCCATCCTCAAGGAAGTGGTGCTGTCCAAGCGCGGCCTGGTCATCATCGTCGGCGGCACCGGATCGGGAAAATCCACATCGCTGGCGGCAATGGTCGGCTATCGCAACGAACAGACGCGCGGCCACATCGTCACCATCGAAGATCCGGTGGAATACGTGCACCCCCACAAGGGCTGCGTGATCACGCATCGCGAGGTGGGTGTCGACACCGATTCCTGGCACGCCGCGCTCAAGAACACCTTGCGCCAGGCGCCCGACGTGATCCTCATCGGTGAAATACGGGATCGCGAGACCATGGAATACGGCATCCAGTTCGCCGAAACCGGCCACCTGGTGCTGGCGACCCTGCATGCCAACAGCTCCAACCAGGCGCTGGACCGCATCATCAATTTCTTCCCCGAAGAGCGGCGCGAACAGCTGCTGATGGATCTGTCGCTCAATATCCGCGCGCTGATTTCGCAGCGGCTGGTGCCGCGCGACGGCGGTGCCGGCGGGCGCATTGCCGCCACCGAGATCATGCTCAATTCGCCGCTGATCCAGGACCTGATCTTCAAAGGCAAGGTCCAGGAGATAAAGGAAGTGATGTCGCGTTCGACGCGGCTGGGCATGAAGACTTTCGACCAGTGCCTGTTTGAGCTCTACGAAACCGGGTACATTTCCTACGACGATGCGATTCGCAATGCCGATTCGAAAAACGAATTGCGGCTGCGGGTGAAGCTCGAAAGCAAGCGCGACAGCCGGCCGGCAGATGACGCCAGCAACCTGTCGCTGATGGATGAAGACGAAGGCCAGGTCATTTGAGCGCGGTCGAGCCCATGTCTGATACCGGTGAGTTCAAGGTCACTGCTACTCCCGGTGGCATGAAGACCCGACCCTTGTTCAAGCTGATGGTGGACCGCAAGGCGTCCGACCTTTTCTTCACTTCCAACGCCCCGATCAAGATCAAGATCGAGGGGCAGATCCACTCGATCAACAAGCAGGTATTGTCGCCGGACGCGGTGCGGGCCGCGGCCTTCGGCCTGATGACGCCGGAGCAGATTGAATTCTTCCAGCGCGAGCTGGAGATCGATTTCGCAATCTCGGAGCCTGGCCTCGGCCGGTTCCGCGTTGCCATTTTCTACCAGCGCGGTTATCCGGCCATGGTGATGCGCTACATCACCGCCGACATGCCGCGCATCGACGCCCTGGGCCTGCCGGAAATGATGGTCGACCTGGTCAAGCTCAAGCGCGGCCTGATACTGATGGTGGGTTCCACCGGCTCAGGCAAGTCCACGTCGCTGGCGGCCATGATCAATTATCGCAACGAGAACTTCGCCGACCACATCGTCACCATCGAGGATCCGATCGAATTCCTGCATACCAACAAGCGCTCCATCGTCAACCAGCGCGAAGTGGGGCTCGACACCAAGACCTATGCGCGTGCGCTGCGCGGCGTGATGCGCGCGGCCCCGGACGTGATCCTGATTGGCGAAATCCGCGACCAGGAGAGCATGGAGGCCGCCATCGGCCTGGCCGGCACCGGCCACCTGGTGCTGGCGACCCTGCATGCCAACAATTGCGCCGAGACGCTGGACCGCATCATCAACATGTTTCCCGCCAACCATCACGCCCAGGTGTTGCTCGACCTGTCGCAGTACCTGCGTGCGATCCTGGCGCAGCGACTGGTGCCCGGTAAGGATGGGCGACGGGTCGCGGCGGTGGAAGTCCTGCTCAACACGCCACATATTTCGGAGCTGATCCGCAAGGGCGACGTCAGTACCATCAAGGAGTCCATCCGCAACAGTGCGGAGAAGGGCATCCAGAGTTTCGACATGTCGCTGGTCTCGCTGTATCGCGCCGGACGCATCGAACTGGAAGACGCGCTGACCAACGCCGACTCGCGCACCAACCTGGAAGCGAAAATCAACTTCGGTTAGCGGCCTGCGAACGCCTTGAATGCGGCGCGCCCGTCGCGCCACACTTCGTACCAGACGTCTACCGGGGTGGTGGGGTCATTATTGATCCGGGCCTGGCAACCGCTGGCGCGGCCCAGCTGGCCCAGCAAACCAGTGTCCACTTCATAGATGACCAGCTGTGCGCCACGACCCGGCGGGTCCAGTGGCCACTTGCTGATGCCGACGTCGCGCGGCGTCTGGCCCAGTGGTTTCAGCAGCAGTTGGCGATCCTCCACGCGCAGCACCAGTTCCGGGGTCGTGCCTGCGAACCCCGAGCGGCCAGGAACTGTCGACCAGTAGAATGCCGCCAGGAGATGGCGAATTTTTCCGGCAATGTTGACCTCCACCGCATAGAGCGCGATGTAGTCGCGGGAATTCGCAGCCAGTTGCGGCTGCTCCAGTGACAGCGTCCAGGGTTGCTCTGACACGACGATGGTCGCGCCGGTGCTTCGGTCCAGCACGCTGCGTGGCGCGGCTTGTGCGGCGGCAGCGAGGAACATGGCCACCCAAAACATGAATTGCCGCCGGATCATCGGCGACCGGTGTTGAGGAACAGGCGGTAACCCAGGCTGAAGTAGAAGCGGTTGCTCTGCTCGGAAAGCCCGGGACGCTGGCGACTTCCGAGCTCCGCGCCGGATTCGAACTCGATCATGCTGCGACCCAGCGAATAGTCGAGCCGCAAAGAGGGCAGCAGCAACAACTGGGTGCTGTCGTCGGTGAGGAACGTACGACGGTCAACGCGCAAGCGCGTCGTCATGCGCAGGCTTGAACCAAAGGGCAGGCGGCTGCCCACCCCAAGAGACATTAACGTCCCATTGCCACCGCGCTGGTATCGCACTGCCAACGATTCCACATCGCCGGCCTTGAACAGGCTGTTGAGCAGCAGTTCGCTGTAGATGGAGTCATCGCGACCCTGATTGACCACCGCCTCCACTCCGCCTGATGCGGGTGTCCCTGTTAGATCAACGGAAACCAGGTTCACGGACCATTGGGCGCTATCGCCCAGCGGACGACTGGCCGAGAGGCCCAGTTGTGTCAGCTGGGCGGAACGATCTCGGGCCAGTTGCTCGATCTGCGCGTCGGTGAACATCTGGTTGAGATCACCAAATGCGAGCGTGGGTTGGCCGATCAAGGCATTGCGGCTACTCAGCAGGGGGTTGGCCTGGCGACTGGCGTCCATGTTGAATGTCCAGTGCGAGTCGGTAACCACTGTTCCCAGGAGCATGATGTTGTTGAAGGCGGAAAAGTGCAGATCGTAATCGACGATGGCGATCAACGTTCGCCCTGGCCGCACATAGTGCGATTCCACACCTACCGACCGTCGGTCCGTTGCGCCTAGGTATTGCTGGGCCAGGACATAGACTGCTGTATCCCAGTGGCGATCGTCCGTGGCGAAATCCGCGGCCAGTCCCAGGAACTGGTGGTCCGGGTCCGGTCCCGTGCGCGTGGACTCCGTGGGCATGCCTGCCACCAGCCCGAGTCCGACTTGCGGTCGCCACTGCCAGTACGTCAGCAATCCGTCGAAAGTGCCGGGCACGCCGGCCATGCCCCTGGACTGTCGGCCAAGGCGCGCGCTCATGCCCAGTTCGCGATCGCTGAGATCGACATACGCTGCCGACACGCGCACCTGGTCACCCGGACCATTGGTCAGCATGTCGTAGCCATAGCCGGCACTGGCACGTGCCGTGAAGTCGTAGCGCTCCCCGCGTCGCCTGGCCACGCCGTCGAAATCGGTCAGGATGGTGTTCTGCGCTACCAGGTTGCTCGAGACATTGTCGCTGCGCAATTGCGTGTCGTCACGGCGATAGATTTGCGATACGCCGCCATTGACCTTCCAGCCTCCGGCATCACCCGATCCACCGCCGCTGCCGTGCAGGCCTGCGAGGCTTGCTGTGCGCAGGGCTTGCAGGCGCTGGCGCACGCGCGGCGCGGCGCTGGACTCGGGATAGCGCAACAGGAATTCCTCGTATGCTGCTTTGGCCTGGGCCAGTTGCCCCTTGCGCTCACGAGCCAGCCCGAGCATCTCCTGCGCGTCGACGCGATGCTCGTAGTCTTGGCTGGCGGTGATGCTGGTCAACAGCGTCACTGCCTCGTCCAGCCGCTTGCGCGAGAGGGCCGCGCGGGCATTGGCCAGCGACTTGTCGAGGTTCGCATCGGCACGTGTTTCGGGCGGCCGTTTCGCGGCGGCAACCGTGGGCAAGGTCGTCAGCTCGTCCCCTTCTGGCGTAACGGAATCCTTTTCGTCGTCGATGGCCAGCCACGCGGTGGGATACCTTTCCTGCGCCAGGCGCAGCAGGCTCTCGGCCTCGCGACGCGTGGTGAACGGCCCGGCCCGCAGCCGATACCAGGTCGCATCGTCCAGCCTGGCTTCGGAGACGTAGACCGGCACCTTGAACCTGGCAGCGGCCTGGTCAATCTCGACCTGTTCGATGGCGTCGCGGGACGACTCGAGGTTCACGGAGTAGCTGTCGCCGATGGCTCCCTTCTCGTTGACCATCACGGACTTCGAGGGCGTGCGCATGACGCGCACGCGCAGGCCGCGCATGCCCGCACCCGGTGCCACGACGTATTTCTCGATGCGGTTCCAGCTGATGATCAGCTCCGCCTGGTCGGCCAGTCCGGGCTGTAGCTCGATGTCGCGTACCAGGTCGCGTGAGTCGGCTGCCAGCAGGTGCTCGGCAGAGAACTGCCCCAGGAGAGGCAAGGTGCAGTCCGGGCCCAGACGCAGCGTCACACGCAACTTGTCGCCTTCGCTGGCTGGAGTGTGCGTCTGGTAGCGCATGGTGCAGGTGAAGTCGATCGAAAGGTCCAGGTGATCGTCACGCTCGGTGACCGAGCTGGCCTCCAGCAGCCGCAGCGATTGTGCAAATGCCCGGTTAGCGCTGCACACCAGCAGCATTGCCACCAGTATTTGAGGCCACCGCGATGCCATTAATTGAAACTGCGCTGCGTCACCCGGTGCTGCGGGCCATTGCGGGTCTTCGAGATCGTAGTCAGTGAGGAATCTGTGTAGACGTGGCATGCGCCGGAGCAGTTTTTCAGCTCACTTACCGTGTACTTCACGTTGCCGTACTTCGTGTGCGGATCAGAGCTGTATCTGTTCGAATGGCAGCCCGCGCACGCTGGCCGCAAGGCGGGCGACCGCCAGGTTGCCTGGTCTGTATTGGTGGTGTGGCAGCCCACGCAAGTCGGGTTGGTGCCGGTGTGGTCACCCGGGTATTCGCTCGAGGTGTGCTTGAAGATCAGCGGTGTCCATGCCGGGTACTTGTGGCAGGTGCTGCATTCCCGTGCCGTCTGCATGTGCGTGGCGGATTTGCCGGTGGCCGACGTGCCGTTGTGGCAACCGGCGCAGCCACTGGTAATGGTGCTGTGGTCAAACTTCGCGGGCTTCCACGCCAGCGTGCCGTGGCAGCTGTCGCACTCCGCACTCGTCACCAGGTGGTTGATGGGTTTGCCGGTGGCACGTACGCCGTTATGGCAGGAGGAGCAGGTGCCAGGCTGCACACCCGCATGATCGAACAGGGCCGGGCGCCAGGCCATGGTCGAATGACAGGCATCGCAGGAGTTGCTGCTGGGAACGTGATCGGTGGTCTTGCCGGTGGCGATGGTGCCGTTGTGACAGGTTGCGCAGGCACCCTGTACCTGCGCGTGATCAACCTTCACCACCGGATTCCAGGTGGTGGTCGAATGACAGGCCTCGCACACCAGCGTCGTCGTGATATGGCTGGCGCCGCGCCCGGTTGCGGTCGTGCCGTTGTGGCAAGTCGAGCAGCCATTGGTGATGCCCGCATGCGAGAACGTGGCCGGAGTCCAGGCCGCCACTGAGTGGCAGGTCTCGCAGCCGGCGGTGGTGGGCAGGTGCGTAATGGGCTTGCCGGTGGCATTGGTGCCGTTGTGACAGCTGGCGCAGCTTCCCAGGACCTGTGTGTGGTCAACGCGCAGTGCGGGCTTGAACACATTGGTGGTGTGACAGTTTTCGCACAGCTGAGTGGTGGCCGGATGCGTGGCGTTCTTGCCCAGCGCCGTCGTGCCGTTGTGGCAGGTGGAGCAGCCGTTGGTGATGCCTATGTGATCGAAGGTGTTGGCCGGCAACCACGCGGTTGTCGCGTGGCAGACCTCGCACTGGTTGTGCGTCGGAATGTGCGTGGCTGGCTTGCCAGTCGCCGCGACGCCGTTGTGGCATGAAAAACAGCTTCCCTGCACCTGGGTGTGATCGACCCGTGTCGCCGGCGTCCAGGTCGCGATGCTGTGGCAGCTCTCGCAGCTGTTGGTGGCAAGGATATGGGTGGTGCTCTTGCCAGTAGCAGTGCTGCCGTTGTGGCAGCTGACGCAGCCAGTAGTGATGCCGGCGTGCGTGAAGGTGCTGGGCATCCAGGCGATGGTGGAATGGCATGTATCGCAACTGCTGGTGGTCGGAATGTGCGTCGCCGTCTTGCCTGTAGCGACGGTGCCGTTGTGGCATGCGGCGCAGGTGCCCAGGACCTGCGTGTGATCAACACGCGTTGCCGGGCGCCATGCGGTGGTGCCATGACAGGCTTCGCAGGTCAGCGTCGTTGGCATGTGGGTCGGGGTCTTACCGGTTGCCGTGGTGCCGTTATGACATCCGGAGCAGCCGCTCACGATGCCGGTGTGACTGAACTTGGCAGTGCTCCACGTCACCGTCGTGTGGCAGCTCTCACAGGTGTTGACCGAGGGAATGTGGTTGGTGGGCTTGCCGGTTGCCGTGGTGCCGTTGTGGCAGGAAAAGCAGGTGCCTTGCACTTCGGCGTGGTCCACGCGGACCACCGGTTTCCAATTAGTCACTGCATGGCAGCTCTCGCAGCGGTCCGAAGTGAGGATGTGCGTCGTGTTCTTGCCGGTTGCACGAACACCGTTATGGCACGAGGAGCAGCCGCCAGTGATGCCGGCATGATTGAACGACGCTGGTGACCAAGCCGTGGTGTTGTGGCAGGTTTCGCATCCGCTGGTGGTCGGCAGATGATTGGGTGACTTGCCAGTTGCGGCTACGCCGTTGTGGCAGTTGGCGCAGCCCCCGGTCACCCCTGTATGGTCGAAGCGATGCACGGGGGTCCAGGCGAAGGTCGAATGACAGCTGTCGCAGGCGGCATTCGTGGTGATGTGTCCCGGCGGCTTGCCCACGGCCTGGACGTTGTTGTGGCAGGCGGCGCAGCTGCCGCGCACCTCGGTGTGATCAAAGGTGGTCACGGGGCGGAACGCGAATGTGGTGTGGCACGACTCGCATCGTTCGGAACTGAGAATATGCGTGGCCGGCTTGGCGGTGGCGCCGATGCGCGTTCCGGTGGCATGGCAGGCGCTGCACAACCGGGGCGTTGCCTTGAACACGCCATCCACGTGGCAACCTTCACAGCGCACGTTGCGATGTGCCCCGGTCAATTCGAAGCCCGTCGACAAGTGATCGAAGGGTGCCGGCGGCGGCGGTTCTGCGGCATGCGCGCTGCCGGCAAGTGCGGCGCAAAGAACCAGCAACAGCATGGCGATGTTTTTCATGGTCACTGCGTCACTGCGGCTTGGCGCGACGGAACGAAATCGTGGAATGACAAGTTTCGCAGCGCCTGCCGAACTGGCCCAGGTGCACATCATCCGTGGAATGGCATGACATGCAGTCGCGCCCCAGCTTGGCCTCTCCGGCCGGGCGCTTGTGGCAGGTGTTGCATTGCAGGCGCGCATGGGCGCCGCTCAGGGCGAAACCGCTCTCCTTGAGGTGATCGAACTGCCAGACGTTCCAGGCATTGGGGCTATGGCACTTCTGGCAATCCGCCCCCAGGTTGCCGTGATGCACGTCATCGGCTGCGTGGCAGCCGCCGCACTTGGTGGGCGCATCCTTGAATTTCTGCGTCGTGTGGCAGCGCGCGCAAGGCACTGCCACGTGCTGACCAATCAGCGGGAAGCTGGTCAGGTCGTGGTCGAATCGCAGGTCCCGGTTCCACGCGGTTGTGCCGTGGCAACTGTCGCAGGTCGTTCCCAGGGTTCCGGCATGGACGTCGATGGCGCGATGGCAGGCAACGCATTGCTGTGGCGTCTTCTGGTCGGTGACCTGTGCCGTATGGCAGCTGTGGCAAGCCACGGCCGTGTGCGCGCCGGTGAGCGGGTATTTCGTGTCCTTGCCATGATCGAAATGCGTGGTCTTCCACTCAGTGGATTCATGGCAGGTTTCGCATTTCGCACCCATGCGGCCCGCGTGGGAATCTGCAGCCGCATGACATCCCGAACACTCGCGCGGCAGTTTGTCCTCAAGCCGGCCACTGCGATGACAGGACTGGCAGGCCGCCTGTTTGTGCGCACCGATCAGCGCAAACCCGGTTTCCTTTTCGTGATCAAATTTCGCGTCAGTCCACGATGCCTGCGTATGGCAGTCGGCGCAGGCCGTGCCGCGCTGTCCGCGATGCACGTCATCGGTGGCGTGGCAGCTGGCGCAGCCGGTGGGCGTCCCTTTCCAGTGGTTGGCGGCATGACAGGCAGCGCAGGGAATCTGTGCGTGGCGTGCCTGCAGCGGGAATTTCGTCCGCGCATGGTCAAACCGGACCGCTGACCAACGCGAGGTCTCGTGGCAGGCAGCGCAGTCGGTGCCCAGCTTGCCCTCGTGTGGCTCGACCTTGCGATGGCAGTCCACGCAGCCCACCGGCGCAGCACTGAATTTCTTTCCCGTGGCATGACAACTGGCGCACGACACCGCGCGATGGGCGCCATCGAGCTTGAAGTCAGTTGCCGCGTGGTCAAACGTGGCGGGCAGCAAGGGTGTTATCCGGCCTGCCCGTCCCAGGTGTTCGCTGTGGCAGGCGCTGCATTGCGCGCCCGTAATTTCAGGTCGTCGCCCGTGGAATCCACGGTGATCGCGCAGCTGCGCGGCGATGTCCTTGTGACAGGTCGAGCACAGTTGCGCCTGCTGCGCGCGGTCCGCGCGATTGTGGCAATTGGCACAGTCCTTTTCGAGGTCGGCGTGGGCACTGGACAGCGGTCCGGGCATGAGCAGGCCTTCGAGCGACGCAGCGCTCGCCGTGCCAGATGCGTATCCCAGGATGACAGACAGTGCGGACAAGACAGCAAGCCTCCTCAATCGCATCGGTCGTCAGTACACGTGCACGGCGATTACATGCACCGTGCCCGCAACCAGCAGCATGAAGAACAATGGCAGGTGCAATACATGCCACAAGGAGAACAGGCGTTCATAGGTAGACAGTTCGGCCACGCGCCGCACGGCATCAATATGGCGAAATGCCACCTCTCGCGCCGCCTTGATCTCGCGCCCCATGCGTTCCGGCGCAGCTCTGCGTCCCGGGTCGTGCTGTCTCGCGGCGCGACGGATATACTTCCCGATTCGGCGACGCGCCACTGCCGCACGCCACGCCACTACCGGCGCGCGCAGCAGGCCTGGAATGGAATTGAAGTTCGCCAGCAGCGCCGCCTCAACGACTTTCAGCTGCTCCGCGAGATCCGGTACGAAGGACAGCGTGCCTGACACTTGCTGCAGGCGGTCGAGGCGTTCCCGCAGATCGGCGAGGTTCGCCTGCTTGCCGTAGAACTCGCTGTGGATGCGAGAGTAGAAATAGCGACCGAACAGCCCGGAACCGGAGACCACCAGCATGCAGTACAGGGCGACATTGCTGTTGGTGGCGCCGGTGCGGAAGTTGGCGTGGAACAGGATCAGCATGGGTCCGAAAATGCCCAGCGCCATGTGGATCTGGAACCAGGCCTTGATGGTGCCGATGGGTCCCAGCCAACGCAGACGCTTGCGGGCCGGATACAGCAGCAGCAGCAACATTGCGCTGCCGCCCACGATCCCGAGCGTGTACCCGAGGCCCTTTTCGGGCGTGATGAACCGCTCCAGGTCAGATGCCATCCCAACGAAAATCAATATCAGGCAGGCGAAAAAGAACAGGATCATCGGGCTGATGGATTGCAGGACACGCATATGGCTATCGCGCAGCTGTGGCTTGCGTGGCTTGCCCGGCGAGTGTCCGGGCCTCGGCGAGGTTGGCCTCGATGATCGATACGTCTGGGGATCCATCGGGCAGAACGCTGCGCAACTTCTGCCAGTGATTCACTGCTGCTGTATAGCGATGTTCCTCCAGGTCAAGACTGGCCGCGAGCCAGAGCCCCTTGAGGTGATTCGGATCCAGTTGCAGCGCCCGTTCGATGGCCTTGGCGGGCTTGCCTGCCAGGCTGCGGCCATTGGCTGAGGCCAGCGAATCCGCGTAATCGGCCCATGCATCGGCGTTGCGACCATCGAGCTTGAGTGCCGCTTCATATGCCGTCACGGCCGGCGCGAAGTCGCGGGCCATGCGCTGCGCACGCCCAAGTGCAAGCCACGCCTCGACGTTGCCAGGTTCGCGCCGGGTCACGGCTTCAAGTTCCGTGACGCTCAACTGCGCGCGCTGTGCAACGTCACCAGCCGCCGGGGCCGAAGTAGTGGCGGTTGTTCCCGGCGGCGGTCCGCGCATGAAGGCGTGCGTGATCATCGCCCAATCTGCATCGTCCTTCAGCCCATTCGCGTTGGTCGTTGCAGGGGCAACAGGCATGGGCAGCGGGTCAGTTCCCGTAGGTACACTTGACTGCGTCGCGAGCAACGTGAGCACTGCGGGCAGGAAGAGGGCTGTCGCCGCACCCACTCGTCTTACGATTCCATTACGGAATGTCGACCGCTCAAGGGGAACGAGAATCAGCAGTGCGAGCGCTGCCGACCCGACACCGAGAAAATAGTAAAGGACCGGACCCATTGACATCGCGTCTCCCTTGATCAAGACGCCGCACATCCCCAACCCCCACAGTAGCCGGGTATCGCGACATATAACGTGAATTGTTATCCAATCCGCGATTGGCGTATGTTCGTCTCTGATCAGAGACTTACAGTAGTCGGGGCCACTTGAGAATCAACCGCATTTAGCCGGCAGGTCCCGGACTTCGCACGATGAACTCCGTCGTGTGATGCCGACACTGGATCCCCGGAACATATTGTTCGAACCTTCCAATATCTTGGACCTGACCTACCTCATCTATGCGCTTCCAATGCTGGGCATCTGGGTCTGGTATGCGAGCCGTCGGCGCTCTGTCCAGAAACGAAACACTGACGCCCGACGTGAAGCCGAGATCTCAGGACTCGCAGAGCCGGTTTCCCTGCATCCACTGATCGATCCTTCTGCATGCATCGGCTGTTCGGCCTGTATCCGCGCATGTCCGGAACTTCCAGAGCATACGGTGCTGGGATTGATAGATGGCAAGGCCAGCCTGATCAGCGCCGGCGACTGCATCGGCCATGGCGCGTGCCGCACGGCCTGTCCTGTCGGGGCGATCTCGCTGGTGTTCGGCTCCGAACGCCGCGGTATTGACCTGCCGACGCTTTCACCTGAATTCGAGACCACAGTGCCTGGCATATTCATTGTCGGTGAACTTGGCGGCATGGGCCTTATCCGCAATGCGCTTGAGCAGGGCCGCCAGGCCGTGGAAGTCATTGCGGCGCGCCAGGGTTCGGCGCGCCAAGGAGGCCCTGCCGAGGAAGGCCTGCTGGACCTGATCATCGTTGGTGCGGGGCCCGCCGGATTTTCCGCATCGCTTGCGGCCATGGCCATGAAATTGCGCTGCGTGACGGTGGAGCAGGACTCGCTGGGCGGTTGTGTATTCCAGTATCCCCGCGGCAAGGTCGTGATGACGGCGCCCGCAGACCTGCCACTGGTGGGAAAAGTGAAGTTCAGGAATACAAGCAAGGAGGATCTGCTCGCCTTCTGGCAAGACGTCGAACGTAAGACCGGTGTGCAGATTCTCTACAAGCATCGCGTCGAGAGCATTGCCAGTACACCAGCGGGTTTCTTCGTGCGCACTACCCACGGCGAATTCCGCGCGCGCAACGTGTTGCTGGCGATCGGCCGGCGCGGCACGCCACGCAAGCTTGGCGTCGAAGGAGAACAGCTCCCCAAGGTGGTGTACCGGATGATCGACCCGGAGCAATATCGCGGCCAGCGTGTGCTGGTGGTAGGCGGTGGCGACAGCGCGCTGGAGGCGGCCACCTCCATTGCGGATGCGGGCGCCGCGGACGTGACCCTCTCTTACCGGGGTGATGCGTTTGCCCGAGCCAAGTCGCGTAACCGCGATCGCCTGCAGCAGGCAACGGCATCCGGTCAGCTGCGCGCGCTGCTGAAATCCAACGTACTGAAGATCGAGCCCGATTCAGTGGTGGTCGATTGCGACGGCAAGCCGACGAAATTCGGCAACGATGCGGTGATTATCAGCGCAGGTGGAATCCTGCCAACTGCTTTCCTGCAGGGTTTGGGAATTGCCATGGAAACCAAGCATGGCACGGCTTGAGTCGTTCGCCTTATCCATGGCGCTGGTGCTTGGCTGCGGCCTGGCAATTTGCGCGGAGGCGACCCCTCCGCGCGCGGCCGCAAACGTTGCGACTGCGGCTCTGGATCCGGCAAGGATGGCAATCCGGCAGAAGGATTTCGCCGGTGCGCGGCGACAGCTGGAGCAGCTTGCGCGCAGCGGCAATGCTGATGCGCAGTACCTGCTCGGTGCGCTGCTGCTGACCAACCCGCAGGGTGAACCGGACCTGCCGGGTGCCCGCACATGGTTGCAGCGGGCAGCCACGGCTGGCGAACCGCGCGCGGCCTACATGCTGTCAGTGCTGGCCGCCACGGCGGACCCGGCGGACAACACTGCCGCAACGCGCTGGCTGGAGAGCGCAGCCAAGGGCGGAATCGACGCAGCTGTGCAACTGCAAAAACAGGGCCGGCTGCCGATGACATTCCTTCCGGCGGTGGACCTGACTGAAGCCACGGCGCGAACTGCAGCATTCGATCACGCCGTTGAGGCCAACGATGTGGTCACGCTGCAAAGACTTGGCATGGCAGCTCCAGCGGTCAATGTACCCGATGCATTCGGCCGCACGGCGCTGGCCCGCGCCGCATCCGCTGATGCAGTCGATTCAGTTGGTTGGCTGCTGGGTGCGGGCGCGGATGTGAAGCTGCGTGACAAGTCGGGTGCCACCGCACTGATGCTTGCGGCAGGAACACAGCACGGTGCGGCACTGGATGCGCTGCTGCGCGCGGGTTCGGATGTGAAGGCCACCAATGCCACGGGCAATACCGCACTGCATTTCGCCAGCGCGACGTCGGACGCGTCGCGTGTCACGAGGTTGCTCGCCGCAGGCGCGTTGGTAAACGCGGCCAATCGCGATGGTGACCAACCCCTGGATATCGCCCAGCGAACTGGCCATGCGACCGTAGCGACGGCACTGGCTGCCGCCGGGGCTGTAGCCAGTCGACCGCCGTCCATCCGTTCGGTGGCCGTGGAGAGTGTGCAGCGTCCCAAGGGCATTGCGGATTTATACGCGGGCCGCGGTGACCTGGAGATTGCAGCCAGTCGCAGGGATATGCGTCTGCTCAAGGCATTGCTGGCAACGGGTGCTGCCAGCCAAGCACAGAAATCCGCGGCGCTGCTTGCCGCCGCCGACGCTGGCTCGACTGACGCAGTCAAGTTACTGCTCGCGGCTGGTGCCAGTGTGGGGGCGCGCGATGCGCGTGGTCGGACCCTGGCAGGAATCGCAGTTCAGCAAGGCAACGTGGAAATCCTTCAAGCCGCACTCGATGGCGGCGCAGCGGCTGGCGGACGTGGCAACTCCGGGGCGCCGCTGCTGATTGAGGCGGTACGCGGGCAGCGGGTGTCGACAGCCGATCTGTTGTTGCAGCGTGGCGCCAGCGTCAATGTGACCGACGAGGCGGGAATCACGCCATTGATGGTTGCAGCCTCGCAGGGTGACAAGGCCATGCTGGATCGTGTGCTGGCACAGAAGCCAGACGTTGCAGTGCGCGATCGCGCCGGCCGCGATGCCTTGATGCACGCTGTGCTCGGGGCCGCGCCGGACCAGGTGACGCGCCTGCTGGCGGCCGGTGCCAGTGCCAAATCCTCTGACGCTGAAGGCAGCACGGCGGTGGGGGTGGCAGCGGCGCGCGGTGCCGCGCCGGCGCTTGAAGGGCTGCTGGGAGCGGGTGGGAACGCCAACTCGGTCAGTCGCTCCGGCACAACCCCGCTGATGCAGGCGGCGCAGGCAAACCAGGTTCAGTCGCTGCGGCAACTGCTGCGCGCAGGCGCGCAGGTCAATTTGCGCGACAAGCAGGGCGATACTGCCCTGACACTGGCTGCACGCGATGCATCGGCGGATGCGGTCAAGGTACTGCTGGATGCGGGCGCGGACGCTTCCCTGCGCAACGAGAACCGCGTCAATGCCGCGGATATCGCAACCAGTCTGCGCCGGGAACAGATCAGCAGGATGCTCGCCGCCCGGAAGTAGAGTTTTTCCGGGAATGTGCGGTCCAGCACAATCCCGGGATTGAAATCCCGGATCATGCGACCGCAGCGCAGCACCTGGCGCTGACAGCCTCATTTCATGCGCATTGGGACAGCGACCTCATCGCGCGGCCGACTGGCCGCGCAACCAGCACATCGCGCCTATTTCCTAGGCTTGCGGAACTTGAAGATTGTCTGATCCGTCGTTCCACGCTTACCTGGCGCGAATACCATCCACGTATGGTCGTCTTCAGGGCTCGCGAGCAACTTGCTCTCTTCCAGTAGTTCGAACCCGGCCGCAGTGACTTCCTGCTTGATCACTGCCGGGTCAATGCGATGCAGTTTCGGCGTGTCGCGCATGCCGGAACCCGCTTCGGCATTGTGATCGACGATGAAAAAGATTCCGCCCGGCTTCAGGGACTTGAAGATCTTGGCGTTGAGTACCGCGGTGTCGATCTTGTTGATTGATAGATCGTGGTAGTAAAGAACGTTGAAGACGATGTCGATTTTCTGCGGCAGCTCGATGGCGTTGTAGTCGACCAGTTCGTAGCGCGAGTTGGAATGCGCTGCCACGAAACTGCGGCTGGCGGCACCCGCACGCTCGTCGGTATAGGGCAGGTCATACATGTAGACCATGCCCTTCGGACCCACGATATCCGACAACAGGGCGGTGTAGTACTGCCCGAACGAGGCGAATTCGACAACGCGATCGCCGGGCTTCACGCCGGACAAAGTCAGCGTTTCGGCTGGCTTGCGGTTGGCGTCGCGCGCCACCTGTTCGGGAGTACGAGTCGTGGCCTGCACGGCTTTCTTGATATACGCCGGCGTCGCGGCCGGCATGACATAGGGTGGGGACGCAGGTGCGGACGCATCCGCTGCGATAGAGGGCAGGGCCGCGCACGTGGCGCCCATGAGCGCGAGCGCGGCAACCAGCCGCAGGTTCCGGATGTTCATTGTCAGAGTCCCCCGTTATTAATAAACACAGTATGGGCATCGAAAACCGGGCCATCCACGCACACCCGCTTCATTGCCGGACCGCTGGGCGTGGCTACTTCCACCGTGCAGCCGGCGCAGCCGCCCACGGCGCAGGCCATGAATTCCTCCAGCGACACCTGGCAGGGCAGGTCGAACTCGCGCGCCAGCGCGGCGACGGCGCGCAGCATGGGCGTGGGCCCGCAGGCAAAAATCTCCACGGCGCCGCGGCCCTTTGCATCCAGGGTGTTGAGCCAGTGGCGCGCAAGATCCGTCACATATCCATCATGACAGCCGGCAAAGCCGGATTTGGTGGTGAGCCGGCTGGGCACACCCCAGTCATCCAGCAGCGGCAGGCAGGCAATCACGCCATCGGGCATGCCCGGTACCAGTATCGTGGAGGGTCGTGCGCGAAACGGAAACGGCAGTTCTGAGCCCAGGATTGCAAACGGCCGGAAGCCTTCCGCCGCGCGATCACGCAGCGTCTCGGCGAGAAACACCATGGGCGGGATGCCCACGCCGCCGCCTATCAATAATGCGCGTGGACGCTGGGCATGCGGCGTGAATCCCTGGCCGATGGGGCCCAGCAGATTGACGATGTCACCCACGCGGCGTGTCGCCAGGTTTTCGAGTCCGTGCCCGTGCACCTTATAGAGCAGCTCTATCCAGCCCTGCTTTTTATCCACACGCATGATCGACAGCGGGCGACGCATGGGGATGGAAGGATCCACTGCAACATGGGCGAAGCTGCCCGCCGTGGCCCGCGCTGCGCAAAGTGGCGCAGCCAGGCGCAGTACGTACTGGCGACCCGGGAATGAATCCTGCGACAGCACGCGCGCATCCTCGACAAAGATGGTGCCGCGGTGCGCGCGGTTGGCAGTGACCGCCGGTTCGCCCATCAGCGCTTGCCCCGTGCCAACAGCGGCGCGGCCAGCGTCTCGAGCGCGGCCATGCGCACCGCCACGCCGTTGGCCACCTGCAGACGAATCACCGATTGCGGACCGTCAGCCACCGCCGAGTCGATTTCCACGCCGCGGTTCATGGGCCCCGGGTGCATCACGATGGCGTCCGGCCTGGCGCGCTTGAGGCGCTGTGCAGTCAGGCCGAATTCGCGGAAATAATCGGCGCCTGCGGGAATGGCCGTGTCGGCGAACCGTTCAGTCTGGATACGCAGCATCATCACCACGTCTGCATCGACGATGCTGGCATCGATGTCGTTGCTGCGTGCACAGCCGGGAAATTCCTGCACGTCGGGCATCAGCGAAGGGGGTGCGACCAGCCGCAGGTCGCGCACGCCCAGCGTCTGCAATGCCTGGCTGGCCGAGCGCGCCACGCGCGAATGCCGGATGTCACCGACTATGGCCACCGACAGGCCGTCACAGCGACCCTTGCATTGCAGAATGGTCAATGCGTCGAGCAATCCCTGCGTGGGATGCGAAAGATGCGCTTCACCTGCCGACAGCACACTGACATGCGGCGCGACATTGCCGGCCACCAGGGCCGGCACGCCGGCTTCGGCGTCGCGCAGCACGAAAACATCCACATGCAGTGCCTGCAACGTATAGATGGTGTCGAGCATGGTCTCGCCCTTGACGCGCGAGGACAGCTGCACCTCAAGGTTGACTACATCCGCGCCCAGGCGCTTGGCCGCCAGCTCGAAGGACACGCGCGTGCGTGTCGAGGGTTCGGTGAACATGTTGGCCACGGTCACGCCGGCTAGCACCTGCGACTGTGGCGCGGCATCGCCCGAAGCGCGGACATAAAATTGTGAGCGCTCCAGCAGCGTCTCGAGTTCAGCGCGCGGCAATCCATCGAGCGTCAGCAGGTGCCTGAGACTGCCGTCGGCGCGGCGTTCGCTGTTGTTCTTGCCTGTCAAACCTGTGCTCCAAGCCAGCTCTCGAGAACGATTGCCGCCGCCGCGCTGTCCACGTCGCCCTTGCGCACCACCTTGCGTCGCTGGCCCGTGGCCCGCTGCTGGCGCAACACGCTGCCGGCCTCGGTAGAGGAGTAGCCCTCATCCATCCGCTCGACCTTGAGGTCGTAGCGCTGTGCCAGCTGTTGTGCGAAGGCCGTGGCCAGGGCTGCAATGCGTGCAGGGGATCCGTCGTCATTATACGGGGCGCCCACCACCAGCAGGTCAGGTCCCAGCAACTTGATCTCGCGATCGATGCCCGCCCAGTCTGGTCCCGAGGATGAATTGGCGAAGGTGGCGCGCGGGGCAGCAGTGCGGGTCAGCGTGTCGCCGGAGGCGCTGCCAATGCGTTTGAGCCCGAAGTCAAAGGCGAGGACGACGCGTGCGCGCGCCTCAGGCACGAGCTAAGAGCGCCTCAAGCATGACCAGCGTGAACACTCACGGCGCTGGCGTTGATACCCAGCATTCGCCAGGCAGCCAGCCAGCGGTCTTCGTAGGGCAGGTCAAACAACAACGCTTCATTGAGCGGCATGGTGTGCCAGGCGTTGTCCTTGAGTTCCTGTTCGAGCTGGCCCGGTTCCCAGCCGGTGTAGCCCAACGCGATGAACGCGTTTTCCGGTCCCTCGCCGCGCGCCATGGCGGCCAGCACATCACGGCTGGTGGTGACCTGGATGCTGTCGGAAATGCGATGCGTGGATTCCCATTTTCCGCCCGGGCGATGCAGCACGAAGCCACGGTCCTGGTGCACGGGGCCGCCACGCAGCACTGCCTGTCCACCAATGGTGTCGCTGCGCGCGGGCAACTGCATCTGCGACAGCACTTCGGCAAGCCGCATGGGCAGCGGCTTGTTGAGCACAATGCCAAGGGCACCTTTTTCGCCGTGCTCGCAGACCAGCGTGACCGTCTGGGCAAAACCCGGATCGTCACAGCCCGGCATGGCCACCAGGATATGGTTTGTCAGGTTGCGGTCGTCGTCCATGTTTCCAAGTATGGGGGCGACCTGGCCGCGTCTCAAGGAACAGTCACGGCGGAATTGCTGACGTGTCCCCCGACAAACTGCCATTCGTATGCGAAACGCAACACTCGATAATCCCGGGCCAGTTCCGGCGGAAATGGATCAAACGGGCTGGCCAGCCGCAGGATGTCCAGCGCCGCGGCATCGATTTCCGGGTGACCGCTGGAACGCTGGATGGTTGCCGACTGCAGCTGTCCATCCCGCTGTATGGCCACTTCCACCACTGGATTGCCGTCCTGGCCGGAGCGCTGGGCTGCGGAAGGGTAATTGATGGTTCCAATGCGCTCGACCCTGCGCCGCCAGGCGTCCAGATAGGGCGCGAGACGGGACGCGCGCGTGTCGGCGGTAATGTAGAGCTCGTCGCGGTGTTCCCCGCGCAGCTTCAGTTCGTCGTCGCCGGCACGTTGCGCTTCGGTGGCCTCGCTGCCTTCCAGTGCCGCCGTGGCGGGCAGCGGCAGGGCGACGATACGCGTGCGAGCACGCGGATCAGTAGTCGTCAGCAGTTGTTCGTCCAGCGACTCCGATTGCTGTTCTGCGCTGGCGGCAGTGCCGGCCTGGGGTCGGGCCGCAGACGGCAGTTGCGCGGGCGTGCGGTCTGTGGTGTTGCCCGATCCGGTCTGGGTGCGCTGGGAAAGGTAAGCAGCCATGTCATTCTGGCGCGCCTCCGGAAGTTCGTCGGAAACCAGCAGCACCTCGATGCCATTGGACACATCCGACTTCCTGGTCAAGGGCGTTGAAAACGTGATGCCCAGAATCACCAGTCCATGCAGCAGTGCCGTTAGCACAACCATGGTGGTCAGCCGGTCGCGTGGCACCTTGCCGGCCGTGCCATCCGAGCGCCTTCTGGCAAGGCGCGGTGGTTCAGGCAATGGCTCCGCCAGTGAAGGCATGGGATCAGCTGCGCCTTGGGCTGCGCGCGGTCAACCGTTTGTCGATGGCGTCGATCAGCAACTGCGCCAGGTTGGTCCCGCATTGCTTGTCGATTTCGCGCACACCTGTGGGGCTGGTCACGTTGATCTCCGTGACGAAGCCGCCGATGACGTCCAGACCAACAAACAGCATCCCGCGCTGCGCCAGCGCCGGGCCAATGGCGGCGGCCAGCTCGCGGTCCCGGTCGTTGAGCGGTCGGGCTACGCCGGTGGCGCCGGCAGCCAGGTTGCCGCGGTTGTCTGTGGCCGTCGGCATACGCGCCAGCGCGAACGGCGCGGGCACGCCATCGATGAGCAACACCCTGGAGTCGCCCGAATCCACGATCTGCGGCAGGTAGCGCTGCACGATGGCGAATCGGCTGCCGTAGCTGGTCAGCGTCTCGAAGACCACGCGCATGTTCTTGTCCGTCTGGTCGACGACGAAGATGGAGCGGCCGCCCATGCCGTCCAGCGGTTTGACCACGACGCGGCCATGCTCGGCGGCAAAACCGGCCATTGCGTCCATGTCGCGGGTAATCAATGTCGGTGCGCAGGCTTCGGGGAACCACGCCGTGTACACCTTCTCGTTCATGTCGCGCAGGCCCTGTGGCCGGTTGACCACCAGCGCGCCTTCCAGTTCTGCCCGTTCCAGGATGTACGTGGTGTAGATGAACTCCATGTCGAAGGGCGGATCCTTGCGCATCAGGATCACGTCGAGTTCACCCAGGCGCAGGTCCATGGGCTGGCCAAGTGTGAACCAGTTCACAGGATTGGCCTCAACCGTCAGTTTGCAGGCCTTGCCACGCGCCACCCCGTCACGCAAGTAGAGGTCTTGCTGAGTAAGGTAGAGCAGTTCGTAGCCCCGGGCCTGGGCGGCCAGCAGCATCGCGAGGCTGGTGTCCTTGGCGTACTTGATGTCCTCGATGGGATCCATCACCACCGCCAGAAGTTTGCGATTGGGCATCAGTTGTTTCTCAGGAACGTGTGCTGGGTCAATGCGCAATGTTAATCCACTGCCAGAATCATCCGGAGTGTGGCATGGCGACGGGTAGGCCGATATGTTAAAAGAACAGGGGATTTTTACGCCATGAATGTAGCCGGGAGTGCCGTGTCCGTGAGCGATGAGAGCGTAAGCCTCAAGGGTCTGAAGGTCCTCGTTATCGACGACAGCAAGACCATCCGACGCACTGCTGAAACGCTGCTGGCGAAGGAAGGCTGCGAGGTTTTTACCGCCGTCGACGGGTTCGATGCGCTGGCCAAGATCGCCGACCACCAACCCGACATCGTATTCGTCGACATCATGATGCCGCGCCTGGATGGCTACCAGACCTGTGCGCTGATCAAGCACA
>JBDTPN010000026.1:0-46093 GCA_039932715.1 Pseudomonadota bacterium | reverse complement strand
GGCGGCGAGAGTTCGGATCCGCACGGCATCATGGCCGGCACCTGGCTGTCCTGCTTTGGCGTCAAGGGCCGCGAAGGCGACCTGGGCACCAGCGCCGATCAATTGGCAGCGCGGCACTTCGGTGCCGATACACCCATGCCCTCGCTGGAACTGACTGGCGAAGGCGGCGCCGCCACCTGCAACCAGGCCGGCGGTGGTTGCGGCTATGGCAGCACCACTGCATTTCGCACGCCCTTCCAGCCACTGCCCATGGAAGACAATCCGCGCAAGGTTTTCTACCAACTGTTCGGCAAAGGTGACACCGGCACCGAACGCAAGGAGATCCTCAGCGAAACCGGCAGCCTGCTCGATTACGTGCAGACTGAGGGTGCGTCACTCAAGAATCGCGTCGGCGCAGCGGATCGCGCGCGCGTCAGCGATTACCTCGACTCGGTGCGCGAAGTCGAGCAACGCGTGCAGCGCCTGGCCACCAGCAAGAGCATGCAGATGGATCTGCCCAATGCACCGCAGGGAGTTCCCGACCAGTTCGGCGATCACCTCGATGCCTTGTTCGACATGATCGCGCTTGCCTGGCAGTCCAACCAGACACGTGTGGCCTCGTTCATGCTGGCCAAGGAAGTCAGCATGCGCACGTATCCCAACCTGCAGATCACCGAGGCCTTCCATCCGTTGTCGCATCACGGCGGCGATGCTTCCAAGCTTGCGCGCCTGGTGCAGATCCAGAACTACCACACCCAGGTGTTTGCCAAGTTCGTCAAGAAACTGTCGACCACGCAGGATGGCGACGGCACGCTGCTGGATCACTCGATCATTCTCTACGGCAGCAATATGAGCAACAGCGATCTGCACAACAACGATCCGCTGCCCAACGTGGTCCTGGGCAAGGGCTATGGAAAGATCAAGGGCGGCCAGCATCTGAAATACCCGCAGGACACGCCGCACGCCAACCTGCTGCTGACGCTGCTCAATCGTGCCGGCGTGCCGATGGAAGCCCTGGGCAATAGTTCCGGATTGCTCGCGGAGGTCTGATGTCCGGGTTCGCGAGTCCACGGCGCGGCAGGCTGCTCGCGCTGGTCGCTGCGCTCGCCTGCATTGCACCGACCTGGGCAGACATCAATGCGCGCCAGAATGACGGTTCCACGGCACTGTTGTTGGCGGTGTATGCGGGCGATGTGCAGCGTGTCAGCACGTTGCTTAAATCCGGCGCCGACGTCCGCATCGCCAACGAATTCGGCGCCACGCCGCTGAGCGAGGCAGCACGCACGGGCAACACGCAGATTTTGGCCATGCTGCTCAAGGCTGGAGCCAATCCCAGGGCGGTCAACCAGGAAGGCGAGACTGCGCTGCACGAAGTGGCCCGTACCGGGAACATCGAATCAGCAAAGTTGCTGCTCAGGGCCGGTGCCGACATCGAGGCCCGCGAGACCTGGGCTCAGCAGACTCCACTGCATTGGGCTGCGTCCCAGAACCAGCCGGAGATGATCCGGTTGCTGCTTTCAAAAGGTGCCAATCCCGATGCGCGTGCCACTGTGCGCGACTGGCAGCGCCGCGTCACCGCCGAGGGGCGCCCCAAGGACATGAACCGGGGTGGCTTTACTCCCCTGCTGTTGGCCGCACGCGATGGGTTCAGCCAATCCGTCAAGGCGCTGCTGCAAGGCAAGGCAGACATCAATCTGCCGGATCCTGATGGCACCACGCCGTTGTTGCTGACCCTGATCAATGGACACTGGGACACCGCCAAACTGCTGATCGAATCCGGCGCCAACGTCAATGACTGGGACTTCTGGGGACAGTCGCCATTGTATATTGCGGTGGACATGAACATCCTGCCCGCCGGCTTCCGCGTCGAACTGCCCACAACGGATACGACCAACGGCATTGAAGTGATACGCATGTTGCTGGCGCGAGGCGCCAACGCCAATGTGCAACTCAAGTTGCGTCCGCCCTATCGCAACGCGGTGCAGGATCGCGGTGCCGATGCCACGCTGGTCACGGGCGCAACACCCCTGATGCGCGCTGCCACCGGCGGCGACGTTGAAGTCGTGAAGCTGCTGCTTGCTGCCGGCGCACTGGTCGACCTGCCCAATGAAGATGACACTACGCCCCTGATGGCAGCGGTGTCGGCGGCAGGCACGCGCGGCAAGAACAAGACCGAGGAAGACGCGCTGGCCTGCGTGCGACTGCTGCATGCGGCTGGTGCCAACGTCAACGCCAGCAGTCGCCGCGGCATGACCGCTGCTCACAGCGCGGCACTGCGTGGCTGGAACAAGATGCTGTCAGCGCTGGCCGGTTGGGGCGCAAATCTCGACGCCAGGGAATCCGACAAACTCACCCCGCTGGACTACGCCATGGGTCGCAGTCGCGTTGGCTTCCTGCAAACCAAACCGCCAGTGCGCGCCGAAACCGCTGCGCTGTTGCGTCAACTGGGCGCCAAAGCTGAAACTCCCACTCTGCCGCCATGGCCTGGTGTTGGAACCCCTGGACTGAGAGCGATCGTACCCGAATGACATTCCTTTCCCGTCGCGGCTTCCTGCAAGCCGCTGCCGCTTCCACTGCAGGCGCTGCGATATACACCCATGGCGATGCCGCGCGGGCGCGCCAGTCCAGTGTGCCCCTGACCGCCACCTCCCTTGGCGACAACCTGTGGCTGATCACCGGCGGCGGCGGCAACGTCGTGGCCATGGGCAGCAGCGAAGGTGCGCTGCTTGTGGATGGCGGCAGCAAGGCGCGCGCTGCGGCGGTGCTCAAGCTGGCTCTGGGGAGTGTCGACGCAAAAAAACTTCACACCCTGTTCAATACGCACTGGCATCCCGACCAGACCGGCGGCAACGAATACGCCGGCAAGCAGGGCGCACAGATAATTGCGCACGAGAACACAAAACTGTGGCTGGGCCGCAAGATCATTACCGAATGGTTGCCTGAAGGTTACGGCCCGCTGCCCAAGGCCGCCCTGCCCAACAAGAGTTTCTACACCACCGATACGCTCGACTTCGGCGCAGAAAAGCTGGCCTTCGGCCACCTGGGCCAGGCGCACACCGATGGCGATCTCTATGTGCACTTCCCCAAGGCCAATGTGCTGGTCGCAGGGGGCGTGGTTTCAAGCGCGGGATGGCCAGTGCTCGACTGGCAGACCGGCGGGTGGATAGGTGGACTGGTGGCTGCATACGACCGGTTGCTCAAGGTAGCCAATGACACAACCCGCGTTGTGCCTGCCAACGGTCCGGTAGTCGGGCGCAAGGAATTGCAGGCCTGGCGCGACATGTATTTCCAGATCTTCGATCGCGCCGTAAAGCAACTGGTCAAGGGCATGGGCCCCGATGAAGTCGCCGCTGCCAACATCGCAAAGGAATACGAGGCGCAATGGGGAGACTCACGCGCGTTCGTGGTGGCCTCGTTCAAAAGCCTGTGGGGCCACTACGCGCCCGATGCTTGACGACCAGCTGCGTGACGCAGTCGTGTCAGAAAATACCTAGGGAATTTTGGGGCCGCTGCCGAGGGTAGCTCCCGGGCAGTGCGTCTAGAGTCCTTGCAATTATCATCCAGAGGACATCGCAATGAAGACGGGATTTCTTACCGGGGCCGCAGTTCTGGCCCTTGGACTGGCCGCCATGAGCACCCCTGCCAGTGCGGCTGACAAGGGCATCTATCTGGGCGCAACCGCCGGCTTCTCGAGCCTGCACGACAACGTGCTCGACTACGACTCGAGTGCTACCGGTTACAAGATAATCGCTGGCTGGCGCTTCATCGATTGGCTCGCGATTGAGGCCAACTATGTGGATTTCGGTTCTGGAAGCGACACGGTGGCGGGCCAGAAGATCAAGACTGACGGCAACGGCGTGTCGCTGTCTGCCCTGGCTTTTCTTCCTGTCGGTCCGGTGGATCTGTACGCACGCGTGGGTGCCTTCGACTGGAGCGCCAATGCGCATACCAACGTTGGCAAGTTCGGCGACAACGGGACCGATCTGGTTTACGGCGCCGGCGCGCAGTTTCGCCTCGGTGGCATCAGCCTGCGTGGGGAATATGAGAGATTCGATCTCAGCGGCACTGATGCCGACCTGTTCTCCCTGGGCCTTACTTATACTTTTTTCTAAACGCCAGAAAGACATTGCCGGCTCGCTGACCGCCCATCAGCCCGTAGCCTGAGTTGACGAATAGATAACCATTGGCGGCGACGATCGACGCATTGTCGATCGCGCCGCCATGGCCTTGTACCCCGTTGATACCCATAAAGGGACGCGCGGTATCAAAACTCCAGCGCACCGCGCCCGTGCCCGTATCGAAGGCGCGCAACCAGCCATCGACACTCCCTTCCACCACCACGTCGTCGATTACCGCGGGCGCGCCCGACAGCCCGATGTTTGTCGCACAGGTGGGCACGCGGGTTTTGCGGTCGCCACTGCAGTCGGCGACGGATGTGTAGCTCCAGCGCACTTCACCGGTGGCAGCGTCGACGGCATGCAGCCCGGGTATCTGGCTCGCATCCTCGCCGTCGGGTCCCGGAAATTTGTGGATGGGAGCAAACACGCTGTGCCCGTCGAATGCAATGCCCCAATGAATGCCGCCGATGGGCGAGCCCTTGCCGAACTCGCGGCTCCACAACAGCTTGCCACCGGCGTCCGGATCCAGTGCCCATAGCGTGCCGGATTTCTGCCCTGCGAATAGCACCTCGCGTCCGCTGGGAAGTTTTCCCAGCAGCATTGACGATCCGAAATCATGGTCCAGCAAGCGTCCTTCGCGCGGGCAATTGAGGCCTTCGGGCCGCCGCATGCAGGAGGTAAGAAAGATATCGTCCTTGGTGGCCTGAAATTTCCAGCGCAGCTTTCCCGTCTTCATGTCGATGGCCAGCACCGAGTCGGTGGTTTCCCATGCAGGCGCAGAGGTGGCCTCGCCGGTTCCCACGTAAATCAGGCCCCGCTTGAGATCCAGCACCGGCGATGTCCAGATGGGCGCGCCCGAAGGGCCCCACATCTGCTGGCCGTCACCGCGGTCACGAATCGGCCGTGCGTCCGGCATGGTGTGGTAGGTCCATACCGTGCGGCCATTGCGCGCATCCAGGGCAGTGAAGGCTCCATGGGTCTTGCAACACAGGTGCTTGTCCTCGCCGCCGAGATTGATCTCCGACGCCGAAATGGGGACGTACACCCGGTCGCCATGCACCAGCGGCGTGCCGGTGGTGTTCGAAAGATCCCACAACCCCACCTGCTTCTTCCACAGCAGTTTCCCCGTGGCCGCATCAACCAGGTGCACGTAGGTGGCAATGTCGGAAAACGCCAGCACGGCGCGGCCGTTGCCCAGCACGCCATAGCCCACACCCGTGCGCAGCGGAATGTCATGCGCATATATCCACTTGAAACACGGCTTGTCGCCGCTGATGTCCACGGCGAACAGGCGCGCTTCGTCGCCCACCGGCAGGTAAAGCGTGTCGCCCACAACTGCCGCCTGCGCACGCATGGTGGTCGCGCGCGGAAATGCCAGCGCCCACGCCAGCTCCAGCTGGTTGACGTCTGCGCCACTGAGGCCTGCCTGCTGTGCCGTCAGGTGCCGGTTGTTGTCGGGGGTAAAGCCGAAGCCGGCGACAGTGGGCTTTGCCGTGGCGACAGCAACACTGCTGTTCGTGCAGCGCATGCGCTCTATCCAGCTTTCGTCCACCAGCTGCCGGCCGACGATGTAGTCCACCAGCTGGCCCTTCTGGGCAGCATTCATCTGGTCGCCCTGAAGCTTCATCTTGCCGCTGGTCAGGGCAAAGTGAATGGTCCCGTAGCGCATGCCGCGCAGGGTTTCGAAGGGAACGGACCTGGTTTCCTGCGCGTGGTCATGGCAAACGGCACAGTGTTTCTCATACAGCGGCTTACCCGGATGTTGGCCAGTCTCTGCGGCGGCAACTGTCGAACTGAGCAGGGCAATGCCCGCGGCAAACATGATTCCCCGCACGACCCTCTCCTTTTATTGACTCAGCACTCGATGACGTTGACGGCCAGGCCGCCGCGCGAAGTTTCCTTGTACTTGGTCTTCATGTCCGCGCCCGTCTCGCGCATGGTCTTGATCACCTGGTCCAGCGACACATAATGCGTGCCGTCGCCGCGCAGCGCCATGCGCGCCGCATTGATGGCCTTGACGGAAGCGATGGCATTGCGCTCGATGCAGGGAATCTGCACCAGTCCGCCCACCGGATCGCAGGTCAGTCCCAGGTGATGTTCCATGCCGATCTCCGCAGCATTTTCCACCTGTGCCGGTGTGCCGCCCAGCACTTCACACAGTGCTCCTGCTGCCATTGAGCAAGCCACGCCCACTTCGCCCTGACAGCCAACTTCCGCTCCCGAAAGGCTGGCGTTTTCCTTGTAAAGCAGCGCGATGGCCGCTGCGGTCAGCAGGAAATCGATTACGCCATTGTCGGTGGCGCCCGGAATGAAGCGCCGGTAATAGTGCAACACCGCAGGCACGATGCCCGCAGCGCCATTGGTGGGCGCGGTGACCACACGGCCGCCCGCTGCATTCTCTTCATTGACTGCCAATGCGTAAAGGTTGACCCAGTCGAGCACTACCAGCTGGTCGCGCAGTGCCGCCTCGGGATTGGCGGTGAGCTGGCGATACAAGCCTGGTGCACGGCGCTTGACCTTGTAGCCGCCGGGCAGCACGCCTTCCGAGGCGCAGCCGCGACGCACGCACTCCTGCATCACTTCCCAGATGCGCAGCAGCCCGCCATCGATGGTGGCATCGTCACGCCAGTGACGCTCGTTGACGCGCATCACGCCGGCGATGCCCATTTTTTCGCGCAGGCACACCTCGAGCAGCTCATCGCCCGAATGAAACACCAGTGGTAACTCGGTGGTATCAGAGGCAATTTTCTGCCCACCGGGCGCAGCATCATCGGCCGTCACCACGAAGCCACCGCCCACCGAATAGAATTCCCGTCGCAGCAGCACCGCGCCACTGGCATCAAAGGCCTCGAAGCGCATGCCATTGGGATGCAGCGGCAGGCTGTCACGTCGATTGAATACAAGATCGGTTGCGGCATCGAACGCAACGGCATACGCGCCATGCAGATGCAGTATCCGCGCAGCGCGCACGTCGTCGAGAAATGCGGGAACGGCTGCGACATCCACGCTATCCGGCTCGAATCCGGCAAGCCCCAGCAGCACGGCCTTGTCGCTGCCATGGCCCTTGCCGGTTGCACCCAGTGAGCCGAACAATTCAACACGCAGGCGTGCAAGCCTTGTGAGCAGCTGCTGCGACTGCAACGCAAGCGCAAACTGGCGGCCCGCGCGCATCGGTCCCACGGTGTGCGAACTGGACGGTCCGATGCCGATCTTGAAAATTTCGAAGCAACTGACAGCCATGCAGGGAAGATAGACCCTGGCAAGGCCCAGCGCCTATACTTTACGCATACAAAACCACTCAATTCCCCGGGGGAATCGCATGCGGATTTCTTGGTCCTTGGCCCTGGTCTGCGCTCTGGGCTTCGGCGTTGCGGAGCCTGCACTGGCTGCGCAGGGCGCTGAAGGCGAGGTGATTTTCAACACCCAGTGCGCGCTGTGCCATATGGAGAATGCCGCTCCCGCCGGCAGCCCCAATGAAAAGGCGCCCACGCGCGTGCAGCTGCGCCAGTTCACTCCCGAGGCAGTGGTCACTGCACTCACCAACGGCAAGATGACGGTGCCGGGCTCCGCGATTTACGAAGCGCAGCGTCGCCTGGTGGCTGAATATGCTACTGGCAAGCAGCTTTCCGCAGACACAGCCAGCAATGGAAAAGTGGTCAACAAGTGCGCGGTGGATACACCCGTGGGTGATCCCTCGCGCGGCAACAGCTGGAATGGACATGGCAATGGGCTTGCGGCCACGCGCTTCCAACCTGCCACCACCGGCAAGGTGACCGCCTCTGACCTGCCGCGCCTCAAACTCAAGTGGGCATTCGGATTCGCCGGCGTCGGCGCTGCGCGCACGCAACCCACCATCGCCGGCGGACGCTTGTTCACTGCCAGCGAGAATGGCGAAGTCCACGCATTGAATCCCAAAACCGGCTGCACCTACTGGACCTTCAAGGCCCAGGCCGGCGTGCGCACCGCCATGTCGGTGGCGCCTTATCACAGTGCTGCAGGCAAGCGTGGCATCGCCGTGTTCTTTGGGGATGGCCGCTCCAATGTGTATGCCGTGGATGCGAACACCGGCAGGCAGGTGTGGACCACGCAAATCGAGACCCACCCCTCCGCTGGTATTACTGGTGCTCCCATCGTGTACGACGGTCGCTTGTACATCGGCGTGCAGGGTCTGAGTGAGGAAGGCCGCGGCAGCACCAAGGGTTACCCCTGCTGCACTTTCCGCGGCAGCCTCAATGCGCTCGACACCAGCACCGGCAAAGTGCTGTGGAAAACCTACACCATCGATGAGAGCAAGCCGCGCGCCAAAAACAAGGACGGCGTGCAGATGTTCGGTCCCGCCGGCGGTGGCATCTGGTCGGCTCCCTCAGTGGATGTGAAGCGCGGTCTGGTATATGCGGCCACCGGCAATGCCTATGCAGACCCGGTGCAGCAGATGACCAATGGCGTCATCGCCTTTGACCTGCGCAGCGGCGCGGTGCGCTGGCACAAGCAACTGCTGCCCGCTGACAACTGGGTCATGGGCTGCCAGGCAACCAATCCCGACAACCCGGCTTGTCCTGCCACGTTGGGACCGGACTACGACTTCTCCGCCACTCCCATCCTCGCGCATGTGGGCAAGCGCGACCTCATCGTCATTCCGCAGAAATCCGCGATTGCTTATGCGCTCGATCCCGACAACCAGGGCGCAGTGGTCTGGAAGCGCGCCTTCGGCAAGGGCAGCGGCCTGGGTGGCCAGTGGGGCGGCGCGGCTGATGGCGTCAATTTCTACACCGGCACCAATGATTTCCTGGCCGATGCGGCCGGCGGCATGACGGCCATTGCTCTGGACGATGGACACATTGCCTGGCAGGCGCCACCCCAGGCATTGCTGTGCGGCGAGAAGAAGCCGGGCTGCGACGCGGGCCAGGGCGGCGCGGTCACGGCCATTCCCGGCGCCGTGTTGAGTGGTGCGCACGACGGCGGCATGCGCGCCTATTCAGCCAGGGATGGTTCCATCCTCTGGCTGTTCAATGCCAATCGAGATTTCGACACAGTCAACGGCGTCAAGGCCAACGGCGGCAGCATGGATGGACCCGGCGCCGTGGTCGTGGATGGCATGGTCTATTTCAACGCCGGGTATGGCGGCCTGGTGGGCCATCCGGGCAATGTCTTGTTGGCTTTCGGCCTGGAATAGTTCTCGATCAACCAAGGAGCAGGAAAATGTCAGTAGCACGAATTACCGAAATCAAGTCCAGCAGCAAGAAGAGTTTTGACGATGCCGTGAGTGCCGGCATCGCGCGCGCCAATGCGACGCTCAAGAATGTGCGTGGCGCGTGGGTCAAGGATATGGAAGTCGAATGCGGCAAGGGCGGGAAGATCACCGAGTACCGTGTACTCCTCAAAGTGACCTTCGTGCTCAACGGCGACTGAGCGGGCGACCCCTACAGCGCGTCCCAGTACGCCTCCATCCGCTTGCGCATCGCGGCGTCCGGCAGGCGACCGCGGCCACCCTGCTGGTTATCCAGCAGGAAAGCCGGCGTCGTCGTGCCGGGTATCACCGCCGTGATCACCGGGTTCGACAAATTGTATTTGAGAAAAAACTGCGCCCAGGTGCTGGCGTCGAACTCGCTGGCAAAGTCGGGCACGGCCTTGCCCGCCACCTTGGGGAAGAAGCTGCGACCGCGGCCGCCGAAGGGAATGTTGTTGATCACCGCCAGGCCTTTTTCTTTGGCCAGCGGCAACACCTGGTCGGCGGCATCGCGATTGCCAATCGAATAGTCGACCTGGATGAAATCCAGCGGGTATTTGCGCATCGCTGCCATCAGCTGCTCATACTGCCCGTTCACCGAGGTGGTCACGCCGATGTAGCGAATCTTGCCGGCCTTTTTGTATTCCTGGAAATGCGGCATCAATTCGTCGAGGCCATACACATTGTGGATCTGCAGCAAGTCGATGCGACTGACCTGCAGGCGCCTGAAGGAGTTATCGAGCACCGCGGCCCCACCGGATATGTTACCGCCCAGCGGCGTCTTGGTGGCGATGAAGAACTTGTCGCGGTTGCCCAGTTCGGCCAGCAGTTTGCCGATGACTTCCTCGGAGTTGCCATAGGCCTGGGCCGTATCGATGACCTTGCCACCCAGCCCGGGCATCTGCTGCAACACGTCACGCACTGCCGCCATTTCCTCGGGCGCATTGACGCTGAACGCATTGGTGCCGATGCCCACGGCAGGCAGCATCTCTCCCGAGGAAGGAATCTTGCGCAGTATGGGCGCCATGGGCGCAGCAGCAGCGGCTGGTGCGCCCACCATGCCTGACAGCATGCCGGTCACGCCCGCGGCAATGCCCGCCTGCACGACGCTGCGGCGTGAGACCGGGAAGTTCTTTTGATCGGTCATGTGATTCCCCTTGATCAGACTTCATGCAGAAGTGAGTACTTTCAAATCTAGACTTGGGCCCGGCGCGTCAGTTCCCGCCCGGCGGCACGCGGTCCCTGGGCCACAACAGCCACATCTGGCCATCCGCGCGCATTCTCCCTGCCCGTTCGCCAGCTTCGGTACCTGAGCCGAAAAACAGGTCTGCTCTTATGGCGCCGCGGATGGCGCCGCCCGTGTCCTGTCCCAGCACCAGGCGACGCAGCGGTTGTCCGCTGACCGGATCGGTGGTTACCAGGAACAGGGGCGCGCCCAGTGGCACGATGCGCGGATCGATGGCCACCGATCTGCCCGCGGTCAGGGGCACACCCTGCGCGCCGCGCGGCCCGAGGCTGGGATCGGTGATCTTCTCCTCGCGAAAGAACACCACGCTGGGATTGCTGTTGAGCACTTCTGCCTGGCGATCCGGATGATCGGCCAACCACTGTCGGATATTCGTCGAATTGGATTGCTCCAGCGTCAGGTCGCCCTTTTCCACGAGGTGACGCCCCACGGCCTTGTAGGGCTGGCCATTCACATCGGCATAGGCCATGCGCACAGTGGTTCCATCGCTGAGCTGTATGCGTCCCGACCCCTGGATCTGCAGGAAGAACGCGTCAATAGGACTGTCGAGCCACACCAGTTCCTTGCCTGCCAGCGCCTTGCCGTCGGCCAGCTGTGCACGCTCCGGGTAAGGCACCACGCGCTTGCCCTGCAGCTTGCCGCGCACGCGCTCGCCCTTGAGCGCCGGATACAGGTCGCCCAGGTCAATTGTCAGCAGGTCATCGGGCACCGCGTACAGCGGTGTCTGATACACACCGCCGCGGGTGCGCGCGCCGTTGAGTATGGGTTCGTAATAGCCGGTGATTCGGCCCGACTCCGTGGCCTGCTGTCCGGGCACGACCAGCGTGATGCGCCAGGCGCGCAGCGCGGTTTCCATCCATTGGCGCTGCGCGGTGCCATCCTCACGATTGATGGCGCGCGCAGCCGTGCAGCTGTCACGCCAGTCGGCGGGCATTTTGGCGGCACAGCTCGCCAGCAACGCAGGCCAGGCCTCTGTCAGCACGTCTTCTTTCCAGCCGGGCACCTGTGCCCACTGGACCATCTCGAATCGCGGCACCGGCGGGGCAAGCGGTGGCGGCTTGGGAACAGGTGGCGTCGGTGTCACCGAGCAGGCCGCCAACGCACTGGCCAGTATCCCTGCCACGGCAACGGCGCGAACCTTTCTCATGGGCGCGTTCACGCGCGCAGGTCCTGCAGCAATTCGCCACTGGCAAGGCAATCCACCTCGTGCGATGCATCGCGAAACGTCTCGCGCACGCCCGCTTCCATCCACTCGCGCACAGCCTCGTGCAGCAACACATGGCGGGCATAGGCGGCGGCGGGACTTGCCACGACCAGCCCGTAGGTCTGCAGGCGCGTGGCCACGGGCGCGAAGAACGCATCCACCGCCGTGAATCGGGCGCCGCCCAGGTACGGCCCGCCATGCCGGTCCAACCCTTCAGCCCACAAGGTCTCGAGGCGTCGCAGGTCGCTCTGCAGCGCAGGCGACTGGCTGTGCATGCGCACGCGGATACCTATATTCATGGAGCAATCATTGCGCAGCGCCTGGAATCCCGAGTGCATTTCCGCCGCTGCGCTGCGTGCCCATGCACGGTCGGACGCAGGCATGGGCCAGACACCGACATGCCGCTCCGCCAGGTATTCCACGATGGCAAGCGAGTCCCACACGCGAGTTTCCCCATCCACCAGGCACGGCACGCGACCGGCGGGCGTATGGCGCGCTATTGCTCCATCACCATGGTTGAGGTGAAACGGCAGCAGCCGCTCGCTGAATTCGATGTCCAGGGCGCGCATCAGCACCCAGGGACGCATGGACCAGGACGAATAGTTCTTGTTGGCGATGATCAGCTCGTACATGGCGACCTCAACCGTCTTGCGGCTGTACTGGTGTGGTGAGGGTCAGCTGGTAAAACCCCAGGTCCAGCCAGCGTCCGAACTTGTAGCCCGCCTGGGTGATGGTGCCGGCATGCCGGAAACCCAGCTGTTCGTGCAATGCGATGCTTTCGATATTGCTTACGTCTATGCCGCCCACCAGCACATGCAGCTGCTGCCCGCGTGCCAGCTCGATCAGGTGTTGCAGCAGCGCGCGTCCGGCGCCGCGGCGCCGATGCTCGCGATGCACGTACACCGAGTGCTCCACCGTGTATTTGTATGCCGGACGCGCGCGAAACTGGCCGTAGCTGGCGAATCCCAGCAGCGTGCCGCTGTCATCCACCGCCGCAATCACTGGAAAACTGCTGCTCGCCTTGCTGCCGAACCACTTGATCACATCGGTTTGCGTCCATGGTTTGTACTCGTAGAGCGCAGTAGTGTTGATGATTGCGTCGTTGAAGATTTCACGCACGGCAACGGCGTGTGTGTCCGGCATGCAGGTCACGATGCGCAATTTCATTTAGTGGACTATAATCCGGCCCGGTCGATTTCGTCCTCAAACACTAAGGATTGGAACAAACATGGCAACTGGACGCAAAATGGTTCGTAGGAAAGCCAAGTCGAAGGCCGTCAAACGCCGCGTGGTCCGCAAGGCCGCGAAGCGCAAGGTGGTCAAGCACAAGGTGGCCCGCACGGCCGTCAAGCGCAAGGCCGTGAAGCGCAAAGTCGCGAAGCGTGCGGTAGGCAAGGCCGTCAAGCGCAAGGCCGTCAAGCGCAAGATGGTCAAGCGCGCGCTGGTGCGCCGGGCCGTCGTTCGCAAGGCTGCGGCGGCAGGCCTCTTCGGTAACATGGAGGGAGGCGGCGGCTAGACCGTCACCAGCTATGGCCACGGCACGCAGGCAGTCCCCAGGCGGGGTTAAAAAGAAAACTTCCGCGCGTGTCGTGGGCCATGTCAAACCGGTCAAACGCAAGGCCAAGCGCAAGCCCGTGCGCAGTACGTCCCACCCATCGGCCGCCAAACTGGCCGCCAACAAGCGCCTCGTTCTCACCTTCTATTCGCACATCATCGGCCGCAAGGATTTCGCCGCGGGCCGCAAATACATGGGCGCCGATTACCGGCAGCATTCGCCCTACGCCACGGATGGGCACGCAGGCCTCGCCGCATTCGTGAAGTTCTTCAAGGAGAACTTCCCCAATCACCGCTATGAAGTGAAGAAAGTCCTGGCCGAAGGCGACATGGTGGTGTTGCACCTGCACGGCATGGGTGGGATGAATCCCCACGGCGAACAGGTCGTCGATTTCTTTCGCATCAAGGACGGCAAGGTGGTCGAGCACTGGGATGTAATCCAGCCCATCCCGGAGAAATCTGAGAATCCCAACGGCGTGTTCTAGGCGCCCCCGCGGGCAGCCCCTGTCGGACACATCAGCGGGATGCGGGCACCACCGGCGGCGTGACAACGGTTGCGTGCCGCAGCTTCAACTTCCACTCACTGCCTGATTTCTCCCATACGTGGGTGATGCGCCGTTGCACGTTCTGGCCCGCCTGCGCCCCCTGCGCAGGCACCACAGTCTCCAGCCCCGTGGTCACGACTACCTTGCCGTAGACGTTGACGGTCTGGGTTTCATAGACAGCAGAACGGTATGGAGACGTGCCGGATGTAAGCAGGTTGAGCAATTCGTCTTTGGATGCAATTGCGCCGGAGGGATTGATGATGCGGAAGTCCGGCGCAAAGATTTTCTCCAGCGCCGCGCGATCCCTGGCAATGGCCGCATGAACCTGTAGCTGTTCCAGGTCGCGGATCTGCGCTTCGGGGGACACAGTTGCGCAAGCCGCCAGGGCCATGAACATCACTGCAAGCAGGCGGGTTGACATGGGGGATCCCCGAATCCAAAGATCACGCATAGTCTTCCGCGTAGCCATTCATGTCCAGCCAACGGATCGAATAGCCAGCAGAGCCCCGACATTTTCGAGCACGCGATGTGGCCGCCGGTTGAGCGGCTGTCTGGCCCACAGGGCGCGCGATGTGGTGCCAGTGCAGACGCCGAACCCGGTGGCCCCGCCGCGGCGCGCCATGATCATCTCCACCAGAGGGTCGTCGCCCACCACCCCCACTTCATATTTGCGCACACCCAGCTGCCTGGCAATGAACGCCAGCGCATGGTTCGAGGGCTTGCCGGTAATGATGGCCGGGGCTTTGGTGAGCCGCCGGATGGCGGCGGTGATGGCGAAGGAATAGCCAATAGTGCGGCCTGATCGCGACGCAAAGAACGGCACGTCGGAAGCCACGTACAGTCTCGCACCCGCCCAGATGGCGTTGCACGCGGCCTCGATATCCTTCATGCCGCAATCCGGATGCCATCCCACATACACCGCGTCAACGCGCTCGCAGTCGGGCTCCCCCGTGAACGTGATCTGGATACCGGCTTCGCGCAATGCATGACCAACACCGGGTGACCCCAGGATCAATGCGCGTTTCACACCGCGGCTGGCCAGAACATCTGCCGTCACACTCGATGGCGTAAACAATCGCGCGTCTTCTATTGGCAAGCCCACTGCGCGCAGTCGTGGCGCCTGCACCGCGGCCGGATATGCGCTGCCATTGGTCATCACCAGCCAGGGAACGCCACGCCGGGTGAGTGCATTCAACACCTCCACGGCGCCAGGCAGCACGTCGTACGACTTGCCGGTTCGGTCTCCCAGCACCAGGGTGCCGTCCAGATCGAACATGAATCCCTTTATTTTCGACTTGCTCAATTCAGCTCCAGCCGGAACCCGGCCTTTTCCACGATGATCGAAGACAGGTCACGTCGTGCACACAGCGAACGGATCAGGTCCATTACCGGGCGCAACGTCGGGTCATAGTGGCGCGGCGCCGGTCCCGCTGCCTGCATGGCGTCCACCAGGTTGGCCGGCATGGTCGCGCGCAGCAAGAACTCCTCATCCGAAAGGTTTGCGCCAATGCGCCCGCGCAGCTCGGACAGCGCAGCCATGCCTGGTTCAGCAAGGATCTCCTTCGTGCGCGGCAGCGACATGATGCGATCGAGTACATAGGGCGCAATAGGCACGTTGGGGCGCCCGAAGCGACCCAGCGCATACCGGATTACCTCGTCCGGAATTACCGCGTACCGTTCCTTGCCGGTGACATTCATCACCGCCAGCGTCAATATCATTTGCGCGAACGGCGTCATTACGATGGGCCAGCCCAGTTCCTCGCGAACTTGGCCCAGCTCCTCGATGACCCTGCTTTCCATATGCGTCAGTCGCGCATCGCCAAGGTGGCGGCGCATAGTGCTGACCACGCCACCTGGCAACTGATGCCGCAGGTACGTCGCGTCAAAAGCGCGTGTCTGGCCGGCGGGCAGCCCTTCGGCCTCGGCGAGCTGCGTGAAAAAGCGCCCGACCCGCGCCAGGGCCGCATCATCAATTTCGACTGTGTGTCCCAGCGCGCGCAGATTCGACACCACACGTTCGGAAGGGGGATTGGAAGTGCCGTCCGCCGCCGCGCTAGATGCACACTGCAATGCGCTGACGCCGAAGTCCGGCGCGTCCATATAGGCCAGTTCCGCAAGGCCAATGGTGCAGTGACCGTGCAGCTCCAGCGCCTTGTCGCCGATAACCGCCTTGATGGCGGGAATCAATGCGCGTGCCCGCTGGGGCAGCAACAGGCCACCCGGGTCCTTAATGTAGAGCGCATCCACATCCGGGCAGGCGGCCAGCCGGCGCGCATTCTCCACGTAATGGGCATCGTCATGGATGGGGCTGAGGGAATACACCAGCGCTGCGATCACATACTCGCCGCCCACTTTCTTGACCATGCGCGCCGAGGCAATCTGCGCATCCACGTCGTTCATGGGATCTGCCAGGCAGAAGCGCCGGATGCCATTGCGCGCCAGCGTACGAAACACCAGCTCCATAAACTCGGGGCTGGCCGTGTCCCAGGCAATGAAACGGAATCCGGTGGACATGAACTGCAGCGGCGTATTGGGCGTGGCCTCGGCCATCAGCCGAATGCGTTCCCAGGGATCTTCCTGCTTGTAGCGCACCGCGACGCCCATGTGCGTCGAGGTGGTGAAGTCGATGGCCTTGAATCCCACGTCGTCCATCACCGGCGCAATGGTCAATGTCATGGCCGTGTTGATGCCAGTGGCACCCCACAGGCTCTGATTGCCGTCTCGCAATGAGGTCTCAACCAGCTTGATGTCAGCCACTTTCCGCCCTCCACGCTGCGCCCGCCTGCGTCTCGATGAATCGCGCCAGATATCCGGTGTCCACACCACCCTGCTGGAACTGTGCATCCGCCAGCACGGCTTGCTGGAATGCCAGGTTGGTCTTGACGCCGACAATGCGCGTGGCAGCCAGCGCCGCACGCATCCCCGCGATTGCCGCCTCACGATCGTCACCGTGAACAATAATTTTTCCCATCAGAGAATCATAGAACGGCGATATGCGGCTGCCGCTGGCAATGTACGTATCCACGCGTACGCCAGGCCCTGCCGGCCACTGTGCCAGCGACACTGTTCCAGGACTGGGCATGAAGTCGTGTGCCGGGTCTTCGGCGTTGATGCGGCATTCGACAGCCCAGCCACCACTGCTGCCTTTGCTGATGCCATTGCCATTGGCCACTGCAATCTGCGCGGCCACCAGGTCTATGCCCCACACCATCTCGGTTACCGGGTGCTCTACCTGGATACGCGCATTCATCTCGAGAAAGTAGAATTCGTCGCGCTGCATATCGACCAGGAACTCCACGGTGCCCGCGCCGCGATACTGCAGCCGCGTGGCGAACCTGACTGCCGCCTCATGCAGGCGCTCGCGCATGCTGGCGTGCAAGCCAGGCGCCGGGCTTTCCTCGATCAGCTTCTGGTACCGCCGCTGCACTGAACAATCGCGCTCGCCCAGATGCAGCACTGCACCGGTGCCGTCACCCAGCACCTGCACTTCTACATGTCGACCGCTATCCACATAACGCTCGAGGTAGACGCGGGCGTCACCAAATGCAGCTCCTGCTTCCGCCGCCGCCATATCCATGGACGCGGCAAGATCCTTCAGTTGATCGACGCGCTTCATGCCGCGGCCGCCGCCGCCTCCCACCGCTTTGATCAGCAGCGGCACGCCCAGCTGCGCCGCCAGCTCCTGCGCCTCGCGTGCTGACGTAACTGCACCGCCCGGCACCACCGGCACTTGCGCCGCAATGGCCTCGCCGCGCGCTCGCAGCTTGTCGCCCACTGCATCGATCTGCGCAGCAGTGGGTCCGATGAATCGCACGGCATTTTCCTCGC
Organism: Pseudomonadota bacterium; assembly: GCA_039932715.1. Taxonomy (GTDB): domain Bacteria; phylum Pseudomonadota; class Gammaproteobacteria; order Steroidobacterales; family Steroidobacteraceae; genus ZC4RG30. The sequence continues at coordinate 28,392 of JBDTPN010000026.1, read as the reverse complement.
ACAGTCTGGCGAAGGGCGCCCGCTCGGAAAGAAAGCCATAGCCCGGATGTATGGCGTCGCAGGCCGTTCCCAATGCGGCCTGCACGATGGCATTCATGTTGAGATAGGAGTCGGTCGGTCGCGCGGGCCCAACACAGATGGCCCTGCCAGCCAGACACGTGGGTAGGGAGTCGCGATCCGCATCCGAATGCGCGATCACGGTTTCAATTCCGAGGTCCCTGCAGCTGCGGATGATGCGCACGGCAATCTCGCCACGATTGGCGATCAGCACCCTGCGAATTGGCTTGAGCTCAGCGGGGTTTGACAAAGAGTATGGTCTGGCCAAATTCAACCAGCTCACCGTTGCGGCTATCGATCCGCAGCACTTCACCGCTGACGCCCGCGCGCACGGTGTTCATCAGCTTCATCACCTCGATGATTCCCACAATGGTTTCTGGCGTGACCTGGTCACCGACCTCCACGAAGGACGGCTCGCCCGGCTTGGGTGCGCGGTAGTAGATGCCCAGAAGTGGTGCTGGCACAGCCACTGCACCCGGAGGCGGCGATATGGTCGGCGTGGGCTGCGAGATAGATGCCGGCACGGCATTGCGGGGCGGCTTCGCTACCCCACGCGTTTCCCTGATGTCCCCTGCCTCAATTGCGCCGCGACGCAACTCGATTTTCACGCCGTTCATTTCCAGCGTGAGCTCGTTGAATCGTGAGTCCTCGAGCAACTTGAGGATCTCGGCCACGTCTTTGGCCGTGAGACTCACCGCTTGCCCCCAAACACGCTCATTACATGATGCAACGGATTGTCCTTTGCGCCCGCCACGGGCGTGGCTTCACTGGACGACCAGACTGTCTCGGGTCGACTCTGCAATATCTGCGCCTGGCCGTCCTGATCGATGGCCCACTCTATGTCTTGCGGCCGGCCGTAGTGGCGTTCGATGCGCCGTCCCAGTTCGCGTAAGCGTTGCAGCTCATCGTCGCTGACGCAGGGCGCATTGCGCTGCGTAGCCGGCGTATCTTCCTCACGCGTCCCGCCCTCTGGCAGTGGCACGTGGCGGATGTGCTTGTCGCTGATGTTGCGTACCGAGATTTCGCCGGTGATCTTGCCCAGCACGAACCGATCGGGCGTCACCTCACCGCTGACCACCGACGATCCCAGTCCCCAGGCAGCCTCGATCACGACCACTGAACGGTCGCCAGTGGTGGGACTGCGCGTGAACATCACGCCGGCGGTACGGGCATCCACCATACGCTGCACCACCACGGCCATGGCCACCCCTGTTTCCGGAATCCGCTGGCGACGCCGATAGGAAATGGATTCCACCGAATAGAGGCTGGCCCAGCAGCGCTGCACCGCGGCCAGCACAGCCTCGGTGCCGATGACCCACAAATAGGTGTCCTGCAGTCCCGCAAAACTGGCATCCGCTGAATCTTCGGTGGTCGCGGAGGAACGCACGGCCACTGGCCCCAGGCCCAGTTGCGCGGTCGCGTCGAGAATGGCTTCGCGCACATCCAGAGGCAGCGCAGCCGCCTCAACACGCTTGCGCAGCTCGCGAGCCGCATGCGCGGTGCCCTCGAGATCATGGACGGGTAGCGATTCAACCACAGCAGCCACAGGCCCCTGCTTTTCGAGTTCGCTGATGCAGCGCTCGAAAGACTTCGTGCGCACCACGAATCCCGCGGGCACCTGGATGGACGCGCGCGTCAGCTCGCCCAGCGAACCACCCTTGCCGCCCACAGTGGGACGGTCCGCCAGTCCGATATCGGCAAACCAGCCGATCAGTTCGGTCGATGCCATGAAGTCGCGTCTCAGTCGAGGATGGTCACGGTGCCCAGCCCGCCATCAACGCGGACGCGCTGACCATCCTTGATGCGACGGGTCGCGGTTCCGGTGCCGACCACCGCAGGCAGGCCATACTCGCGCGCCACGATGGCCGCGTGGCTCATCGAACCGCCAATGTCCGACACCGCGGCGGAGATCTTGCTGAAGATCGGTGACCACGTGGGATTTGTGACCTGGCATACCAGGATGTCCCCGTCCATCAGGCGCGAGATCTCGTCCACGGACTTGACGATGCGCGCGGTGCCTTCGACTACGCCTCGTGATGCCGCGAAACCCTTGAGCACTTTTGAATCCACGTCCGTGCCTGCCGTGAGCCAGGCATCGAGGCTTTCGCGGGTAATTCCCCACAGCATCACGATGGCCGGATCGTCAATGATTTCCGGCACCGGCCCCAGCGCTGGCGGCGTGTCATTTTTTGCCCACACTGCAATGGCAGCGCGTCGCGTCGCGACAATCGCCGGCCAATGCTGCGGTCCGCGCGGCGGCGAACCGGCCGACCAGGACTGCATCAGATCAACGATGGCGGATTCCAGCTCATAGTGGGTGAGGTGGAACACATCATCTTCGCGGGCGAAAAAGCCGTGCTGTGCCAGCAGGGCACCGAACTCGCGGATCTTGTTGAAGAACAGGTTGGTGTACCAGTGCTCGCAGTAGAACTTGTGCCCTTCCACGTACGGGAACACGCGATGCGCCAGCCCAATCATCTGGTCGAATGCGGCCCGTTCCTCATCGGTGTTGAGCAGATCGCGGTAATCCGCAATCAGCTGCGTGCGCTCGGCAATCAGCTGCGCCACCGGCCGGTCTATGTTGTTCCCGGCCTGCACCTGGCGGATATAGTTGGGCAGCGCCGCGAACGGCATCGAAAGGTCATCATTCCATGAGCGATGGTAATGATAGAAGCCGTCGCCCACGTTGACGTTAAACCAGGGGTGACGCGAGGTTTCCAGTTCCTGCAGCCACTGCCCGCCTTTCGGCCCCAGCTCGCGCAGGGACTGCAGCACCTGCTCCACGCCCACGCCATCTTTGAACGGCGCAGTCACACCCAGCTGCACTGCGCAGCGGGCCAGGCGCCGCAGTTCATCGTCGGGGCGGAAGATCTCCGCCTCCATGCCCGCCACCATGCGTGCGATGGTCTGGTCGCTGATTTCCGGAAACGCCTTCTTGCAGAAGCCGAAGAATGTCAGGTACGCGCCATATCCCAGCAGCAGGAACTCGAAGTGGTGATGCCACATCCGGAAATAGCCTTCCAGCGTCTTCTGGTAGGTGTCGAGCAGATAGTGGTTGGATGCAATGCCCCGACCCGCCCGCACATGCTCCAGCGGCTCGAATTCAGGCAGCGAGAGTTTGGGCAGCTGCTGCGCGTCCTCGATCAACGCGCGCATCTTGTCTTTCCACTGGTCGTAAAGGCGTTCCCAGTTCTCGTAGTAATAGAACGCTCGTTGCATGAACTCTTCAGTGCGCTGCTTGATCTCCTCCGGATCGGTGACGCCGATGCCGCCGATGTAGACGCGGCCGTTGATGATGCGTTCGTCGATGCCTTTGGTGGTGGGCAGGCAATGCACGCGCGTGTTGGCTGCACCCAGCGCGCAATAAGCTGCCTCGCCGGTCACCGAATCGAAGGCGCACATGGGCTCTGGGAAATGCATGGAGTTGTAGAACCAGAACCGCTGGTCATCATCCTTGGCGAACTGCATGTAGTACGGAAAGGCCGCCTGCGCAGCCTCGGTACCGGCAACGACCTTGATGGAACTGGGCAGCGGAAATGTCTTGGCGTTCATCAGTTCATCCCCCGCGCAGACTGCGCATCCTCAACGCGAGGCTCACCAGCAGGATGCCCGACAGCACTGCATAGAGCGCAATCAACCACAGCAACGTCAGCACACCCGCTCCGGGACGCGCGAACAGCACCACTCCAAATACCACTGATGCGAGGCCAGCCAGACCCAGCAGCCACTCGCCCTTAATCTCGGCGCGCAAGCGTATGGCCGCGATAATCTGCAGCACGCCCACGATGACCGCCCAGATGGCAATGTAGTAGATCAATGCGATCATCATCATGTCAGGTGCCACGAAGGCGAAGACGCCGACGGCGGCACTCACCAGGCCCCATAACAGCAGCACCCACCAGTGAGGGTTGTCCTTGCGGCCGGAGATCGCCGTCCACACTCCCAGCACCCCATCGGCAAAGGCGTACACGCCAAACAGCAGCACCAGTGCAGCAAGTGAGAGGCCCGGCTGTACCCAGGTGAGCACGCCGAACGCGATGGCTACCAGGCCACGCAGCAGCAGCACCCACCAGCTTGCGGAAAGTATCGAAGCCAGCGGGTGAATAGCCATGTCCATTGTCATTTCCCCTTTTTTATTCGACGGGCCCTGCCTACTGATGATACTCCCGACACCTAGCGGACACGCCAGCGTTACGGAATGTCCTTGGCCAGCGAGGCCTGCAGCCGGATCATCGCGTCCTGCTTGACCAGGATCAGGCCGCGGCGCGGCCGGTCCACGTCAAGGATAAGGAGCAACACCATGGCGCTCAGGACAATGAAGGTAATCGTCGATAGCGAGCGTCGGTGGCCGGTCAGCCCGCAACCATAGCCGCTGAATCCCAACGCCCCGCACGAGATCAGCACCAGCAAGCCCACTATCGCCTCTGGCACGTGATTGGTGGCTGCCGCACGGCGTGACTCATTGAGGTCAATGACATCATTGAGAGAGGCGACAAACAGGCCCGTCGCCACTGACCGTTGGTCCTGGGCCGTCGCCGCAGTGGCAATTGACCAGAGTCGGTCATGCATTTTGCCAGCTGACTTGTAAATCTGCTCCACCTGAACGGCACCGACGTCCTGGTTCACGAACACGAGACGCGAATCAACATAGGCGGCAGCAGTCGCCTGGCCTCGTTTCCCTGCTCCGATGGCAGGAAACCGGCCCGCAGATAGGTGGTGCCAATGGCATTGGCCTCTTCCAGCACCAGTGACCTTCGCGTGTCATACCGCGATATGGCCATGGAGAAGGAAAAGCCCAACAGCAGCGCCAGCAAGCCCAGCAACGCACCCTGCAGCGAACTCACATGTGACTTGCCGGCCTCGTCAACAGTCGCGCCACGCCATCGTGCCAGGCGAAAGCCCAGCTCGGTGGCTCCCCAGTAGATCGCGACCAGTATGACCAGGAGAAGATATTCGTTCATTTCCCAGATCACATTCGCTCCATCATGGGTTGGCGCACGCGCAGACATCGTAGCCGTTGTCGAACACAACGCGCCAGTGACCATCCGTGTCGCGACGCCATGTGGATTGATAACGCGACAGCACCCTGCCATCGGGCATGGCGACTGGCCCTGTCGACAGGGCCAGCGTGCCCGCGCCATTCACTTCAACCAGCTCCGGTTTCCACGAGAATGGCGCGGGTCCGATATATAGATTTTTCCAAGCTTCCCCAACTGCGGCGCGACCACGCAGCGCGTTCTTGCTGCCGATGAAAACAGCGTCCTCCGCGACGTAAGTCAGGAACCCCGTGTAGTCACGATCGGCCATGGTTTTCGCGAAGGCGATCTCCGCCGCGGTGACCTCGGCAACCAGCTGTTCATGATGCGCGGGGGTTGCAGCGGGCTTGCATCCGGCCAACATGGCTAACGCCATGGCCCGCGGCGCACTCCGGAACAGTTTAGGTTTCATCCGGGAATGTCAGCTTCTACCAAATTGGACTGTGCTAGGCATCTCTTAGCCATCCTTTGTTAACGAAAAGTCCCATCTGCTCGACCATCCATGCATGTAACTCTGGCGCATACTGCTGCACAGGTTGATTGACCTGCAACAGCTGCGAACGGCAGATCGACTGCTCCTTCCAGTTTCTGCCTTCACTGGCGATCTTGACCAGGAAGGGCATCAGCCTGTCCAGAACCCTGACCCAACGGCTTTCGACGCTGATCTGCGCCTCATATTCCAGCCACAGCTCGCGCAGCGCCACGCCAAATGCCAGGCCATACGACTCCAATCGCTGCACGCACCTGAGCTCGGCCTCGTACTTGTCAGCGCGCTGGGGCCCATATACATGCGTGTCACCACCGTCGATTTCGCACACGTCGTGAATCAGCGCCATCACCAGCGCTTTGTGGATATCAATGTCCAGATGAAGCTCATGCGCAACGGTCAGCAAGCCAAGGGCCAGGTGCCAGCTATGTTCCGCGGAGTTCTCGCGTCTAGGCTGGTCGCTGACGTAGGCCTTGCGCAGTACCAGCTTGAGGCGCTCCACATCGATGAGGAATGCCGCAAGCACTGGGATGTTGTCAGGGCGCACGGCTGATGCCTTTTTGATACTGGGGCAGCCCATCCGCGATTACTAACCAGGGCAATTTGTCCTCGACCCAGATATGCACGGTCGGTTTTAGTTCAGCAGCGTCATCGAGCGAGGCCAGCGTCAAGTCGATCTCACGATCCTTTTGTTGATGCCGATACGTAAGTGTTGTTCCGCATTGCTCGCAGTGTCCGCGCGTGACACCCGGACTGGTTGCCACCTCCCTCAGGTTTCCACGCGTGATCCGGAAATCACCATAGTTGAACGTGCCCCACGCGACTATCAGTGCGCCGGAAGCGCGACGACAGCTGGTGCAATAGCAGAAACACAGGAAGCTGGGGTCTTGTGCTGCGTACCTCACGGCACCGCAGAAGCATCCGCCGACATGAGTGGGGCTGCTCATCGACAGTAGCCTTCGCCCGTACGTATGGTCAGGCAGTTGGATTTGTCGGCCAGCCACTTCATGCCGGTGGCCGGGCCATCCGTTGCGTGGATGACTTCCTTCACGCCATCTCGCTCAAACTCGACTTGCCCATCAACGGCGCTTCCCTCAAAGCTTCGGGGGCCGTCAAGATTCTGGATGGTGACTGTGTATTTTCCCTCGCCACCTTCAAGGCGCAGGAACGTACCTTCTGGCCCGTTCCACTGCCCCAGCCATTTGTCGGCAGCAACCGGTTGTGCGTGCTCAGGGGTGTGCTTGGCGCATCCGCATACTGCAAACGCAAGAAGCACAGCGGATGCTATGTATCGCATTCGGTCTATTCCTTGAATGTCCTGACCTGTGCGGCCAGGTCTCGCCAGTGTCTTGCGTTCTGCCAATAGCGCGTTGCCAATCCGGAAGGTGACGTCAGGACGAACAGCCTTGTGTCCCCGATCCCCGATGCCTGCAACCCATAGTCGACGTCGTACCCAAAATACTCCATCGCGGCACGTTTGCTGGTGAACGCGATAATACGCGGGTGAAACCGCGTGACGATCCTGCGCAGGGCCCGCGGTTCGAAATCAGTCTTCTTGAGGATGGCGTCCTGTCCTGACGTGCTCTTGGCCAGGTCAGTAAGACCCAGATTCCAATTCAGGACTTGGCGATATTGTTGAGGCGCAAGGCGGGCAGGAGTGAGACCAACCTGATGTAGCGTCGGCCAAAACCGGTTTCCAGGCTTGGCGTAGTACGCACCCACCTGCGCTGAATACGCTCCCGGCGCCGTGCCGCAGAAAACCACATCAAGGTTTTCCGCGAGCACGTCGGGGAGGACTGCCATGCGGTCGCCGGCGCCTCAGATACCGGGGATGACGCGCTTGGCCGTGGCGCGCCGATGCAGGACTTCCTGCACATAGATGGGCGTGCGGTAGTACCGATCGCGCCCGGCGGCGATGTGTTCAGGCATGGGCGAGTAGGCCACCATGGACTCAGCCATCGCCATGCCACGCGCCGCAACACCCACCTGGTATTCCGGCGCAGGGTAGATCCACATGTCGTTATTGATGATGGCGTTGACCACCAGGCGACCGACTATCAGCGGGTCCTGCGGACGCGCCCAGATGGGAGTGGTCTCGGGTGGTGCCGCGCGCTGCGGCGGACGCGGACCTGCAGGACGCGGCGGTCCGCCGGGGCCCTGTGCACTGACTGGCGCTGCATCGTTCTTGAGCGCCGCGGGCCGATATTCGCTTTCGCTGCGACCCAGGTTTGTCGTCGTCTGACCGGGCACCAGGTTGGAGGTGCCGATATTCGTGGTTCGCAATTCGTGGCGCAGCTGCTCCATCAGGCCGCTCACCGCCATCTTGCTCACCGCATAGATGCCAGCCGTACCCAGCAACACCCCATCCGTGGACGTCGTCGTGACGATGTGGCTGCCTTCCTTGTGCGCCAGCATGCGCGGGATGAAAGTGCGCGAGCCATACACCGGGCCCCAGAAATTGACTCCCATGCCCCAGTCCCAGTCCTTGAGCGTGCCTTCGCTGGCCTTGGAGAAGAGTCCCACGCCGGCGTTGTTGACCAGGATGTGCACCTTGCCAAACTTGCTTTCGATTTCGTCGGCCTTGCGCTCCCACGCGTCACGATCCATCACGTCCTGGACCACCGTCGCGACCCGCGAGTCGTTGACGGGAAAATGCTTGAGTGCATCCTCCCACTGCTTGGCGTTGAGATTGCCAAGCACCACCTTTGCGCCCTGCTCATGCAGCGCACGTGCAATGCCCAGGCCGATGCCGCTGGAACCTCCGGTGATATAGGCCACCTTGCCTTTCACGTCGGTAATTGGGGGAGCTTGAGAGGGGCCCACATCCGGGAATGCAGCCGCGGGAGCTTGTGCAGCCGTCTCGGCCGAAAGCGCCAATCCGGCGGCGCCGGCGGCAACCACGCCAGTGAGGATCTGGCGGCGATTCAGGCTCTTTTCATCCATCTTGATTCCCCTGTTATATGAATTTTCATCATACCCAACTAAGACAGCAGGTTTGCATCGCGTGCCTGGCCACTTGCCATCTGACTTGACTCCATCATTGATTTGTCCTTTCCCAGGAGGCGATGGGACCATCAACTCTGCGAAACAGCGAGTGCGTCCCGGGAGACTTGGTTGTACTCCAGCGCTTGGATGCATACGGAGCACGCTTACTGAGCTTGTGCCGCAAGTGTTTCCACTCATGACGAATCTGCCCGGTGGCAACGGGAATCAATGCCACGGGTCTGCGCGGTCCGATTTTTCCTGCATCGAATGCATAGCCCCTGGCGCTGGCCTCGACATGAATGGAGTACAGATACGCATTGATGGCGGATAGCGGATGCCGATGCGACCGAAACCTGTCCAGCTGGGGGTGGTGCTTGTAGCCGCGGGTCTTGCCACGAAGCACCGCACGTGCCAGCAGTGCCTCGCGCCAAAGGGCGACCAGGCCCTGGGCATCGAGGTATTTGGGGTGCAGTGACCAGAGGCGCATCGCTGGCTCCTGAGATCAGGCCCCGGACTTCTTCTTTGGCTTGGACTTGCCAGCGCTGTTAAGCGCGATCGCCTGACGGATCAGCGCCTTGAAAGCGGCTGCGTCGACAACTTCATCCTCGCTGATGTCGATGGCCCGGCGCACCTTTCCATCGAGGCTCGAATTGAACAATCGTGCCGGATCCTTGAGCATGGCACCCTTGGCAAAAGTCAGCTTCACCACGCTCTTGTACGACTCGCCGGTACAGAGGATGCCGTCGTGTGACCACACCGGCGTACCCCGCCACTTCCACTCCTCGACGACATCCGGATCCGCTTCCTTGATCAGCTTGCGCATGCGCTTGAGGGCGACCCCACGCCAGTCGGCAAGCTCGGTGATCCTCGCCGAGATCAGCTGCGATGCTGATTGAACCGTGCTCACGGCAGTCTTTGTCATGCGCTCATCCTTCTTTTCATGTCAGCGTAGGCATCCTCTATGAGATGCCTTAATGCCGTGAGATCGCGTTCGACTCCTGGTTTCAGCTTTACATGGCGCATGCGTTTGCCAAATCCCTCGAGTAATCCAGCCGGGTCATCAAGGTTGGCGCCACGATAGAACCCGACGTTCACGTGCGTCGAAAACGCGTTGACGTAGGCAAATGCGACATCCTCGACGCACGCCACCGGACACCCGTCGTGCATCAGTTCGCGGACATCTGCACCGCACTGCCGCATCTGCGTGAACCATGCCTGTGCCATCGCGCCCAGATCCAGTTCCTGTTCGCCAATCCAGGCGTCGATCCGGGGATCATGTCTGGTGGCAATCGCAAATCGGAACAGGTCATCAGTCACGGTCAGGTGCCCCCAGCGGAAAGTAGCTGCGGTAGGGTCGTGCCTCATGCACCGCACGAGCCACCGATGGCCGCGACAACAGGCGGGCACGATAGGCTTGCAGATTGCCGCGCGAATCCGGAATTCCATGGGCCCAGTCAGCATAAAAAAGCGATGGAGCGGCAGCGCAGTCTGCAAGCGTGAAAGCATCCGTCGCGGCCCAGGTGCGGCCGACGAGGTGTGCATCCAGCCAGGCGTAGATGCGGTCCAGGTGCCTGCGCGCCTGCGCTACGCCGTACGCATCGCGATCAGCTTCCGGACGCAACTTGTCCGACACGATAGTCTGCATTGGTGTCATGACATAATTATCGAACACGCGATCGAGCATTCGCACCTCAATACCCGCGTCACCTTCGGGGATCAGGCAGTTGCGGCCAGCATGATGGAGCTGCAGGTACTCGATAATCGTGCTGGTCTCAAGGACCGTGCGACTTTGGTCAAGTAGAACCGGAAAGCGTTTGAGGGGCCAGAGTGTCGCCAACTCGATGTTTGCCTCAGGGTCTTCAAGGTTGCGATATTCGAACTCAATGTCATTTTCGTAGAGCGCGATCAGCACTTTCTGGCAGTAGGAAGAAAATGGATGGGCGTACAGTTTCATTGATGATTGCGCGCTATTGCAGATAGCTGAAGTAGATTACACGCAACGCCGTGTCAACCTCACACGCCTTCACTGGCATGACATCGGGATACGATTCGTAGCTATACCTCGTGTCTGACTGCCCGCGGCTGTGAAGGCTTCGATTGTTGCGCAATGAATCCAATGCCGACGCAATCTCCTTGGCCGGCAGGACCACCGTCGCACTGGCCGCCACCGACGAGCCTTGGCGGGGCACAACCGCATTGCCCGACTGCACTACCGGATCCTGGGCCAAGCGGATCCCGCATGCCTGCTGTAGCCAGTGGGCGGCGTCCTGCGGCTTCATTGCCCCACTTTTTGAATGACAGGCGACAAGGACCAACAGCGTCACGATAGATGTGCCCCTGAAGCAATGCGTCGACATGTGCGCGTTCAACGACGGTAAGCCCGACTTGCGCTACTTCGCTGTCAGGGCCACGGTTGCCATGGCCTGCGTCGGCGCTTTGGGATCGGTCGTAGTGGTGAGGGTAAATACCAGTTGCTCGTCATCCGCGGGCCTCGTCCAGGCGTAGGTGATGGTTTGCACGGCGGTGCCAGACGGCCCACCAGGCAGCGACACCGCCTGAACGGGAGGCGTTGCCTTGGATACCAGCTTCGTGAAGTCCTTGCGGACCGTTTCGATCGCGGCGTGTTCGGCGAATACTGTGCAGATGCCGTCCTGTCGAAGGGCCACTACATAGGACTCCCCTTCGATTGGCACGCGCCATGCGATACCCGTCTGGCGGGCAAGAAAGAACGCGGAACCGGCGCCGGTCAGTTCGGTCATGCCTCCTTCTTTCATCGTGGCCCGCAGCTTTTCGGCGGAGTTGTAATACTTCATGCACGTAGTGGAGTACAGCGCCACGAACGAATCCGGACCCGCGTCCTGAGCAGCCGGCAGGCAACACGGCATGGACGCGGCCAGCAGCGAACCCGCCGCGTTAAGCAGGGTGGTTTTCCGGGATTTCATGTATTTGCGAATATGCGAGCCAATGGATTGAAGTGCAACCCCGTCCTGAGGGGGCGCACGATTCGGACGTAAGAACTGGCCTACCACGTCACGCGAGTCATTCTGACTAAGGCGGCAAGTAATGGTGAGTAAAGTCATCCACAAGATGCAGATTTCCTTTGCGATTTTCCTCGGCGTGTTGCTACTGGTAGGCGGGTTTGTTTGGGCCCTGCTTTCCGACGACATTACCGTCACGTATATGGCGATCGCATTCTTGTCGTTGGCTGGCACCGTCTGGTTGCTGATTTCGAGCATGGTGCACTCCAACGACACTCGAACCCCCAACTCCCGGCACTGATACCGCTGCCATGAAAGTCGAAACGCTAATCGACCTGGAGCACCAATTCTGGCGAGCAATCCGCGACGAGGACGTCGACGCCGCCGTGGCTCTGCTCAATGAACCGGCCTTGATGGTCAGTGCGCACGGCCTGATGAAGTTCGATCACGCCGCGTATCGCAAAATGGCCACGCAGGGGAAGATGGTTCTAACTGCATTTGAATTCAGCGATCTTGAAGTCGTTTTTCCCAACGAACAGACTGCGATTTTGACGTATAGGGTCAAACAGACCATGGCTCCCAGAGGTACCAGCGCAGGCAAGGTTCAGCACATGAACGACGCTTCGATCTGGCTCAAGGTGGGTGATCGCTGGCGATGCTCGATGCACACGGAATGCCCTGCGCAGGAAGCCGCCTGAGTCAATCGGGTTCCTTGCAGCAGCGATACAGGTATCGCCACTTTCCTTCCTCCAGCGTGTAGACCTGGCTGGCGCCGCCGGCGTCAAGAGTGCCACTGCCCCAGGATGTAGTGACAATGGCGCGGTGATTGTCTCCCACCACCCCTACGTTGAGGGGGCCGCTCGTCGTCCAGTAACGCACGTCCGTTCCAATCATTGTCTGCAATAGCGCGGATATCGATGTCACTCCAAAATCGCCTTTGACATCAACGCGCTGCCGCTTCACCGCGTTTGTGCCCACGTGTTTGATCGTTATGGTCACGGCCTTCGTCGGCCCCTTTATCGCGGCAAAGTGCTTGACGTCATCTGGTAGCAGTTCGTTGATCCAGAGCTCCATCGAGACATCGGGCCTGGCCGCGTGCACGCCTTGTCCTCCCATCAGAAGGGCAAGCGCCAGTCCTGCAACTGGGAGCCACGTGAGTGTCTTCTTGGTCATTGCGATTGCCTCTCCATGTGCCGCAGTATGAATACATCGAACGGAGATGGATTCATGAAATCGGCATGTTTTCCAACCGCCGCGACCGTCCTTGCGGTCCTGCTGTTGCCCACGGCCGTGTCCGCGCAGACAGCAGACGAGTGGCAGTTCCAGGCGGCGATTTATCTTTACTTGCTCAGCGTGGGCGTCAAGAACACGTTTCCCGAGCCTGGCGGCGACGTCAGCATCGACATTCTGGATAGCCTGAAAATGACGTTCATGGGCAACCTGGAGGCGCGCAAGGGGCGTTGGGGTGCATTGACCGACTTCATCTACCTGGACCTGGGTAATACGATTACAGAGAAGCGCGATAATACAATCGGCGCAACGCCCCTACCCGACGCAGCCGCCGCCAGCGTGGGAATCGATCTCAAGGGCATAAGCTGGACAATTGCCGGAACCTATCGCGCAGTGCAGGACGAGGCCATGTCCCTCGACCTGATCGCGGGAGCGCGGCTTTTCGATATCAAACAGAGAGTGGACTGGCAGCTCAGTGGCAGCATCGGGTCCATTCCCCTGCCCGGCCGCACCGGCAACGTCGAGGTGAACCTCACCAACTGGGACGCGATTGTGGGCGTGAAGGGCCGGTTCGGCCTGGGCGCCGGCAAGTGGTTCATTCCCTGGTATGCAGACGTGGGCACAGGCGACTCTGATCTCACGTGGCAGCTGATGGCTGGTGTGGGGTATGCCTTCCGGTGGGGAGAAGTCGTCGGAGCGTGGCGCCACATCGATTACGACATGAAGGCCAGCAGCGAGCTCAACGGTATAAGTTTCGACGGCCCCGCCGTCGCGGCCGTGTTCCACTGGTGACTTACAGAGTCTGAAATATGACGTATGCGTCGACGTAGCCAGGCGTCGAATGGCCAGATCATGCAGTCATATGTTCCAGTATCGTTCTCAGTTTGTTCAAATCAGCGCGGACAGTATCCAGGTCGCCTTTGAACTGCTCCTCTGAAATGCCGGGAAGCTGGATCAGGGTAAACAGCACCTCGCTACCTGCGCCATTGGGGATGACGCGCATGGCATTGTGCAACGTGCCAGACGGCAGCATCACCTCGTGATCCAGGACTCCGAACTGATTTGCGGGTGCGAAATTGAATCCGACTTCGCCAACGGTCGTCTGAGCGATCCAGCTGCCACTTCTCAATTCTATGGACTTCACAAAGCCAGGTGCCCAGGCGGGCAGATTGGCCGGATCAGATGCGTAGGCATACACAGCCTTGAGATCGACTGCGATACCTACAGAAACTGTGTGGGTTCGGTACATGTGCACTCCTTGATACGTAGTTACCCGGCGTCAGCCGGCCCCTTGAGCGGTTCGACCACAACGAGGCGATGCCAGCCACTGGCACCCTTGACCATGAAGTAGCCTCCAGCTGCGGGCTTCAACAGCAGCGCCGTGCCGTTTGGTGAACCCTGCATCGGCTTTACTACCGGCACTTCGCTGGCGACCAGAACAACGCCGATAGACGCGTTAATGGATATCCAGTTCTTGGCTGAAACGCCAGCCGGTCGGTCGGCTGCGTCTGCCGAAATTGCAACGTAAGAGATCGCAGCAATCACGGCAATTGCCGCTCCAACGATTAATCGTTTCATGAATGCCTCCTGGTTAAGACTCTTGCACCGGGCACAGCGGCAAACGCTGTACCAAAGGCCTAAAGTAGATTCGGATTAAGACGCCACACGGCATACGTTAGCGCACTGGCAAATGTCACCCACGCGAGATAGGGTAGCAAGAGTGCTCCTGCGAGAGCGCTGCGTCGCCAGAATGATGCGCTTGTTGCCACGATGAGGACCCACAAAACCAGAATCTCGGCGAATGCCAGCGCGCCCTCACGCCATGCGAAAAACAGCCAGGTCCACAGGGCGTTCGCAGCGAGTTGGATGATAAACAGCATCAGTGCCGTGCGGTTTGCCCTGAAACCATCGGATCGCCACACGATCCACGCTGCAAGGCCCAGAAGAACATACAGAACGGACCATACCGGCGCAAAAAGCCAACCCGGTGGTGCCCAGGATGGGCGAATCAGTTGCCCGTAAAACGACCGGGCCTGGACCGACGCGATTGCTCCGATCAGACCGGCAGCACATGACCCAAGGATCCAGCCAGCCAGGCCAAGGAGTTGCGTGGCTGGACTACTTTGTGATTTCGGAAACATACGATGGATACTCCGAGTCTGGTCTTTTGGCGCACATCAGGACGCACCTGCTTGTAAGAACTCATGGCCTGCTCCTGCGCGCCGCCGCCGTATACCGAGCAAACGTGTTTTCCATATTTTTACGTATCGACTCGGCTGTGGCATCGGACAGGTTGGCCTTTAGCTGCGGGCAGAACACGTGCGGGTCGAGCTTCCGGATCCTTACCAGGGACTCCCTATCCATACCCTCGAACTGTTGAATCAGCTCACGTGATGCTGTGATGGACAGTTCGCTGTTCCTTCCGATTTTCGCGCGCAGCGGCGCGGTAGCCTTGCGGAACCTCTTCTTGAATTTCGCGTACTCCGTTTCCAGAGGTTTTTTTTGCTCTGGAATCCTGGCGGCGCAATGCTGAATCATTGGCGCGGCGCTCTCTTCCTGTACTCGCAGGAGAAAGACGCCCACTGTTTCAGCAGGTACCTCTGCTGGCGCGGTCAATGCCAGGGATTGCAAGGTAGCCAGAAGCGGAACGACTACGTTGGCGACTGGGCGCATGGTCTTCACTAGTACGGCAGTCCATTCTTGTGGGTAAATCGCCACTTTCCGTCAATGAGTGTCGCCTGGATATCATCGTCTGGATAGCTGGCTTCGTCTCCAGAGGTTCTGTCACCAATCTCCAGATAGGTGACTTCGTCTTGTGTCTCGTTCACGAGACGATGGGCATCTCCGGTACCAGCCTTGAATCCCGCACACATTCCCGGGGAGAGGCGCTGCGACCCAGGGTTTGTGTGAAGCGTAGGGTGTCCACTCAGTATGTACACGAGTTCGTCCTGCCTCGTGTGTGCATGGCGAAGTGCCGAACACGCGCCTGGTGCCAGGCTTGTGAGATTGACTCCGAAGTTTGCAAGCCCGAAGGCTTCGCCCAACTGCCTTTTGGCGCGCCCAGCCATGCGCGACGCAAACGGCTCGGGGTACACAGAGGGCTTGCTCCGAACGGGAACGTCCGCAGCAATAACTGCCGCTGAAGCTTTTTCTTTTTGCATGATCTATCGACGTCGATTTGTATCAGGGAGGCATTTTATCAGTTGCGCTCACGATAAGGCCAAAGGATGAGCGCCCCGCAACAGGGCCAACAAGGGATCCACGCTCTTGCCCGGCTTGCCACTTGTTGGGCTGAACGGGGCCTTACGCTCCTGCCAAGCGGTCAATACAACGGGATTGATGTAGGACTTGCGACAAACGGATGGCGTGTTGCGCAGTTCCTCTGCGACTCGCTCCACCACTTGCGCGATAGCCGTACGGGAGGCACGTTCACTGAAGGGTTCTGGCCGACCAATGTCCTGAAGCAACTCGTATGCTCGACGCGTCGCATGCCAGGTACGAAAATCCTTGGCCGAATAGTCACCGCCAAGTTGTTCGTGCAAGTAGCTGTTGATCTGTCCGGAATCTATGGAATGCCTTCGGCCCTCGTTATCGAGGTACTGGAAAAGTCGCTGGCCCGGCAGGTGCTGGCATTTGCGCACCAGCCCCGCCAGCTTACGGTCCCGAATCCGAATGTCATGAACCTTGCCTCCTTTCCCCGGAAAGCGCAGTGAACCCGCGCCATTGCTTGCAATCCGCGCGTGTCTGTCAAGCAGCGTGGAAAGGCCGAAGCTGCCGTTGGTTCGTGCGTACTCGCCGTTACCAACGCGTGCACAGGTGGTATCGATCAGACTGATCACCAATGCAACGACCTTTTCGCGCGGCAACCCGGGCTGTTTTAGATCCGACTTCAGGCTTCGTCGAAGCTTGGGCAGCGCGCGACCGAACTGGTACATGCGGCCATGCTTGATCTCATCCTTGTTGGTCCGCCACTTGGGGTGATAGCGGTATTGTTTGCGACCTCGGGCATCACGACCAGTCGCTTGCAAGTGCCCGCGTGGATTAGGGCAAATCCAAACATCTTCATATGCCGGGGGTATAGCCAAAGCGCGAATCCGGGCAAGAGTGTCCTTGTCCTTGATCTGCCTACCATTGGCGGCCCGATAGATGAACTTTGGTTTTGATCCCCTGCCCTTGCGCTGACGGCTGATACCCGCGGAGCTATTGGATACGTAGCGCAGCCCTCGTAGTTCGGTAGACAGTGCAGCTCCCCATGGGTACTTGCTCTTCGCAGGAAGGGCAAATATTGAAGGCTCAGCTATCGCGGCGGAAGGCGGCGTTGGTGCAGCTTGGTGTCGGTTCAGTCCTACCTGTTCATCGCGTTTTCAGTTGCACCACTGTGACTCGCACGGCACGCCGTCACTATCTCCGTCCATCTTGGTATTCGGGCAATTTCGAATGAAGTACGTGGCTTCAGCGCAAGATTTCATCTGCGAGCACATTGTGCGCCCGTCACAAGAGTATTGAGAAACTGGCGGCGCAAGTTGCGTAGGCGCGTCCGGGCCAGATATCTCTGCTGGAGAGATGCGCTTGTCGTATTGCGTGTAACCGTATATGCCAATGCCTGCAATGGCCAGAAGCGAGAGCGCGCCGCGAAGCCAGGGATCATTAAGGCTCGTGGAAACACGGAAATGCGGACGAAGAGATCTCCGGTTCCCTTGGCCGGCGTGATAAAGCCGAAGCCCCGGTCGTCGTTCCACTTCGTCAGAGTGCCGTGCGTTCGCATGAGTTGGACTCCGCCCTACGGCACCTCTTCAAATTCCAGCACACGATCCGTCATTGATGACGTCTTGGTGATTCCTTGCGTTGGAACTAGATGGCAGAGTGGCAAACCACTTCTATATTGTGTCCGTCAGGGCCAATGACGAAAGCTGCATAGTAGTTGGCGTGGTAATTGGGGCGCAGGTCGGGGGCACCATTGTCCCTGCCACCCACCTGCAGGGCGGCGCGATAGAAGGCCTCGACTTGCTGGCGATTTTCGGCCGCGAACGCAAGGTGTAGGTGCGCCGGCTTTTCCTCGGTTTGGAAAAGACAAAATGAAACCTTGCCGCCTTGTTGGCACATCTCTACGCCGTAGGTTGGCGGCCCCTCCGAGACTACACTTACGCCCAGCGGTGCGAGCGCCTTGAGGAAGAACGCCTTGCTTGATGTGAAGTCGCTGACTCCGATCTTGACGTGATCAAACATGATGCCACCTTTGAATGCCTAGCTACTGGCACGCGCGACACGCGCAAGAGCCGCACGAAGTTGTTGCACTCGCCAGCGATTTGCTCGTTGGAGCATGATTGGATAACCATTCAGCAGAATGTTGAAAGCGATGATCCAGACTGCCAGCATATTCCGGCCACCTGCCAGACAGACCACAGCAAGGACGATCGCCAGGACGAATGTCGCCCAGTGACTTATCTCCGCGCCTTGTGTTGAGCCTTCAATGTAGTTAAGGAACTCACGGCGGATCTTTGGCCGCGGTGGTGGCACAACGCCGACCAACACAGGCCAGATGCGCGTGGCAACGAGCCGTTTGACTATCCCGACTCCCAGCCAACGATAGATCACGGGTTCTATTGGATATACGGTGTTCAGGAAGGGAGGGTAGCGTAGATGACCCGTTAAGAAGGCAGTCACGAAAATAATGCCCGGAACCAAAGTCACAGCAAATGCCACTGCCGGCCTTAATGAGCCGGACACCCCACAAAGGAGTCCAACAGCGACGAGAATGAGAATTCGAAGCCCCCACGCGGTGACCCGTAACAGGATCGACCTTCCCGCGCGGCCATGCGACTCAAAAGTGAAATGCGATATCACCCTGTCTGGCATCCCGGGAATGGGTGCCGGCCTGGATCCGGCGCGCACTCCGCCTTGTCGCTCGTAGAAACCCGCTGCATTTGGATCGGCCGCCACGTGAACGCGGGAGAGGCCTGAATGGTTTGCCGTGGACAGGACGCTTTGAAGCATCTGTGACCCCACTCCCCGTCGCATCCGATCAGGCCGAACCCACAAATGTTCCAGCACCCATGTTGGGCCCGCGGCTTGCAACATGTAGAAGCCCACAACCATTCCGTGCTCCTCCGCTACGTAGACCAAGTGAGCAGCGATCGCATCGGGTGTGATGGTCAGGTCAGAACGCCACGCCTCCATAACATCAGGGGCGTACCCCCAGGAGGTCTTGGAATCCATCGCAAGCTGGGACAAGAGCCCCGCTTCGTCGGCTTGTGCGGCGCGGATGCGCAATATCACCTACAGCAGGCCTTCAGACGAAAGCCGCAATCGCGGCCCTCAAGATCATGAACCACAAGGCTGCGGCGGAGATCACATAGAGGGAGAATCTCAGGGGTATAGAGTTAAAGCTGCAATGCACCACGCTATGCAGCGCCCGAAACAAGAAGAAGGTCCACGCGGCGCCCACGTAGGCGACGTCCACTTTTCCGGTCGCGAATAGATAGAGCACAACGGCATAGAAGACCGTAGGCAGCTCAAAGAGATTCTTGAGGTTGTCAGACGGGTTGGCGACCTGGGGTGGAGACAGCCGCGCGAGTTCTTGTGGAGTCATTTGCTTCGGATCGAGCCTGTTGGCGAAGATGAACGGCAACCGGCGCCCGTACATGTATGTCCACACCACGAACGTCAGGAACATGGTCGCAAGAAAGGGCTTGAAGATAATTGTTTGGTCCATACATCCGTCCTGTCAGTCACTTATTGGGCTTCGAGCGAAGGCGCTCAACCTTATCTCCAGGCAGACCGCGGAAGCTCTATGCCTACATTGTCCATTCGCCTGACCGTCGCCATGTCTCCCTGGCATCTAACGGCGTATATCAGGCGACAGAGGTCGTAGAAGCATCTTCAGGGCAGCAAACGTAGTGACGGCCGCCACACATAGCAAGCCTATCCTGAGGTAATTCCCCCATGCCCACTCCTGGGCTATGCGACGAAGTTCCGCGGCTGGAGGATCAAGTGGCGCAACAAACAGGATGTCGTTTCGAGGATAGTGAAAGGTGAACGTGATGACGTCGGTAGCTATCGCAGCGCATAAGGCGACGAGGAGAAGCCATCGGATGCGGGGCGGTTTCGCACGCCACGAGATCAGCACCGACACAAACAGGAACAACTGCACGGCGGGCGACACCTTGCGGAAGAAGCTGCCAGGGGTGGCGGTAACGAGAAAGCCTCGCGCATGTTCCAGCGACGCCAGGCTGAAGATATAGTTTGGCGCCATGACTATAGACTCGTAAATTGCTGCACCGAGAAGCAGACATACTGCGGCGGCGGCGACCATGACAATGAGTTCTCGAGGTAATTGCATACAGTAGCCTGCCATTTGCAGATGGTTTCGTATTTCGCGACGGCAAGATCATCCAATACCTGTCCTCTTGACAGCGGGCGAAGGCCGTCAAGTGGGCAGGAATCGCGCCTGCCACTTAACTCGCTCCGCGTCTGATAGCCAGATGTAAATCTCATTCCTATCCAGGTCATAAATGGCCATGGTGGGGGCACCCCACTGCGTGTATGCGGCAGCGATCCGCCTGCTCTGGACGTGCCGCAATATGGCCTCACTTTGGACATCGTCGAGGCCAACAAAGACGCGTCCGTGGCCGGGACGTACGTCAGTGGAGTTTTCCTTCTGATTGAGAATGATCTGGAGCCCCAGAAGACTGACCTGCACTACATAGGGCCGACCATCCTCCTCGTACGTCCAGTCCAGGTTGAACCCGAGAACACTGGTATAGAACTCCACGGCTCGCGGCGTGTCCTGGACGAAAAATACGGGTGTTGCGCTGAGATCGTTCATTTGTTCAGGCGCATTGGCCGGGCACGGCACACATGACAAAGCACTTTGTCGTTCACGGCCTCGCTCCAGCGATTTGTTGCGCGTATTCCTAGGCCCCGTACTTGCCGCCCCAACGCCACTTGGGAGGCTCACCTTTTAGATAGCAGACCAGGACGAGAAGCGCGGTAGCAATGGATACGAGCAGCACAAAGAGCATGGGTCTCTGCGGCATCGACTTTACGCCCGCAATGGCTACCAGGGTCAGAAACACGCACAAAGTAACCCACCCCTCCCATCGCAGGGGCAGGCCCCATCCCCATCCATATCGCTTGGCGGCAAACCAGTAGCGCGGTTGCATCGGCATGCGAGAACGCCTCGGTGAATTGCGCGGTCGCGGCAGTGATTGATATTGCCACATTCCCTGCTTTGCAAGGGTGCACCATAACGGCAAAGCTTCAGCGCCGCCTAACGGACTCTATCAGCGGGTGGACGATGCTAAGCGCAACTCTCAACATGACGTTTGAAGTTGTTCAGGATTGCCTGCCAACCGCTCTGCTGCTGCTCAATCGAAAGCGTCGTTTCAGCGTCAAACGTTACCGCTACGCGTACCCCTTCCGAAACCTCGGAGAAGTCGACTCTGGCGACTCTTTCTCCGAACGAGTAGTCGAGGCGTTGGTTCGGAATAACCTCGACATAGGTTCCTGCGAAGTCAAACCCGAAGCTTCCGTCCTTGGCCTCCATTCGCGACGAGAAGGCACCACCCACGCGCAGATCTACGGTCGCTTTGGTTGTATGCCAGTCATCGGAAGCAGCGTTCCACTTTACTATGTCGGTTGGAGAGGTGTACGCCCTCCACACATCATCAACTTTGGCATGAACGACAGTCTCGACGGTGATTGTCATGGTTTCTCCATCGTATCAAAGACGGCCGCTGCGGTGAGTGTTGGGCGGCAGTGCCTTCACTTGGCGAAGTGCCTTCTTGCTGTGAACACCAGGTACGACAGTAGAGCAGATGCCACCACTACCTCGAACCAGATGGTGACGTTCATGCCGTGGGTATGCGCTGCCATCGGCGCCAACGTGTAGTGCAACAATCCGTCCAGGCCCACGGCAGCGTAGAGGCATAGAAGAAGCAGACCCATCCAGCTCTGCCTGTGCTGATAGAGGATGTACCCCAGTAGTCCGACGGCCGTAATTCCGAGCCAGGTCGCATACACGCTGGATCGGGTGACCCAAGCGGGCAAATTGGGATAGGTATGGACGTACTCTGCGTTATGGCTGAAGTGAAGGAGGCTCGCCCCAAGATACAGACCCAGAAGCAGCTCCAGCGTCCACGTCTTCGGATCCTTCTCAGTAGTGTGAGGAATGAGCACAGGTCACTTCTTTGACTTTAGGCCGCGCACCGCCAGTTCGACGAGTCGCACAGCTTCATCCACATCTGAACCCGTAGATATTTTCATCTCGTACCAAGGAGACCCTTTCGCGCGATCCGGGTGCACCCGCGAATCTCGTGGATGGACCAGGCACTCACGCTTGATTACATCCTTGCCGAGTCGGACGTCGATTTCGCAATCCGTATGGAAGTGGGCAAATTCCCTACCTTGAAAAAGAAGGGAGGCGAAACCGTCATCTCGCCCTGGCCAAGCTCGCTCCTCAACTCCGAGGCTGCGAAGGCGCTGACTCAACTTGTTGCGCAACGCATGCATGTGATTGCTGGGCGTCATGCCGAAGCTTTCTCTTCCATCAGCCCCACCAGATTGCCATCCGGATCTCGGAGGAATCCCAACCACAAATCGTGATCTGGCAGCTTGGCTGCCATCTGGGGAACCCGCTCATTCTTTGCACCCAAAGACACCAGGTTGGAATGAGTTGTCTCAATGTCTTTGGCGTGGAAGTACAGAATGGAGTTTGCGCCTATCGCCCCAAACCCCTGTGGCGTCGAGAGCATAAGGCGGGTATCGCCCGCCTGAAGAAAGGCCAGAGTTGGGGACGGTGCGAAAAGGAACTTGAAGCCGAGAATGTCGCGATAGAAGGAAAGCGCCACCGCTACATCCGAGACAGTGATAGCCACTTGGCCAATCCGGGAGTCGGTGAGATTCATGCGGTTGGCCTCCATGGGCTGGGACCATACCAAAGTGCACTAAGCTGCGAGGCTTGCATGCGTTTGTTAGGCGGCACTGGCAGTTTTGTGGGCGGCAGTTTTGGCACGCTTTGGCTTGGTCCCGGGTCGCCGGGGGAGCTGCTTTGCAACAACCGACTTGATATGGGTAGAGAGCCGGGGAGCTGTCTGGAAGTCAATTTTGTATTGGGCAATGGCGTGCTTGAGCAGCGTACGCACACCTTTGGACTTCAAGAGTTCCGGGGGATCCAGGCGAACACTACGTATGCGACTACCCGATCCGTTCAAGATGCGTTCGGGATCAGGCAGCTTCACCCCGCAGAAGAAGAACAACGTGACCCATCGCGGGTAGGCAACGAGGGAAACCACCACACCGGAATTCTTGGGGGAGAACGAGTAGCCGCACCCGAAGGCGTTGTGGTTGTCATAGACGAGCTCAAAGCCGCGAGGAAATAGCGCGCGAAGCTCGACACGAGCCTTACGGAACCGGGACGCTACGTCAGGGGAGAACTTCGCGATGAAGGCAGAAACCTGGCTCTTGGTGCTGCGCATGGTGCCGCCTGTTAGGCCGTCCATGCACTTACCATGACGTAATAGCCATCAGGGTCTCGAAGTGCGAATTCCCGCGTTCCAGTAGCGGAGTTCACCGTCATCTCCTCTTCGAGCCGGGTCACCAGTGATCTAGCCCGCGCCAGAGCCTGATCAATGTCGTCTACGCGGAAGAATAGCAGCAGGCCATTCCCTGGCCCCGAGGCCTCGGGACTCTGAAGTGACGGATGCCCATGCGCTCCCCAGCGGTGAAGGCATAGGAGCACAGTGCCATCGGCGTCAACAATCTGCCCGAAGTAGTCGTGGGCCGGCATGGCGTCTGGAAGTCCAAGCAGCGACTGATACCACCGGAAGCTGTTTGGCACGTCCGCTACGCCGATGATGGTCCACGTGCGCCTCATGTCGTGAAGCGGCCTAATGGCCCACATCAGCCGCGGAGCGCTGATGCTTGACCACGCGGGCGCGCATGACTTGCCTAAAATTGGGATTGTCAGGCGGCATGGAAAGTCCGTTTTCGGAGGAAGAGCTCCAGCAACACATGAACAAAAGGGAGCAGTAGCGGAAGACCGTACGCGCTTAGCTTCAAGGCAAAGAAGAAATCGTTGCCTGGAAAGAGTACGGATTTCTTCAGGATGACGTATAGGCCGCCCAGCACCGATATTGCGGCGCCGGCGAAACACAGCCGCCACCACGACTTGGGAAGAGCGCGCAAGCCCTCTACTCCGTGACTCCAGAACTGTCCCATGACTCCGATCGCTGCCAGTAGGGCGACGCCTATTATCAGTATCAGTACAGAGGCCGCAAACGCTGAAAAGGACCGAAAGAAGAAGAGTGCCCCTGGCACCAGGGTAAGGAAGAGCACGCCGATCGGGAGGACTAGGACCAGCCCTTCAACGAGGAGCAGAGCTTTGCTGAAGCGGACGGGCATGCCGCCTAACGGCTCACATCGGTGGCCGGGCGCTCACGCTTCAGCATGCTGGCGCAAATGACTTGGAACGACTCAGCCGCTCCTCGCCCGCGGCCAAGCATTTTATGGCACACGGCCCGCTGCATGTGATTGTTAGGCGCCACGATGCATAACCAGGGTACCGGCGCGCTCGACATGTAGAGCTGATCGTTGCCCATGCCGCCCTCTCCGAAGTAATGGTCACACACCAGGTACGACCCGCCAGGAGCCAGAACTTCAGCAACTTGGGAATGGAGTACCTGGGCATACCGCTTGTGTCTGAGCTCGTGCACCGCTTGGTTCGTGATCACTGCGTCGAACTTCCCCAAGCCTCGTGTCCAGTCCTGATCCTCGAAGGATCGGTGCAGGAATCGTACTCCCGATGCACGTTCGGCGAGTCTGATTCTCGCTAAGTCATCCATCGGCTGCGAGAAATCCAGCAGGGACAGCCGTAGTTCAGGCAACGCGCTCAGCAAGTATTCGGCAAGGAAGGCCGGACCGGAGCCAAGTTCCAGTACCTGAAGGTCGGACCTACCCATGCTCTGCAGCTGGGCGGCGAACGACTGAAACATCTCCGCGCGCCCGGGACGGGACTGCGCCGCCCTCTCCCATTCCAGCGCATCTACCGGGTCGCACAGATCAATCGGACTAGGTACGTCCAGCTCGTGCACAAGCGCCCCTAACGTGCCCGTTGCATGTGATTGTCAGGCGTCATGACTCATCTGCGAGTCAGCGTGTGCGCCGGTAGTGCATGGCAACCGCGCCGCTGCGGAACGGCTTCGTCGAGATCAACTCGAGCCGTCGCGCGCTGGGCAGCCCGGTCTCATACAAGGTCGGTCTGTGGCCGGCGATCCTGGGGTGGACGAGCAACTTGTACTCGTCGATCAGATCCAGCCGGTCCAGCTCGGTCGCGAGCTTGCCGCTACCGAGGAGTACGCCGGCCGGGATCGCGTCCTTGAGCTTCTGTATGCCTGTACGCAGGTCGTCGGCGATTCGGTGACTGTTGGTCCACGGGAAGTCCTTTCGCGTCGAGGACACTACGTACTTGGGCTTGGCCTCCAATTTGACAGCCCACTCTCGCATTGCCGGCGGCGCCGCCGCGTCGCCGCGAGCGACCGCAGGCCAGTAGCTCTCCATCATCTCGTAGGTGACGCGGCCCCACAGCATCGCCCCGGCCTCGTCCATGAGGCGGGTGAAGAAGGCGTGTGTCTCGTCGTCGGCGATTCCTTCCTGGTGGTCGACGCAGCCGTCCAGGGTGACGTTGATACTGAAGGTCAGGAGCCCCATGGTGTCCTCCGTTCGAGATACGCGACGAGCCGCTCCTCGTCTGGCTCCAAGGTCACCTGCAACTGGTTGTTACGCCACCCGCGGCCAATCAATTTATGCCACTCGGCCCGCTGCAACGATTTGAGAGGCGACTGATTCAGCAACTCTTGTCCTAAGTAGAACTGACCTGTGTGGTCAGACGTGCCGTTCTTCGGTGCGCCACTTTCGTGCCAATGGACCAACCAGCGATTGCACAGAGGAGTATGCCGGCGATAAATACCGAGATTTTAGGTGGGGTATCGAGGTGCCAGTCGAGAACACCAACCAGAAGGCCGCCGACAACCGCAGCGAAAACCGCACCGTCCAGTGCTCCGAGAATACCCGCCCATGGCGCTTTCATGGTCACGCTCCTACGATGGCAATGGATTTGAGAGAGGGATGCTAGACCATCTCTTGGCGCGAACCAAATTGAGGCGTTCCGAAGAGCTAGTGCAATGCGATCGGCAGTCGCCTGACGGCCCGCATCAGCGCGCGGGCACAACATTGCTGGCACGCATCGGCATTTTATGTTTCCCAGCCGCGCTGCATGCGTTTGTTAGACGGTGCGACATTGCTCCGTAACAATAACAGCAGGACGAAGGCTACGACGCCAAAGACATCGGCAACGTTGAAGATGCCTGTTCTTACCGGACCAATACCCATGTTCAGGAAATCCGTGACGCGCCCATCGTGGAGAACTCGGTCTATGAGATTGCCCAACCCGCTGGCGCCCAAGAGCGTCACCGCGACGACTTGACCTCTACTGAGCCCCGGCCACAACAAAGCCGAGGCGATTAGCCCGAGGACCAAAAGGCCAATAACCCCCTGAAATAGGGCGATCCGCATCGGCTTTGAAAAGGATTCGCCGACGCTTAGGAAGGCACCGATATTCTCAGCGTATGTGAGCCTAACTGTATCGTGCAGAAACGTAACAGTTGGGCCGTTACTTAAGTGAGACCTGGCAGCAACTTTCGTGGCTTGATCGCAGCCGACGCAGCCCAGGAGAAGGGTCGCAACAAGGATCAGGCGCGTCAGTTTTCGCATGGGGTGTTTAGCGGCGTCCAAGGGCACACATCAGCGGTTCGGTACGGCGCTGCCCGCAAGCGGGCGCGCTATTCCCATCGGTAATGGCTGGCGATAAGCTCACAGAGCTCCTCAAATTCGTGTGTACTTCCCGCGACACGGCGTAGCAGAAGTTCAGTTCCATCTGTAGATAGCTCGACATTGAGCCCCTCCAGTTGGATCAGCACTGGCTCAGACACTTTTAGGCCCAACCCGCGCTTCCAGCCAGTGTCTTCAATCTCTGCTTCAAGCTCCGTTTCAATGAAGCCGAGAGCCTCTAGCGCCGCCTCCATAGCGTAGGCGCCCGACGTTTGTAAGCGCAAGAACTCGCCATTCTGATGCTCTGCGATTCTAAGCAGCGCGTATCCACTGTCGCTCATTGCCGCCGCCTAACGGTTTCGCTGTGCGCGCCGAACGCGGCGCCATTGGCAGAGCACTTCATCGTTCACGACCGCGCTCCAGCGATTTGTTGGACGGCTCACCTGTAGACGTCCTTGCGATGACCAATTTTGTAGATGGTCACCAGCTTGGCCTTGTCGTCGACTAGGTAGACGATTCTGTAGCTGCCCTGGCGGAGGCGAAAGCGATCGTCGTAGCCCGCAAGCTTTTCCGACCCCTGAGGGCGCGGATCAGAGGCCAACGCCTGAATCTTTGCCACGATGCGTTGGCGGTCTGCCTTTGAGCCCGCCGCCTCAAGCTCCTTCCCTGCGGAAGGCTTGATTAAAAGACTATATGACGCCACGGCGCTTCATGCCCTGCACGAAGCTATCAAACGAGACGCTGCGCTCCCGTTTACGTTTATCCAGGGCAGCCAAGTCGGCGGCATCTTCTGAAAGGGATGCCCGAACCGCCTCATTGACCATATCCGAAATGGACTGGTCGTTTGATGCGGCGCGCAAGCGCAGGGCCTTGTGAACCTCAGCATCGAAATAGACGGTGGCACGTTTGGGCGGGGTACTCATAGCGCTATTCTGACGCTATGACGTCTTGACGTCAAACGGGCGCTCCGAGGGAGCCGTCTAACGCCCGAGTTCAGCGGACGGACGCTGCCGTGTTAAAGCGTGCACTTTCCCCATCACGGTCCGGCTGCAACGAGATGTTAGATTGCGCCACGAATGTCCTTACACAGGATGCTGCACTTGTGACCATGCCACACTGCTTCCTCAAAGTGGGACCACCCGCGTCGGCGATAGAGTGACTCCTGCCCATGCGTGAATAGGTAGAGCCTGTCGATGCCGAGGACTGACGCTCTTTCCTCCACAACACGACATGGCTCTGACGCGATGCCACGACGTCTGAAGTGTGGGTCGGTGTAGACCCCTCGGGACCAAGATCCTCCCGACCGTCCAAGCATGGAACCGGCGCACCCGCGCCTCGGCGGTGTCGTCGGGGAATATATAGCGCCAATGCGCAAGCAGACCTGGTATCAGCTGCGCTGCCAGATCAGGGCGATCTTTGAGATAGCTAATACGCATCTCGTGCACTGTATGGTGATCCAGTCCGCTGCATGTGGTTGTCAGGCGGCATTGACTCGTCTGCGTAGGTGGATCCTTTCACCGAATGCTCATGTAGTCCGACACGAGGTTCGTTCCAGGCGATTGACCCAGGCGCAACAAGTGCGTTAAACAACCTGTTCAAGTAATTACAGGAGAAGACCGATGCGCATTTTTCCGGGACTGATGGCGGCTGGTGCACTAGCCCTGACAGCGGCAGCCTGGGCTGCTCCTCCGGGCGTGACCGAGAAGGACGGCGCGTTCGTCGCGCCGGACGGCAAGCCGCTCTATACGTTCGCCCGCGACTCCGCGCCGAGCAAATCCGCGTGTAACGGTGGGTG
>JBDTPN010000025.1:0-47809 GCA_039932715.1 Pseudomonadota bacterium | reverse complement strand
CCGGCAGCTCTGAACTGCCCGGCATGGGTGCATGCGCAACCAGCACCGGCACCACTGGGATGTTACGGGCCAGCGCAGCTTCAAGCTCGATGCGCACGAAATCGTCGGGATCTTCCAGCCGTCGTGTACCTGCGCTGCTGCGCGCATCCGACCACCGGGGACCGACGACCGCAAGCACTGCCGAGCAGTTGCCGACGATGTCGTTGAGGTGGCCGCGAAAATCCTGCCCCAGCGGAATGGAGTCAACATCCTTGAACACGCGCCCCTTGCCGAACTCGGCGATCAGGCGGTCATAGATGCGTCCCACCGCGTCCGGGTTGTCGCTGCGGCGATAGCTGATGAAGATGCCGGACAGCTTCTTGTCCTCACTTGCCGGCATCGGGGTTCCAGTTCTGGATCAGCGTGATCGGCAACGTCGCGGTGTCCGAGTCCATGGTCTCGTTGATCAAAAAGCGGCCGTCGGGCGCGACGTCGTACTGCCGACCAGTCCCGTTGTCGATACCGCGCCCCAGGACCTTTGTAGCGAACAATTTGACGGGTGTTCCCGGTGTCACCACAGGACCGCTCACCTTGATGGGCGACGCGAACATTTCGCCCGCTGGATTGAGGAAATACAGCTCCCGGCCGTCCGGGCTCCAGACTGGAAAGGCGCCTCCCGCCGTGGACACCTGCCATTGACCCGAGCCCAGCGACGGAACCGAGCCCTTGCCGTCGGGTTCGACGAAACTGCGCACATAGATTTCGAAGCGCCCGGATTCATCCGACTGGTAGGCCACCCATTTTCCGTCGGGCGAGAAGCGCGGCCAGACTTCGAAGAAGGGAGTCTTGAGCAACACTGACGGCTTGCGATCGCCGGTCATCGGCATGATCCAGGTATCTACTCCCGCCTCAGGATTCGCAATGAAGAAGAGCAGGTATCGACCATCTGCCGACCAGCTGCTGGGAAACTTCACCGAGCCAGCGCTCAGGATCTGCTCCGCCTCACCCGTTCCGCTCGTGAACTTCTGGTAGATGGCGCCTGCGCTGGCAGTGCCGGCCATCGACGCGTATACGATCCGTTCGCCGTCGGGCGACCAGACGGGATACACGTTTTGCGCGCCGTCGAACGTGATCCGGCTACTGCGCGAGCCGTCCGATAGCCAGATATCCATCTTGTCCTGCGCAGTTCGAGATACCGCCACGCGACCATCACGCGCGACACTGGGTCCAAGGTAGGAACCGTCCGGATCGCCGATCGAGCCCAATGACTTGCCGCTTCGATCCCTCCAGGTAAGTTCCAGTGCACGCGCTCGAGTGCTCCGGCACGCCAAGAGTCCAGTGGACGACGCGGAAATCGCGCCGACACTGTTGGCGACGGTCACACGTTCCCCAACGAGCGCAGCCCGGTTCATATCCAGTCGTTGCGCCATCAGCGTGCCGGATTGTGACCAGGCCAACCAGCCGCCGGGAAGATACGCAAATGCGCCGATTCCGCTGGCGCCGGTATCGCTCGTCAACCTGACCGGAGTGCCGCCATCCAGGGACCCCAGATATATTCCCGGCGCCGTTCCCCCTATGTTCACGAATACAAAATGGCGACCGTCCGGCAGGAACAGCGGAAGTCGGTGCGCGACATGCTCGGCATTGAGCTGGGTGACCGGTGCCATCGCTCCGCCGTTGGCGGAAACGCGCATGACGGGATTCGCAGCACCTATAACGAGAAGTATGACGCCATCGGAATTCCAGGTGCCCGTGGAAGCAGCAGTTCCGACTCCCAGCGTCTGCGAAACCACGTCAGTGAGGTTGAGTCGTTTCAGCATATTGCCCGCGAAGTAGCCAATCGACTTGGCGTCGGGCGACCAGAATGGCGCAGCGGCACCCTCGGTACCCGGCAAAGGTCGCGCGGTGGAACTGGCCAGCGATCGTAGCCACAGGCGCTCGGTATCCCCATCCCTGGCCACGTATGCGATCTGGAGCCCATCGGGTGAGAGCGCGAAAGATACGGGGCTTTCCGTGGGCGGCGTGACGATTTCTGTCCGGATCTCCGGCGGTGGCGTTTCGCGAAGGTGCTTCAATGCGGGAACCGCGAATGCGATTGCAGCCAGAGTTGCCCCTGCAGCCAGAGCGGCCAGCCATGGAGCCCACGAACGCTCTGGCCTTGCCGGCACGGGTTCCACCTGCGGTGCATCCGGATCGATGATCGCGCGCAGCGCTGACACCAGCCGCGTCGCGTCGTTGTGAAAATCCGGATCGGGCCTGACTTCTATCGACTGCCTGAACGCCAGGGACGAGAGTGTAGAAGGCAGTTGGGAAGTTCCCGGCATCGGCGCGTGCCCGACCAGCACGGGCACCACCGGAACACTGCGCGCCAACGCCGCCTCCAGCTCGATGCGCACGAAGTCGTCCGGATCCTCGAGGCGTCTTTTTCCATCCTCGTTGCGGATGTCAATCCACTTCGGACCGACGATGGCAAGTACGGCCGCGCAGCCGCCCACGATGTCGTTGAGGTGTCCGCGAAAGTCCTGACCCAGCGGGATTGAATCCACATCCTTGAACACCCGCGCCTTGCCAAACTCGGCAATCAGGCGGTCATAGATGCGCCCCACGGCATCCGGGTTGTCGCTGCGGCGATAGCTGATGAAGATGCCGGACATGACCCGGATCCTAGCGGGAAAATATTGGTCAGGGGAATGAACCTGCCATCCACCAGCTGATTCCGACCAAGCCCAGGGTTATCACTCCGGTGATCCACTGTGGAATTTGCGACAACAGTGCAGCGACCCGGACGTGCGCGGCAAGAACACCAAGACCCGCCCCGACAAGGAATCCGAACGCGTGCGCAATGATGTCTGTGCCAGCGTCTGCCGTACTTTCCGACGCGCCGGTGCCGAGGAAGCCGAGCAGCGCAGCTCCCGCAACCAGCGGCGCCCAGCGGCGCAGCCGTGAGTTGGCAACGGCGCCGCGTGTGCGCCACGAATGGGCCGCGAGCAACCCAAGTGCCGCAAACACAGCAGTTGATGCACCCACCGACTGGTGCCCAGGCATCGAGAATATCGCCTCGACAAGGTTTGCCAACCCCGCACCCAATAAGGTCAGTAGCCATGCATGCCCAACGCCGATCTGTCGACCGGCCAGAAATCCAATTGCGGCGCCAGCCCCAAGATTCATGAGCAGGTGGACGATATCCAGGTGCAGGGTCAGCGCGGTGATGGCGCGCCACCATTGACCTGCCTGTACTGCGCCTGCGTCGAGCGTGCCAATGATGAATGTGTCCGGGCGCCACCAGCCACGCACGACTATGGTTGCTACCAGCGACAACAATAAAACGTAAAGCGCACTGCCCACCCAGGCATACGGATGAGCTCGCGCCTGCGGCAGGACCATGCGTGGCCGCCGCCGCAATTCCTGTTCGTAGTGCCAGAGATGGTGCGTCGCGAACGCGGCCTGCGCATAAGCAACGCGTACGACATAACCGGTCGTATCGGTGTCGACTTCGGAAGGAATGCTGACCGCCGACAACATGAATGCGCGGTCGTCACATTGCGCGCGGTCAAACGAGCGAAAGACTTGGACAAGGTCTGCAGGCATCTGGCTGGACATGGGTGCTGTATGTCGGGTTTCAAGGATAGACTGCCAGCCCTTGAAGACGCCTGCTCCCCGCATGCCACACGTCTCGTTTCAGCGCCTGCGGCAGTTGCGCCGCATGTTCGCCGTGTTGCAGGCCATCAGCCCGCGCCTGGCCGCGCGACTCGCGTTTGCGTTCTTCCTGACCCCCGCACGACGACGGCTCGACTCCACTGATGCACCCTGGCTGGCAGCCGCCCGCAATCGCATTGTCGAGGCAGGATCCGACAGGACTACCGTGCATGAGTGGGGTACCGGGCCGCGAACCGTGGTGATACTGCATGGCTGGGGCTCGCATGCGGCGCGATTCGCGCCCCTGGCGCAATCCCTGGTGGCGCAGGGCTGGCATGTCCTGGCCATTGATGCCCCGGGTCATGGACGCTCGCCAGGCCGCAGGTCCAGTCTGCCGCAGTTCATCAACGCTCTCGACGCAGTGATACAGCAACTGGGACCGGTGCAGGCACTGATCGGACATTCACTGGGTGCGCTGGCCGCTGTGGACTGGCTTGGTCAATCCACCGCGCAGGGCCGCGTTGATATCAGGCATGTGGTACTCATCAGTGGCCCCTCCGGCGTACCGTTCCTCATCAACAACTTTGTTGTCATGCTCGGATTGAATGCGGCAACAGCACGTCACCTGCTGCACCGGTTCACGGATCGCTTTCACAGACAACCGGATGGCTGGATCGCCGCTGCCTGTGCTGCCAACATCCATGTCCCGGTGTTGCTGATCCATGATCGAGATGATGATGTAATCCCCTTCGCCCACGCCCAACAGCTACTGGCTGCCCTGCCCCAGGCCAGATTGTTGGCCACGCAGGGACTGGGCCATAGCGGATCGCTGCGGGATGCGGCAACAATCGAACAGATCTGCAGGGAGCTTGAATCATGAGGAACATTGCATGAGCACAGCATTGGTGGTTCGCGAGGCCAATCTCGATGACCCGGCTGATGCCCGTGCAGTGGTCGACGTACTCGATTCCTACGCGTCGGATCCGCGTGGTGGCGGCGTGCCGCTTACCCAAGACGTGCGCACCCGCCTGGTTCCCTCGTTGCGGGCCCACCCGACGACGTTGGTGCTGCTGGCATTTCTTGATGACGAGCCGGTGGGCCTCTCGATAGGATTCATCGGGTTCAGCAGTTTCGCCGCGCGAAGACTGCTCAACATCCACGATCTGGCAGTGCGGCCAGGATTTCGCGGGCGCGGCATCGGACGGGCACTGCTCACGGCGGCTGAAAATTGCGCCCGACAACGCGACTGCTACAAGCTCACGCTTGAAGTCCAGGATGACAATACGCCGGCGCGCACCCTGTATGAGCGCTATGGATTTCGTGACGTCGTCTACGGCGACTCGGGCCCCACCCGATTCCTGAGCAAGAAACTCGAATGACTTTCCCTTAGTCGTAGAACTCCGGTGCCTTCTTGAGCGGCGCATTCGTCGCAGGGTCGTGCTGGATCCACATCTTTGCGCCAGTCTCGGCCAGGAAAGCGTCGACTTTCTTGCGCGTTGCCCGCGTCATCGCCGCGTCGAAGTCGAATGTGGGCACCCTGTCGAGGGTTTTTTCCTCAGGCAGGTGATACAGGTCGCCGGCCAGCAGCAGCGGGCCGAACTTCCTGAGCCGCAGGAACAGCATCTGGTGACCCGGTGTGTGCCCCGGTGCGGTCTTGATGATCACCGTGCCATCGCCGAACACGTCGTGATCCGCGTTTTTGAGTGTGATGCGCTTGGCGGACTTGAGTGCCTGGTAGGTTTCCGGCGTGCGGATGCCAACATCGCCTTCCTTGAACATCATGTCGTATTCGGCCTGCTGCACTATCCAGGTCGACCCTGCAAATGCATTGGCGTTACCCGTGTGGTCCGCGTGGTAATGCGACATCGCCACGAAAGTGATGTCCTTGATGGGATGACCCAGCGCTTCGAGCTGGTGGTCAAGGCGGCACGTCGCCTTGAGAATGCCCTGCTCCACGGCCTCGGTGCCGTCATCCTTGATCTTTGCATCCGGGACCTGACCCAGGTCCCAGGCCAGCGTGCCCTTGGGATGCACGATGAGATAGCAAGGCGAGACAAAGTGGGCGTCGCCCTTGATCTCCTCTTTTTTCAGACTGAAGAGACCTGGATCCATGGCGCTGATCGTGCCGCAATCCATGATGTAGAGCTTCGGCTCGGCAGGCGCAGCTGCGAGCGCAACCATCGAAATAAGGCCGGTCAGAAATACCACGGCACTGCGCCGCAGCGACTTCGACGTGTTCATGCCGGCAGTCTGAACGTTGCCTTGGCACGGCACAACCGCTACCTTGGCCGCATGGAAAGCCAGGCTGTCGCTGCACGGTTTTTAGTAATGGCGCTCTCGGGCATGATGCTGTTGGGCATCGCCATGGCAGAGCAATCCGCGATCACACCCATCCTGCCGGAAAAACTGCAGTGGAGCACGCCGCCCAATATTCCGGCGGTGCGCAGCGCCTGGATACTTGGCAGCGAGCAACAGGCGGGCACCTACGCAATGCGGGTGGTGCTGGCAAGCAACGGGCGCATACCTCCCCACACTCACCCGGACACGCGCTATTCCACCGTGCTCTCCGGAACGCTGTTTGTTGGCCTGGGCACAAAGTTCGACCCGGCGGTCATGGTCGCCGTGCCAGCTGGTGGTGTCTATGTCGCACCGGCCGGCGTCACACATTTCCTCTGGGCAAAGGGCGGTGAAGTTGTTTACCAGGAGGCCGGCGTAGGCCCCACCGGCACGAAGGTCCTGCCTTGAGCGGCACATGAAAGATCGGCGCAATGCACTGATGCTTTCGACACTGGTGCTGCTGGGACTGCTGGTGTGGTCCGGCTGGCACCCTTACGATCGCGCCACCTGGATGCTGGAGGTCGCACCCATTCTGGTGGCGCTGCCGATACTCTGGATGACCTATCAGCGGTTTCCGCTGACCAATCTTCTCTACGTCTGCATATTCCTGCACGCGGTGGTGCTGATGGTCGGCGGCGCCTACACCTATGCGCGCGTACCGCTGGGCTTTGCGATGCAGGACTGGATGCACCTGGAAAGAAATCCCTACGACCGGCTCGGCCACTTCTTCCAGGGATTCGTGCCGGCGCTGGTGGCGCGCGAGATCCTGCTGCGGGGCAAATACATCAAGGGAAAGGGCATGCTGGCATTCCTGGTGATCTGCGTGGTGATGACTGTGAGCGTCACCTATGAGTTCATCGAATGGGGCACAGCGATGATTTTCGGCCAGGGAGCGGAAGAGTTTCTTGGCACGCAGGGTGACCCGTGGGACACGCAGTGGGACATGTTCATGGCGCTGATTGGTGCCGTCACTGCGCTGTTGCTGTTCTCGCGATTCCACGACCGACAGATCCGTGCTCTCACTGCCTGAGAAGCTGCGTCCGGACTGCGGCAACTGCTGCGGATTGTGCTGCGTGGTGCCACCCTTTGATGCCGAGCAGGGATTCGGTCACGACAAGCTCGCCCGCCAACCCTGCCATCACCTGCAGGCGGACTTCCGCTGCGGCATCTACGGCCATCTCGAGGAAAAAGGCTACCCGGGTTGCGTGGCATTCGACTGCTTCGGCGCCGGCCAGCGGGTCACGCAGGAATTGTTCGGCGGTGTCAACTGGTCGCAGTCGCCTGAAATCGCGACAGAGATATTTGACAGCTACGAGCGGCTACGGCCACTGCACGAGCTGATGGCTATGGCACAGCTGGCCATTGGCAAGACAAACGATGAAGCGCAGCTGCAGGCGCTGCACAAGCTGATTTCGGAAATTGATGCCTTGTGTACCCGGGATGCGCGACCCAATCTGGCGCAGCTGCGTCGCGAGACCATCGCCACGTTGCGCAGCGCCCTTGCCGCGAACGTAACCTAGAAACTGACGCGAACGAAGGCTTCAGGTCCCCGGTATTCAAGGTCAAACAGACCTGCAAAGCTCGGATCGGAGCTGTCGACCTTCATCCGGGTCTGCGAGTAACCCAGGCCGAAGGCCATGTTCGGTCGCCAGCGGAATTGCACGTCGAGGTGATATTGGCCATACAAGCCGTCGACGTTGCCGGTATTTCCCTGCAGATACTGCACGCGCGCGTTGGCAGAGAAGCGCTGCGTGAAGCGCCAGGTTCCATCAAGTGCAATCGTCGCCATTGGGCCAGCCGTGTCGAATTTTTCACCCACGAACCGCACCGGAGCCTCTGCTGAACCTTCCAGCTGCACCAGCTGTATTCCCAGACCCAGGCCGATTTCAAACGTCTCACGCCGCCACAGCGAGTAGGTATAGGTGATACCAAGCGTACGCATGTCCATGGCTGACACCACGCGTTCACCGGCAAGGAAGGTGGTGTCGCCAAAATTCAGGGCCTGGTCCAGCACCACATCACCCTTGCGCGTCATCTTGAAATAGTCGACCCGGATGCGATGGCGCTCGCCCATGCGCAGCCACATTTCAATCGAACCCTGGTTAAGCTCACTGTCGAGGCCCAGCGTGTCTTCGGCGCTGAACTCGGTGCCAGGAACACCGGTCGAGCTGTCATAGCGCAGCAGGGTGCTGACGCTAGGCTGGTAATAGATACCCTTGAGAGCGAACCGATCGGTGATGGGACTTGGGATGCTGTGCTTGGGTGGCTGCAGTAGTTCGCGCGGGGCCTCAGCTTGCGGCTCAGGGGTGGCGCCAAATGCCGGGGCGGCCAGAGCCGCCAGCAGCACAAAGATTCGGCGTGGCCGGATTCGATTTGAAATGGGCATGGTCTGATGATCCCAGAGCCTGCCCTTCGGGGCCAACGTCGCAGTGCCGCGACGTTGCAGGACAGAGAGGCCGGTCACATTACGCAGCCCCGGCACTCTGATTTCTACCTTTTCATCGCCTCGAAGAACTCCGCATTGGTCTTGGTGTCCTTCATCTTGTCGAGCAGGAACTCGATGGCCGCCAGCTCATCCATGGGATGCAGCAGCTTGCGCAATATCCACATCTTGGCCAGCTCGGTGGGATCGGTGATCAACTCTTCCTTGCGAGTGCCCGAACGGTTGATGTTGAACGCCGGGAACACGCGCTTTTCGGAAATGCGACGATCCAGGTGGATTTCGCTGTTTCCCGTGCCCTTGAATTCCTCGAAGATCACATCGTCCATCTTGGAGCCGGTGTCGATGAGCGCGGTGGCCAGGATGGTCAGCGATCCGCCCTCTTCGATGTTGCGCGCGGCGCCGAAGAAACGCTTGGGCCGCTGCAGCGCGTTGGCGTCGACGCCGCCGGTCAGCACCTTGCCGGAGCTGGGCACAACGGTGTTGTAGGCACGTGCCAGGCGGGTGATGGAATCGAGCAGGATCACCACGTCCTTCTTGTGTTCGACCAGGCGTTTGGCCTTTTCGATCACCATCTCGGCCACCTGCACATGGCGGGCAGCCGGTTCGTCGAAGGTGGATGAAACCACTTCGCCCTTCACGGTGCGCTGCATCTCGGTGACTTCTTCGGGCCGCTCGTCGATGAGCAGCACGATCAGGTAGACCTCGGGATGATTCGCGGTAATCGAAGTGGCGATGTTCTGCAGCAGCATGGTCTTGCCCGCCTTGGGGGGTGAGACGATGAGCCCGCGCTGGCCCTTGCCGATGGGGGAAACCAGGTCGATGGTGCGCGCGGTGAGATCTTCGGTGCTGCCGTTGCCGCGCTGCAGCTTCAGCCGCGAGGTGGGATGGAACGGCGTCAGGTTCTCGAACAGCACCTTGTTGCGCGAGCTCAACGGACTGTCGAAATTGATCTCGCCCACCTTGAGCAGGGCGAAATAGCGCTCGCCATCCTTGGGCGGACGAATCAGGCCGGAAATGGAATCGCCGGTGCGCAGGTTGAAGCGCCGCACCTGGCTGGGGCTGATGTAGATATCGTCCGGGCCGGCCAGGTAGGAAGCGTCGGCAGAGCGCAGGAAGCCGAAGCCGTCCTGCAGGATCTCGAGCACCCCCTCGCCGTAGATGTTTTCCCCATTGCGCGCATGCGCCTTGAGGATCGAGAAGATGATGTCCTGCTTGCGCGAACGGGCCAGGCTCTCGAGGCCCATCGAATCGGCAACCTTGACCAGCTCGTGGATGGGCTTGGCCTTGAGCTCAGTCAGGTTCATCGACATGCGCGACTGCGCAAGGTCTGCCGGGCTGATTACCTCGCCGTCGTCGGCCGGATCAAACGGCTCCGGATCGTAGACTTCGTCCGGGCGTCCGCCCATGTTGCCGTTGACGTTGCGGTCACCACCGCCGCCACCGCCACGATTGCCATCACGGTGGCGCTGCTGGCCGCCACCACCCTTGTTGCGCTGGTTGTTATTGCGACCCGGGCCGCCCAGGTAACCCCTCACAGGCTGCTGCCTGGGGCGGCGTTCGTCTGCGGCAGGTTGCTGTCCAGGAACGCCGTCAGTTGAGATCTCGATAAGGCACCTACTTTTTGTGCTTCGACTTTGCCGTTCTTGAACAGCATCAGTGTTGGTATGCCACGAACGCCGAATTTCTGCGGCGTGCCTGGGCTTTCGTCAATGTTGAGTTTTACGATCTTGAGGCGCCCCTGGTAGTCGCGTGCGGCGTCATCCAGCAGCGGGCCGATCATCTTGCAGGGTCCGCACCACTCGGCCCAGAAGTCGAGCAGCACGGGCTCGGCCGACTTCAGGACGTCGGTTTCAAAAGTCTTGTCAGAGGTGTGGACGATCAGCGGGTTGCTCACTAGGGAAGCCTCCAGTTACGG
The DNA here is from genome assembly GCA_039932715.1 of Pseudomonadota bacterium. GTDB lineage: Bacteria > Pseudomonadota > Gammaproteobacteria > Steroidobacterales > Steroidobacteraceae > ZC4RG30. The sequence goes on along the minus strand of JBDTPN010000025.1, from coordinate 37,499 downwards.
GTTGCCTTGGTTTTGGGTGGCGGTGGGCCTTAAGCTCAAGGGGCGGGTTGGTTGATGATTTGGCGCCTGATGCGCTGGCCGGGGGTGAAATCCCGCGCCACGGAGCATGATCAAGCAGTTAGACTGGTGTTTGGGGATTGCGTCCAGGGCGTCAGAAATGCGCCGTGTATAGGACGCTTTTTTAGCCGGTCCTTGGCAGATTTGCAAGCATTCCGGCGCGGCCTGCGAATCAGGTCAGAAAACCTGACGGAAACATGATCAGAAAAATCTGGAATATGCTGTTTGGACCTGCGGCCGAAGCCGTGGTTCCCCCTGAACCTGCCCGCCCCCGCGTTGCTGAACCGGAACTCCCGGATCCTGCTATTGCGCCTGAGCGTCCGGAAAGGGCTGAGAAAGCTCAACGCCCGGAGCGGCCCGACGCTGCGCCCGATGGTCCCCCGTTTGCGGGGTTCGACCTGCTGCCTGCGGTGGCGCGCGGCGTCAGCGATGCGGGTTTCGTGCGCTGCACGCCCATTCAGGCGCAGACCCTGCCCTTTTCGCTGGCCGGAAGGGATATCGCCGGCCAGGCGCAGACCGGCACCGGCAAGACCGCGGCCTTCCTGGTGTCCATGTTCCAGACACTGCTGGCGCATCCCCCGCGCGAGCAGCGGCAGACCGCGTATGTCCGCGGCATCGTCATCGCGCCCACCCGTGAGCTGGCGGTGCAGATCAACAATGATGCGCTGGCGCTGGGCAAGCACACCGGTCTGAAAATCGCCTGCGTGTTCGGTGGCGTGGACTACGACAAGCAACGCCGGCAGTTCGAGCAAGGCGCAGACATCCTGATTGGAACGCCGGGCCGCATCATCGATTTCTACAAGCAGCAGGTGTTCGACCTGCGCCATGTGCAGGTGTGCGTGCTGGACGAAGCGGACCGCATGTTCGATCTGGGGTTCATCGCCGACATCCGTTACATGCTGCGCAAGATGCCGGAGCCCGCCCAGCGTCAGTCGATGCTGTTCTCCGCCACTCTGTCGCAACGGGTGCTGGAACTGGCCTACGAGCACATGAACAACCCGGAGCTGATCCGTATCGAGCCGGACAAGATCACGGCTGACAAGGTGCGCCAGCTGATCTATTTCCCCGCCATGGAAGAGAAGATCCCGTTGTTGATCGGGCAACTACGCCTGGCCGACGCGGCGCGCACCATGGTGTTCGTCAACACGCGGCGCATGGCCGACCGGCTCGAGGAAGTGCTGCGCGCCAACCACATCAATGCGCAGGCATTGTCCGGTGACGTGCCGCAGAACAAGCGGCTGCGCTATCTCAAGGAATTCCACAGCGGCGAGCTTGCAGTGCTGATTGCCACCGATGTGGCATCACGCGGGCTGCATATTCCCGACGTCAGCCACGTATTCAACTACGACCTGCCGCAGGATTTTGCCGACTACGTGCATCGCATCGGGCGCACTGCACGCGCTGGCGCCGAGGGCGACGCCATCAGCTTCGGCTGCGAGGACTACGCGATCTGCCTGCCCGATATCGAGAACTACATCGGCCACAAGATTCCCGTGGCCAGCGTCACGCCCGATCTGCTGGCCAAGGATGTGGTCTTCCCGCGCCACAAGCCGCGCGAAGACGCTCCCGTGCGTCGCAGTGGAGGAGGCGGTGGCGCAGGTCGCGGGCCTCGTCCAGGTGCCGGCGGCAGACCAGGTGGCGGTGGTCCGCGTCGCGGACCGTCTCACGGGCGACGTTAGCCGCCAACACGTTCAGCGCTGATCATGAGATCTCCCCCACTGCACTGACATGCAGGAAATCCGTGGGCGCAGGTCGTGCCGGCCTGCTGGAATCCGGATCCGTCACCGCGACCAGGCACGCAATGCCTGCATCCCGTGCTGCGCCCAGCACTGCAAGGTTGTCATCGATCATTGCGGTGCGCGCGGGTTCATAAGGCTCGGCTGCACGAAAACGCTGCCAGAAACCCGCGTGTTCCTTGGGTGCCCCGAATTCATGTGAGCTGTGCATCGCATCGAGGAAGGGTGCGATACCGACCTTCTGGTCCTTGATGCGCAGCGTCTCCGGGTGCGAATTGGTGGCCAGTATCAAGCGGCGCCCGGCGGCACGCTGCAGTGTCAGGAACTCCTGCGCCCCTGGCAACCACGCAATGCGCTCATCGTGCTGGGACTTGATGGCGGAGAGATCCAGTTCGAGCACCCGTGACCAGTGATCAAGGCAGTACCACTGGAGCGTCCCCTCGGCGGCGCGCAGTCGCGGCCTGATTTCCTGCTCCAGCGCCTGCTGGGCGGTGAGTCCGCGCGGCGCGCCGTAATATGCCGGCACCACCTCCATCCAGAAGTGCGTGTCAAAGGCCAGATCCAGCAGCGTGCCGTCAAGATCCAGCAGCAGTGTGTCTATGGTGTCGGGCAGTTTTAACCGGGTCATCATGAGTGGCCTATGATACGCGCCTGATGACCGGCCTCATTGACCTGCACACCCACAGCATCTGGTCCGACGGCACACTTGCGCCCGCGGCGCTGGTGGAGCTGGCAAGTCAACGCAAGCTCGAAGTGCTGGCGCTGACCGATCACGACACCACCCTGGGCCTTGCCGAAGCCCGTGCGGCCTGCGCCACCGCCGGCATCGGCTTTGTCACCGGCGTGGAGATCACCAGCGGTTGGCGCGGCCAGGAGATCCATGTCGTGGGCCTGGGTGTCGACCCCGACTCTGCGGCACTGCAGACGCACTTGTCGCAGCTGGTGCAGCTGCGTCGGGATCGCATCGTTGCCATTGGCGCACGCCTGCAGCGCGATAAACGTTTTGCCCAGATCGATCTGGCAGCGCAGGTGCTGGACTGCGCGCCCGTGCCCACCCGCATGCATCTGGCCAGAAGCATGGTTGCCATTGGCGCCACCGAGTCCACGCAGCAAGCCTTCGACCGTTATCTGGGGCGCGGCTGCGTGGGCCACGTTGCACAGGAATGGCCAACGGTGGAGGCCGCCATCGTTGCCATCCGTGCCGCGGGCGGGCACGCCGTATTGGCGCACGCCCATCGATACAAGCTGTCGGGCGGCGCACTGCGCAATCTGTGCGCGGAGTTTGCCGGCTGGGGCGGCAGCGCGCTGGAGGTCAGCCTGCCGGGTCTTTCGCCCGGCGATGCCAGTCGCCTGGCGTCTCTGGCGCGGCAGCACTCGCTGGCCGGATCCGCTGCTTCGGACTTCCATGAGCCGGGGGTGGCGTGGCGCCCACTGGGCCGCTTCGCTAAGCTAGCGGATGGGATTGAGCCGCTGCTGGCGCGCCTCAAAGTGGCCTGAAATCCGAACCCGCATGTCTGACGATACCGAAGACAATATCAACCGTGAGCTGTTCCGCAATATCGAGAAATTGCGGCAGCTGCGCATAGAACACCGCGACCTGGACCAGGTGATCGCACAGCTGCAGATGGACATGCGCACCGACGAACTGCAGATGCGGCGCCTCAAGAAGCGCAAGCTGCTGCTCAAGGACCAGATCTCGAAGCTCGAGAGCCAGGCCATTCCCGACCTCAATGCCTGACAACGAACTGCAGCAATTGTTTGCACGACTGGCCGCGCCAGCCGCACTGGCGCAACTGGTGGTGATTGCCCTTGCTGCGCTGGCCGGCGTGATGGCCAGCCACTTTGCGCGCGCCTGGCATGCACGCAGCGCACTGCAGGCAGGCAGTTCCTGGCAGGCACGCGTGGCCGAAGCGGCCGTACTTGCAGCCCCGTCATTCACGGCATTGGTGGCGCTGCTGGTGGGCCGCGGCCTGATAGAGCTCACCGACATGCTGCCCACGTTGCTGGACATTGCCCTGCAACTGGCAGCTGCGCTGTTGATCGTGCGGTTGGCCCTTTACCTGTTGCGGCTGGCGCTGGGTCCGCAGCGCTGGCTGCATCGTTGGGAAATCAGGCTGACCATTATTCTGTGGCTGCTGCTGGGATTCTCGCTGCTGGGATGGTTTGATTTCGTGGAGTCGAGCCTCGACTCCATGGACCTTATACCCGGCAAGGCCCGGTTCACGCTGTGGCAATTGCTCAAGGGACTGGTGGTGGTGACCCTGTTCGTGGTGGCCACGAGCCTGGTATCGCGCACCATAGAAGCGCGCGTCATGAAGCTCGAAGGCCTGGCCATGTCCACGCGCATCGGCATCAGCAAGTTCTCGTATGTACTGCTGCTGGCGCTGGGCATGCTGGTTGGCATCAATGCTGCTGGCGTGGACCTGACTGCATTGACGGTGTTGACCGGCGCGGTGGGCCTGGGATTGGGTTTTGGCCTGCAGACCATCGCCAGCAATTTCGTCAGCGGCTTCGTGCTGCTGCTGGATAAATCCATCAAGCCCGGCGACGTCATCAGCTTTACTGGCGGCACTGGCACCAGCACCGAGAACTTCGGCTGGGTGCAGGAGCTGCGCGGCCGCTGCGTGGTGGTTCGCGACCGCGATGGCGTAGACACGCTGGTGCCCAACCAGAACCTGATCACCAACACGGTCATCAACTGGAGCTATGAGGATCCGAAGGTGCGACTGAAGTTGCCCGTGCGCGTCAGCTACCGTGATGATCCGGAACTGGCGTTGCTGGTGTTGCTCAAGGCCGCGCAAGCCAGCCACCGCGTGCTCAACGAGCCCGCGCCGGTGTCACGCCTCATGCACTTTGGTGAATCCGGCATCGAACTGGAACTGCGGTTCTGGATTTCCGATCCGCAGGAAGGCGTCAACAATGTGCGCTCGGACGTCAACCGCGCCATCTGGAAGCATTTCAAGGAGCACGGCATCACCATCCCGGTGACGCAACGCGAGATCCAGATGACGCGCGCGCCGGGCGGCGACGAACCGTGAGCGAAAGCAGCGGCGCCGGCAATACGTTTGCGGACGACGACATCAGCATCACCTTTGTGCGCTCCGCCGGGCCCGGTGGACAGAACGTCAACAAAGTGGCCACCGCGGCGCAACTGCGCTTCCGGCTCGACGCATCGCGATCGCTGGATGCGCCCTCAAAGCAGCGATTGCGCAAGCTCGCGGGTCGCCGACTGACTGACGCGGGCGAAGTGCTGATCATCGCGCGCAATCACCGCACCCAGGAAGGCAACAGGCGCGAGGCGCTGCAGCGGCTGGAAGACCTGCTGGCGGCGGCGCGGCATGTACCCATTGCGCGCAAGGCAACCCGCCCCACCCGCGCGTCGAAGGAACGACGCGTCAGCAGCAAGGTTCGCCAGGGCCGCAACAAGCAACTTCGCGGCCGGGTTCGTGGCGACGACTGACTTCGACCTGCTTGTCATTGGCGGTGGCATCAATGGCGCCGGCATCGCGCGCGACGCAGCAGGTCGCGGACTGCGCGTGTGCCTGGTGGAGCAGGATGACCTGGCCGCCCACACCTCGTCTGCCAGCTCGAAGCTGATCCACGGCGGACTGCGTTACCTGGAGATGGGCGAACTGCGGTTGGTGCGCGAATCCCTTGCCGAACGCGAGCGCTTGCTGGCCATCGCGCCGCATATCGTGCATCCGCTGCGTTTCGTGCTGCCTTACGTGGATGGACTGCGACCGCGGTGGCTGCTGCGTCTGGGCTTGTTCGTCTACGACCACATCGGTGCACGCCAGAAACTGGAAGCAACCGAAACGCTGAAGCTTGCCGGCACGCCGCTGGGTGCGCCGCTGCTGCCTGCCATGCGCGACGGGTTTGAGTATTCGGATTGCTGGGTGGAGGACAGCCGGCTGGTGGTGCTCAATGCGATGGATGCTGCCCAGCGCGGCGCAACGATTTGGACGCGCACCCAGGTGGTTTCTGCTCGTGGCGATGGCGTATGGCGCGTGCAATTGCGCCAGCAGGGCCAAACAGAATCCCGCGAGGTCACGGCGCGCGCCCTGGTCAATGCCAGCGGCGCCTGGGTCAACCAGGTACTGGGCACGCTGGGTGTGATGCCGCGCCAGCACATGCGGCTGGTCAAGGGCAGCCACCTGGTACTGCGGCGGCTGTATGAAGGCGATCACGCGTACCTGCTGCAGGACCCGGACCGGCGCGTGGTATTCGCGATTCCGTTCGAAGACCAATACACGCTGGTGGGCACCACCGACGTGCCTTTCGCCGGTGACCCCGCGGTGGTGCAGATCAGCGCTGACGAACAGGCATACCTGCTGGAGTGCCTGGGCCGATTCTTCCGGCGCGAGATCACGGCGGCCGACATCGTCACCACCTTTTCCGGGGTTCGCCCGCTGTATGACGACGGTTCGGAAAAATCCGCACAACGCGTGTCACGCGACTATGACCTCGAGCTGCAGAAAACCGACTCAGGAGCGCCGGTGCTCTCGGTGTATGGCGGCAAGATCACTACTTACCGCCGACTGGCCGAAGCGGTGATGCAGCATCTTCTGCCGCAACTGGAGATGGACGCCCATGACCCATGGACCGCGACGCGCCCGCTGCCCGGGGGAGATATTCCCGGCGGGGACCTGCCTGCATTCATTGGCAATTCGCTGCAGCGCTGGCCCGGGCTTGCGCAGTCACTGGTAACGCGACTGGCCGGCCTCTATGGCACGCGCATGGCGCTTATCCTGGGTAACGCGCGTGAAATGCAGGACCTGGGCCGCGATTTCGGCGGCGGGCTCACGGCAGCGGAGGTTCAATATCTGGTGCGCAACGAATGGGCACGCAGTGCGGCGGACATACTGCGGCGACGCACGCGCCTGTGGCTGGATATGCCCGACTCAGCCGTGCACGACCTGCAGGATGCTGTGACGCAGCTGCTCCGATAGCACCAGCTGCGCATCGGTGGCGATGCGCTCCAGCACCTCGTCGAACAGCAATTTACCGTCGCCATCGACGCGCAGTACGCCGCGGCGCCGCAACAGACCCAGGAAATCCTCAAACAGCGCGCCATCAAAGAACTCGGGTGAATAGAAGCCATACAACGTGACCATGCGCCGCGCCATGTCCTGGCAGCGCTGTTCCAGTTCGGATTGCGTCAGCACGCCACTGCCGGCACGCAGCAGCAACGCAATTGCAAGGTAATAACGCTCGATGGCCTGCAGCATGGGCTGCGCCAGCAGTGACAACTGCACCGCCTGCGGGGAAGCCGCAGGCGCAGCCTGCCATTGACCGGCGACATTACTTTCCTGCAACAGGCCTGTATCGCGCAGCGCGCGCAGGCAACGATCGACCACGGCCTCGAGCTGCGACTCGTCCCAGCGCAGGAACAGCTCCGCGGATATGTACGGGTAGATGCGCCATGCCAGGCGCTGCAGGTCACTGCCCGGCAACGTCGTATTCGCGATGAAGCAGCAGGCCAGCAGCGACGGCATGGCAAACAGGTGCAGCACGTTGTTGCGGTAATAGGCCAGCGAGGCCGCGTGTTTCTGAGTCAAAGCCAATGCTTCGCCTTCCACACGTTGCAGGATGCCGGCCCGCAACGCCGCATCGACAATGGCGGCAGGGTCCAGCGGTGTGACGGTGACACGGTTTGAATAAGGATCGAGCTTGAGCAACTGCAGGTACAGCCCGATCTGCCGCTGCAGGTCGGCCTTGAGAATCACCTGCCTGGGAGTGGCCAGCATCACCAGCGCTACCAGGTTGACCGGCGTGACAGCGGCGGCGGAATTGATATTGCGCATGATCTGCTGCGCCAGCACATCGACGGCGACGCTGACCGTGGCGCCACGACCTTCCTGTCCCAGCTTGCGCCGCCAGTCCGGCTGATGTGCATCCAGTATGGGCAGCAGCGCAATCGGCTCGCCCACGTTCACGTGCACATGACCGAAATTCTCGCGCAGTCGCCGCAGTGAACGCAGGAATCCCAGCAGCGATTCCTTTTCCTTGGGTTTGCCGGACAGCTCATTGACGTAGCTGTCCACTTCCATGATCCGCTCGTATCCCAGGTACATGGGGATGAACACCACCGGCCGCACGGGGTGGCGGATGTAGCTGCGCAGCGTCATTGATAGCATGCCGGTTTTCGGATCCAGCAACCTGCCGGTGCGGCTGCGGCCGCCCTCGATGAAATACTGGATGGGATGGCCGCGCGCCATCATGGCACCAAGGTATTTCATGAAAACCGCGGTATACAGCGCGCTGCCGCGGAAGCTGCGACGCATGAAGAACGTGCCGCCCTTGCGCAGCAGCGGGCCCACCACCGGCAGGTTGAGGTTCAAGCCCGCGGCAATGTGGGGCAATGCGAAGCCATTGGTGTAAATGGCATAGGGCATCAGCAGGTCATCCATGGTGCTGCGATGGCACGGCACGTAAATCAATTCATTGCCGGGAGCGACGGCGGCAATGGTTTCCGGATGCGCCACGTAGACGCCGTCATAAATGCGCAGCAGCAGTCGCCTGACCACCCCTTCCATGAAACGCACGAAGGCGTGCGAATAGTCGGCGGCAATTTCCTCGAACATTTCGCGCGCCTTTTGCAGCGCTACGCGGCGCGGAATATTCTTGTCGCGCGCTTCCTGTTCGACCAGCGTGCGTACCGCCCGCGCACGCAATACCTCCGTCATCAGCGTGCGCCGGTGCGACAGGTCCGGGCCCACATAGGCGGTGCGCGAATCCGCCAGTTGCGTCATGAGCTGGCGCGAGATGCGCCGTGCCGCCTGGTTGTCGCCCAGGCGGGCGTCCGACAGTTCGCGCAGCGACACGCCGTGGCCAAACTGCACCACCGAGTTGCGACCGTTGAACAACACCGTCATCGCGCGACGCGCGCGACTGGCCAGCGCCCAGTCCTCGGACAACAGCAGGGGCAGCCACGATTGGGACTCGCGCTGCGGCGCGCGCCCCCAGTACACAGCCACCGGCACCAGCGTAACGTCGAATGCAGGGTCTGCGCGCAGCCTTTCCTGCAGCGCCTTGAGTACTGCCGGAGTGCGGTAGTCGGTGCGGGATTTCCAGAACCCGACTTCGCGCGACAGCGCCAGCAGTGAGCGTTCCTTGCCGGGCACGCCCACTGGAAACAGCCGCCGCCCGGGACGCGGCAGTCCCTGCTGCGCGCAGGCACGCTGCAACAGCATTTCGTCCAGCGGACTGTGCCGTTCCATGACGTAGCAGATCGAGCCGCCCGCGGACGCCAGCTGTGCGCTGATGTCCTCTGGACGCACCGAGAACCGCAGCCAGGGCAACAACAACTTGCCGGTATACCGGTCCATGCGCGCTTAATCTGTCAGTCGTCGACGTACTGGGCGCGACGGGATTCGATGAGGAAGTACTGAAACAGGAAGCGGATGAAATGCAACTGGCTGTGCAGCCGGTGGTCGGACTCAACCAGGTGCAGGGCCAGCTTGTTTTCCTTGGCAAAGCGCATGCTCTGCTCATAGGGGATGACTTCATCGCGCCAGCCATGGACCAACGCGATGGGACAGGTGGGCACGCCGCGCTTGAGCGGCGGAATACCCGGCATGTAGATGGCCGGGGCCATCAGGAACACGCCCTTGGCATGCAGCGTTGGCGCTGCAGCCAGCGACACATAGCCACCGAGGCTCGATCCCACCAGCACCAGGTGACCATGGAAATCCCTGCAGAATTCCTGCAGCAACTGCACGCGCTCGTCCGGATCATCGACACCACGATAGTCCACTGCCGAGGTCGCGAAGCCTTCCATTTCCGCAATCTCGTAGAGTTCGCGGATCTTGGTGCTGAACGGATTGCTGTCCTGCCCATGCGAAAACACGACGTGGAGATTTTCAGCCATGCGTCTAGTCTACAGCCAGGCGATTGAGACTGGCCGGGCGGGTCTGGCTTCCCCCGGCGCGGTGTACCACCAGCCATGCCTGGCGGGTTGCGCCATATTTGGACTGGTAGCCAAAGATCATTCGGAACTCGCCATTGGCCAGTTCCAGGGCGCCATTGAGGCGTTCATCGCAGATGATGAAATAGTCGCGATTGCGTTCGGTGCCCGCGAACGCGCCTGCCCCGGCAAGCTGCAGCAGGAACCGCTCCACCTGGCGGCACACGCGATCACGAGCGCGTGCTGAATTGCTTTCCAGCGCGACCCAGCTGGTGCCGCGCTCCACGCTGGCGCAGACATGCAGTGCCAGGCGGTGCGCGCTGAGCAGCCGGTCATCCATGCTGGCCGAATATTCCCCGGCAAGCGTATGGGGCGCAGCCACATCACGTGCGGCGGTACGCGTCGCGCGCAGGGAATTGACGCCACGCTGCGCCAGTTGCATGCGCTGCACGCGATCCACCCACACTGAAGGTTGCGCCGGCGGACGCAGCAGCGAAGGTTCCACGTCATCGCTCCACACGCCGGGGGTGGAGCGGTCGTCGCGAACCAGCAGCCCCACGGCCGCGGCCCCGGGTGCAAAACTGTCGAGACGACCATGCAGACGGTCCATGGCCATGAGACGCGGGAAGAACATCAGCGCGTCATGGCTGTGGAATGCCCAGTCACGGATGCCATCCAGTGCATCGCGAGCCGACTTCCAGGCCAGGGGCGGATCCACCAGCAGCAAGGCATGGTGATTGCGGCAGAATCGCGCGCCCACCACCAGGGCGCTGATGCCCAGGTCGCGATCCGGCGCCGGCGGCGGAAAGTAGAGGAAGTTGAAAGGCGCGCCGCCCTGCAGCGCAAACACCCCGCTGTTGGCCGCCTCGGATCCAATCAGGTCATAGTCGGACAGCAACTGCCCATCATGTCCGTCCTGATGACATTCCACGTAGCCGATCAGAGAACGCGGGTCCGCTCCGCGCGTAACCTGCGGCCGTTGTTGCGGCACATGACCCTTGACGCGCACCAGGAATGAGGACGCCAGCATGCGACCGACTTCGCGTGCTGAACCGGGAAACACCGAAACGCGCCGGAAGGTTTCCTGGTCCTCAACCAGCTCGGATCCCGGGGCGCGCAGGCGTTGCACCACCAAATTGAAAAGGTCGGTGTCCTGCGGGCTGATGCCATCATGGTCCACCGAGGCGCGCAGGTATTCGCGCGACCCGGGACAGATGCCCACCAGCATCAGCCGGTCCTCTCCCGCCGCCAGGTCAATGGTCGGCGCCCTGCCCGCACTGACTACCCGCACAATCAGCGCGCGTTCGCCGCCGTGCTCAAAGAACTGCTCCACTGCATGCGGCAAGGTGGAGCCATTCCACAATCCGCCGAATTTCTGCTGGAACTCCACGAAGCTGGCAACGGGCACGGATTCATTCACCGGCCCCTTGAGGCAACGACCGACGAAGGCGACTACGCCGGTGGGCGCGGCAACTATCTGCGAATTGGCCTGGACTCCCGTCTCGGCAACTGGGCTTGTTCCCAGCGGGACACCTTCAACCGCACCAGTGAAAGTAAAGTGCGGACGAACATGGGTGACAGCGGAGTCGGTGGAATCGGGCCCGGTGCCGCGGGTCACTGACACTTAGGGCGATGTCCCAGGCGGATGTTCGGGAGCCGGATGTGCGGCGCGCTGCTGCAATTCGGCGGCGGCACGAGCAGCGTCATCCTGCTTGCGCTCGACTTCGTCGAGCATGATCTTGAGCCATTCAGACAGCGTCCCCATGGGCGCGGGACTATAGCTCAAGTGCGCGGCGCCGTCTGTTGCTCGGTAACCATGCCTTCGACGTCACGTTGCGCCTGCAACGCCGGATCGTCAGCGCCATCCCAGTTGCCGCCTTCAGGAACGCGATTCTGAACGCGCGGCGCAGCCTTGATCACAGCGGCTACATCCTGATCCTTCTGCGTCACTGACAATGCCAGTCCGCGCGGATCCTTGGCTATCTCGGCCACCCGGTCCCAGTCGACAGTTGCGTCGCGCGCCTTGAGCTCGCTCTGTATGCGTTTGGTCATGGTCTTTGACAGCAACTTCGGCTGCGCCTTTGCCCAATCGCGCTTGTCATCCTCCATGGCGCCATAGGCCTGCAGATATAGCTGCTCGTTGTGCCAGCCGAACACGAAGGGCTGGTTGACCACGGTTACTTTTGTTCCCGGGCCCACCATGCCGAACAGTTTTTCGACATCTTCGGGATAGAGGCGGATGCAGCCGTGGCTGGAGCGCAATCCCACTCCGTATGGCTTGTTGGTGCCGTGGATCAGGTAGCTGGGCCAGCCCAGCGTGAACTTGTATCGCCCCAGCGGATTATCCGGACCGGCAGGCACCACTTTGGGCAGGATCTCGCCGTTCTCCTTGTGCTCGGCTCGCACCGAAGCTGGCGGGTTCCATACAGGATCTTTCTGCTTGGAGATAACCTTGGTGCTGCCTTCAGGGGTGGACCAGCCCACTTTGCCGATGCCGATGGGGTGGGTGTAGACCACCTGCTTTTCACCGGGCTTTACCGGCTGGTAGTAGTAGATCCGCAGCGCGGCGATGTTGATGACAATGCCTTCGCGTGGCGCGCTGGGCAGTACGAACTGCGTGGGCACCACGACCTCGCGGCCAGCCCCCGGCAGCCAGGGATCGACGCCGGGATTGGCCCGGACAATTTCTTCATAGCCGATGTTGAAGCGGCGGGCGATGTCCGGCAGCGTGTCCTGTTTGGAAGTGACCACCACCTGCACAACCCCGACCACGTCGTCATGCTGTGGGTCGATTTCAAAACGGTGCGTGTCGATGCCCGGCAGATAAACCGGCTTGGGCGGTGCCACCGGGGCCGGCGGTGGGGGCGGTGCCTTGACCTGGGGCGAAAACACGGCGCAGCCAGAAAGGATCAGCGCACCGGCCAGTGCTAAAAGGAAGCGGGACGGATTCATCCGCCGATTATTACATCAATCCCGGTTGTTCCCTACAGCAGCAGGGGCTGGTCCGGCAACTCGTTGCGGCCGCTGGCCTGGACCGGGAAGTGCTTTTCCAGGAGGGCTGCGGCCCCATTTATGGCTGCCAGCGCCCCTTCACCGTAGCGGCCGGCTACGAATTCCTTTTCCATCACCCGGCACAGCGCACCCCAGTCTGCCTGCGGTACATGCTGGGCGATGCCCCGATCGGCGACGATTTCCACCGCATGCTCGGCATGCAGCACGTAGATCAGGATGCCGGAGTTGTGTTCGGTGTCCCAGACGCGCAGCAGGCCAAAGATCTCCAGTGCCCGCTCGCGCGGTGTCAGTCCCACCAGAAGGTCGCCCAGCTCCAGCGCGTGTTCAACCACGAAGCGCAGCTCCCCGGGATGCACCCGCTCCACGTCCCCGATGCGCCGCTCGATCTCATTGAGCAGTGGCAGCTGGAAGCGCCTGCGCAGCAACCAGCGGGGCGAAAACATGTGCTTGAGGGCGCGCAACATGGTTACCAGCGCCCCGAGGCGCCACCGCCGCCGAAGCCGCCGCCGCCTCCACCGAAACCACCACCCCCGCCACCGAAGCCGCCGCCGCCAAATCCTCCACCGCCCATGCCCCCGCCCCAGCCGCCGAAGGGCGGGCCGCCGCCAGTGCGACCACCGACCTTGCTGGCTATGCCCATGAACAGGCTGGCCAACAACGACACGACTCCGGCGCCAATGGCGATCGGAACGATGTGCGAGAACACCCAGACCAGCAGGCCGGTGAGGCCGCCGGTGGCCACGGCGCCCAAGGTACGGCCGAAGATGCGACGCAGGATTGAACCGCCGATCATGACCACGAAAAACAGCGGCAGCAGCAGGCCCGGAATGTTGTCGCCACGCCGCTGCCACTTCTTGTCAGGCGGCGGCAGGGCCTCGCCCTCGGCCACCCGCATGATCTGCTGCAGTCCCGCGTTGACACCACCGTAGATCTCGCCCTGGCGAAACAGCGGCGTGATGGTGTCGGCGATGATTCGTTTGGCGGTGATGTCCGGCAGCGCGCCTTCCAGTCCATATCCCACTTCTATACGCAGGGCGCGATCCTGCAGAGCCACCAGCAGCAGCACTCCATCGTCGGGCTTTTCGCGCCCCAATTTCCAGGTGTCGACCACGCGCAGGGAATACTGTTCGATGGTCTCAGGCTGCGTGGTCTGCACCATCAGCAGCGCCACCTGCGAACCCTTGCGCTGCTCGAAGGCGGTCAGCTTCTGCTCCAGGTCTGCCTGCTGCGCGGCAGTCAAGGTGCCGGTGAGGTCGGTGACCCGCGCCTCGAGTTTGGGCACGGGCTGCAGTTCCTGCGCGGCCAAGCCTGCCGCGCACAGCAGCCCTGCAAACAGGATTACCGCACGGCGGATCAATTCGCCGGCGCGGCGGCGCCGCCGCCGAAATCAACCACTGGTGGTCTGGCGATGGCCGCTTCGTTTTCCACCGTGAAGTTGGGCTTCACCTTGTACTTGAACAGCATTGCCGTCAGGTTGGTGGGGAACGAGCGCACGGTGGTGTTGAACGCCTGCACTGTCTGGATGTAGCGGTTGCGCGCCACGGTGATGCGGTTCTCGGTGCCTTCGATCTGCGCCTGCAAATCGCGGAAGTTCTGGTCCGACTTGAGTTCCGGATAATTCTCCGTCACTGCGAACAGGCTCTTGAGCGCACCGCTGAGTTCGCCCTGCGCCGCCTGGAATTTCTTCATGGCCTCAGGATCGTTGACCAGCTCGGGAGTCATCTGGATGGAGCCGACCTTGGCGCGGGCCTCGGTGACACCCAGCAACACCTTCTGCTCCTGGGCAGCGAAACCCTTGACTGTGGCCACCAGGTTGGGAATCAGGTCTGCGCGGCGCTGGTACTGGTTGACCACCTCGGACCATGCCGACTTCACCTGTTCGTCCTGGGTCTGCAGGGTGTTGTAACCGCAACCGGACAACAGCAGGGCAACGCCCGCGAGGGCAATCCTCAATCCACGCATTTGGGAGCTCCTTAAGACGATCGAAGACTATCGGCCACGAAGCCGTGTCCCAGCATCTTAATGCAGCGTGGCCCAGTTTAGGATCCTGATATCCTCGGCCGTGATATCGAAGTTGCGCGCCAACAACGCGCGCAGCTGGCGGGTCTCGCGTTGCGGAAGCAACGGCGTCTCCAGCTCCACTACGCCGCTGTATTCCCCGGCCACCTGGGGCTCGGCAGTGTCCGTCACGAAATGGGCGTAGTACTTGCTGGACATGGGGCCTCCAGGGTCCCGCCCAAGATAGGCCCAGGGGTGCAAAGCGGCTGTGAGTGTGCGCACAGAATGAGTCGATACAAAGCACCTTCGAAGCCGGGTTCCAAATACATCACCCCGCCGGGCGCCGATAAGCTGCGCGCCGAACTGGATCACTTGTGGCGCGTTGAACGGCCGGTGGTCACCACGGCCGTTGCCGCGGCAGCTGCCCAGGGCGACCGTTCCGAGAACGCCGAATACACCTACGGCAAGAAGCGGCTTCGCGAAATCGACTCACGAGTCCGGCATCTGCGGCGGCGCCTGGATGGCATGGTGGTCGTCGACCAGCCGCCTTCGGACCGTGGCCGCGTGTTCTTCGGCGCGTGGATAGACCTCGAGGATGAGACTGGCATGGCGCATCGCTACCGCATCGTGGGCCCGGATGAATTCGATCAGTCACCCGGTTACATCAGCATGGACGCGCCGCTGGCCCGGGCGCTGCTGGGCAAAGCGCTGGACTCGGAAATCACGTTGGAGACCGCCCAGGGCCAACATCATTATGTGATTACGGCGATTGAGTACTAGATAACCCGCACATTCTTGAACTGCCAGGGATCGCCCATGTCCAGGTCTTCAGGAAACAGGCGCTCACGATCAGACAGCGGCGACCAGTCCGAATATTCGCCCACCAGATTGCCGAGGTATGGTCGGCAGAAATCCAGCATTTTCTTGTGGTCGATCTCGTCAGGTTCCAGCAGCCCCGAATCCGGGTTCTCCATGGCCCAGACCATACCGGCCAGCACCGCGATGGTCACCTGCACGCTGGTGGCGTTGTTGTAAGGCACGAGCTTGCGCGCTTCGTCGATGGTCAGCTGCGAGCCGTACCAGTAGGCATTGCGCTTGTGTCCGCCCAGCAGTACGCCAAGCTCATCCATGCCGGAAGTGATGTCGTCCATCAGGATGCGCTTGTGATCCTGCATTTCCCAGCTGCGCCCGGCCAGCTCATGCACCGAGATCACTGCCGAATCGCAGGGGTGATAGGCGTAGTGGCAGGTGGGGCGATACAGAACTTCGCCGTGTTCGCGCACGGTGTAGAAATCGGAGATGGAGATGGCTTCGCTGTGGGTGATCAGGAACCCATGGATGGCACCGGCCTTGGGCGTCCAGGTGCGCACGCGCGTGGCAGCCCCCGGCTGGCCAAGATAGATGGCTGCGCCCGAGCCAAAATCGTGACGCTTGGCGTCGCGCGGGAAGTTGCGCTCATGGGTGCCCCACCCCAGTTCCGCCGGCTGGCAACCTTCGGATACGAAGCCGTCCACAGACCAGGTGTTCACGAACTCGTTGACCTGCTTGGGTCGGTTGGTGATCTGCGAGTCGCGCTCGGCGATGTGGATTACCTTGACGTCGAGCTTGCGCGCCAGCGCGCCCCATTCGGCGCGATTGGCGGGAACGGCCAGATCCACGCCGATGTCCGCCTTGAGCTGCAGCAGCGCGGCCTTGACGAAATAGGAAACCAGGCCGGGATTGGCGCCATGCGTGACGATGGCGGTGGGATTGCGCGCCGTCAGCGTGGTGCGCAGCGCCAGCACCTCTTCGCGCATTGCATAATTGGTGCGGCGACCCGGCGGCGTGGCCGGATCGGTGTAGCCGCCTGCCCACGGTTCGATGCAGGTGTCGATATACATGACGCCGCGTTCCCAGCAATGCTTGATCAGCGCCACACTGGAAACATCCACCGAAAGGTTGACCAGGAAATCGCCGCGCCCCATCAGGCCGTCGAGCACGCGGCGAAAATTCTCGCGCACCAGCGGCTCCCTGATGAATCGCACGCCCAGGGCCTTGGCTTCTTCCTGGCCAGCGGCATCCGCCGTGACGATGACGATGCGCTCGGGACGGATGCTGATATGCCGCAGGATCAGCGGCAGTACGCCCTGCCCGATGCTGCCAAAGCCCACCATGATGAGGCGGCCGGGAAATTCGAAATGGATCTTGTGACTCATGGCGGTAAACGTATCTCCTGCTACGGCTGCGGCCATTCCGGTGGCCATGTTTTCCGGAAACCCGGGAGCGCTTCCATGCGCTTCATCCATCGCGCCAGCGCAGGATACTGGATCTCGGCCGGAAGAAAACGCGCAGCCAGTTCCTCGGCCCCCGGGCGCAGCAGCGCCTGCAGCAGCACCCGGATGCACGGATAGATGGCAAGGTCAGCGGCCGTCACCGCATCCCCGACTATCCAGTCGCCCTTAGACAGTCGTCCCTCGATGGTTCGCGCCTCGCCGGCCACCACATGCATGGCATGGGCAATGCGTTCACCGAAGGCCTCGCGCGAGCCGGCGCGCAATGAATAGAGGATGCGCAGCAGCTCGCCTTCGGTGTACGTCTGGAATTCATCGATGACGCGCAGGATCACCCCGCCTTCCTCGGCAGACCTTCCAAATATGGGCGGCTGCGGATATTTGCGGTCGAGGTAGTAGAGAACCGCCACGGACTCGAAAACCACGTAGTCGCCATCACGCAGCACCGGCAGCCGCCCGCGCGGGTTCATCGCCAGCATCTGCGGCGCCTTCTGCTCCTGCAGGTCAAGATGCAGAAGATGACTGTTGTATGACAGCCCTTTGAGCTCCAGCGCGAGCATGACGCGCCAGCTGAACGGGCTGCCACTGCTCCAGTAGAGGTCCATGGCCATGGGAAATTGTAGCGATGATTTGTGCGCAGCGGTGACTGCGGCGATGATGCGCGCATGACAACACCGACTTTTGCCTCGCCGCTGATCAGCGTCGCTGAACTGGCGAGCCGCACCTCCCAACCCGACCTGCTGATCGTGGACTGTCGATTTGATCTTGCGGATACGTCCCGCGGCCGCGCGGACTACCTGGCCGGCCATATCCCCGGCGCGGTGTATGCACATCTGGACGAGCAGCTGTCGGGACCAAAGTCGGCGACCACTGGTCGGCATCCGCTGCCATCGCCCCAGGATTTTGCCCGGACACTGGGCAGATGGGGCCTCACGCCGGACACGCTGGTGGTGGCCTATGACCAGGCCAACGGTGCCTATGCTTCACGGTTGTGGTGGATGCTGCGGGCCCGGGGACACGCACGGGTGCGCGTGCTGGATGGTGGACTGAGCGCGTGGCGTACGGCCGGCCAACCGGTGGAGGTGACCGTGCCGGTCATCCGCCCCACCGCCGTGGCGCCGCAGGCGTTTGCCGGAGTGCTCGATTCGCAGGCCGTCCAGTCGGCCCTGGCACAGGACAAAATCGCCCTGGTGGATGCGCGCGGCGCGGACCGTTTCGCCGGCCAAAACGAGACGCTGGACCCGGTCGCCGGTCATGTACCTGGCGCACTCAACCACCCTTTCATGCGCAATCTGGGCGCGGATGGACGCTTCCTGGATGTGCAGCAGCTGCGCGTCAACTGGCAACCCACGCTTGCGGCGGCGAAAAACAGACCCGTGGTGGCCATGTGCGGCTCCGGGGTCACGGCCTGCCACAACCTGCTGGCGCTGGACCTCATCAACCATCCGGCAGCACAACTTTATGCCGGCAGCTTCAGCGAATGGATCACCAGCCCTTCACGTGCTGTAGCAACGGGGATTGCATAAATGGCCGCTGGCAAGAAGGGTTCGGTCACGGCTCCGCCGTCTGCCTGGACGGTCGAGGATTCCCTGGAGCTGTTCCAGGTTCCCGCCTGGGGCAAGGGCTATTTCTCCATCAATGCCACAGGCCACGTGGTGGTGCGACCTGATACCACGGCGGATCGGGAAATCGACCTGCATGAGGTCGTGCAGGGTTTATCTGAACGTGACCTGCGCACACCGGTGGTGGTGCGCTTCTCGGACATCCTGGCGCATCGATTGAAGCGCCTGCATGACGTGTTTGCGCAGGCCATTGCCGAGAATGAATATCGCAACCGCTACGCCGCGGTGTTTCCCATCAAGGTCAACCAGCAACGTCTGGTGGTCGAAGAGGTGTTCCGCTACGGCAAGGAATACGGCTTTGGACTCGAGGTGGGATCCAAGCCTGAGCTGCTGGCCGTGATGGCCATGACCGAGGGCTCACCTGATCGGCTCATCGTCTGCAACGGCTTCAAGGATTCCAGTTACATCGAGGCGGTGATCCTGGCCACCAAGCTGGGCCGCACGATTATTCCCGTGGTGGAGAACTTCGCTGAGCTGGACCTCATCCTGCGCCATGCCGCCACGCATCGCGTACGGCCGAAAATCGGCGTGCGGGTAAAGCTGGCCAGCGAAGGGTCGGGGCGCTGGCGCGAGTCCGCTGGCGACCGCTCCAAGTTCGGGCTGTTCGTGACGGAAATCCTCGAGATGCTCAAGGTGCTGCGCGAACGCGACATGCTCGATTGCCTGCAACTGGTGCACTGCCACCCGGGCAGCCAGCTGCAGGACATTCGCCGCGTCAAGGACGCCATCAATGAACTGGCGCACGTGTATGCCGAACTAAAACAGCTGGGCGCCGGCCTGCAATACATCGATGTGGGTGGTGGGCTTGGCGTCGACTATGACGGCAGCGCTTCCAACTTCCCGTCATCCATGAATTACACACTGGCCGAATATGCCAACGACGTGGTGTATCGCATTGCCAGCGTCTGCAATGCCCGCAAGATCGAACACCCCATGATCGTCAGTGAATCCGGGCGTGCCATTGCCGCGCACCACAGTGTGCTGATATTCGACGTGCTGGGGCGCTCGGCACTCGATCTTTTCGAAGTCCCCGCCAGCGACATCGACAAAGCGGCGCGCAGCGCGTTGCCGCAACCGGTGCAGGACCTGGCCGATGCATTCCGCTCCACCAACCCGCGACGCCTGGTCGAGAGCTATCACGATGCGGTGACCGCGCGGGATGAAGCCCTGCAGATGTTCAAGCTGGGGCTGCTGTCGCTGGAGCATCGCGGACTGGCCGAGCGGCTGTACTGGGCCACCTGCACCAAGGTGCGCGACGCCGCGCGCAAGTTGGACGAAGTGCCCGATGAACTGGCCGAGCTCGAAGGCATACTGTCTGATACCTACTTCTGCAATTTTTCGGTGTTCCAGTCGCTGCCTGACAGCTGGGCCATCGACCAGCTGTTTCCGGTCATGCCCATCCACCGGCTCGACGAACAGCCCACCCGCAAGGCGGTGCTGGCCGACATCACCTGTGACTCGGATGGCAAGATCGACCGCTTCGTCAGCCTGCGCGACACCAAGCGCACGCTCGAAGTGCATGCGCTGCGCAAGGACGAGGACTACTTCCTGGCCGTATTCCTGGTGGGCGCCTACCAGGAGACCCTGGGCGATCTGCACAACCTGTTTGGCGACACGCATGTGGTGCACATCCGCCTGCACGAGGAAGGCGGCTGGTGGATTGAGGAAATCGTCAAGGGCGACACGGCCAACAAGGTGCTGGAGTACATGGAGTACGATGTGGCGGAGCTCTACCCTGCCCTGGCGCGCGATTGCGAGCGCGCGGTGCGCGACAATCGCATGACGGTAGCCGAGAGCCAGTCGATCAAGCGATTTTACGAGAACGAACTCAACGGATACGCTTACCTCGAGCCATGAAGCAAAGCAGATCCCGGCTGGCCATTTCACCAACGCTCACCCTGCTGTGTGCAGTGGGGCTGGCGCTGGGTGTGGCTTCATGCGCAGGCACGGCAACCCGCTCCAGCATCACCAGCGAGCTGGACCGCATCCTCGCCTCCAGCCATCGCAGCGACGCCAATCGCGCCCGCGATAAATACCGGCACCCGCGCCAGACATTGATGTTCTTTGGCTTGCGTCCCGGCCAGACCGTGGTGGAGATACTGCCCATCGGCGCCTGGTATACCGAAATCATCGCGCCACTGGTGCGCGACAACGGGTCTTACATCGCGGCCATGCCCCCGGCGACACCGGCCAATGCCAATGGCGAAAACAGCCGCAAGGCGTACCTGGACCTGCTGGCGCGCGCGCCGGGTCATCTCAATCGCGTGACGGTGGTGGACTTCGATCCCACCCAGGAACGCATGGTCCCGGACGGCAGCGTCGACATGGTGGTCACCTTCCGCAACATCCACAACTGGATGGGCGGTGGCCAGGCCGAGGCGGCGTTCAAACAGATGTATCGCGCACTCAAGCCCGGCGGCACGCTGGGCGTAGTTGAACATCGCGGCAACGAAGCTACGCCGCAGGATCCGCGCGCGCGCAGCGGTTACGTCAACCAGTCGTATGCGATCAAGCTGATCCAGGGTGCCGGATTCAAGCTGGTGGCCGCGTCGGAAATCAACGCCAATCCCAAAGACACGAAAGACTATGCGCGCGGGGTGTGGACTCTGCCGCCGACGCTGGCTGCCGGCGATGTGGATCGGGCGAAATACCTGGCCATTGGCGAGAGTGACCGCTTCACCCTCAAGTTCATAAAACCGCGCTAGCGATTTACCACATTTCCTTGAGGCGGGACGCCACGTCCACCGTGACTGGCTGTGCGCCGCTGGCAGGACGTGATAGCTGCGCGTCACCCACATGCGATCCGGCGAAGCTGGTCTGCTCGAAAGTCTGCAGCACCTTTTCCGACATGAACCGGCTGCGCCCGCCATATACATGCGCATCGCCGCGCGGCGCCTGCTGGGTCAACGGGAACTTGAGCGGACTGATCAGTTGCAGTTCATTGCGCGCACGCGTCATGGCCACATAAAGCATGCGGCGTTCCTCATCGATCATCTCCTGCTTTCCGGTGGCGAACTCCGACGGAAAGCTGCCGTCGACGACATTGAGCAAGTACACCGTGTCCCACTCCATGCCCTTGGCCGAATGGATTGTGGACAGGACGAGGTACTCTTCATCGAGATGCGGCTTGCCCGACAGGTCGCTGCTGGCGTTGGGTGGATCCAGCGTCAGTTCGGTGAGGAAGCGCTCGCGCGAAGGAAACTGCTGCGAAAGCTGGTCCAGCTGGTCCAGATCGCCGATGCGCGTATGGAAATGTTCGAAGATGCGTTCCAGGTGTGGCTGGTACCACTCGCGCACCTGTCGCACCTGTCCCGGCCAGGCAAGGCCCGGCTCGGAAAGCTTTTCGAGAAGATCACACAGCCGTTTGAAAGGAATCTCGCACGGCGTTGGCACCTTGATGGAGCGCAGCGCCTTGATGGAACCTGAGGCTTCAGCCAGCGCGTCCAACGTCCAGCGGGCATTGACCGGCCCCATGCCTGGCAGCAACTGCAGCACGCGAAATGCGGCCAGCGTATTGCGCGGATTGTCCGCCCAGCGCAGCACACCGATCATGTCCTTGACATGCGCGGCTTCCAGGAACTTGAGGCCGCCGTATTTCACAAACGGAATCTTGCGGCGCACCAGCTCCACTTCGAGCAGGTCGCTGTGGCTGTTGCTGCGGAACAGGACGGCCTGGCGATTGAGACCGGCACCGGCCTCGCGTCGCTGCAGCACCTGCTGCGCAACGTATTCGGCCTGTGATTCCAGGTCGTCCACGGTAACGTATTTGGGCGTCGGACCGGCACCGCGCGCCGCCAGCAGATGCTTGCGAAACTGGCGCGGGGCCTCGGCCATCAGCGCGTTGGAAACATCCAGCACCGCCTGTGTCGAACGATAGTTCTGCCCCAGCGGGATCACTTCGGCATTGGGCGTGAAACGCTGTGGAAAACCCAGGATGTTTTCCACTGCCGCAGCCCGGAAGGAATAGATGGCCTGCGCGTCATCACCTACCACGGTGAGGCCCTGACCCTCGGGCCGCAATGCCTCGAGGATGCGCGCCTGCAGGTTGTTGGTGTCCTGGTATTCATCGACCAGCACATGGTCGAAATTGGCGGCAACCTGCTTGGCCAGTGCAGGCTCGGACATCAGCATGTGCCAATAGAGCAGCAGGTCGTCGTAATCGAGCAGCGCCAGCTTTTGCTTGCGTTCTATATAGGCGCGATACAGCTTGGTGAGATCCTTCTCCCACTGCAGGCACCACGGATACTGCTGTTCCAGAGATTCCTTGAGGGATTTCTGCGTGTTGACCCGATGCGAGTAAATCGCCAGGCAGGTGTCCTTGCGCGGAAAGCGTTGCTCCTTGGCCGCGAACCCCAATTCGGTGCGCAGCTGGTCCATCAGGTCCGCGGAATCGCTGCGGTCGATCACGGTGAAATTCGGATCAATGCCCAGGTGTGCGGCGTAATGGCGCAGCAGGCGATTGCCCAGGGAATGGAAGGTGCCTGTCCAGGTGAGCTTCTGCGCAATGGCCTGGGACTTTCCGCCCAGCGTGTCATCCAGCGCCTTGCGCAATATCTCCACCGCCCGGCGCCGCATCTCCACGGCCGCGCGGCGCGTGAAGGTCAACAGCATGATGCGTCCCGGGTCCACGCCATTGACCACCAGGTGCGCTACCCGATGCGCCAGCGTATTGGTCTTGCCCGTGCCCGCCCCTGCGATAATCAGCAGCGGGCCGGCACGCAGCGCAGCGCCCTGCTGCGGCTCGCCATAGCCTGCCGCCTTGCGCTGGGCGTTGTTGAGCGATTCTAGATGCAGACCGGGACTGGACATAAGTTTCAAATATAGCCGGGGCAGGAGACGAAAACCGTGAATCAGATCAACAGGATGTATTCGGGCCGGGTGATAGAGGTCAATGTTGAACGGGTAAAACTGCCCAACGGCACCACCGCGGACCTGGAAATCATCCACCACCCCGGCGGAGCGGCCATCATGGCGGTCGACGACCATGAAAACGTGTGCCTTTTGCGCCAGTTCCGCCATGCCGCGGGCGGCTGGATATGGGAACTGCCCGCCGGGCGCCTCGAACCCGGTGAACCCCCTCTGGAAACCGCGCGGCGCGAACTGATCGAGGAAGCGGGACGCACGGCACAGCATTGGCAGCAGCTGGGCCTGATTCTGAGCTCACCAGGGGTATTTACCGAGCGCATATACCTCTACCTGGCCCGCGGATTGGCCCACTGCCCCCAGGCGCTCGAAAAACATGAAGTCATCGAAGTTCACTGGATCCCGCTGACGGAGGCGGTGGCCATGGCACACGACGGCCGGATCAACGATGCCAAGTCGGTCATCGGCCTGCTGCGGGGCAGTGCCTTCAGGGATCAGCACTCCAAGCCGTGATCCAGTCGAATGTCCTGAAACCCCGGCTGCGGTGACAATTGCGTACGAATATGTCCAACAAGACTCCAGACAAGTTTTCGCTGCGCGTGCCCGACGAAAAGGAACCGGCACGTGCCCTGCCGTCGAAACTGGAAGTCATCGACTACAACCCGCGCACCAAGCAGCCCCACACCAACCTGCCTGCTGGCGCCTATAACCCCTACGATCGCGAAAGAACCGAAGATAAGCGCAAGGAAAAGAAAAAACAGGTTGACCTGCGGCAGCTGTCGCAGTGGATACAGGCCACGCAGAAAGTCAGGATATTGAAGCTGGAAGACGGGATGCAGGGTCCCGATGCTCCGACGCAGCCTAGGTTGCCAAAGCTGAAGTAGCGCGACGGCGGGCGACCCAGTCCAGCAATCGCGGCATCGAAACGAACAGCAGGCCCAGTCCGATGGCCAGCGCATGCGCCCACCACAATCCCAGCCAGGCCGGCGAATCACCCCGTTCAAGCATGGTCCGGCTTGCGATCAGAAGATTGGCGTATACGGCGTATAGCAGCACACCCCAGATCACGCGCGCGTAGCGTCCCTGTCGCGGGCGCAGCCTCGCCAGCGGCACGGCCAGCAGGCCCAGTGCCAGCGTGATAACCACCGAGGAAATGCGCCACTGCAATTCGGCGCGCATGTGTGGATCCGCTGAACCAATGAGTGCAGACGTGGGCTGCACATCTGTGTGTGATGTGCCGGGCAGGCTGGCTTCGGGCGTGGGTACACGCACCGTCTGCTCGCGAAAATTCATTATCCGCCACGCTCCGGCCCCGGGGATGCCGGTGTAGCTCTCGCCATCGTTGAGGATGATGGTGTAGATGGTGCTGTCGGCCGAAACCTCATAGCGCGCGCGATCGGCCAGCACGATTTCCATTTCTTCGTCGTCGGGCACGCGACGCTGCACGAACACATTACGCATGGTGCCGTCGGGGTCCTGGCTGCGGAAAAACAGTGTGGCGCCGGTGCCCACCGGGCGAAACTTGCCCGGGACCAGACCGCGTGTCACCGCGGTACGCAGCGCCTCAAGGCGTACCTGCGAGGAACGCGCGGCAGCTTCGGGTCCGTCCTTGAAACTGATCCAGGCGCACAGTCCAGCCGCCAGCAGCGTCACCACACCCGCAGCCACGTACAGCGTGCGCGTGCCAATCCCGCAGGCCTGGGCCGCGGCCATTTCACTGTCGTGGTACAGCCTGCCCAGTCCGAGTATCAGACCCAGGAGCAACGATATGGGCAGAATGACCACGGCGTTGGTGCGCAGTGACAGGCCCAGCAACTCGAACACCAGCTGCGAGGGAATCTGCCCTTCAGCAGCCCGACCCAGCACGAACGCCAGCTGGTTGGTCAGCAGCAACACCAGCAGCACCACGGCCACCGCGACGGTGGCCAGCGCGATCTCGCGCAGCACATGGCGGAAAAAGATTCCGCCCACTACCACGGCGTGTCGGCGCGACGCGTGAACCGGTAATGCGGGTCGGATTCCGCGCTCGGAATGACTGCTCCCAGGGCGTCACGGCGCACCTCGAACAGCGACACGCCGTCGCCGTCCACTTCAATGCGCTGCTCTACCTTGACCGTCTCGCCCGTCTCACGCGAGGTGCCGCGACACTGCTGCGGATTGTTGGTGGCGGCGAACCCGGTGTCCGCCCGCTTCCACAACATTTCGCAGCCGGCGCGGGGGCGCAGGTCGGTGGTCAGCAGGCTGCGGAACAGATCGCGATTGAGCTGCCCATCGCGCCAGCGCGAGGGCTCGATGAAATCCAACTGCGTCATCGCGGCCATCTCGCTGCCCGGCACTGCATCCACCACAAACAGACGCTGCGTAAGGACACGGCGCGGATCGTCGCCGGCCATCTCCTGCATGTACAACACGTGGTCCCCCACCAGCGGCGCCTGCACCGGCGCAATCACCAGCCGCAGCGAGGAGTGGTCGGGCATGCTGCGGGCCTGCGCGATGTTGTCGTAACTGCCAGGCAACAGGGCCACCAGCTCATTGAGCGCCGCCTCGCCACGCACCGAGGTGGTATTGCAAGCCGCCAGCCAGGGCAGCAACAGCAGCGCAAAGAGCAGGCGACTGGCGAAATTCCTGGGGTCAGATTGCATCGGACTACGCTCCATAAAGAACTCGCCATTGTGCCGGGTAGTCGAGTCCCAGCTTCACTATCTTGTGCAACAGGTCACGATAGCTGCGCCCTGCCAGTGCCGCGGACTGCGCGAAGTCCTCGCTCTCGGCCAGATGCGGATTGGCGTTGGCCTCCAGCGCGAATACGCTGCCGTCGGGGCGCATCCGGAAATCCATGCGCGCATAGCCGGTCAGGCCCAGGGCCCGGTAGATGCGTCGCGACATGCGATCGAGCTGCGCTTCGGCGCCTGCCGGCAGGTCGCGCGCCGGCGAACTGGAGATGCCGTGTTTGTCGCGGTATTTGGCATCCCACTTGACCCTGCGGGTGGCAATGCCGGTGCCGCCGGATTGGGTGCCGCCGAAATTGAGTTCCCACACAGGAAGGCGCGTCATGCGCGCATTGCCCAGCATGCCCACATAAAGCTCGCGACCCTCGATGAATTCCTCCACCAGCACATCGGACTTGTGCTGCTCCAGCACGAATTCGATGCGTTCGCGCAAATGGGCGGCGTTGTCCACCACCGAGGCCTGCGCGATTCCCAGTGACGCGTCATCGGTGGTGGATTTCACGAACAGCGGAAATCGCAGCTTGCGCGGCACCTGCAGCCGCTGGCCACGACGGAACACGGCGAACTGCGGTGTCGGTATGCGATGGAAGGCAAACACCTGCTTGCACAAGGCCTTGTCGCGCGACAGCAGCAGACCGCGCGGATTGCAGCCGGTATAGGGCTGGCGCAGCATTTCCAGGAAGGCAATGACATGCTGGTCGTAACTGACGATGCCGTCGAATTCCTCCAGCAGGTTGAAAACGATATCCGGCTTCCAGTCGCCAATGGTGCTGCGCAGTTCAGAGAGGCTGTCGAGCACACCCAGCGCGCGTACTTCATGTCCGGCCTTGCGCAGTGTCTGGATCACGTCGAATTCGGTGCGCCATTCCTCCACCACCTTGGGATCCTGGCCTTCGAGACTGTCCGGTGGCATCAGGCTGGGATGCAGCACCACCAATATGCGGGATCGTTTCAAAGGTGCAGCCTGGGCCGCGCGCCGCGGTCCAGGGTGCGCACCATGCCACCCAGTAGCCAGCGAACATGCGGCAGCGTGGTGCGCTCGCTGCGCCGCAGGCGCAGGTCCAGCTCGTCGCAGCGGTGCATGGCGATGCGCTGCACCTGGTAGATGGTGTAACGGTCCGTGCCCGAAGAACGCGCGACGGACTCGACCAGCTCGCGGCGGTGGGCGCGCAGGAATGTCGACGCCCGCGGCGCGGAGTGCGTGGCAGTGGGTGGACTGAATACGCGCAGCATCAGGCCATCGGAGTCCTGATTGCGCCAGGCCTCGAGGCGCCGCAGCTTTTCCACGTAATGCTCGGCCAGCGTGCGGCGGTTGCTGTGCAGCGGTTCGACATGCCGGCGGCTGCGCACCAGCGGCACGCCGCTAGCCACCCCACGCATCAGATCATCCACCAGCGTCAGCTTGTTGCGCGCCGGCCAGCTCTCGTAGTCGCGCCGCCAGTTTGATTTGGGCTTGAGCCACACGGCAAAGGTCTCGGCGAAATCCTCGGTGGGATGACTCTGTGCATACCAGTCGCCCAGGTGCTGCACGTAACGGCGGCTGCCGGGTCGCGCCTGATAGATATCCGGATACGGCAGCGACGCACGACCGAAGGCCTCGCGCCAATCGGCGCGGCGGCGCAGTCGAAAGGCGGTGTCCACCGCATGCCCGGCCTCGTGACGCAGGATGCGCATCATCCAGTTGTCGTTGCCGCCCTCGACCTGCTTCATCATGCGCCGCTCCAGGCGCAGCAGCCGCGGATGTGCCAGGTAGAAAGGCACCGCGATTCCCGGGACGCCGTCCGGCGAGAACCATTCTTCTGCCAGCCACATGTGCGGGCGGAATGTGATGCCGCGCTTTTGCAGTTCGCCATGAATGCGCTGCAGGCGTCGCTCCAGTGGTGATCCGCTCAACTTGAGCTTGAGATCGCTGAAGCGCAGCTGCAGCAACTCATCGTCCGAATATCGGGTCCACGGCAGGGACTGCCGCTCACGCTTGCGGCTTGTTATTGGGGTACGCCCGGGCATGCGTCCACTTTAAGACGGATCAGTGGCGCCGGTACAGACGTTCGGCCAACGCTTCCAGTTCGGGGCGACGGGCCATGCAGTCCGCCAGCGGCGGCCCTATGGCCTGCTCGCCCAGCGCCGCGCCGGCCAACGCGCCATAGGCCGCGCAGGTGGCATCCCGGTCGGTCGCCCGGCCCGCCATCAGGCGCGCCAGGCCCTGGGCAAAACCCTCGCCGCGCGCGAATTCGCGGGCCACGCGGTCCAGCACCCGCAGAATCCCGGCTGGTGGCCGGTGGGCAGGATCAGGGGCGTGACTCCATCCGGCAGCCAGACGCGTGACCTCGTCCTTGAGGGGCATACCCTTCATTTCCTGGGCAACGGCAAGGACCTGCTCGCGCGTCTGGCCGCCGATGGCCGCCGCAATCATGCAGGTGAACAGGCGACAGGCATCTACCAGCAAGGGGGCCTGATGGGTGACCCGGGCCACGTCTGCACCCAACGAACTGGCCAGGCGCAGGTCATCCCGGGCGTAAAGGGCCACCGCGGCGCAACGCGCCAGCGGCGATGCGTCGTTTTGTTTGGGATCGTGCGTGCCAGCCAGGGCGTTGCGACCCCAGGCTGCGCGCGACAGCGCGTCGCGAACCACGGCGCGCAGTTCTGCGTCCGGTTGCGCCCCGGCAGCGGCCGGATCCTGGGCCCAGGCCCGATATCGATCGAGCTGGTCCCTGCCGTTGAATCCCTTGTTGGCAATCAGGCTCTCCGCCACGCACATCGTCATGGCGGTTTCATCGGTCCAACCGGTGGATTTGCCCGCCACTGCCACACCACTGCCATGTATGTCACCGGCAGCCAGCCCGACCAGGCAACCGCGCACACGATGCGACACATCCAAAGTCAGCCGCGCCCCGCCCCGCTCGCCCGGAGCGCGTCGGCGTACCCGGCGCGGTTTCCATGCATGGATGAATTGCGTCTGCTTGGGCGTTTCCGGCACCTGGGGCCAGGTTGCTGCGCGCGCGTTCTGCTGCCAGAGGCGATTGAGTTCCGCCAGCGCCGCATCACCCGGCTCGCCCAGTTCGCGCAGGTAGCAACCCACGGCAATGCCGGTGCGCCCGATGCCGGCGCGGCAATGCACGTAGACGCCGGGCCGAGTGGACAGCTCGCGCCACAGCGCGGTGAGCACATCGCGCATCTTCTGCGCGGTTGCCGGCACGGAATGATCCGGCAGGCCAAAGGATTCATAGCCGACGCCCGCCGGCAACAGCGATTGGTACGATTCCATCTCGCCCATCTCGGTCAGGTCGATGAAGCTGCGCACGCCGCTTTCCAGCAGCGCCACGATGCGGCGCCTGGTGTCGGCAAGGTCCTTGCCTGCAGGATGTTCACCGGCCAGCAGCCGGCCGGGTTCCACCCAATAGCTGTTGGGGATGGGACGTTTCACGTCTTGGTGAGCGGTTTGAGATCGACGAAGTCGAACAGCGCCGGATCCGCAAGATGCGCGGGTTCGACGTTGCGCAGCGCCGTCAGCAGCGACTCGGTGCGGCCCGGATGGTTGCGCTCCCAATCCGCAAGCATTTTCTTGATGGTCACACGCTGCAGGTTGAGCTGTGAGCCGCACAGGTTGCAGGGAATGATGGGGAAATCGCGCACCGCCGCGTAACGTTCGATGTCGCGCTCGGATACATAGGCAAGCGGCCGGATCACAATGTGCCGCCCATCATCGGAGCGCAGCTTGGGGGCCATGGCCTTGAGCTTGCCGCCATGGAACAGGTTGAGGAACAGCGTCTCGATGATGTCGTCGCGATGATGTCCCAGCGCGATGCGCGTGATGCCGTTTTCAGCCGCGTAGCGATACAGCGCGCCGCGGCGCATGCGCGAGCACAGGCTGCACATGGTGCGGCCCTCGGGTATCAGGCGTTTCACGACGCTGTAGGTGTCCTGCTCGATGACATGAAAGTCGACCCCTAGCGAGCGCAGGTAATCGGGCAGCACATTGGCGGGGAAATCCGGCTGCTTCTGATCCAGGTTGACGGCAAGCAGCGAGAAATTGACCGGCGCGGCACGTTGCAGTGACAGCAGCATGTCCAGCAACGTGTAGGAATCCTTGCCGCCCGACAGGCACACCATCACGCGATCGCCCTCGCTGATCATCGCGTAGTCTTCAATCGCCTTGCCCACCAGTCCGCGCAACTGGGCCGCAAGCTTGCGCTTGGTAGCCGACGGCATTATCGGTGCCATCTGTGGCGCGCCCGCTGTATTCATTGAGTCGTATTCATGGGGTCGTTGGTTCGGCCTCGAGATATTTTGACTCAAGATAACGCAGTGCAGCAGTGGCGCCCAGTGGCTTGCCGGTGGCCTGCTTCATCAGTTCCTGCAACGTCAGCCGTGCGCCATAGGCGTGGACATGCGTGGAAAGCCAGCCGGTGACGCCAGTGAAATCGCCGCGCGCCAGCTGCTCGTCCAGATCCGGCGTGTGCGCGCGCAGGTTTTCGAACAGCTGGGCCGCGATGACGCCGCCGGCTGCATAGGAGGGAAAATACCCGAACAGGCCCAGCGCCCAGTGGATGTCCTGCAGGCATCCTTCGACGTCATTGGCTGGCGCAACCTCCAGTCGGTCCGCCATGGCCTGGTTCCAGACTGCCGGCAGGTCGCGCGCCGCGAGGCGCCCATCCAGAAGGTCTTTCTCGATGCCGTAGCGGACCATGACATGCAGCGGATAGGTCAGCTCATCGGCATCCACGCGAATGGCGCTGCGGCGCACGCGATTGAGCAATCGGTAGAGGTTGTCCGCTTCCCACTCCGGCCCGCTCACAGAAAAATGTTTTTCGAGCAAGGGGCGCAACCACACCAGGAACGCGCGGCGGCGGCACACTATCATCTCGAACAGCAGCGACTGCGCCTCTTCCAGCGCAACGCCCAAACCGCTGCCCACCGGCTGCGTGCGCCACTCCCCGGGCACGCCCAGATCATGCAGCGCATGACCGGTCTCATGTATGGCCGCCAGCAACCCGGTGAACGGATCGGCGTTGTCGAGTTTGGTGGTGACGCGGATGTCGCCAGCTACACCTTCGGTAAAGGGATGATCGCTTTCATCCACGCGTCCGCGATCAAACGGAAAACCAATGGCCTTCATCACTTCCACTATCAATTGCCGCTGCTTGCCGCTGGCAAACCGGCCACTGACCGACTGCGGTGGCCGCGCTGATTGCAGCTCGATGGCCTCGCGTATCAGGGATGGCAGTCGCCGCGACAACGCCTTGAACATGGAGTCGAGCTCGGCCATGCGCAACCCCGGCGTAAAGCCATCCAGCAGCGCGTCGTAAGGCGCGAGGTTGAGCGCCTGGCCCAGCAGGGCCGCGCGATCGCGCACCAGGTGCAGCACTTCTTCGAGATGCGGGGCAAAGATGTTGAAGTCGTTCTTTTCGCGCGCCTCGGACCAGCGCACTTCGGCAAGCGAGGTGGCGCGAGCCAGTCGCGAGATCAGCGACACCGGAGTGGCGATGGCATGGTCACGCTGGCGGCTCATCTCGCGCAGGTTGGCGCGCTGCCAGTCATCGAGGCTCGCGCTACCGGCGACGGCGCGTTCCAGCAGTCGACTGACCCGGGGCGAGGTCAGCAGCGCGTGCTGTTCAGTCTCGATGGCCGCAAGTTGCTCCCCACGAACGTCGGAGCTGCCGCGCGGCATCATCACTGCCGCGTCCCAGCGCAGCAATGAAAGTGCGCCGCGAAACGCATGCAGGCGTTGCCACTCCTGTTCGAGCTGCTTGTAAGGGGTTACGGCCATGGCCGAATGGACTTTATCAGGGAGCTTCGGCAGGAGTCGGATCTGCCACGCGGCCGCCGTCGTTGACGTGCAGGCCGTCGATCAACTTCGACAGGTACTGCGGGGAGCGGGTATTGCGGGCGATTTTTACATACAGCGCCGGCACCACGAACAGGGTCAAGGCCACGGCAAATACTGCACCGAAGAATACTGTGGCCCCGATGGACTGCCGGCTCTCGGCGCCGGCGCCGCTGGCAAGCATCAGCGGCACGGCGCCTGCTGCCGTGGCCAGGGTGGTCATCAGCACCGGACGCAGGCGTGCGGTCGCCGCTTCAATAGTGGCCTCCACGAAGTCCCGGCCACGGTCACGCAGCTGGTTGGCGAACTCGACGATAAGGATGCCGTTCTTGCTGGCAATACCGATCAGCATCACCGAGCCGATCTCGCTGAACACATTGATGGATGAATTGAACAGCCACAGTCCCACGAATGCGCCGGTCAATGCCATGGGTACAGCGGCCAGTATTACCAGCGGATGCACAAAACTCTCGAACTGTGCAGCCAGCACCAGATACACGATCAGCAATGCGAAGCCGAAGGTCAGCAGCAGGCCGCCAGCGGACTGCTTCAATTCACGCGACTCGCCGTCATAGTCGACCTGGATGGGAACGTCCTTTGACTGTTCGCGCACGGTTTGTTCCATGTAGGTCAGCGCCTCGCCCAGGGAATAGCCGGGCGCGAGGTTTGCCGACACGGTGATTGCACGCTGCCGGTTGAACCGTCGCAATTCGGACGCGGCGCCGGTCTCCTGAATGTTGACCACGCTTGCCAGCGCGACCAGGTCGCGCGTCTTGTCCGAACG
This sequence comes from Pseudomonadota bacterium, assembly GCA_039932715.1. Lineage (GTDB taxonomy): Bacteria > Pseudomonadota > Gammaproteobacteria > Steroidobacterales > Steroidobacteraceae > ZC4RG30. The sequence continues at coordinate 4,698 of JBDTPN010000025.1, read as the reverse complement.
CACATAGATGTTGTCGAGGTCATTGACCGAGGCGCGCTGATCATCGCGCGCCTGCAGCAACACGTTGTATTCATCGCCGCCCATCAGGAATGTGGTGACCACGCGCGATCCCAGCATGGTTTCCAGTGCGCGTCCCACGTTCGTGAGCGACACGCCCAGGTCGGCGGCCTTGTTGCGGTCGATACCCACCCGCAAAGTGGGCTGCCGCTCCTGGTAGTCGGTTTCCAGGTTGAGCAGCCCCGGATTCTTCTCCGCGATCTTCATCACCCGGTCGGCCACCGCGGCAACCTGTGCGAACTCCGAGCCCTGCAACACGATCTGCACGGGTTTGCCGCCACCACCAAGGCCGCCCGGTGCGCGCGGTACCACGCGCACGCCAGCCAGGTCCTGGGTGCGCATCCGCAACCGCTGCACGATCTGCGCAGCCGTATCCGGACGTTCGCCCCAGGGCTTGAGCGGCAGCAACACCATGCCCGTGCTGACGTCCGCCTGGCGATTGAAATTGCCGGTGCGCTGGAAGACCCGTTCCGCATTGCCACGCGTGACTTCGTCCGTTGCAATTTCGGAAACCTGACTCAGGTAGCGCTGCATGTACTGCAGGCTGGCGCCTTCCGGGCCGACCACGAACAACTGCACCCGGCCCCGGTCTTCAGCCGGCGCCAGTTCCTGCGGCAGGCGCATCCCGGACCAGGGCCAGCCCACCACCAGCAACAGGATGGCCAGCAGGGCCGTGCTGCCGGCGAAGGTCAGCAACAGCACCGGTCGCATGCCAGTCAGCGTCCACTGCAATGCCTTCTGGTAACCGGCAGCAAGGGACCGGAACGCATCGTCTATGGGCTGTGCGAGACGGCCACGCTGGATGCCTCCGGCAAACAGCTTGGAAGTCATCATCGGCGTCAACGACAGCGCGACAATGGCCGAGAACACCACCGCAGCTGCCACAGAGATGCCGAATTCACTGAACAGGCGCCCGACATTGCCCTGCAGGTAGGAGATAGGCAGGAACACCGCCACCAGCACCATGGTGGTCGCAACCACGGCGAACGCGATCTCGCGGCTGCCATTGATGGCCGCCAACAACGGCTTTTCCCCGTGTTCGATGCGACGGACGATGTTTTCCAGCACGACGATGGCATCGTCAACCACCAGGCCGATGGCCAGCACTGTGCCCAGCAAGGTCAGGGTGTTGATGGAGTAGTGCAGGGAGAGCATGACCACCCCTGCAGCGAAGATGGAAACCGGGATCGTGGCCGCAGGTATCAGCGTCGCCCGCACGCTGCCCAGGAACAGAAAGATCACCACCAGCACGATCACCAGCGTCTCGCACAACGCCACCAACACCTTCTTCATCGATTCCAGGATGAACACCGAATTGTCGATGTTCACTTCAACGTTGATATCCGGGGGCAGGGTCGCACCGATCAGCTTGATTTCCTTCTTGATGGCGGACGCCACCTCCAGCACGTTGGCCGTCGACAGCGCCACCACCGGCATCAATATCGCCGGTCCGTCGTTGGTCGCGGCACCACTGCGCTGGTTCTCGGCGGCCAGTTGCACCGTGGCCACCTCGCCTAGCCGCACCAGGTATCCATCGGCGCCGCGCCCGATCACCAGGTTGCGAAAATCGTCTTCCGAACGCAGTGAAGTGTCCGTGCGCAGGGTGAACTCGCGCTGCTCCGACTCGATGCGACCAGCAGGGAGCTCAACGTTCTCGTTGCGCAGCGCGTTCTCGATATCAGTGACCGCGATCTGGCGTGCAGCCAGCGCGCCGCGATCCAGCCAGACGCGCATCGCGAACCGGCGGCCACCGTTGAGGGACACATTGGCAACGCCGGGCACTGACGAGATCCGGTCCACGAGATTGCGCTCGGCGTAGTCCGTGAGCTCCAGCGCGGTGCGCTTGCTGCTGGAGATGATGGCGAAGAGCACCGGATCGGATCCGCTGTCCGTCTTCTGGATCTGCGGCGGGTCCGCTTCCTGCGGCAGGCGTGCCACCACGCGCGATACACGGTCGCGCACATCATTGGCCGCATCATCGACATCACGGCTGGCCGTGAACTGGACATTGACCGAGGCGTTCTCGTCGCGACTCTGCGAGGTCAGCTTGTCCACGCCCTCGAGACCGGCGACTTCGTTCTCGATAACCTGGGTGACGCGCGTCTCGATGGTCGCAGCATTGGCGCCGCGATAATTGACGCTGATGCTGACCACCGGCTTCGATACGTCAGGGTATTCACGGATCGACAGTCGCAGCGCCGCCATGACGCCGATGATCAGCAGCAACAGCGACAGTACGGTCGCGAAGACCGGCCGACGTATCGACAGTTCGGACAAGGTCATAAGTCAGCCAATGTCATGAATCGGAAGGGTCATGAGGCCGCGGGTATGACCAACGCAGCGGCGGGTGCAGCCGGCGCCGCGGCGGGCGTTTCCTTGATAAGCGCGCCATCACGCAGCTTGATCGCACCTTCTATCACTACGCGGTCACCCGCCACAATGCCTTCGGTGATCTCCACCGAACCCGGCTCGCGCCTGCCGAGCCGCACTTCACGCTTGGCCACCACATTGCCATGGACTACATACACGAATTGGCGCGCTTGCTCCGGAACCAGCGCTTCTTCAGGCACCAGCAGCGCATCGCGCCGCTCCTTGGACAGGTCGACGGTCAGGAACATGCCTGGCTTGAGCGCCGAATCACGATTGGGCACCACGGCCCGCACGATCACGGCGCGCGTCGCCGGATCGATGCGTGAATCGATGCTGACGACCTTGCCTTCGAACATGCGGCCCGGATAGGCATTGCTGTGTGCAGTCACCAGCTGGCCGGCGCGCAGCTCCCCCACGTACAGATCCGGCACCGCGAAATCCACCTTGATGGAGCTGACGTCATCCAGCGTGGTGATCACGACGCCCGGGCTGATCAAGGTGCCAAGACTCACGCGCCGCAGCCCCACATGACCGGAAAATGGAGCCCTGATGTAGGTGTCGGAAAGCCGCGCTTGCGCGGCAGCCACGCGTCCGCCGTTGGCCTTCATGGTTCCTTCCAGCTGTTCGTATTGGGACTTCGACACCACCTGCGATGCCACCAGGTCGCGGCTGCGGTTGTACTGGCTCTCGCTCTCAACGAAGTCGGCAGTGGCCGCGGCCAGATCAGCAGTGGCCTGGGCACGATCCAGTTCCACCAGGATCTGGCCGGCACGCACCGCCTGCCCGTCGGAGAAATGAATGGCGGTGACGATGTTGCTGGTCTTGGAGCTGACGTTGACCGATTCATTGGCGCCAGCAGTGCCGATGGCCTCTATGCCCACGTTGATCTGTCGGCGCACGGCCACGGCAGTGACCACGTTCACCGCTTGTGAAGCGCCGCCCTGATTGCCAGCTTGACCGCCAGCGCCTCCGGCGCTGCCCGGCGCGCCGGGTGCCCCACCCGGCCGACCCTGGCCCTGTGAACTTCCGGCGGCCGGGGCATGCTTTGATTCGTAAATAGCCCAGCCCGCGCACAAGAGCGCCAGCGCCAGGCTCGCGGCCGTAACAAAAGTTCGTGTGTCCATGTTCGCCTGAATATTGCGCCCGGATTATCGCATCCGGATTACTGCCCTTGCAGGAGTAGAGCCGCCAAACCTGCCGGAGGTTCCCCGGTTCCTGCCCAAAACAGCGCTGCACCCGAATCCGGAGCCAGGATCATGCGCCTGCCGGTGGTTGCCATTTGCAGCAATTGCCGCCCCTGCTGGCTGCCCAGGGCGAAGCCCAGGCCCTGTCCGGGGTTCACCGGCGATACCGCCTCGACCTGTACCAGGAAATCCGGTGGGAGCACCTGCTGCCCGCGGTTGCGGTGGCCACTGGCCAGCAGCAGACCCAGCCGCAGCCAGTCACCGGCGCTGGCCGTGAAGCAGCAGTGCGCAGCTATATCACCCCGGCGGTGATCGAGCATTGCGATAGCCGGCTGCGCCGCCAGCCGCGACCACACCAGCCGCTGCAGCGCAGATCCATAGCTGTCGCCGGCCAGCCGACCCGCCACCAGACCCAGCAGTTGCGCATTGGCCGGCGAGGCCTGGTAGTGCGAACCCGGCGGATATCTCAACGGCGTTTTGAGGACCGCACGCTCGAAATCTGGCCCGGATGCCAGCTGCGCCAATGGACTGAACGGATTGAGGGGGCTCGATGGCCCACCTGACAATCCGCTCAATTGCCACAGCAACTGGCGTGGAGTGATGGCACCACGTGGATCGTGCTTCCACAGCGCCAGCAGATTGCCCAGCGGTTCGTCGAGCAAACGCGCACGACCTTGCTGTATCAATGCGCCATACAAAACCACCAGCAACCCGTTGCTGAGTTGGCGTCCATCAATGGGCGTGCGCTCATCCACATCCGCGGAAAAAAACGCACGCGTGTGGCCTGTGGCATCGGCCACCATCAGCAACGCTGTGCCCGTGCCCTGTGCAAGGGTGGCCAGCGCCGGATCCACGGTGACGGTCAGCGAGGCAGGTGTTGCCGCAGGTTGCAGTACGCGCGTGGGACCGGGCAGGTTCTGCGGCCAGCCATCAGCAGCTGCATGCCATTGCCAGGCCCGCTGCCAGAACGGCCAATGCGCGGCCAGCGCGCCGGCCGAAATCGCGACTGCCACCAGGGCCAGCATGACGATGACGATCAACGCGCGCTGCATCCGTGCATTCTACAGCTACACTTTCGCCATGCCGC
>JBDTPN010000024.1:0-48495 GCA_039932715.1 Pseudomonadota bacterium | reverse complement strand
ACCTACGAATGGCGGGATCAAAACCCGCTGCCTTACCACTTGGCGACACCCCAAATTAAATCGCGGCCTGGTTGATCCCTTTCACCACCAGCCCTTTCCACTGCCCCGGCAACTGTGTCGCCATATATTGAGCCGACTCCATTGAATCGCACTGAGCAAACAGGCAGGCACCGGTCCCTGTGAGACGGGCATTGGCGCGAACTGCCAGCCAGTCCAGCGCTTTTGCCACCTGTGGGTAGCGCCGGCGCACCACCTGTTCGCAATCATTGCGACCGCCATCGGCCGGCACGGCCGCGATTCTGCTGGGCGGCGTATCGCGGGTCAATTGCGCATCTGCAAAGATTTCTGCGGTTTTGACCGCGACGCCGGGATCCACGATCAGGTACCAGTGCGTGGGCAGGTCAACGGGCACCAGGCGCTCGCCGCGCCCCGCGGCCCAGGCACTGTGCCCATGCACGAACACCGGCACGTCGGAACCCAGTTGCAGGCCGAGGTCTGCCAACCGTTGGCGCGACCAGCTCAGCCCCCATTGCTCGTTGAGGGCCAGAAGTACGGTGGCAGCATCTGAACTGCCACCGCCCAGCCCCCCGCCCGAGGGGATTAGCTTGTTGATGTGGATATTGGCGCCCATTGCCGTTGCGCTGGCCTGTTGCAGCAGGCGCGCTGCACGCCAGCTCAGATCCTGTTCATCAAGCAGGTGTGCCAGCACGGGATCAGAAGGCGGTGGCTCGCGAACAATCCTGCCGTCCATCCGCGAATCGATCTGCAACTCATCAAATAGATCAACCAGCTGGAATACCGTCTCGAGGTCGTGGAAACCATCTGCGCGACGACCGGTGATATGCAGGAACAGGTTGAGTTTTGCGGGGGCCAGGTATCGCAAGAATCAATCCTTCGTGGATAGTCGCCAGCTGTCGATGACCACACGCAAGCGCAGGTCGTCGCGCGTGGCGCGCAGCTTCGTGGGCAACGAGACCCTTCCCACTGCAAGCTGCTGCGGCTGGTATTCCTGGTATTCGACCCGCCAGCCTTGCTGAGTCAACGACAGCAATTGTCCGTCGGGACTGCGCGTTTCCTGCGACTGGCCTTGCGGTGCCGGCAGTCCCAGCAACCAGTAGCGAAGCGCGTCCAGCGGCGGCGCAAATCCCAGTTGTTGTTGCATCAGCTCCTGCGCCGCAGCGTCCAGCAGATTCTGCCCGCGGGATTCGATGCGCAGGTGTCCGTCTCCGAATTGCATCTGCAATGCGCCCGCGCCCATGGGTCCGGCCAGCCTTACCGATGAGGCAGTACCGGACTGGTTCCAGTCCATGGATGCATTGAAGCCTTCGGTGCCGGCAGCCACGGCAACGCGCCCTTGAAGCTGGTATTTGTCCAGTGCTGCAATTGCAGCTTGCTGGGCGGCTGGATCAAGGACGGTTTCACTGCGGCGCGGCGTTGCGACGCAGGCAGACAGCAGCACAATCACTCCCAGAAGCCAGCCACACGCTCCGCGCTGCACGCGGGCTCAACTCGTCAATGCGTGACGGCTGCCGGCTCACCGGTAAGCCGTGCCATGGTGCCGCGCAATCCTTTGTGATCAGGACTGCGGTTAAGCGCCTGCTGCCAGATGTAGCGCGCCTGCCCTTCGTCTCCGCTCTTCCACAGCACCTCACCATAGTGCGCTGCGATCTCGCTGTCGTGACTGTTGCGCCACGCACGCTCGAGCACCGGCAACGCCAGGGTGGATTTGCCGCGCCGGTACAGCACCCATCCCAGGCTGTCCTGGATGGCGGGATTGTCAGGAGAAACCTTCAACGCCTCGCGCACCAGTGTTTCGGCGCGCGCCAGTTTCATGTTGTGGTCGGCAAGGGTGAATCCCAGTGCGTTGGTCAACTGCGGATCGGCGGGCCGTGATTTGAGCGCGCCTTCGAAGGTACTGAGCGCTTCTTTGGTGCGCCCGCCAGTCTCGAGGATCGTGGCACGCTGGTAGATCAGGTCCGGGTGGTCCGGATAACGCTCCAGCAGCGAGGAGATGCCATTGAGCGCGCCATCGACATCGCCGGATTGCGCCAGCAACTGCGCAGTGGCAATCCCCACTTCGATTGCCGCCTCGGGATTCTGCTGCGCGTATTCGGCCAGCAGGGCCAACGCATTGCGACGATCACCATGCTTGAGCAGCAGGCGCGCCGCCGACGTGCGCGCCGACAGCGCTACCGAACTGTCCGCCAGCAGCCGGTAATTCTGCACGGCACGTGCATCATCGCCGCGTCGCTCGGCCAGCTGCCCCAGGAAATAAAGCGCCATGGCGGTAGAACCACGCTCGCCCATCATGGGGTTGAGTCGCGCTTCCGCGGCATCGTAGTTGCCTTCATCCATGTCCAGCGCGATCAGCCGGCGCTCGGCGCCAGAACGTGTTTCAGCCACGTTGGCCATGCGGTCCAGTTCCTTTCGCGCATCGTCATAACGATCGGCGGCCACTTGCAGATCCGACAATATGAATACGTCTTCACCCTTGAGTGAATCGCCTTCCGACTTGATCAATGCGCGGGCGCCCTCGATTGCCGCGTTGTCCTCGCCAAGGGCCGACAGTGCGCGCAGCACCAGCGTTTGCGCGGGCAGCATTTCCGGTTCGATTACCAGTGCACGCTGCGCGCTGTCCATGGCGGCACGCATGTCCTGCGCGGCCATCCCCAGCTGCGCCTGTGCCAGCAGCACATCTGCAGAGGGATCTTCCCCGACCAGCACGTCGCCGAACACCTGGTGCAGCGCCGTTGTATCGGTCTGCTGTTGCAGCGCCTCGGCGAACCGCAGGGGATCCGGCGTGCCCGAAGCGCCTGATTCGCGCCAGGCAGTCAATGCAGTGCGGGCCTCCGCAAGGTCATAACGCTTGAGCGCTACCAGCGCGGCAGCCAGCGCCGCATCGCCTGAATAGGGAGCAAGTCGCTGCCAGCGTGCCGCGGCTGCGCGCGCAGTGGCCAGCTGTTCGCAGCCCACTGCAAGTTGCGTGGCGCGCGTGGCCACGCTGACCTCAGCGCTGACTTTTGCCGCCGCCAGATAGTTCTCGGAGGCGCCGCGGCAATCGCCATCGCGCAGCGCATTTTCTGCGGCCATCAATGACTCGGATTCGCCTCGAGCCGGGGACGGTGCGGCGGAGGACGCGGCCGTGGTCGTCGAGACGGCGGCCAGGGTCAGGACACCGCAAAAAATCAAGGCTGCCAGAAGGCGCATCGGATAGGGCATCATCCCGCCACTATAGCTGTTCCGCCCATGAAACCCTCGATCCGCCTCAAACTGGAAAAGACCGCCGACCGCTTCGAAGAAGTCGGCCGCCTGCTGGCCGACCCGCAGATCGCAGGGGGTTCGCAGAAGTTCCGTGAACTGTCGCAGGAATACGCGCGCCTTGAGCCCGTGGCGGACGGATTCCGGGAATATGTGCAGCTTGAATCCCAGGACGCAGCCGCCCAGGCACTGGCCAGGGACGCGGATCCGGAAATGCGCGACATGGGCGAGGAGGAATCCACCCGCCTCAAGGAGTTGCTGGCGGGGCGCGACCAGGCCCTCAGCCTGCTGCTGCTGCCCAAGGATCCACGCGATGAGCGCAATATTTATCTTGAGGTCCGGGCCGGCACCGGCGGTGACGAGGCGGCCATCTTCGCCGGCGACCTGCATCGCATGTACACGCGCTACGCGGAACGGCGTGGCTGGCAGGTGGAGATACTCACCGAAAGCTATGGCGAGCATGGCGGCTACAAGGAAATCATCAGTCGCGTGATCGGCCGCGGCGCGTTTTCCTGGTTCAAGTTCGAATCGGGCACGCATCGCGTGCAGCGCGTGCCGGAGACCGAGGCGCAGGGCCGCATCCACACGTCGGCCTGCACGGTGGCGGTGCTGCCGGAAGAAGACGAGATCGACTCCATCGACATCAACCCGGCGGACCTGCGCGTCGATACTTTTCGTGCCTCAGGAGCCGGCGGGCAGCACGTCAACAAGACGGACTCGGCCATCCGCATCACGCACATTCCCACCGGCGTGGTAGTGGAATGCCAGGACGAGCGCTCGCAGCACAAGAACCGTTCGCGCGCCATGTCACTGCTCAAGGCAAGACTGCTGGCCGCCGAGCAGGAAAAGCAGGCCTCTGCGCAGGCGCAGTCACGCAAGCTGCAGGTGGGCAGTGGCGATCGTTCCGAACGCATCCGCACCTATAATTTTCCGCAGGGCCGCGTCACCGACCATCGCATCAACCTGACGCTTTATAAACTTGCAGATGTGATGAACGGCGTGCTGGATGAGCTGCTACAGGCCCTGCAGCATGAGTTCCGGGCAGAGGAACTGGCCAACGTCGTTGGGGATTGAGATGACCCTCAACCTGGCGATAGGTCCGCTAGCCTTGTTTTCACTGGTCGGCTCAATCACCCCTGGCCCCAATAACCTGATGCTGATGCGCTCGGGCGCAAAGTTCGGCATGCGTCGCAGCGTCGGGCATGCGGTGGGCGTCCAGATCGGTTTCCTGGGCCTGATGCTGCTTTCATGGCTTGGCGTTGGCGCCGTGCTGATTGCATTTCCAGCCGCCTTTATTGTCTTGCGTTGGCTGTGCTTCGCCTATCTGATGTGGCTGGCCTGGGTGGTGCTGCAGGATGGTCGCCTCCCCGATTCCGCGCGTGACCTCGCACGCCCGACCGCAGCTCAGAGCAGCCCGGTCCAAACCCGGCCGATGAGCTGCGCCGAGGCCATCGCGTTCCAGCTGATTAACCCGAAGGCATGGATGATGACCGTGACGGTAGTCAGCGCCTTCTACGGCGGCATCGCACCACGGTTCATGGACGTCGCGGCTGCCACGATGATCTGCATGGCAATCGGAATTGTGTGCATGACGATCTGGACCGCCTGGGGAGCCTCGCTCCACCACCTCCTTGAACAACCGCGGTCGCGAAAATTGTTCAGCTATTCGATGGCAGCACTGGTGGTGGCGTCGGCGCTGTGGATATTGCGCTGAACCGCGTGGCGCGGGCCGTGCGCCATGCTGTGATCGTCACCGCGCCGATATAGACCACGGGCAGCGACAATATCCCCGCCAGCAACCAGCGCGAAAACGACAGCCCCACGTGGCTCTCCTGGGCATCACGGCCTGCAAGGTTCATGACGATGGCCATGAGAATGCCGGTCAACAACACGAATACGAGTACGCCTGCGGCCAGTGCCCCGATTATGCCGGCGACTGCCAGCACGCGGCCGCGCACCAGTTCGACACTGCGCCGTATGGCCGCCGTGGGCCCTAGTTTCTCGTCGATCTGCGCGATCCAGGCGAAGTTTGTATACACCAGCGCCAGCAGTCCGGGAACGATCAGCAGCACCCCACCGACCAGTATCCCGATCATTGTCAGTATCAACACGCCAATGCTTTGGGGCAGCTCGATCAGGCCCTCTTGCAGCGCTTTGAGAGCGCCAATGCCCTCACCGCGCGCCAATGCCAACTGTTTGCGCAGCACGCCTGAATAACAGATCAACATCAGGACGTTGCTTGCCAGATACAGGCCCCACCAGTCCGCGCCATGCACTAATCCATGCGTATCCCCATGGGCCACCGCTTCTGCGCCGGGCACGCCGCTGGCCGCCACGCCCAGCACCGCAAGTGGCAGACATCCCGGCAGCGAGACCTGAAATAATGGCCACGCGGCGCGCAACACTTCACGCGCAGTCAGCGACTTGGCGTCCGGCAAGGGCTTGAGGGTCGAATCCATCGTGGGCAATGTAGCAGAGCAACAAACCGCGCGAAGCTTGCTGGCCGCGGCCATAGCAAGGGGCGTGGACCGACTGGACGCCGAGACATTACTTGGTGCCGTGGTGCGTCGCAGCCGTGCGCATTTGATTGCGTTCGACGAAGAGGCGGTAGACGAACTTTCGGCCGCGATGTTCGAAGCGGGCCTGGCCCGGCGCGCGTCCGGCGAACCCCTGGCCTACATCACCGGAGTCCGCGAATTCTGGTCCCTGCCACTGGTGGTTTCCCCCGCCGTGCTCATTCCGCGTCCGGAAACCGAACTGCTGGTGGAACTGTGCCTCAAGCGTCTGGATAACCGGCCCCACAGAATCGCCGATCTGGGCACGGGGTCATTGGCCATTGCCGCGGCGCTGGCCAGTGAACGCCCTGGCTGGTCAATCGTGGCCACTGATCGTTCCAGCGAGGCGCTGGCCATCGCCGCCTTCAACCGCAATCGACTCAAGCTGACCAATATCGAACTTCGCGCCGGCGACTGGTGCACGGCATTGGGCAACGACTTAGTTGCCCAGGGGTTCGACGCCATTCTCGCAAACCCGCCCTATGTGCTCCCGGGCGACCCTGCGCTGCAGGCGCTTTCGCATGAGCCGCTGGGCGCATTGGTGGCAGACAATGAAGGATATGCAGACCTGTTCGCGGTGTCCGCCGGTGCGCGCCAATACCTGCAATCCGGCGGGTTGCTGCTGCTGGAGCACGGCACCAGCCAGGCAGCGCGACTGGCCGCCGAACTTGTGGGCCTGGGCTACGCTCGCGTAGTCTGCCACCGCGATCTGGCCGGCCATGACCGCGTCACCGAAGCGGTCTGGCCCTGAATTCCACTACAACGCAAGGGCATCAAATGGTTCGCTTCGAAACATCACTGGGTTCGTTCACGCTTGAACTTGACGCCGACAAGGCGCCGATCACCGTGGAAAATTTTCTCTCGTATGTGGATGAAGGCTTTTTCGATGGGCTGATCTTCCATCGCGTGATCCCGGGATTCATGATCCAGGGCGGCGGATTTTCGCCTGACATGTCGCAGAAGAAGAACCGCGCACCGATCAAGAACGAAGCCACCAATGGCCTCAAGAACGCGCGCGGCACCATCGCAATGGCGCGCACCAGCGAGGTCAACAGCGCCACTGCGCAGTTCTTCATCAACCTTTCAGACAATGCCTTCCTCGACAACGCGCCGGGCAACTTTGGCTATGCCGTGTTCGGCAAGGTCGTGGACGGCATCGACACCATCGATCGCATCGCCAAGGAACGCACGAGTCGGCGCAAGGGACATGACGATGTGCCGGCCACCGACGTGGTGATCATTTCGGCCACGCAGGTGCCCGACAACGCTTGAGGCGCAAGGGTTTGGCAAGCCAGGGTTTGATAGTAAGAGCCGCACGTGTCCTGGCACTGGCTCTGGGCGCGGCGCTGCTTGTGTCGGTGCTGGCGCTGTGGGCACTGCGATTCATTTCGCCGTGGACCACCGCGTTCATCATGGAAGCACGCGTTGCCTCCTGGTTTGACGACGACCCGCGGCCCTGGAAGCTGCAGCGCGAATGGCGTGATCTTGGCGCCATTTCGCCGCAATTGCAGCTGGCGGTCATCGCCTCCGAAGACCAGCGGTTCCCGGAGCATTCGGGATTCGACTATGAACAGATCCAGAAATCGCTGGACGCTGCCGAACGCACGGGCCGATCGCGCGGCGCCAGCACCATCTCGCAACAGGTCGCGAAAAATCTCTTCCTGTGGGGCGGGCGCAGTTGGGTGCGCAAAGGATTTGAAGCCTGGTTCACCGTGCTGATCGAGTGGCTGTGGCCCAAGCGGCACATCCTCGAGATGTACCTCAATATCGCGCAATTCGGCCGCGGGGTTTATGGCGCCGAAGCGGCGGCACAGGCTTTCTTTCACAAGCCTGCCACACGACTTACGGCTTCCGAGGCCGCGCGCATGGCTGCGGTATTGCCCAACCCCAAGCGTTTCCGCATTGATGCACCCAGTCGCTATGTGCTGCGTCGCCAGGGACAGATAGAGGCGCAGATGCGCGCGCTGGGCGGTACGGACTACCTGTCGAAGCTGTGAGTAACCGACAACGTCAGTGTGCGCGGCTGCAGCGGCGTGTGCTGCTCCACCGTACGCACTGAAAAGGGATTGCCGTAAGCAAACGTATCGGCGCGCGAATTCGTCGCATTGTCCACGCGTGCCAGCAGTGACCAACCCGGCTTCGTCAACCCCAGCGCCATCGCCATCGTGGCAAATTCGCCCATCTTGCGGTCCAGCGCCTCCTCGAAGCTCAACCGGGAGGGCCCCGTGTAGCCTAGTTCACCGCTCAGCACGCCTGCCCAGTTACCCATTGAAACCGTCCGGCCCAGCACGGCCCGCGCCCGAAAATCCGGAACAATGGGCAACCGCGGATCGTCCGCGACATCGATCTCGGGATGCGTCAGGCGTGCCTGCTGCAGCGTCATGTCCGCGTCGAACGACCATGGGCCTTCGGGTCGCCATCGCAGTGTGGCCTCCCACCCGTAGTTGTCACCGTCCCCGACGTTGTGGGTCGCGACAATGCCGCTGGGGAGAAGGTAGTCACTCTGGATATGCTTCCAGCGCGCGGCGAACAATGCCGTATCCAGCGTCAGCGAGTCATCGTGCATCCTGAAGCGGCCGCCGAGATTGAAGCTCGAAAGGCTGTCAGCGTCGAACTGATGGTCTTCGGTCCCGGCGCCCGGGGACAGGCCGCCAGGTCGCTCTGCCTGGGCGAACCGGAAGTAGTAATACCGGCCTACATTGGTCGGCTGCCAGTCGACGGCGAGGCTGGGTGTCACGCTGACAGTTGACCTGGAGAGCGCGCCCTCGCCTGCTTCACCACCCAGTTCATCCTCGATGCTGGTACTCGACACACGCAGGCCCGCCGTCGCATGGACGCCGGGAACCACACCGAAATGCAGCTCGCCGAATGCGGCGATTTCCTGCGCATGCTGCGCCAACGCCACCTCGGGAAGGCTGGCGCCGGCATCCGTCTCCACCGAACCTTCCACATGACTGCGGGCTGACATCAGCGCTGCGCCCGCAAGCCAGTCCATCGACCACACGACGCCGGTCAACCGCAACTCCTGGTTGAACAAGTGGTAGGTCCGTGCATCTTCATAGCCGATCTTTCCCGTGAGCCCGAACTCCGGCGCGGCGGCTGATGCATCCAGCGTGCTGTTGACTTCCTGGTAGATGCTGCTCGTGGTCAGCAGGATGTTCACGGCGCCCATCGTGCCTGTTGCGGTGAACAGGCCCATGTAGAAATCGCCGTCATGGGGCTCGGGTGAAATTCCGTCGCGCTGGTAGCCAGGGAACCCGGCGATCGCATACTGGCTATCATCCACACGCGTGGACTGCGCAACTCCTGAAAGATCCAGCGTCCACGACTGTGATGGCTGCGCACGCAGGGCCAGACGGCCTCCAGCCACGTGCGCGCTGTTTGCGTTGTTGCGTCCCTGCAGGTTGTCGATCCACCCCGGTTCTTCGCCAACATAGGCAACCGCGCGCAGGCCCAGCCTTTCTGCGCTCAATGGCGCATTCACGACTAGGCTCGCGCCGCCGCCTGCGCCGCCGGTATCCAGCGCGGACCCGTAAATCGCGGCCTGGGCCTCTGCTGCCATCAAGTCCGGTCGATTCGTGACGATGTGAAAGATCCCGCCCAGCGCACCCGTGCCGTACAGCGGACCTTGCGGCCCCTTGAGCACTTCGATGCGCGCGACGTCGACCTGGCGCAGATCCGGATCGGGCGCATCGAAATTCAATCGCGCCTCGTCCAGGTGCACGCTGACGGTCGACTGGCTGGGTCCGTTGAATGCGCTGTCCGCGATGCCGCGAATGAACTGTCGATTTCGGCCAGGGCCAAGGTTTGTTGAACTCGTCGATGAGCTCGCCTGCAGGGCGGCACGTGTCCCCATCAAGGGTGCGCTGAACTTGAAGTCTTCGCTGCCCAGGACCGCGATGGGTAGCGGGGAGGTGAACCAGTCCTGCGCGCGCTTGGTGCCGGTGATCACGATCTCTTCAAGGGATGCCGGCGCGGCGTCAGTCAGTGCATCGCCGGCGTCCGCCGATGTTTTTGGTTCCAGGCGGAATGACAGGGGCGCGATCTCCACCACCACCAGTGAAGCGCCCTGCAGCATCGCCTCCAGCGCCGAGAGCGCCGTCATGCTTCCACGGACTGTGCGCGTGCGGACGTTGGGCATGCGCCCTGCCATGCCAACAGAAGCCCCGGTCTGGCGCGCCAGGGATTCCAGCGCGCTATCCATGGCCTGCGACGGGATATCAATCGAAAAGGATTGGGTGTCCGGCTGTGCAGCCAGCGCGCTATTGGTCGCCAGCAGGCACCAGATGCAAACTGCCGTCGCGCTGTTGCGCCGCAAGGCCCATGATCTCTTCCAGCCTGCCAACAAGCGCCGTACCGTCCCCGATAGTCAGAACACCAGAAAAACGTCTGTCTGCAACCTGTGGATCCGCCGCCACTTCGACACCACCATAGCGGCTGATCTCGGCAACCACCTGCGACAGGGGCGCATTGTGGAAGACAAGGCGCCCACTGCGCCAGCTTGCAATGTCTTGCGCTGCGACTGCGACGTATTCAGCGGTGGTGGGGATGCCGGACACCACCAGTTGCTGGCCTGCAGTCACCGGCAACGACTGCGCGAGGTTGCGCGCGGTTACCGTCAATTCGCCCTCAGCGACAGAGACGCGTATCCCTGCCGGCGCCGTTGCGATTTCAAACCGCGTTCCGATGTCACGCACCTGGAAATTTCCGGACTCGATGATCATCCTGCGCGCCGGGTCGTGTGGCACATCGAAATAGGCACTGCCCTGCAATGTCAGGTGCCGCTGATCACGACCCGCGACAGTCAGGGAGCTGGCCGCGGCCAATGTGATCCTGGTGCCATCCGGCAGACCGATCTGCTGTACCTTGCCGGCTTGGGCAGTGTACGAATGGCTTTCTGCGCCAACAAACGGCAGACGGCTCCACGACAACACCAGCGCCAGCACCCCGACCGCAGCCACTGCAGCCAGTTTCCAGCGGACGCGCGAAACAGCGGGCGGAACCACGGGCCGCGATTGCGCGGCTGCCAGGGCGTCGCGATTGCGCTCAACGAGGTCATCGACGATGGCAATGGCGTCATACGCCTTGCGATGCGCCGGGTCTGCTTCCAGCCAGACTGTGAAGCCATCCCAGTCGGCATCGGAATGCTGCAGGGCCATGTGCCACTGTGCTGCCTGCTCTATTGCCCGTTCATTCATGTGCCGTTTCGCTGGCAGCGCAATGGCTGCCGGTAATTTTGTCTGTCGCACTTTGAAGACGTCGCCGCCATGTGGTCACCTCAGTCCTCGAGCGCAATTCGCAGGTGCTGCATGGCCAGGGCGATGTGCTTTTCCACGCCACTGCGGCTGATGCCCAGGCGCGCGGCCACCTCGCCGTGACTCAACCCTTCAAGCTTGTGCATGGTAAATGCGCGCTGCGCGCCCGCAGGCAGATTCCCTATGGCAACGGCAAGGCGCGCCAGGTCGTCTTGCAACACAAGCTGCGATTCGGTGCTCTGGCCCGGATCAACCAGATCGCCCTCACTGGTTACCCCGGCACTGCGCTCGATGGACCAACTGCTTTCCCGTTGCCCCCGGCGGCGCTGTTCGCGCAGCCTGTCGAGCACGAGGTTGTGGGCCATCCGGAACAGGTAGGCCCGGCCGTTGGCAACCGGCCCGGTTTCACCCTCCTGCACCTTGATCCACAGCTCCTGCATGACGTCCTCCGCTTCCGCAGCATCGCCAGTACGGGCCTTGAGAAAGCGCAGGATTTCGGCCCGATGCTGTTCATACAGTCGGGCGAGGCCGGCGTTCATTGCAAAAGACTAGCCGGCGATCTTCGCCTCGATGCGGGCCATGAGTGACTGGATCTCGCCACGCCGACCCTTGTCCGCGACCTCTCTGCCCGTGCGCGGCGCGGCTGCCAGTGCCCGCTGGGCTGCGGACTTTGCGCCCGCGTAGTCCTTCTCATGAAAAAGGAAGTCGGCATAGAAGTAGTTTGGATCAATGCCGTCATGGTCGAGCCGAAGCGCTGCCTCAAGATTTGTCCTTGCCTTGTCACTGCTGCCGAATCCCACCGGCCAGCCCGGTACCTGATAGTAAAGCGCGCCGAGGCTGGTCAGTGCACTGCCGTGCAGCGCCCCGGGACTGTGGGCCTGCGCACGTTCGAGCATCCCTCGCGCCTCCTTGGCCAATGACAGGGCCCCCAGCCCGCCTTTGATGCCGGCCAGTGACGAGGTGATGATCCCGTCCCAAATCAGCAGCTCTGCGGAATCCGGCTGCGCCGCCACCGCGCCGTCCGCGGTGGACTTGAGCTGGGTCATCGCGTCGAGCCGGGATTCTGCTGGTGCCACGTAGGTAATCCGCGCCCATTCGTCCTGCAGGTCACTCAGGCCCGTGGCCTGCGAAAGCGCTGGCGCGAGGACCGCAAGTGCCGCCACGAATATTGCATTGAAAATCTTCACGAGTAGTCTCCTCATTACTGAAACAGGGCCGCGGCCTTGCGATCGTTGGACTTGAGCGCAAGATCCACCAGCGCGGGCAACAGCGCGTTGACCCGCACGAAAATGTTTTCCGGTATTCCAATCACGATGTTGGAAACTTTGCTGCCCACGGCCATCGCGATCCGGTCGGCCACCAGCTCTGGTGCATCCATGTTCATACGCGTCAGCGCAGCGAACTCCAGCACCTTCTGGCTATTGAAGGCGGTCCGCACCGCGCGCGGCGCGATGTGCGTCACCCGTATGCCGCTGCCGTTGAGTTCGCGGCGCAGCGCGTCGCTGAATCCGCGCAGGCCACCCTTGGCACTGGAATAGGTCACGAAGTGGGCGAACGGAATGGCGCCGAAAACCGATCCGATGTTGACGATCTGCCCCGCGTTGCGCGCCCGCATCTGCGGCAGTACCGCCTGGGACAACACCACTGGCGCTATCAGATTCACCGCGAACCCAAGCCAGACCGACTGGGCGTCCTGTCGTTCGAATGGCCCGAAATACTGTATGCCTGCCAGGTTGACCAGTACGTCCACGGGTCGTGATCCGAGGCCAGCGGCAATTGCAGCCACACCCTCTGGCGCTGACAGGTCTCCCACGATGGATTCATCACATGCAGGGCACGGCACGCGATCAATGCCGACGACCCGTGCACCGCGCGCACGCAGGCGCTGGGCTACCAGCGTGCCGATTCCGCCCGCCGCTCCCGTCACAACTACCCGTTGTCCTTCAAGCGGCTGCATGTTGTTCTCCCATGTCTACCGACGCAAACACGCCGGCGAACAGCACGAACATGTCGTGCGCCACCAAGATGATGGCCTGCTGGTCGGCGGAGTCTTCGATGTCGTCCATCAGGTCGGCGAAGAACCGGATGTGATCCTGGTCCAGTTCACCATGCGATGTCAGGTAGGTGAATGCCTCTGGCGGCAGTCCGAGACCGGCGGCGATGGCATTGGCCCCGCGCGTCGCCATTGCGACGCTGGTGCCCTCGAGCACATAAACCATTCCAAACAGGCCCGCGGGATTTCCATGTTCCACGCACTCGTATGCACGGCGGACCATGGCCGCGGTCGCCGCACCGGGCGCGGACGCCGCAGCACGGTCGCGATTACCACCAGCAGCGGCGATATCGTTGAGGATCCACTGTTCGTGGCCGGTCTCTTCCTCCACATAGGCGTCGAGCGCAGCTGCCAGCCGCGGTTTGTGTGCCAGCCGCGCGCGCGCCAGCTTCAGCAACGGCACCGTGTGACGAACGTGGTGATACGCCTGCGTCAGGTAGTCGATATAAGTGTCGCGACTGATGGCACCGGCCATTCCAGCCTGTAGTTGCGGCACAGCCGCAAGGGCCTGCCGTTGAGCCGCGGTTGCCTCCACGAGGCGCTGGAAAAATCGCATCCGTTGTTCTCCTTCAATATAAAGCCGGGAGATCTGGCGACGGCGCAGTCGGCCATTTCCGGTAAGCAATCCGTTGTCCTGGGTGAACGGCTCAACGACTCGCCAGTGGTCGACGTGTGCATAGGCGGGAAGGGTCGCGTTGGCGGAATCAAGCGCAGCGCGTACGTCCACACCCGGATTTCTGGTGACCACCAGCGCGCCCAGAGTGGACTGTCCGTCCCCGTGCACCATCACCTGGGCGATGCCCGGCTGCTGCGCAATGACGCTCTCAATCCATTCGGGTGCCACATTGCGTCCGTATGAAGTGATGATCAGGCTGGACTTGCGTCCTTCGATCCATAGGCGTCCGTGGGAATCGAATCGACCGATGTCGCCTGTTGCCAGCGGTCCCTGGACGGGCGGTCCGCCGATGGTGCCCAGACAGGCCGGTCCTTCAATGAGGATTTCTCCATCTGCCGCCAGCGTGATGTGATTGACGCCGATGCTTCGGCCGACGCTGCCCCGGTCCAACTGCTTCGTGCCTTCGAGCGCGACCACCGAGCCGCATTCGGTCAACCCGTAACCCTGCCGGACCGGCAGACCAACATGGGCCGCGCGCTCCAGCAGCAGCGGCGACACGCGCGCACCACCTACCGCGACGAGCGTCAGGGAAGGCAGACGCTTTCCTGTCAGTTCGAGCAGGTGGACAAGCCCTGCCAGGTATTCAGGAACCAGGATGACGGAGGTCGCGCCAGCGCGATCGATGGCCGCCGCCATTGCCGGAAAATCAGGGCGAAATGGCTCGGCGAGTCCAACGGCTTGCTGCGACCAGGCGAGGTAGGTTCCGCCGGCCAGCATCGTGGCGTACAGGCCGGCGACATTCTCGAGCAGGATGCCCGGAGGCAGGATGGGCAGGTGTTTTCCTACATAGGCCGAGCCAACGCTATCGACCACCGCCTGTGCCACTGCCAGCAAGTGTCCGGCTGACAGGCAGATTCCCTTGGGAGTGCCAGTGGACCCGGAGGTGTAGCTGACTTTCGAGGTTTCAGAGGGCAGCGGCACGGAACTTCGATCCATCAGTGCGTCGATGTCGAAGTCCCTCGCGTTTGATTCGTACAGGATTGCCTGCGCGCCGGACTCGCGCAGCACATGGGCCCTCTGTTCAGGCGTGAAGAATGCCGGTAATGGCAGGCAGGGTACCCCGGCTTCGAGCAATGCCAGGTCCGCAACACACCACGCAATGCCCTGATCCATGGCCAGCGCCACGGGCCAGCGCAGATTCCCGAGGTCCTGGCGTAGTCGCCAGGACCGACGGGTAACTCGCTCATGCAACTCCTTCCAGGTGAGGGATCTTCCCTGCTCGTCGGAAATGGCTACACGGTCAGGCGTGCGCCGGGCGTGCGCAGCCAGGCAATCAGACAGGCGCTTCATGCCGGCTGCTTCCGGATACGCCGCCGACTGCCGAACTTCGAGAGGCATTTGCGCGCGTCGCCGAGATACGCCGCGCAGACCATCGGGTCGGTGCTGTAGTAGTTTCCCCACTGCGTTGCCTCGGACCCAAGTCGCTGTGCACTGGCCGGCGCAAGGGTGAACAACCTGATGCCGATTCTGGTCAGCATGCTGCACAGTGGCCTGGAAAGTACTGCCGTAGCGATTTCCGCCTGCGCGTGCAGTTCAGCGGCAACCTGCGTCCACAGCTCGATCATGGCCGGTGGGCTGTTTGCCGCAAGGCAGCCAATTTCAACAATGCGGTCCCGCCCCAACCGTGCACCAACACGTTGCAGGAGGGCCTCCTCAACTGGAACATCGAGATAGCGCTCCAGGAACAAAGGGCCGGCTTCGGCCCGGCGGTATCCCAGCGCTGCACCCTCCGAATCGGAACGCATGGTCGATCGCAGCCGGGAGTAATTCACCGGCGGTCGGGTTCCATGAACGGCCGCATAGCGACCCTGGATGAACTGAACGATCTCTTCGGACATAGGTGGCTCATTTGCGTCTGTCATGAGCAAGACGCCGCCACCTCAATCCCGCCTCAGTTCACTTCCACCTCAGTTCATTGATGGTGGCGGTTGGGCTGCCGGCACTTCAAGGAACAGCTGGCCCGCATCCACTGCGTCGAAAGTGTAGGGACGCTGGCAGAATTCACAGGTCACGGTGACTGTGCCCTGCTCTTCGAGAATGGAGTCAATCTCCTCGCGGCCCAGCGACTGCAGCATGGTCGCAACGCGCTCGCGTCCGCAGCGACAGGCGAAACTCACCGGACTGCCATCGAATAGCCGCACGTCGAAACTGGGGAATACCCTGGCGAGCAGATCGTCGGGTTCGCGGGCCAGCAATTCCTCGGGGTCAGCGCCTTTCAGAAGAGCCGCCGCTTCGTCCCAGACATCACGAAGCTGCGCTTCTTCAGCCTCGCCGGGCCCCCCAGGGGCGGGCAATTTCTGCAGCAGCACACCGGCAGCGCTGAAATCACTGGCCGCCAGCACCACGCAGGTCGCCACCTGCTCGGAAGCTTCGAAGTACTGTTCAAGACAGGCAGAAAGGGAGTCGCCCACCAGCGGCACGATGCCTTGCCATGGGGAGGCGCCTTCGCCCTGCTCCACGGAAATCACCAGTTGCCCGTCGCCCACCAGGGCCTTGAACTGCGCCTCATCGGCCGTGCCTGCAGCAAGAGCCTGCGCATCCACATGCGCCACCCCGCGCAGCGTCAGCTCGCTGGTGGCCTGCGCCACCAGCATCGGCACCAGTCCGCTGCCGCCCTGCAACTGCAGGGTCAGCGTGCCGTCGAACTTGAGTGAACCGGCCAGCAGCACCGTGGCTGCCAGCGCCTCGCCCAGCAACTCGCGCACCGCCGGCGGCAACTGCTGGTGTTCGCGCGCTTCGCGCCATGCGTCTTCGAGACGCACCCAATGACCGCGTAGCGGCGCATCCTCGAACAGGAAGCGCCGCAGCTGGTCATTCTCGCTCATCCGGCCCGGCTCACGGCGCCAGCTTTTTCTTGAGCAGGTCGTTGAGCAGCGCGGGATTGGCCTTGCCGCCCGTAGCCTTCATCGCCTGGCCCACAAAGAAACCGAAGAGTTTGTCTTTGCCGGAGCGGAAATCGGCCAGCTGCTTCGGGTTAGCGGCCATGATTTCGTCGATGACTTTCTCTATGGCGCCGCCATCGGTGATCTGCTTGAGCCCGCGAGCCTCGATGACCACATCAGCATCGCTGCCATCGGCCCACATCACTTCGAACACTTCCTTGGCGATCTTGCCGGAGATGGTGTCATCGGCAATACGCTGCAGCAGGCCGCCCAACTGCAGGGCACTGAGCCGAGTAGCACTGATATCCAGGCCGTCCTTGTTGAGGGCAGCGGAAAAGTCGCCCATTACCCAGTTGGCCGCGAGCTTGGGTTCGCCCGGCACTTGGCGGGCGACCTGCTCGTAGAAATCAGCCATTTCAGAAGCTGCGGTCAGCAGCTGCGCGTCATAGGTCGACAGGCCATATTGCGTGGCGAACCTCGCGGCCTTCTGGTCCGGCAATTCCGGCAAGCCCTTGCGCAGCCCCTCGATGAACGACTCCTCGAGAACCACGGGCAACAGGTCGGGATCGGGAAAGTAGCGGTAGTCGTTGGCCTCTTCTTTGGACCGCATGGATCGCGTCTCATCGCGATCGGAATCGTAGAGGCGCGTCTCCTGCTTGACCGTTCCGCCAGACTCGAGAATGGCGATCTGGCGTTCCACCTCGATGTTGATGGCCTTCTCGACGTAGCGGAACGAATTGAGGTTCTTGAGCTCCGCACGCGTGCCCAACTTTGCGGCGCCCTTGTGTCGCACCGACACGTTGGCGTCACAGCGGAACGAGCCTTCCTGCATGTTGCCGTCGCAGATGCCCAGGTAGCGCACGAGCGTGTGCACCTTTTTCATGTAAGCGATGGCTTCTTTGGCCGAGCGCATGTCCGGCTCGGACACGATCTCGATCAGCGGCGTGCCGGCTCGATTGAGGTCGATGGCCGAAACCCCCGCATGGCCCTCATGCAGCGACTTGCCGGCATCTTCCTCGAGGTGCGCGCGCGTGATGCCCACGCGCTTGACGCTGCCGTCTTCCTGCATCACTTCGAGGTGACCGCCGGCAACGATGGGCAACTCGTACTGGCTGATCTGGTAGCCCTTGGGCAGGTCGGGATAGAAGTAGTTCTTGCGCGCAAACACCGAGCGGCGCGCCACTTTGGCGCCCACCGCCAATCCGAACTGCACAGCCATGCCCACTGCCGCGCCATTGAGCACCGGCAACACGCCCGGGTAGCCCAGATCGACCAGGTCAGCCTGGGTGTTGGGTTCTGCGCCATAGGCCGTGGGCGAACCGGAGAAGATCTTGGTCTTGGTGGCCAGTTGCGCGTGGATCTCGAGGCCGATCACGGTCTCCCATTCAACTATTTCGCTCATGGCGCAAAGCTCGTTGGAAAACCGGCCGGTGCGCGCAGGTGCCAGTCGGTTTCCTGCTGATAACGATGCGCGGCATTCAGCAATTTAGCCTCACCGAAATGCGGGCCGATCAGTTGCACGCCTACGGGCAACCCATTGGCGAAACCGCAGGGAATGGACATGGCGGGCAGGCCCGCGAGATTTGCACCTATCGTGTAGATGTCATTGAGGTACATGGTGATGGGGTCCGAGGTCTTGTCGCCGATCCCGAATGCCACCGTCGGTGTGGTGGGACCCAGCAGCAGGTCCACTTCGCCGAAAGCACGGCCGAATTCCGCATTGATCAATGCCCGCACCTTCTGCGCCTTGATGTAATAGGCATCGTAATAGCCCGCGGACAGCACATAGGTGCCCGTCATGATGCGACGCTTCACTTCCGCGCCGAAACCCTCGGCCCGCGAGCGGGTATAGAGATCAGCCAGGTCTTTGGGATTCTCGCAGCGGTGGCCAAATCGCACGCCATCGAAGCGGGCAAGATTCGAGGAGCACTCGGCCGGCGCCACCACGTAGTACGTGGGCACCGACAGGGGCAGGCTGGGCAGGCTGACTTCCTTGACCACGGCGCCAAGACTGCGCAGCACCGCCAGCGACTCGCGCACCGGGCCTTCGACTTCCGACGCCAAACCGGCGCCGAAGAATTCCTTGAGGATGCCGATCTTCAAGCCGGCCAGTGGCGCATCCAGCGTTGCGCGGTAGTCCGGCACGGGCGCATCGATGCTGGTGGAGTCGCGCGGGTCGAAACCGGCCATGGCCTGCAATGTCATGGCCGCGTCTTCGGCCGAAACAGTGATGACACCAGCCTGGTCGAGACTGGAAGCGAACGCGATCATTCCGTAGCGCGACACCCGGCCATAGGTGGGCTTGAGCCCTGTGACTCCGCACAGCGCCGCGGGTTGGCGAATAGACCCGCCGGTGTCCGTAGCCGTGGCCAGTGGCGCGAGACGTGCAGCAACTGCCGCCGCCGATCCGCCGGATGAGCCACCGGGCACGCGCGTGACATCCCAGGGATTGCGCACCGGTCCGAACCAGCTGGTCTCGTTGGACGAGCCCATGGCGAATTCGTCCATGTTGGCCTTGCCGACCATGACCATGCCTGCGGCCGCCAGGCGCTCAACCACTGTGGCGTCATAAGGAGAGACGAAGTTGGCAAGCATCTTCGAGCCACAGGAGGTCAGCACGCCCGAGGTGCAGAAGATGTCCTTGTGAATCATTGGCACACCGGTCAGCGGTCCACCATCGCCGGCGGCCAGTCGCTGGTCGGCGACAGCTGCGGCAGCCAGTGCCCGTTCGGCGGTTACGGTGATCAGTGCATTGAGCTTTGGCTGGCTACGCTCGACGCGCGCCAGGGCATCACGGGTCAGCTCCACACTGGAGTATTGACGGGCGGCAAGGCCCGCAGACAGGCGGGCCAGCGTCGCAGCGGCCATTACTCGATCACCCGTGGCACCAGATAAAGGCCGGCTTCGGCCTGCGGCGCGTTGCGCTGGTAGACATCGCGGCAATTGCCCGAAGTGATCTCGTCGGCCCGCAGGCGCTGCACCTGGCCGGTCAACGGATGTGACATGGGTTCGACGCTCGCGGTATCGGCAGTTTCAAGCTCACCCACCAGTCCCATGATGCGGCTGAGTGAATCGACGTAGACGGGAATCTCGTCGGGCTTGAGTGCGAGGCGCGCGAGGCCTGCGATGGTTTCAATCTGTCGGGCTGTCAGCGTCATGTGAGGAAGGCCGCAATTCTCGGAAAAAACAGTTCCAAATGATACACATCGCCTTGCGGTATGTCCCTGCCGTTGCTAGATTAGCGCCCGCCTCGCCACCCAATGCCCGCCAAGGTTTATCACTAAATGTTCAAGCGCCTGCGCGGCTACTTTTCCAGCGACCTTTCCATTGACCTGGGCACGGCGAACACCCTGATTTATGTGCGCGGCAAGGGCATCGTGCTCAACGAACCCTCGGTGGTCGCCATTCAGGACGAACCTTCCCGCGGTGGCAAGATCATTGTCGCCGTCGGCGTCGAGGCCAAGATGATGCTGGGTCGCACGCCTGGCCACATCACCGCGGTGCGGCCGCTGAAGGATGGCGTCATCGCCGACTTCACCTACACCGAAAAGATGCTGCAGCACTTCATCAACAAGGTGCATGGCAACCGTTTCCTCAAACCATCCCCCCGTGTTCTGGTCTGCGTGCCCTTCGGTTCCACCCAGGTAGAGCGCCGCGCCATCCGCGAGTCTGCCGAGGGCGCCGGCGCGCGCAACGTCGCGATTGTCAGCGAGCCGATGGCCGCGGCAGTGGGATGCGGCCTGCCCACGCACGAAGCGCGCGGCTCGATGGTGCTCGACATCGGTGGCGGCACTTCAGAAGTCGCGGTGCTTTCATTGAACGGTATCGTCTACGCCAACTCGGCGCGCATCGGTGGCGATCGGTTTGACGAAGCCATCATGAACTACGTGCGCCGCAACTACGGCATCCTGATCGGTGAGGCCACTGCCGAGCGCATCAAGATCGAGATCGGTTCGGCTTATCCCGGCCAGCAGGTCAAAGAACTGTCGGTGAAGGGCCGCAACCTGTCTGAAGGTGTGCCGCGCAGTTTCACCCTCAACAGCAATGAAATCCTTGAGGCTCTGCAAGAACCGCTGCAGGGCATCGTCAGCGCGGTGAAGCAGGCGCTGGAACAGACGCCTCCTGAACTGGGTGCAGACGTTGCCGAACGCGGCATCGTGCTCACCGGCGGCGGCGCGCTGTTGCGTGACATCGACAAGCTGTTGATGGAAGAAACCGGCCTGCCAGTAGTGATTTCCGAAGATCCGCTGACCTGCGTCGCGCGGGGCGGTGGCCGTATCCTGGAGCTGATGGACGAACTCGGCCCCGGGCATTTCGGGCTCGAATAGCTTAAGAGGTCCGCATGGCATTCGCCGGCGGCGGTCTAAATCGCCCTTCTTCGCGGGACTCGGCCCCGGGTCCACGCTTCTTTTTCTTCGCCGTGCTTTCAATCGTGCTGATGTATTTCGATCAGCGCGACGGCTGGAGTGAGCGCATCCGCTATGCGCTGCAGGCTGCTGCCTACCCGGTGCAGGTTGCCGTGGGCTCACCGGGAAAACTCTGGACCGCCACCCGCGACCTGTTCCAAACCCGCGACTCGTTGCGCACCGAAAACGCGGCGCTGCGCCAGCGTGCACAGGTGCTGTCGCTGGAAGCCATGCGCCAGGCAGCGCTTGAAACCGAAAACGCGCGACTGCGCGGATTGAACGCCGCATTGCCGCCGCTGGTGTCCCGCCACGAACTTGCAGATGTGGTCAGCGACGATCTCGGCAATTCGCGCCAGCGGCTGGTGGTCAATCGTGGCGCGCGCGGCGGTGCCTATCGTTCGCAGGCCGTCGTCGACGGCACCGGGCTGATGGGGCAACTGTTCCGCGTGGGCCCCTGGAGCGCGGAGGTGATGCTGATCACTGATCCCGAACATGCGGTGCCCGTGCAGGTGGTGCGCAACGGATTTCGCTCCATTGCTGTGGGTTCGGGCGCCGGAGATGAATTGTCGCTTTCGGTGCCAGTCAACTCCGACATCAAGGCCGGTGACCTGCTGGTGACATCCGGCTTGGGTGGCGTGTTCCCTGCTGGGGTTCCAGTGGGCGTGGTCACCTCGAATGTGCGCGACCCGGATCAGATCCTCGCCCAGGTAAAGGCACGACCCAGCGCGAGATTGGCCAATGACCGGCAGGTCATGCTGCTGTGGTTCGACATGAAGAACCCGGCCGCGCCAGTAGAGCCCCGGCTCATCGAACAGCTACCCGAAGCAGTGGTGGGACAACCCGTTCTGACCCCACCTGCCCTGACACCGCCCGCCGGTGCCAAGCCATGACGCTGTCATCACCACGCGATTCGGCACCGCTGGTCTATGTGACCTCGGCGATCGCACTGATGCTGGGCATACTGCCCCTGCCGCAATGGCTGTCGATTCTCTGGCCGCATTTCCTGGTGCTGGTAGTCCTTTACTGGTCGACGATGACGCCGCGCGCAGGTGGAATCCTCGTGGCTTTCCTGGCCGGCATCTGTCTGGACGTGTTCAACGGCTCGCAGCTGGGACAGCACGCATTGGCGCTGTCGTTGCTGGCTTACCTTGCCATCCGCCTGCACCTGCTGACGCGCGCCAAGCCCATCTTCGAGCAAAGCCTGCTGGTGCTGGTGGCGCTGTTTGTCTACGAGGGAGTGTTGTGGGCAGTGGACGGCTGGAGCGGCCAGCGCATCAACACCTGGACACGGTGGGTGGCAGTGGTCACCAGTGCCATGTTCTGGCCTGTGATCGTCGGCCTGCTGGGCCGCCTGCACCGGCCGCGCTGACCGGAAGCAGGGCGAACAACGCATGGCCGGCGCAGTCCGCATCAAGGATCTCTACAAGGAACTGCGCATGTTCCTGCGCCGCAGCGTCGTGGCTGCGGCCATCATCCTGGCGCTGAGCCTGCTGCTGATCGGTCGACTGGTACTGCTGCAGATCGTCCGCTATGACTACTACACAGAACTGGCGCAGGGCAATCGTGCGCGCCTGGAACCCATTCCGGCAAACCGCGGGCTGATACTGGACCGCAACGGTGCCGTGCTGGCGGAGAACCAGCCTTCCTACCAGCTGGAGCTGGTTCGCGAACAGGTGCCCGACCTGGAGCAGACCCTCAAGGCGCTGTCCTCACTCGATCTCATTCCCGCCGATGAACTCGATGACGTGCGCCGATTGATCCGCTCGCACCGCGGATTCGAGACCGTACCCATTCGGCTGCGCCTGACCGAGGAACAGATCGCGCGCTTCGCCGTTTATCGCAACCAGTTTCCGGGCGTGGAAATCCAGGCGCGATCCACGCGCTTTTATCCGCACGGCGCGCTGGCGGTGCATGCGCTGGGGTATGTGGGCTCGATCAGCGAATCCGATTTGGGCCAGATCGATCGCGCTGCCTATGTGGGAACGTCGCTGATCGGCAAACTGGGGGTGGAAGCTGCGCGCGAATCGCAACTGCACGGTCGCAATGGTTTCCAGGAAATCCTGGTCAACGCCCAAGGCCGCTCGGTCAACAACCAGGGCGTGCTGGGTCGCGCGCTGCGCAGGCAGCCGCCGACCGCGGGCACCGATCTGATACTTTCACTGGATCTGCCTGCACAGGAAGCCGCAGAAAAAGCCTTCATGGGGCGGCGCGGCGCGGCTATCGCACTGGACCCCCACACCGGTGACGTGCTGGTGATGGCCAGCATGCCCGGGTTTGATCCGGGCATTTTCGGCCGCGGCATCACGCGCAATGAATATCGCGAGCTGGAATCCAACATCGACCTGCCGCTGTTCAATCGCGCATTGCGCGGCATCTATCCGCCGGGTTCGACGGTCAAACCCGTGCTGGGCATGGCCGGTCTGGCCTACGGCGTGGTCACTGCGGAGGAAACCCATTTCTGCCCTGGCACCTACCATGTGCCGAACACCAATCGAATTGCACGCGAGGGCAAGGGTGGCGTGCACGGGGCAGTAGACCTGCGCACTGCGATTGCCAAGTCCTGTGATGTTTATTTCTATGGGCTGGCCTACCAGCTGGGGCCCGATCGCATCCACGAATTCCTGGCGCCGTTTGGATTCGGCAAACTCACCGGCATCGACATTGCCGGTGAACGTACTGGCCTCCTTCCCTCGCGCGAATGGAAGAAGCAGCGATTCAAGAATCCGTCTGACGGCGCCTGGTACCCGGGCGATTCGGTCAATTTCGGCATCGGCCAGGGCTTCATGTCGGTCACACCCATGCAAATGGCCCAGGTCACTGCAGTGCTTGCGGCGCAGGGTGCAGTATTCCAGCCACGGCTGGTCTCCGCCGTTCGCGATCCAGGCACTGGCAAGACGACGCAAATTGAACCCGTGCCCCTGCCGCGCGTGAAGGGTGGAACACCTGAACAATGGCAGGTGATCATGGAAGGCATGCGCGGGACCATGATCCGTGGCACTGCCAAAGCCATTGCCACTACCGCCGAATACACTATGGCGGGCAAGACCGGCACGGCGCAGGCGTTCAGCGTGGCGCAAAATTCAAGATACGTTGAGCGCAATGTCGATGAGCGACTGCGCGATCACTCCTGGTTCATTGCTTTCGCACCCGCCGAGGCCCCGCAG
Source organism: Pseudomonadota bacterium (assembly GCA_039932715.1). Taxonomy (GTDB): domain Bacteria; phylum Pseudomonadota; class Gammaproteobacteria; order Steroidobacterales; family Steroidobacteraceae; genus ZC4RG30. The sequence goes on along the minus strand of JBDTPN010000024.1, from coordinate 24,246 downwards.
ATCGCGGTTGCCGTGCTGGTGGAGAATGGCGGCTTCGGTGCCAGCGCCGCCGCGCCCATTGCGCGCCAGATCATGGATGCTTATTTGCTGCCGCGATTGCCCAAAGCTGCGGTGGCGCCAACGCCAACGCCAACGCCAACGCCAGCGTCTGCAACCGCGACCGCCACCGCCACCGCGCCGCCACCCGCCACTCAAAAACCTGCTGAAGGCACCGCCAGATGATCCGCATCACGCCGGGTTCTGATTCCACCGCGCGACGCACACTGTCCGGCGCGGCGCGCGTGCTGCTGGCGCTCCAGCTCGACGGCCCTTTGCTGGTTGGCCTGTCGCTGGTTGCCATCTATGGACTCATCGTTCTCTACAGCGCATCCGGACAGGACTGGGGCACGGTGCTGCGCGCAGCCGCGCGACTGGCGATTGGAACGGTTGCCATGCTGGGGCTGGCACAGGTGCGACCGCAGCAGCTGCGGGCTGCCGCTCCGTGGTTGTGGGGCCTTGGACTAGTGCTGCTGATCGTGGTCGACGCAATGGGGGTGATCGGCAAGGGCGCGCAACGCTGGCTCGACCTCGGCGTCATCCGCTTCCAGCCATCGGAGATCATGAAACTGGCCGTGCCCATGTTCGGGGCCTGGTACCTGCGCGAACGACCGCTGCCGCCCACCATTCCTGACCTTGCCGTGCTGGCCAGCATCATCCTGGTGCCCGCAGGACTCACCGCATTGCAGCCGGACCTGGGGACTGCCGTGCTGATCACCATCGGTGGAGTGCTACTGGTGGTGATGGCTGGCCTTTCCATATGGTTCATGCTGGGCGCAGTGGCCATCGGCGGCGTGGGCGCATGGTTTGTCTGGCCGCTGCTGCACGACTATCAACGCAACCGAGTGCTGACACTACTCGACCCAGAATCCGATCCGCTGGGCGCCGGTTACCACATTATCCAGTCGCAGATCGCCATCGGCTCGGGCGGATTGTTCGGCAAGGGCTGGCTCAACGGCAGCCAGTCACAACTGGAGTATCTGCCGGAGCGCCACACTGACTTTATCTTCGCCGTTATCGGCGAGGAATTCGGACTGCTGGGCCTCACGGTGCTGTTGCTGCTGTATCTTTTCGTTGTCGGGCGCGCTCTGTATCTCGCGTCCCAGACCCAGGACACCTTCGCGCGCCTGCTGGCATCGAGCCTGGCGCTGACGTTCTTCGTCTACATCTTCATCAACACCGGCATGGTCAGCGGGCTGCTGCCCGTGGTGGGCGTGCCCTTGCCGCTGGTGAGTTACGGCGGCACATCCATGGTGACCCTGCTGGCCGGGTTCGGTATCCTCATGGCGCTGTATTCGCACCGCAAATTGATCGGATCTTGATGGGACGCCAGCGGACTGAACTGCTCATTCTTGCCCTGCTTGCTTGCGCATCACATGCGGCTCAACAGGGAGTCGACCTCGCACGCCAGGATGTGCAGGATTTCGTGGGCACCATGGTCACGCAGCACAAGTTTGATCGCGAGGAGCTCAATTCGATATTGCAGAACGCTGTATTCCAGCAGCGCATTGTCGATGCCATCCAGCGTCCGGCAGAAAAGACCCTGGCCTGGTGGGAATACCGCGCCCGGTTCATGACCGATGAACGCATCAACGCCGGCGTGCAGGTGCTGACCGACAATCGCGAGGCCCTGGATCGCATCTCGCAGGACAGCGGTGTGCCGCCGGAATATCTGGTGGCGATTACCGGCGTCGAGACCTTCTTCGGGCGAATCACCGGCCGCTACCGCGTGCTCGACTCCCTGGTCACGCTGGGGTTCGACTATCCCCCGCGCGGCGGATTTTTCCGCCGCGAACTGGAACAATATCTGGTGATGACCCGCGAGGAAGGCCTGGATCCGCGGGTACCGCTGGGTTCTTACGCGGGGGCCATGGGCCTGCCGCAGTTCATGCCATCGAGCTTTCGTGCCTATGCGGTGGATGGCAACGGCGATGCGCATCGTGACCTGTGGCAGTCGTGGCCTGATGCCTTCGCCAGCATTGCCAACTACTTCAAGCAGCACGGTTGGCGCGTGGGTCAGCCTGTGCTTGCCGATGCCGCCCATGAAAATTCGACGGACGATCCAGCCGCCGCAAAGCTGACGCTCAATGAAACCGTCGCCGGCCTGCGCCAGCGCGGCTATCAGTTCGAAACCTCCCTGCCTGCGTCCGCCCCGGCCATGCTGGTGCCCGCCGCGTTGGAGCAGGGAATGTCCTGGCGGGTGGGTTTCCAGAATTTCTTTGTCATCACCCGCTATAACCGCAGCCCGCTGTATGCAATGGCGGTGCATGACCTGGCGCAGGCCATCGCTGCGCGGGACGTTGCCGCGCGGGCGTCGGCAGGCGCAGCGTTGCCATCGACCAGTCCCGCCGCAACCATCACTCCGACTGCAGCTGAGAAATGAATCCAGCTCGCGCTGCAGCCCGGGTGCTGCCATGGCTGTTGCCGTGGATGCTTGCAGCGGTGCTGGCTGGCTGCAGTTCCACGCCTGCAAAGCCACCGGTGGTTGAGCGCGCTCCCGTGCCGGTGGGCGCCGCGCCGTTACCAGCTACGGCCACGCCACCGCCGCCCTCGCCTGCCGCCATGGATGCAATCCCCGACGCCGTTCCGCGGTTTGAGCCGCGAAGCACGCGCGGCAATCCAGTGGCCTATGAGGTGTTCGGCAAGCGCTATTTCGTGCTGGGCACGGCTGATGGCTATCGCGAACGCGGCGTGGCGTCATGGTACGGACCTACGTTTCATGCCCGTCCCACCTCCAGCGGTGAACCCTATGACATGTACGCGATGACCGCGGCGCACAAGACGCTGCCGATTCCCGCATATGTGCGGGTGACCAACCTCAGCAATGGCCGCAGTATCGTGGTGCGGGTCAACGACCGGGGTCCGTTCGTCGCCAATCGCATCATCGACCTGTCCTACACGGCGGCGTACAAGCTGGACATGACGCGTGCGGGCACAGCCTTCGTGGAGGTGGAGGTCATTACCCCCGGAACACTGGCCGAAGCCGCGCAAGGCGTTGCCCCGCAACCGCCCCCCACTCTGCAGGGCCCGGTGCTGTACCTGCAGGCTGGCGCCTTCGGCGTGGCGGACAACGCCAACCAACTTGCGGGGCGATTGCGCCGCGAGGGAATAGAATCAGTTCGCGTGGTCGAACCCGATGCGGGGTCAAACCTGTTTCGCGTTCGGGTTGGACCGATTGCCGATGTCGCGACTTTCGACTCCACCGCACAGCGCATCGAACGCCTCGGCGTCGCGACGCGCCTGATCTCTGAATGAACCGTTGAACAAACCGGAGAGCTTTCCGAAGATGAGAATTTCGACCGCATTGCTGCTGATATTTGCTGCGCCGCTGTACGCCGCAGAGGCGCCCATTCCCTCACCACCCACCGTACCCACCACTGGCTACATCCTGATCGATCAGGACAGTGGGCGCGTGCTGGCCGCGCAGCGCAGTGATGACCGCATGGAGCCGGCCAGCATCACCAAGCTGATGACCGCCTACATCGTCTTCGACGCATTGCGCGGCAAGCGCCTGGCACTTACCGACACCGTCAAGGTAAGCGAATATGCCTGGCGCACGGGAGGCGCCGTTACTGATGGCTCGACCAGCTTCCTGGAACTCGGTTCGGATGTGCCGGTGGAAGACCTGATCAAGGGCATGATCGTGCAGTCGGGCAACGACGCCACCATTGCACTGGGAGAAAAGGTAGGAGGCAGCGAGTCGGGCTTTGTGCAGATGATGAACACCTTTGCCGAGCGCATGGGCCTCAAGGGCACACACTTCGCCAACAGCTGGGGTGGGCCTGCAGCCGATCACTACAGCACCCCGCGGGACATCGCGACGCTGTCGAGCGCGCTGATCCGCAGTTTTCCCGACTATTACAAGTACTACTCCATGCGTGAGTTCACATGGAACAAGCACACCCAGCAGAATCGCAATGGCCTGCTGGGCCGCGACCCCAGCGTCGACGGCATCAAGACCGGCCACACCGAGAGCGCGAAATATTGCTTGGTCACCTCGGCGAAACGCAATGGCATGCGGCTGATCTCCGTGGTGCTGGGTTCGCCGACCATCAAGGCGCGCGAAGATGCCAGTGCCGCATTGCTCAATTATGGATTCACTTTCTACGAGACCGTCCAGTTGCAGCAGGCCGGCAAGGCGTTGCTGCAGCCGCACGTTTTCAAGGGTGCGACCGAGACAGTGGGCGTGGGCAGTCTGCGCGACATCAGCGTCACGTTGCCACGCGGACAGTCGGCAACGCTTTCCAAGGAAGCCACCGTCAACGGTCCGTTGATTGCGCCGCTGGCCGCGCACAGCCCGGTGGGCGAGTACAAGGTCACCATTGGCAAGGACGTGGTCGCGCGCATTCCGCTGGTTACACTGACGGCTGTGGCGGATGGCGGCTGGTGGCACTCCATGGTGGACACCGTGAAACTCTGGTTCGAATAAGTTTCACGCCATGGCCGAGCCCCTGCCCTGGTGCCATCTCAATGGCGAGCGAATACGCCTCACCGAGGCACGGGTCTCGCCACTGGATCGCAGCTTTCTATTCGGTGACGGCATCTATGAAGTGATCCCCGTCTATGACGGCAAGCTGTTCCGCGCTCCCCAGCATCTGGCGCGCCTGGCGCGCAGCGCCGAGGCCATCCGGATCAAGAACCCGTATGACGCTGCGCAGTGGACCGCGCTGCTGCAGGACGTGGTTACGGCCAATGGCGGCGGTGACCAGTATGTGTACGTGCAGCTGTCACGTGGCGCCGAGTACGGGCGCAATCACGCACCGCTGCCCGATATCGAACCCACGGTGTTCGCCTACAGCTCCCCGTGGCCAGTGCCTTCCACGCAGACACTCAGCGCCGGAGTGGCGTGCATCACGGCCGAGGATACACGCTGGGCGCGCTGCGACATCAAGTCCGTAGCGCTGCTGGCCAATGTGCTGCTGCGCCAACTGGCGGTGGACGCGGGTGCCGCAGAGACCATCCTGCTGCGCAACGGCGAACTGATGGAAGCCAGCGCTTCCTCGGTGCATGTGGTGCGAGACGGGGTGGTCATGTCGCCGGTGAATTCCCGGCGCATCCTGCCTGGCACCACCCGCTCGGTGCTGGAGGAAATCCTCGATGCACTGGGTATTGCGCGACAAACTGCCCCGGTGACCGAAGCACAGCTGCGCAGCGCCGACGAGGTGTGGCTGGCCGCAGCCACTCGCGAAGTGCAGCCGGTGACTTCGCTGGACGGTAAGCCCGTGGGCAATGGCTTGCCGGGACCTGTGTGGCGGCAGGTGTACGACCGCTATCAACTGCTCAAGCGGGCCTGATCTCCGCGCCGCGCGCAGCGGCGAAAAAATCGCTGAGCAGCTGCCCGCATTCCTTTTCAAGCACGCCACCGAACACGTCGACGCGGTGGTTGAGCCCCTTGAGGGCGAAGGCGTCGATCAATCCCCCCGCAGCACCCGCTTTGGGATCAAACGCCCCAAATACCACGCGGCGCACGCGCGCGTGGACCATGGCCGACGCGCACATCAGGCAGGGCTCGAGCGTCACATAGAGCACAGTGTCATCCAGGCGATAGTTTTCCAGAGCAGCGCCCGCGGCGCGCAATGCCAGGATTTCCGCATGCGCCGTGGGGTCGTGCAGCGCCAGGGGAGAGTTGCCGCTGCTGGAAACCACTTCACCGTTGCGCACCAGCAGCGCGCCCACGGGTACTTCGCCACGCGCCGCTGCGGCCTGCGCCTGTGCAATCGCCAGGCGCATGTAATCCGCGTCATTCATGTATTGCGTAATACTTGCGCGCGGTTTCGCGCACATCCCACCAGCCCGTGAATCCCGCTGGCGAGACGAATGCATCGCCTGCGCGAAACGTACGTTGGCTGCCATCGTCCCCGGTCACGACAATCAGCCCGGCAAGCAGGTGGCAGAATTCGCTCTCGGTGAAGACCACGCGCCACTTGCCTACCGCGCATTCCCAGATCCCTGCGTGGAAGTGTCCGTCGACACTGCTGTAGTAATTCCAGGCGCGCTGCAGCGGATCACCACTGACGATGCGCTCTGCGGCAGGGCGATATTCCTGCACAGGCGGCTCCGCGCAACCGAACGCAATCGCCGGGCTGAACTGCGCGGGCATGTGCATTCTCAGGCGCCCGAACCAGGCCGGCGCGGCACCAATACCTGGCAAACCATGTCCTGCACCACTTCATCGCGTTGATTGAGGGTCTCGCAATGCACGCTGATGATGCCGCGATCAGGCTTGCTGCGCGACGGTCGGATTGCCGTTATTTCCCCGCGCAGGCGCAGCGTATCCCCGACACGCGCCGGGCGTGGCCAGCTGACTTCACCGCCCAGACCAATGAACCCCCATGCTACCCGCGGGCCACTGGTAACCAGCATGCGCATGGTCAGGGCTGCCGTGTGCCAACCGCTGGCCGAGAGTCCCTGGAACAGGCTGGCATCTGCGGCGGTTTCATCCAGGTGAAATTCCTGGGGATCAAATTCGCGCGCGAAAGCCTTGATGGCTTCGGCAGTCAGATGCACCGTGCCGCTGGTGAATGTCTGCCCGGCCACCAGATCTTCCAGATAGACCTGGTCACTCATCGCTCACGCTCCGCAGACCGGCCACTCCCTGCAGAATCCGCCAAGGCGCCGCGCCGCACCAGTTGCAGCAGAGCGCCCAGGGTGATGACACCCGCCACGCACACGAACCCCCCGACTGCAGGAAGCCCGTGCCTGGTGGCCAGCCAGGTCGCAATGTAAGGGGTCAGTGATCCGCCTACTATGCCGGCGAAGTTGAAAGCCAGTGAAGCGCCGGTGTAACGCACCGGGGCTGGAAACAACCCCGCCAGCACACTGCCCAAAGGCCCATAGAAAAGACCCATCAACGCCATGCCCGATGCCAGGCATGCCCACACCGACAGCGGCGAATGGGAATCCAGCAGGGGTGCCAGCACCAGGCCGAACAGCGCAATCGCCACCGCTGCGCCGAGCAGGATGATCCGTGGACCATGCCGGTCGGCCAGGCGAGCCGAGAGTGGAATGGTCAGCGCAAAGAAAGGTACGGCCAGCAATTGCAGCACCAGGAATTGCTGGCGCGAATATCCCAGCGTGCCTGTTCCCCACCCCAGGGAAAACACGTTGAGTACATAAAAAAGCACGAAGATCGAGGCGGAGGCGAAAGTGCCCAGCACCACGGTGCCGGCGTGCGCACGCGCCACTTCAATCATGGGCCGACGCACGCGCTGGTTATTACGCAATACCGCCTTGAATGTGGGCGTCTCTTCGATTTGCAGGCGCACGTAAAGCCCGACCAGCACCAGCAGTGCGCTGGCCAGGAATGGCACGCGCCAACCCCACGCCAGGAACTGCGCGTCGTCGAGGAAGTGTGTCAGCAGCAGAAATGCAGCGCCGGAACAGATCAGTCCGATGGGCGCACCCAGTTGCGGAAACATGCCGTACCAGTTGTGTTTGCCGGGCGGCGCGTTCTCCGTTGCCAGCAGCACCGCACCACCCCACTCGCCACCCAGCCCGAAGCCCTGGCCAAAGCGCAGCAGTGCCAGCAGCAGCGGCGCCGCCACCCCGATGGTGACGTACGTGGGCAACAGGCCGATCAACACTGTGGACAGTCCCATGGTCAACAATGCCGCCACCAGCGTGGCCTTGCGACCAATGCGATCACCGAAGTGTCCGAATACTGCCGAGCCCACCGGCCGCGCAAAGAATGCCAGTGCGAAGGTTGCCAATGATTGCAGTGTTGCCGCGGCCGGATCAGAGGCCGGAAAGAACAGCTTGGGGAACACCAGCACCGCTGCGGTGCCATAGATGTAGAAGTCGAAAAACTCTACCGTGGTACCGATCAGGCTCGCCAACAGGACGCGGCGAGCGGAGTTCAACTATTTCTCGACGAATGCCCGTTCGATTACATAGTCGCCGGGCTCGCCGATGCGATGCGAAACCTCGAACCCTTTTGCGTCCAGCAATGCGCGCGTGTCCTGCAGCATGCCCGGACTTCCGCACAGCATGAACCGGTCAACTGCCGGATCCAGGGGCGGCAGTCCCACTGTCTGTGCCAGCACGCCATTGGCAATCTGGTCCGTGAGGCGCCCCTGATTGCGGAACGATTCGCGGGTAACGGTGGGGTGATAGATCAGCTTCTCGCGGACCACATCGCCAAGGAACTCATGTTGTCGCAGGTCTTCATTGATGAAATGCGTGTACGCAAGATCGCTGACCTGGCGCACGCCATGTGCCACCACGACCTTCTCGAATCGCTCGTAGGTCTCGGGATCCTGGATGATGCTCATGAAAGGCGCCAGACCCGTGCCAGTTCCCAGCAGATAAAGATGCTTGCCGGGTTTAAGGTCATGCAGCACCAGCGTGCCGGTGGGCTTGCGGCTGACCAGCACTTCATCGCCCACGGAAAGGTGCTGCAGGTGCGAAGTCAGCGGACCATTGGGCACCTTGATGCTGAGGAACTCCAGGTGCTCTTCCCAGTTGGGACTGGCAATGGAATAGGCGCGCAACAACGGGCGATTGCCCACGTTGAGACCCAGCATCACGAAATGCCCGTTCTCGAAACGAAAGCCGGGGTCACGCGTGGTACGGAATGAAAAAAGGTTTTCGTTCCAGTGCCTGACCTGGGTGACGCGTTCAGTTGCTATGGCAGCCATACGATAAGGCTACGGGGTTTCCTATGCCAGAAAAAGCCTAAGCACGCTTAAATGTATAACAAAGTCGCATAAAGCTATTTCTGGCGAGTTGCGCGTACCGGATAGCCGGCCTTGCCGTCAACGAACCGCGCCAACTGGTAACTACCCATGGACCGCTTGTCTATGTGCACGGTATCGCCGGGCCTCACCGTGAACACCGAACGTCCTTCCTGTGTCTGCCATACCTGGCCGTTGTCCAGGGTGATACGAAACATATTGCCCTGGGTTGCCACCACGCCAGTGACATTGGCAGTGAGGCTGGTGGGCGCCGCGGCGGCTTTCTCGGTGCGGGTTTTCGCCAGCATTTCCTCGCCCAGTGATGCTGTTGTCGGAGCCGCAGCCGGCGCGACCGGTGCCGCAGCGGCAGCAGGGGCGGCTGCGACCGGCGCGACCGCCGGTGCCGGGGCGGCCGCCGGCGCCTTTTTCGCGCCGGACAGCTGGTCGAAGCAGGCCAACCGCGCGGTGCTGTCCGCGAGCGCAGCGCAACGTTGAATGTCTTTCGCCGATGGTGTCGCGGCCATTGCCGCCGCAGACAAAGACATCAACGCAAATGCCTGGGTGATGGTTTTCATGGGTGCTCCCGATATGAAGTTCAACGTCCAGCCGCCGGTTTGTCCCAATCGGTCTTGCCCTTGTCCTGGCCGGCCACCGAGTAAAGCACCTGGGCATTGCGCGTCTTCTGGAAATCCTCCAGCGACTGGCCACGCATGGCTGCATAGATGTGCAGGTTGGTGGTGCCGATTACCGCGCCCAGTTTTTCGAGCAGGAAGAAGATCACGCCGTAGTGGATCAGGCCACGCCAGTCGCGCTGGCTGACCAGGTCGCGCTCTTCTGCGGTCAACTTGTGCTGCTCGTACAACGGCTCAGGATCCGCAAGAAACTGCTTGCGGAACTCGGGCTTGATCAACTCGTGCAGGAAGCGGTTGAGGCGGAATGCCTTCACGCTGCGCTCAATGGTGTATGGGTAGGTGCCTTCGAGCTTCTCAAGGCCATCGTACTGATGGGTCATGCGCGCACGATAATCCTCAACGGTCTCGGTCACCGGATCGTCCGAATCGTTCTCGAAGATCACGCTGCAGATCGGCGTCATCGAAGGCAGATAGTAGGTCTGGTGCAGCTTCTTGACCTTCTTCGACAGCGCACCGCGCATCAACAGCCACATCACGACTTCCGCGCCTTCCATGCCACCGAGCTTCGCGTACTCCGCAATGGTGACCCTGGTCAGCCCTTCCGGATCCTTCTCGAGGCGTTCGAGGAACTCCATGTCCCAGGGCGTGTTGTTGAAGCCACAGCGCTCGCCATGCACCTGGTGCGACAGGCCGCCGGTGCCGACGACAACCACCTTGATGTCTTCGGGATAGCTTTCAATCGCCTTGCGCAGCGCCAGCCCAAACTTGTAGAAACGCGCCGGCGAGGGAATCGGCGGATTCAGGACGCCGCACTGCAGGGGCACCATCGCGCAGGGCCACTCCTTCTCATGCGGCAGCAGCAGCGACAGCGGTGAGAAGCAACCGTGGTCCAGGTCCTTGCCCTGGAAGTAGGAAAGATCGAACTCGTCGGCGACCAGACCGGCTGCAATGTGTGCGGCAAGTTTGGTATGGCCCTTGATGGGGGGCAGCTTGCGCGCCCCGCCACCTTCGTCCGCAGGCGCGTATTCCTCGCCTACACCCAGCGCGAAATGCGAATAGTGGTCAAGGAAGAATGAAGTGATGTGGTCATTGAAGATGTACAGCAACACGTCGGGCTTCTTGTCGGCCAACCACTGCTGCACCGGCTTGTAACCGTCAAAGATTGGTTTCCAGACCGGGTCCAGCTGCTTGTTTGCGTCCAGCGCGAATCCAATCGTGGGGGTGTGGGATGTCGCGACCCCACCAATGATAGTGGCCATAAATTTACTCCTGAAATCCTAGTGCGCTTCGGCCTTGGCTTTTTCCGCGGCGGCCGCGGCGGCCGCATCCTGCGCGCGAGTCGTACGCTGGCCGAAGAATTCCCCATCGGCCAGTTCAACCGAGACCATGTAGCCGCCTTCAGTGCCATCGCGCAGCGGCGCCGCGTTGACCGTGACTGTATCGCCCACGTTGACCATGCCCTTGCGGTATCCCGCGCGGTACATGTTGTTGGTGCTGTGACCTTCGAACTTGATGTCGTGGGTGCCCTTTGCATCCTTGACAGTGATCAGCAAGCGCATGTGCGGATTGATCGCAGCGAATTCCTTGACCACTCCTTTATAGGCAACTGACCTTGCGAAATCGAACTGCACGGCGGAGTGATGCGCCATTGCCGGCGCGATGCATGCAATCGCCAGCGCGGCGGCAAGCGTCAGACTTTTGTTCATGGAATTGCAACTCCTGCTTCCTTGGCCAGTGCCTCGACGCGATCGCGCCACACTTCTTCGTCGCACTCGTAAGGCAGCAGCCGACCATTGGGCACTTGGGCCCAGCGCTTCTGGATCTTCACTGGCGCGGTGTAAAAATTCGGATCGGTCATCGTCATCTCGGCTGCCAGGATGCGCCGACCCTCTTCATCCTTGCCATCGAGGTGGTAACGCTCAACGATGGTGGCCGCATCGGAATGCGGTGTGGTGCGCTGGTCCACCTGATCCACGAGATTGTTTGTTTCAACTATCAGCGTTTCGCCTTCCCAATGTGCCGACGAATATCCATTGCGGCCGGGCACCCGATCCGCCTCGACCGCATTGCGCGCGCCAAGGTAGAAGCGCCGCACTTCCGTGTGGAGCTCGTAAATGACCGTGATCTGGTCGGGGCGCTGGATGATTTCCATGGGATATCCACCCGAGCCCAGCATGGTTCCAGGCATGCCGGTGCCTAGGCAAACGCCACCCGGGGTGGCGCCGCTCTTGGCAACCAGCTTCTGGTAGGCCTCAACGCGCGCCTTTGCCTGCGGCTTTAATGACGGCATCGGCGCCGCAGCAGCCGGCGCGCGCGCGCCGCCAATGACCGGGTTGCCGGCATTGGTCCATACCCCGGTGAAATCCGGTGGACTGGCAGCCATTGCGAGGCCCGCGCAAAGGGCGCTGGCAAAAAGCGCAGCAAGCTTCCAAACCCCCTGTTTATGCCTCATTCTGCTACCCCGATAATCCGCGCCAGGATTCGACCGGCAAGCCTAGGGGCGACACCGGCGACTGTCAAAACCATGAGGCCTCCAGAATCGTGCCGCCGGCAGCGACCGCCCCTTTAACCACTCGCCTGCCCAGCCTGTACATACCGCATGGCGGCGGACCGTGCTTTTTCATGGATGACCCCAATGGGACATGGACAGGCATGGCGCAGTTCCTTCGCGAGTTGCCCGCCACCTTACCCATGCGCCCGCGCGCCATCCTGATCGTGTCCGGGCACTGGGAGACTTCCGGATTCATGCTGACCGCGAACCCCAGGCCGCCCCTGCTGTTCGACTATTACGGGTTTCCGCCGCACACCTACCAGCTGCGTTACGACGCACCAGGGGATCCGCACCTGGCGCAGCGCGCCGCCCAGTTGCTGCGCGAAGCTGGCTTTTCCGCGGCGCTGGATACGCAGCGCGGCCTGGACCACGGCGTGTTCGTGCCGCTCAAGGTGATGTACCCGCAGGCCGACATTCCCGTAGTGGAGCTATCGCTGGAGCGAGGCCTTGCTGCTGAATCGCATATCGAAGCAGGTCATGCGCTGGCGCCACTGCGCGACGAAGGTGTGTTGCTGTTGAGCGCAGGCATGAGCTTTCACAACCTGCGCGCCCTGGGTGATGCGCGCGCCAGGATTCCCGCACAGCAGTTCGACGCGTGGCTTGATCACGCCACTTCCCTGCCCGGCAATGAACGCACGCAACAATTGCTGCACTGGGAACAGGCGCCGGCGGCGCGTATCTGCCATCCGCGTGCCGAGCACCTGCTGCCACTGATGGTGGCGGCCGGTGCCTCGCAGCGCCCGGGCAAGCGCATCTTCAATGAGGAGGTGCTGGCAACGAATATTTCGGGGTTTCGGTTCGAATGAAATTCCTGTTGCGCACCACCGCCTTAATTGCAGTGGCGTGCGCCATATGCTGGTGACGCTGGTCCTCTACCTGTCGTTCGGTGACCTGAGCCGGCACAAGGGGCGGCTCGAGTCCTACCTGACGCAACGCCTCGGTCGACCCTTTGCAATTGACGGCAAATTCACGCTCGACCTGTTTCCTGCTGTGAAGGTGGAAGCGCAAAACGTACGCATTGGCAACACGTCGTGGGGCACGGCACCGCAGATGTTGCAAGTCGGGCGCTTCGCGACGCAGATCAACCTGCGTTCCCTGTTTTCCGGACCCGTTGATGTCCACACACTGGAATTGCGCGATGTCACGGTGCTGCTGGAACGCAATTCCAGCGGCGACGTGAATTGGGATTTCGGCAAGTCCGGCAGCGCGGAATCCGCTGGCGGGTCGCGACATTCGCCTGGATCTGCATGGCGGGCTGGGAAACCTGCGCTTCGCGGCGCAGGGAGAATTCGCGCGTCTGGATCCACTCACTGGCGCCAACCTCAAGGTTTCAGTTGAAAACCCGGACCTGGGGACACTGTTGAAAAACCTGCGGCTGCCGGTATTCGCCAGTGGCAAGACGGATATCTCCGCCACCCTCAAGTCAGCCGGCAAATTGACCGCCCTCAATCTCAATGCCAGTACCGGCGACCTTTCGATGCACGTAGCCGGCAGGCTGGGCGTGCTGCGGCTGCGCGATTCTGACCTCACCGTCAACGCCGAAGCAGCGGACGCCTCGCGCCTGGCGCAGGTGTTCAACATCAAGGGCGTGCCACCGGAGAAGCTGAGCGTAAAGGGACGCGTCATCACCAAGAGCAGTGGCATCACGCTAGAGGGTGTGCATGCAACGCTGGGCGGCTACGAGGGTGCCGTCGACGGCACCCTGCCCGCGCGACGCAATCGCGCCAGGCAGCTGCGTTTCAGTCTGACCGTACCCAGCCTCGCGGACATCAGGACGCCGCTGCCGCCGCTGCCGCCGCTGCCGCTGAGCGTAAGCGGCGAGGTGCAATACAAGGCGCAGAAATCGTTGCTGTCCAGTCGCGATATCCAGCTGGACCTGACCGGGGTGGTGGGCAATTCACGTTTCACCGCAAAAGGCGGATTCGCGCGGCTGGATCCCATGGAGGGAGCTGACTTCGCACTGACTGTCAGCAATCCGGATGGCGGCGCGCTGCTGGAGAAATTACGCCTGCCGGTGATCGCAACCGGACGACTGGACATGAATGCGACCTTGAAGCAGGCAGGGAATCTCACCGACCTGGTGCTCGACGCGCAACTGGGGGACGTAACAGCGCACGCCAGCGGCAAAGTGGCCAGGTTGGGACTGCAGGACTCGGATCTTACATTCCGGGTCGAAGCTGCCGACCCGGCGCGCATTGCCCGGGCATTCGATATGGCGAACATTCCCGCTGGAAAACTCACCGCCAACGGAAGAATGCTCACCACCGACATGGAATACAAATTCGCTGGCGTACATGTCGCGCTGGGCGCAATCACCGCGCAACTGGATGGCACCATACCCACGCAACGCGAGCGCGCGACGCAACTGCACATAGACCTGGCCGCGCCAAACGTTGCCGATCTCAAAGCCGGCCTGCCGCCCCTGCCACTCAGGTTGAGCGCGGCGGTTTCCAGACAACCGGATAGGTTGCAACTGACGGACATCAATGCCCAATTGGGTGCTACGCGCCTGCGCGGTTCGCTGGCGCTGATCGGCAAGCAACCGCGTAGCATCGAGGCGAATCTCGATGCTGCCGTGCTGGACCTGACGCCATTCCAGCCCCCTGGCACCAAAAGTCCTCAAACCAAGCCACCCGCCAGGAAGTCCTTGCTCTTCGACGAGCAGCAATTGCCCTACGCGAAACTGGGGAAGATGAAAGTGCAGGGGCATCTGCTTGCCGGGGAGATCCGTCTCAACAGGGGCGTGCTGCACCAGGTCGGCACGACACTCGCCCTCGACAATGGACGCCTGAATTACAGGATCAAGGCCCGTGGCGGTTTCGGCGGCAGCATCGATGGGTCCATGGAACTGACACCCGTGGGGAGCGGTTCTGCCACCATGAAGGTGGACCTGACACTCAAGGATGTGCGCACCGGATTTGCCGGCGGCGAATCCGTGGCCCCGGAGGAAGTGCCGCCCCTCGGCCTCACGGCACAACTGACTTCGACCGGCGCCACCCCGCATCAGCTTGCGTCTGCAGTCACCAGTACCGTGCTGCTGACCCAGGGCCGCGGCAAATCGAAGAGTGGAATAATGAACACTCTGGGCAGCGACATACTGCGCCAGCTATTCACCAAGCTGAACCCCTTTGCCGAGCATGACCCCTACACGCAGATTGAATGCTCGGTGCTGCGCGTTGTCGTCAACAATGGCAAGGCCGTTGCCGCGCCGATGCTGCTGCAAACCCACAAGGTTGCGATTACCGCCAACGGCACAGTGGATCTGCATACCGAAAAGCTGCAGATCAATTTCAACACCCGGCCGCGCGAGGGCATCGGCATCAGTCCCGGCATGTTCACCAATCCATTCCTGGAGCTGACGGGCACCCTGGCGCACCCCTCGATTGGCGTCGGCACCAAGGGCGTGACCTCAGGTGCATTGGCCGCAGCCACGGGCGGCATTTCCGTTGTGGCCAAGGGAGTGGTGGATCGCGTCATCGGCGAAACCAACCAGTGCAAGGCACCCTAGGGAACCTAGGGCAGCGACGGCGCCACGTATGTCTCATCACTGGTCAGGGAAGTGAGGAACGCGACCACCTGCATGATTTCCGCGTCGCTCAGGCCGGCACCCGATAGCAACGAGCTCTTGCCGGAATCATCTCCACCGCCCATCGCCATGTAGCGCACGGCCTCCTCAAGCGAAGCACGACTGCCGTCGTGAAAATAAGGCCCGGAGATCGCCACTGAGCGCAGTGTCGGGGTCTTGAAGGCAGAAGTCTCTTCGGGATGTTTTGACTGCACGACGCGGCCCAGATCCGGTTTGGCCTTGCCGGCTTCAAGGCCGATGTTGTGGAACTTGCCATCGCTGTACAGCGGCGGGACATGGCAGGCTGCACAACGCGCCTTGCCCATGAATATCGCGTAACCGGCCTTGGCATCGGCACTGACCGCACGGCCCTTGCCCATTTCAAAACGATCCCAAGGAGAAGTGCCACTGACGTTGGCGCGCAGCCAGGCAGCCAGCGCCATCGAGATGGATTCCTGTGACGGCGGCGCGCCGAATATCTTCTGGAACTGGGTGACGTAACCCGGCACCGCGGCGATACCTGCGGTGGCCTTGACCGGATCGGCGCCGAGTTGCGAACGCCATGCCGCGAACACCTGCGCCTCAAGGGTGATCGCGCGACCATCCCAATACCAGGAAGTCAGATAGCCCACGTCATACACCGTCGGGGTATGGCGCGTATTCATCTCGCCGTTGTCGCGCCTCGAAAGTACCAGCCCATCAGTCCAGCCTTTCTCGCGAACATGACACGACGTGCAAGCCAGCTTGCCGCTGCCCGACAGGCGCGTGTCTATCCACAACTGCCCACCCAGGGCGACCTTCTCCGCAGTGGTGGGATTGGCCGATGTACTGACCACCGGCGGCAACAGTGAAACCCTGGGCGTCACGGGCATGCCGGCCGGGTGTCCCGCACAAGCCGCCAGCAATGCCAATCCCAAGGTAGTTGCGACCAGCAAGGTCGCCAGTTTTGCGTTCATTGCGCAAAGATACGCTGCCGCGCGCGCTGGGTCACTCCTCGAGCAGACTGCGCAACATCCATGCGGTTTTTTCATGCACCTCGAGGCGCTGTGTCAACAGGTCCGCCGTCGGTTGATCATTGGCGGCATTGACCACCTTGAACAGTTTGCGCGCGGTACGGGCCGTGGCCTCCTGCGCCGCGACCAGGTGACGGACCATGTCGTTGGCATTGGGCACACCTTCCACCTCCTTGATGGACGCCAGCTTGACGAATTCCTTGTAGGTCGCCGGCGTCGGGTGACCCAGGGCACGGATGCGCTCGGCGATGACGTCCAGCGCATTCCACTGCTCGGTGTACTGACCCATGAACATCAGGTGCAGGCTGTTGAACTGCGGTCCGGTGACATTCCAATGAAAATTGTGGGTCATCAGGTACAGCGTGTAGCTGTCGGCCAGCAGCGCGGACAGGCCTTTGGTGATCTTTACGCGTTCACTGGACTTGATGCCGATGTCAATGGTGGGAATGCCTGATTTCACGGTTAAACCTCGTTGGATTGCTTCTCCAGCACTGACCAATACTGCTCCCGGCAGCGGCCTGCCGCCAATCACTAGAATCTCTCCCAATCATCGTCGACGCCTATGGCGCCAGCGCCTACACTCACGCCGATGAAATCCTCCCCGACCGAGACGCCTCCCGCCGACGCTGTGCCCTTCGCTGACCTGGGCCTGTCCGAGCACGTGCTGCGGGCGGTAAAGACCATCGGCTACGAGTCCGCCTCCCCCATCCAGGCAGCGACTATTCCCGCGCTGCTGGAAGGCGCGGACATCATGGGCCAGGCCCAGACCGGCACCGGAAAGACCGCCGCGTTCGCACTACCGATACTTTCGCAGATCGATGTCAAGCGGCACGCACCGCAGGCGCTGGTGCTGGTACCGACGCGCGAGCTGGCCATCCAGGTTTCAGAGGCTTTTCAGAAATACGCCACCGGACTCAATGGATTCCACGTGCTGCCAATCTATGGCGGGCAGAGTTACGTGCCGCAGCTCAATGCATTGAAGCGCGGTCCGCAGGTCATTGTCGGCACACCCGGCCGCATCATTGATCACCTGGAGCGTGGCACGCTGAAGCTCGATGGCATACGCACCGTGGTGCTGGACGAAGCCGATGAAATGCTGGCCATGGGATTCGCCGATGCCATGGAGGCAATTCTTTCGAAGACACCCGCCCAGAAACAGGTCGCGTTGTTCTCCGCGACCATGGCGCCCAACATCCGGCGCATTGCGCAGCGGCACCTCAAGAATCCGCGCGAGATTGTCCTGCGCGGCAAGACCGGCACGGCGGCCAACATCAAACAGAGTTTCTGGATGGTCAGCGGCCTGCACAAGCTCGATGCCCTGACGCGCATCGTCGAAGTGGCCGACTTCGACGCCATGCTGGTGTTCGTGCGCACCAAGCAGTCCACCGTGGAACTGGCCGAAAAGCTGCAGGCGCGCGGTTTCGCGGCCGTTGCACTCAACGGCGACATGGTGCAGGCCGCGCGCGAGAAAACCGTGGCGCAGCTCAAGGCCGGGAAAATCGACATACTCGTGGCCACTGATGTGGCTGCGCGCGGCCTGGACGTGGAGCGCATCACCCACGTCGTGAATTTCGATGTGCCCTACGACACCGAATCGTACGTGCATCGCATTGGCCGCACCGGCCGCGCTGGTCGCAGTGGCGAGGCCATACTGTTTATCGCACCGCGCGAGCGCAATCTGCTGCGCCTCATCGAACGGGCCACGCGCCAGACCATCGAACCGCTGACGTTGCCCAGCGTGGATGATGTCAACAGCAAGCGCCTTGGCAAGTTCAAGGCACGCATCGGTGAAGCGCTGGCTGGCAAGCACACCGAGTTCTATCGCAAGGCAGTCCAGGAAGTAGCGCTGGAGACAGGTACTGACCTGCTCGATGTTGCTGCCGCTATCGCGTCACTTGTCGAAGGCAACGCGCCCGTGCAGTCGACCTGGAAGGACAATCCGGCCAACGTGCCGCCGGAAAGGCCGGAACGTCCGGAGCGCGCTGAACGCGCCAAACGGCGCGATGACGACTCACCGCCGCTGCCCAATGTGCAGGAAGGCGGATTCGCGTTCGAGGATGACGGCCAGCAGATCCTCTACCGGCTTGCCGTCGGGCATCGCCATGGCGCACAGCCGGGAAGCATTGTCGGTGCCATCGCCAATGAGGCGAAACTGCACGGTTCACAGATCAACGGCGTGGACATCCGTGCCGATTACACGCTGGTGCGACTGCCAGCCAACCTGCCGCCAGCGGTGATCGCAAGGCTGTCCAAGGTACGGATTCTCGGCGCCGAACTGGACCTGCAAGCCGACGCCCCTGCCCGGCCGCGCCCGCCAAAGACCAAGGGACATCGCAAAGGGATCAAGCGCGCCAACTAGTGCTGGCTTGCAGGCCTCAGGCCTTTTGCATGTCCCCATCGATGGGAATCACCTGGCCGGAAATGGACTTCGCGGCGTCCGACGCCAGGAACACAGCCAGCTGTGCAATGTCCCTGGGATCCACCAGTTCCTTCAACGACTGGCTGGCAAGACCGATACGTTTTTCTTCCTCAAGCGAGCGGCCAGATGCCTGCGCGCGTCCCTGGAATACGCGTTCGGCGCGGTCACCGGCCACCGCGCCGGGCGCGATGGCATTGACCCGGATGCCGTGCTCGCCAAGTTCAATGGCCAGTGTCTTCGTGAACCCGATCAACGCCCACTTGGTCGCGGCATAGGGACTGCGGTTGGGATAGCCGAAGCGCCCCGCTGCCGAGGACATGTTGATCACAACGCCGGCTCCGGCACGGATCAAGTGCGCAATGGCATTGCGCGTTACGTCGAAGGTTCCGGTCAGGTTGACCTGCAGTACCGCATCCCAATCGGCAGGATCAAGCTCATGCACTGGTCGCGTGGGTCCGCCGATGCCTGCATTGTTGACCAGCACATCAATGCCACCCAGGCGCTGCGCTGCATCTGCAACCATGGCCGTGACGTCGGCACGATCGCCCACATTGCAGCGGCGCGTGATGAGGCCGGGCAGTTGGGCCGCCGCGCGTTCCAGCGCAGCAACGTCGATATCGCAGACATATACAGCTGCGCCCGTGGCATGGAAGGCGCGCGCGATGGCCAGGCCGATGCCGGAAGCACCGGCAGTAACAAGAACTTTCTTCATTGGGTGAGTTTACCCTTCGTCCAGCGACAGCAGGCTGGCATTGCCACCCACGGCTGCAGTGTTGGTGGTGACCGTACGCTCGGTGGCGAATCGATGCAGATAATCCGGACCGCCGGCCTTGGGCCCCGTGCCCGACAAACCGCAGCCACCGAAGGGCTGTACGCCTACCACGGCACCGATGATGTTGCGGTTGACGTACACATTACCAACGCGGGCGCGCGACGCGACGCGCCGCGCTGTGGCCTCGATGCGTGTCTGCACTCCCAACGTCAGCCCATATCCCAATGCATTGATGGAATCGATCACCTGGTCCAGATCGCGCGATGCATAACGCATCACGTGCAGTATCGGCCCGAACACCTCGCGCTTGAGCAGGTCGAGCGCCCCGATTTCAAGCGCCGTTGGCGCGAAGAAGTGTCCGCTGGCCGCGACGCCCGCGCTGACCTGAGTGCGATGCACCCACAGCGCGTGGGGAGTGATGCCCTCAAGGTGTTGCTCAAGCAGGCGCCGTGCATCCGCATCGATCACGGGTCCCACGTCGGTCTCGATGCGCGACGGATCGCCCACCACCAGTTCATCCATAAAGCCGCGCAGCAGTTCAAAAACCCGATCGGCAATCTCCTCCTGCACCAGCAGCACACGCAATGCCGAACAGCGCTGCCCCGCGCTGTCAAAGGCCGAGGCCACTGCATCCAGCACCACCTGCTCGGGAAGCGCAGAGCTGTCGACCAGCATTGCGTTCTGCCCGCCGGTTTCAGCGATGAGCACACCGATGGCACCTGCGCGCGCGGCCAGTTGGCGATTAATTATCTGTGCTACCTCGGTGGAACCTGTGAAGGCGACGCCAGCCACGCGCGGGTCGGAAAGCAGCGCCGCGCCCAGCTGTACGCCATCACCGGGAAGGAACGACAACACCTCCCCAGGAATGCCGCAGGCGTGCAGGATCTGCACCGCACGCATCGCGATCAGCGGCGTCTGCTCGGCAGGCTTGGCGATGACGCTATTGCCCGCGGCCAACGCCGCCGCCACCTGGCCGGTGAAGATGGCCAACGGAAAATTCCAGGGGCTGATGCAGACGATCGGGCCGCGTCCGTGAAGTGCCAGTTGATTGCGCTCGCCGGTGGGGCCGGGCAGGTTGCGCGGCATTGAAAATTCCTGCTCGCAGCCAGCGGCGTAATAACGCAGGTAGTCCACGGCTTCACGGACTTCCGACACTGCGGCCGGCAAAGTCTTGCCGGCTTCACGAACGCACAGCACCATCAGTTCCACGCGCCGCGCCTCGAATGCATCTGCCGCCCGCTTGAGCGCCGCCGCGCGCTGCGCAGCTGCCGTGGCTTCCCAGGCGGCAAAGCTTGCGGCGGCATTTTCGAGTGCAGCGCGTGCGCCGTCTGCCGCATCGATGACGCTGCTGCGTCGCCCGGCAACAATCGGGTGTACCGCAAATGCTTGCGCCGCGGACAGCTGCTTGAATGCGGTCTGCGATGTCACGCTGAATTCCTCGAGCACCAGCTCATCGGCAAGGTTGAGTCCCAGTGAGTTGCGGCGCTGGGTGCCATATAGCGCCGGGGGATCAGGAATCCCGGGATGGGGAATGTCCTCATAAGAATCGACCTGCGCCACGGGGTCACGAATGATGTCAGCCACGGGCAGGCGCTCATCCACGATGCGGTTGACGAACGAAGTGTTGGCCCCGTTTTCAAGCAGGCGCCGCACCAGGTAGGGCAGCAGTTCTTCATGCGACCCCACCGGTGCGTACACGCGACAGGGCAACGGACGCCTTGCGACGTCGGCGAGACTTGCATACAGATCCTCACCCATTCCGTGCAGCCTCTGGAATTCGAAAGGCCGCGACGACCCGGCACTGAGCCCCAGCACATAGGCCACCGTGTGGGCATTATGGGTGGCGAACTGCGGATGGATGAGGTGTGCATCCGCGGCGAACAGGCTGCGGGCGCAGGCAAGATATGCCACGTCGGTATTCACCTTGCGGGTGTACACCGGATAGGTCGCAAGCCCGCGTTCCTGTGCGCGTTTGATCTCGGAGTCCCAATACGCGCCCTTCACCAGCCGCAGGTTGAGACGGCGCTTGCAACGGCCTGCAATCGCGATCAGCCAATCCACCACCGCCGGGGCACGCCGCTGATAAGCCTGAACTGCCAGGCCAAATCCGTCCCACCCCGCAAGCGAACTTGATTGCATGACAGCAGTGACGATTTCAAGCGACAGATCGAGACGATCGGCCTCTTCCGCATCAATGGTCACCGCAACGCCGCTGGCTGCGCCATGTTCGACCAGAGTCAAGACGCGCGGCACTAGCTCCTGATGCACGCGCGTGCGCTGCGCTGGCTCGTAACGGGGATGCAACGCTGAAAGCTTGACTGAAATACTGGCGCGTTCCGCCGCAGGCACATCGGCATAGCCGCTGGCCACCGCACTGATGGCATTGTGATAGGCGGCCAAATGCCGGTCGGCATCCGCGCGGGTGAGCGCGCCCTCCCCCAACATGTCAAACGAGTGGCGCGCTGCGCCATCCTCACGTGCACGCCCGATGGCCTCTTCGATATTGCGACCCATGACGAATTGCGTGCCCAGTATGCGCATGGCCTGGCGCAGCGCCGTACGCACCACCGGCTCACTGACGCGCGCGACCAGGCGCTGCAAGGACGAGGCCGGCTCGCCATGTTGCGATTCCGGCAGCACAACCCTGCCCGTAAGCATCAGCGACCACGTGGATGCGTTGACAAACAGCGAATCAGAATCACCAGCGTAGGACGCCCAGTCACCGCCACGGATCTTTTCCGCAATCAACTTATCGGCGGTGTCAGCGTCGGGGATGCGCAGCAAGGCTTCTGCCAGGCACAGCAGCAGCACGCCTTCTTTTGAACTAAGGTCGTACTGCTGCAGGAATGCATCAAGCCCGGACTGCTGTTGCCGCGCGGCACGCACTCGCTCGACCAGGGATGTCGCGAGTCCCAGGACACGCGCGGCTTGCTGGGGTGAAAGCCGTGCCTTGGAAGCGGCGCAGCGTATCAGTTCAGATTCATTGCCCAGCCAATCGGGATTGATGACCGCAGCCGGGGTGATGACTTTGGAGGAGTACATCGCCGTCACAGCTTACGCGGCGTGACGGTCCTTGCAAAAAGATTCCCCGACGTCCCTGTCAGGGAATCCTCTATCGTAAAATCTCAGTGCGACGCAGGCATGTGCTGCGCACCCGCGCTACCGCCGGGCAACGTTGCAGGGTCCACGGGAGCGACCTTGCCGGCTCTCTTCCAATGCGAGTATTCGGTGACGTTGAGGACCTGGTCATGATTCACGTCCAGGGCTTCAAACGAAGAGCGCAGGTCGTCGATGTATTCGACTTCCGCAGGCGTTACCTTTCCGTCCTTGTTGGCGTCGACATCGAGGAAGTCGATGTTGGCCGCTCCGGCCGCTGGCGCCTGCATGGAGACCAGGCCGGCAATGGCAACTGCCAAGGCAATTGCAGGAATACTTCTGGTAATTTTCATGCTCGATCCTTTTCACTTAACCACGGCTTCACTTTGCCTAAATCATGAATTCGTGAATGTCGGTGGGCCGCGGCACAGTGGGTAGGCGCATTCCGACCTTTGGCGTAAGGTCTGCAAGTGCGCAATCTTGACTTCAGTTCGTGGCAGGGCCTGTTGTCGACCATCTTCGGTCTCGCCCTGGTGACGTTGATCGCGGTGGGCATGCGGCTGCTGGTGATGCAGCGTTTGCAGGAGCGTCGCGAGCGGGAGAATCGCCAGATCAATGAACGACTGCGAACACTGATTGCCGCTTATCGAACTCTGGGAGGTTCATTCACCGGCGATCTGGCGGTGGATCCCACGCATCTGCGCGACCTGCGCCAGCGGCATGAAGATGAGAACACCAGTACTGATCGCACACGGCGCATCCGCGATGCTGTGGAGGCCGCGTTGTCTGATGTTGTGTTGCTGGGCACGGAAGAGCAGGTACGTCTGGCGTCCCTGGCTGCTGTCGAATTGGTGGCCGGTAGGCCGGTACATACCGCGCAATTGGTGGTCTCGTTGCGCAACTTCATCCGCCGCGTTCTTGACCTCGATCCGGTGCCGGCCGATCTTACGATTCCCCAGCAGGGGCCGGTGCGTCCCGGGGCTGTGAAGGCCGGGGCGGATCGCGGCGAGCGGGGTGCGGATCGCGCAGGCAAAGGTGCCGGGGCTGGAGGAGGAGCCGGCGGCCTTGCCGCTGGCGCTGGCGCGGGCATGGGAATGGGCGTGGGATACGGCGCGGCCCCCGGCACCCCAGATGCCGCCGACGAGCCGGATACCGAACCAAGAGACGGTTAAAACGGAACCTTTGCCCGGCCAGCGACTCAATATAATGGTGACTGATGCGGCCAGCGTTGCCGTTGGCTGCGGCTGCAAAACAGGGGAAGAACGGATGGGTTCATTGCGTATACAGCGGTTCCTGACGTCCCTGGCAGGCATGGGCGCCATTGCGCTCGGCTGTTCCATGGCTTCTGCCGCACCGGTGGCTGGCCCAGCCGCCAACACCGGGGGCGACGTGCATGCCCAGCAGTGGAAACTGGTCGAGGGCTACTGCTTCAAGTGCCACAACACCGAAGACTGGGCCGGCAGCGTTGCCTTCGACACCATGTCGGCAGA
>JBDTPN010000023.1:0-48602 GCA_039932715.1 Pseudomonadota bacterium | reverse complement strand
CCTTGCCGAAGAAATCCTTGACGTATTTCTGCACCAGCGGCATGCGCGTCTGGCCGCCGACCAGAATGACCTCAGCCACGTCGCCCGCGGACAGACCGGCATCCTTGAGTGCCACCTTGCAAGGCTCCATGGTCTTCTTGACCAATTCCTCTACCAGCGACTCGAGCTTGGCGCGGGTCAGCTTCACGTTGAGGTGCTTGGGACCCGCGGCATCCGCGGTGATGTATGGCAGGTTCACATCCGTCTGCTGGCTGGACGACAGCTCGATCTTGGCCTTCTCGGCTGCTTCCTTGAGGCGCTGCATGGCCAGCGGGTCCTTGCGAACGTCGACGCCGGATTCCTTCAGGAATTCATCGGCCAGGAAGTGGATGATCTTCTGGTCGAAATCCTCGCCACCGAGGAAGGTGTCGCCATTGGTGGAGAGCACCTCGAACTGGCGCTCACCATCCACTTCGGCAATCTCGATGATGGAAACGTCGAAGGTGCCGCCACCCAGGTCATACACCGCGATCTTGCGATCACCGGCCGCCTTGTCCATGCCATAGGCCAGTGCCGCGGCAGTGGGCTCGTTAATGATTCGCTTCACATTCAAACCGGCAATGCGACCAGCATCCTTGGTGGCCTGGCGCTGTGAATCGTTGAAATAGGCGGGAACGGTGATCACCGCTTCGGTCACCGGCTCGCCGAGATAATCCTCGGCGGTTTTCTTCATCTTGGCCAGCACGCGCGCCGAGACTTCAGGCGGCGCCATGGGCTTGCCCTGTGCCTCTACCCAGGCATCACCGTTGTCTGCCGCGACGATTTTGTACGGCACCATGCCGACATCGCGCTGCACGACATCGTCCTTGAACTTGCGTCCGATGAGCCGCTTGACGGCAAACAGGGTGTTCTTGGGATTGGTGACGGCCTGGCGCTTGGCAGACTGCCCCACCACCACTTCGTCATCCTTGGTGAAGGCCACTATTGAAGGCGTGGTGCGATCACCCTCGCTGTTCTCGATCACGCGCGGCTTGCCGCCCTCCATGATTGCGACGCAGGAGTTGGTCGTTCCAAGGTCAATACCAATGATTTTGGTCATGTGTGTACCCTAATAAGAATTCAGTAGTTACCGGTAAGTGGGGTCGAAAGGCTTGCGCTTCAAGCACTTTCAGGTGATTTGGAAACCACCACGCGTGCCGGTCGCAGCAGGCGGCCGTTGAGTTCGTAGCCCCGCTGCACCACTTCGAGCACCGAACCGGGTTCGGCGCTGTTGGAATCGCGCATGGCAATAGCCTCGTGGCGCTGCGGATCAAATGGCTCGCCATTGGGCTCGACTTCCACAATGGAAAACCGGTCGAATGCCTTGGCCAGCAACTTGAGCGTGGCCTCCTGTCCGGCGACCAGGCTGGCGGCATCGGCCCGACCCGCATTGGCCACGGCCAGTTCCAGACTGTCACGCACCGGCAGCAGTTCCTGCGCGAATTTCTCGAGCGCAAACCGATGCGCCTGCTCGATGTCGCGCGCAGCGCGCTTGCGTATGTTTTCCTGCTCCGCCGCCACCCGCAGCACCTGCTCCTGGGCGGCGACCAGCTCGGCGCGCAGCCGCATGACCTCGTCCTCTGGCAACCCGGCGCTTGCGCCAGGGGTCTGCCCCAATGACTGGTCCTGATCTGAATTGGCCAATTAACTCTCCATTTCTCTGCGGCGGGTATATGCGGCTCAGCGGCGGGAATTCAAGGCGGCCCCCAGTAATTTAGCGGTCAGGTCGACCACCGGAATCACCCGTTCATAGGCCATGCGCGTCGGACCTATGACCCCGATTACCCCCACCGCGCCGCTGTCCGTCCTGTAAGGGGCGGTCACCACGCTGCAATCATCCAGTATCTGGTAGCCGGATTCCTGGCCGATGAATATCTGCACCCCATGACCCTTGAGGCTGAGATCCAGCAATTGCAGGATGTCGCGCTTCTCATTGAAGGCATCGAATAGCCGGCGCAGCTTCTCCACGCTCGAGAGCTCGGCAAATCCCATGAGCTTGGTCTCACCCGCGATCACCAGCTCCATGTCGGGGCGCGGCGCCTGTTCCGGGAACAGCTGCTGCGCCACGCTGATTGCATCCCCCATTCCCTGGTTCATCAGGTCGCGCATCTGGGAAAGCTGGTCGATGATGCTCTGGCGCACCTGTTCCAGCGTCTGCCCGCGAAACTGTTCGTTGAGAACAGATGCTGCGCGCCGCAGTTCTTCGGCGGGAATCGGGCGGTCCAGCTGCACCACACGGTTCTGCACTTCACGGTCATCGAATACCAGGATGGCCAGCAGCCGCCGCTCTGACAGGGGCAGGAATTCGATGTGCGTCAGCGACGCGGCCTTTGGCGAATGCAGTGACACGAGGCCGGCCATCTGGGTCACGTTGGACAACAGCTGCGATGCCACCGCCACCAGAGCGCGCGGATCCTCTGCCGAGGTGAACTGGCGCCGCATCTGGTCGGCCGCAGCGCTCTCCAGCGGCTGCACCTGCAGGAGGGTATCGATGAAGAACCGATAGCCCTTGGGCGTGGGCACGCGGCCGGCGGAGGTATGGGGGGAACTGACAAACCCGTAGGCTTCCAGGTCCGCCATGACGTTGCGGATGGTGGCTGAACTGAGGTTTAGGCCCGATTCCCGCGACAGACTGCGTGAACCCACCGGCTGCCCCTCGCGGATATAGCTCTCGATCAGCACCTTCAGCAATTGCTGGGCTCGTTCGCCAATCTGGGATTCGTCGCGTCTGTCAGGAATCATTGCCCCGGAATTATGTGCTTGAACGCCTGACCAGTCGAACATGCTAAAAAGAACGCGATGACTGACCGTATCCACACCTGTGCCCTGCTGGGGCGATTTGACGAAAACACCGTCGGTGAGACAGCCGCCACCTTGCTGCCGCATCTGCAATCGCGCGGGCTGGCAACCCTGGTCCAGCGTTCCGACGCCGCTGTGCGGTTTGGCGACCTGGCCACGCCGGTGGACGATGCCGAACTGCTGTCCCGTGCGCAGCTGGCCATCGTCATCGGTGGCGATGGGTCACTTCTCTATGCGGCGCGCCTGGTGGCGGGCACGGGTATTCCCCTGCTGGGCATCAATCGCGGCCGCCTGGGCTTTCTCACCGACGTCATGCCGCAGGACATGCTCAGCTGCGTGGACGATGCATTGGCGGGACGCTGTGAGCCGGATCACCGCCCACTGCTGGAAGCGCGCCTGATACAGGCCGGTGCCACAGTTCGCAGCCAACTGGCCCTCAATGATGTGGTGCTGGCTAAGTGGGAGACCGGCCGCATCCTCGATTTTGAAACCCGCGTCAACGGGCGTTTCGTCAATTCCCATGGCGGCGATGGCCTGGTTGTGGCCAGCGCCACCGGTTCGACGGCATACGCGCTGTCCTGCGGCGGGCCCATTGTCGACCCCAGCCTCGACGTGCTGGTGGTGGTGCCCATCTGTCCGCACACGCTGGCCGACCGCCCCATCGTCGTGCCGCGCCAAAGTACCATTTCCATAGTGCTGCACGAGCGTTATGACACACGGGCCCAGGTGACCTGCGATGGGGTGGTGTTTTGCGAGCTCGAAGCCTCGCAGCAGCTGCAGATTGCTCCAAGTGCGCACCGCATCACACTCCTGCATCCGCCCGGATACGATTATTTCCGCCTGTTGCGCTCAAAATTGCACTGGGGTCGCGGCGGCGCCGACTTCCAGAGGTAAGAATCCGGACTCAACCATGCTGACGCACCTGCAAATCCGGGACCTGGCCATTGTCGATGCCGTGGAGCTCGACTTCATACCGGGCCTTACTGTGCTCACCGGCGAAACCGGCGCGGGCAAATCCATCATTGTCGATGCCCTGACGCTGGTCAGCGGCGCACGCGCCGCCGTGGACCAGATTCGCGCCGGCGCCGAGCGCGCCGAAGTGGCTGCCACCTTCGACATCCGCAACGCCTCGAAAGAACTGCGCGCCCTGCTTGAAGAGCAGTCCATCGAAGCCGAGGACGAATTGCTGGTGCGCCGTGTCGTGGGTCTCGACGGCCGATCACGCGCCTACCTCAACGGCCAGGCCGTGCCCGTGCAACAGCTGCGTGACATCGTGGGTCTGCTGCTGGACGTGCATGGCCAGCATGAATTCCAGTCGCTGCTGCGCGGCAATGCGCAACGCGAATTGCTCGACACCTACGGCAAACTCGAACCGCTGGCAGCGCAGGTGCATACCGCTCATGCAACCTGGCTGGGCCTGCTCAATCGTCAGCTTGAAATCGAATCCTCGCTGCGCGAGCGCGATTCCAAACTCGAGATGATCCGCTTCCAGGAATCCGAATTGGCCGCCCTGGCATTGAAGCCAGATGAAATCGCTTCGTTGCATGCCGAGGCCGCGCGGCTGGGCAGTCGCGGCCGGCTCATCGAAGGCGCACAACAGGCTGCGCAGCTGCTTTACGATGGGGATGCGCAGACCACGCAGGCCAGTCTGGCGCGCGCACAGTCTGCGCTGCGTCCTTTGCAGGCGATTGATCCCGCATTGGGCGGCGTGATGACACTACTTGAAGAAGCCTCCATCCGCGTCACCGAGGCCGCGCGCGAACTGGGCCGATACGCCGAGTCGCTTGACCTTGATAACGCCCGACAGGCTGCGGTAGAGAAGCGTCTGGCGGCGGCCGAAGACCTGGCCCGCAAGCATCGCGTGCCGGTTGCCGATCTCCCCGAACGTCAGGGCGCGTTGCGCGCCGAACTGATAGCACTTGAAACCGTTGAACAGGATGTCAGTGCCCTGCGTCGCCAGCAGGCCGAAGCCCTGGCCACCTATCGCGACCTGGCCACCAAGCTATCGGGCTCGCGCACCAGCACCGCCCGCATCTTCAGCAAGGAAATCAGCGCGCGCATGCAGACGCTGGGCATGACCGGCGGCCGTTTCCAGGTGGATGTGGCTCCGCATGCTTCCACAGAGCCGCAGTCACACGGGCTGGATCAGATCGAGTTCAGAGTGACGGCCAATCCAGGCCAGCCCCTGCGACCGCTGGCCAAGGTGGCGTCAGGCGGCGAGCTGTCACGGCTTTCGCTGGCCATCCAGGTGGCCTGCCTGGCCGGCGCGGTACGCTCAATGGTGTTCGACGAAGTGGATGCCGGCATCGGCGGCGCGGTGGCAGAAATCGTGGGCAAGGAACTGCGGGCACTGGGCTCACGGGGCCAGGTGTTCTGCGTAACGCACCTGCCGCAGGTTGCATCGCAGGGTCATCATCACCTGCGCGTGGTCAAGCTGACCGATGGCAAGACCACCCGCACCAGCCTGGTCGATCTGGCCGGCGAAGAACGGGTGCGGGAACTGGCACGCATGCTGGGCGGCATCCAGGTCAGCGACAAGGCGCTGGCGCACGCCCGCGAAATGCTGTCAGCGCCAACCGGCAAAACCTCGGACACCGCAAAGATCCGCCGCTAGGGCTTTTCAACCCTGCGTGAACCGGAGGTCTTGCCGGGGCAATCCACTTTGCGACAATGGCCATAGATGACCATGGAGTGGTCCTCGATCTCGAAGCCGTGTTGACGGGCAATGGACTCCTGACGCTCTTCTATGCCGTCATCCATGAACTCTTCGACCTTGCCGCAGTCCAGACACACAATGTGATCGTGGTGCGAACCCCGGTTGAGCTCGAATACGGCCATGCCATTTTCGAAATGATGCCGGGTCACCAGGCCCGCGGCCTCAAACTGCGTCAGCACCCGATAAACGGTGGCGAGCCCGATATCTTCATTGGAGTTAAGCAGGGCTTTATAGATATCTTCGGCGGATTTGTGGCGTGCGCCGCTACTACCCTCGAGAATCTCCAGGATCTTGAGGCGAGGCAGCGTGACTTTGAGCCCCGCGTTGCGTAGATCCTTGCCTTCCAATTAGGTGGGCTCCATCTCAGGTAATATGCAACATTCTACATCCACGATGCGAGCCATGCGAACGGTACCCAAACTGTCTGTTTTGTTGTTGCTGGGCGGCTTTCTGCTGTCCGGCTCTGCCTGTGTTTATCGCATGCCCATCCAGCAAGGCAATTTCCTCGACAAAAAGCAGGTGGACCAGCTGGAAATGGGCATGACGCGTTCACAGGTTGCGTTCCTGCTGGGCACGCCCATGGTTCCCAATGGCTTCGACCGCGATCGTTGGGACTACTACTACTTCGCGCAATACAGCAGGAAGTACAAGCCGGATACCTTTCGCGTGACCGTATATTTCAAGGACGAAAAGGTCGATCACGTCGACAAGCCGCCTGAGCCTGAAGCGCCTCCCGGCACGTTGCCACAGCACGCAATGGAGGCCCCCAAAGGTCCCCCAGTCGATACAGGCCCGAACTCGTCAGCTCTGCCCAACGCACTGATTCCGGATACTCCCGCGGCTCCGGACACACCCCAGGGTCAGAGGACAAAGCCGGTCGATAACTAGTCCGGCTTGCGAGCCCTGGCTACGAAGGCATCCACCAGCGAATTGACCGTCTGCTCCATGAGGGGAGCCATGGCGAGGCCGGCCAGCCCGCTTTTTGGCTCGAAATCCAGTTCCAGGGTTACACGACACCCCACCACTTCGTCCATGCCTGGCTTGGTGACCGGCGCCAATGTCCACAGCCCCTGCAGGCTGCGAAACGGACCCTCCACCAGATCCATGCGCACTTCGCGGTCAGGGGTCAGGTGGTTGCGCGTAGTGAATGAAGTACGCAGCAGTCCGCGGCCCACAGTGAGCCGCGCCTGTATTTGCTCTGGCGAGCGCGACAGCACCTGCGCGGCAGCACAGCCTGGAACGAATTCTGGATAGCGCTCAATTTCGTTGATGAGCGTGAACATCCGCTGCGGCGTTGCCGCCACCAGCGCCGAGCGCCTGACCTGTCGCATCCGATAATGGTAGCAACGCTACAATGGCGCGTGGCAAAAGAAGACAAGCAACCGGGCAAGGCGCTGATCGCGGAAAACCGCAAGGCGCGCCATGAATATTTCATCGAAGACCGCTACGAGGCCGGCCTGATCCTGGCCGGGTGGGAGGTCAAGTCCCTGCGCGCCGGTCGTGCCCAGTTGGCCGAGGCCTATGTCTTCATCAAGAATGGCGAAGTGTTCCTGACCGGCGCCCATCTGTCGCCGCTCAACTCAGCCTCCACGCATGTCACCGTCGATCCGACACGCACGCGCAAGCTGCTGCTCAACCGCTCCGAGATCGATCGCCTGGTGGGCGCAGTCGAGCGCGCCGGCTACACGCTGGTGCCCCTGGAACTGTTCTGGAAAAACGGTCGCGCCAAGATTCGCATTGGCCTTGCCAAGGGCAAGAAGCAGCACGACAAGCGCGCCACCGAAAAGGATCGCGACTGGGAGCGCGACAAGGCGCGCGTACTGCGCGCCCGTTAGTTTCCCGAAGGCTTTCGCGATGCACACATCCATCGCCCTCACTGCCTTCAGGGAGCTGTGGATACACACGGGCACGGCCTGCAATCTCAGTTGTCCGTTTTGCCATGAAGGGTCCAGACCCGGTGACATGCGCATCGAGCCGGTGACGCTTGCCGAAATCGCGCCACAGCTGGATGTAGCTGCCACGCTGGGTGTTGAGCGGTTTGCGTTCACCGGCGGTGAACCGCTTATCCTCAAGGACATTCACGCCATCCTGTTGCACGCCCTGAGCTTGCGACCGGCACTGGTGCTGACCAATGGCACTGCACCCCTCATCCGCCGCGCACACCACCTGGCCAGTTTGCGCGCGGCGCCGAACGCCTTGAGCTTCCGGGTCAGCATTGATTATCCGGACGAAGCGCGGCACGACGCGGGGCGCGGTCTCAGGAATTTTCGCAAGGCCCTGGACGGGCTGCGCCTGCTGCATGAGGCCGGCTTTGCCACCGGCATCACGCGGATGCTCGAAGCCGGCGAAGACAGGCGCGCAGTGGAAAACCGCTTTCGCAACCTGTTGCGCAGACAGCGCCTGCCGGAGGACCTGCCCATTGTGGCGCTGCCGGAACTGGGCTTGCCGCAACCCGACGGCGCACTGGTTCCTTACACTCAATCGCCGTCCTCGCCGCCCACGTCACTGCCCACACCCGGTTGCAGTCGCAGCCGCATGTTGTTGCGCCGTAACGGCAGTTTGCGCATTGCACCGTGTGCGCTGGTCGACGACACACCGGCACTTGAGTTTGAAACCGGCCTGGCTGAATCACTGAAAATCCCCGCCAGGGCGCTGCACGCGCGCTGCGCCCAATGCCTGTCTCAAGGCGTCGACTACGTGGGTATCGGCACTCAGGAAAGCTGTTAGAATGGCCTCGTTCTTGAAGGGGGCGACCGGCTTTGACGTGGGTTGCGAAACTTCAGGGGCGTACCGAGGTGCATGGGTCCTCGTTAAACTCTTGTGCAAACTTTAGTTGCCAACGACGACAACTACGCTCTAGCCGCTTAATCCGGCTTAACCTCCGACCCGCTGGTGCCTGTGCCACGGAACCGGGGGACGCGCTCACAGGATCGCGCTGGACCGTGCTACGGGGTACAGCGTTAAGAGACACCGTTAGCTGGCCAAGCGTCTTCCCTGCTGCTCGGGTAGCGTGAGGTGAGAACCCAAAGAGACAGCTACGTACGTAGAGCCTGAAATGTAGTGCTTGCGGACGGGGGTTCGATTCCCCCCGCCTCCACCATAAGTGGGGACTCCCCGGGCACCCGGGGAGTCTGCTCGACATCTTATTCATGATCGTGGACCCACAGCGCCCAGCCACATGTGGACTATTACCGACTTTGACATAAGATAACGTCTTACAGACCAAGACGTTCTTCATCCGCAAGCTCAATCAAACAGCTTGGAGCGATCAGGATGAACCTTCGTGGTGAACCAATTCATGAACATACCGTTCGCGTCGGCGGCATCGCATCGCCCCGACCTCAGCCATTTGCCAATATAAGGGCGGATCTGCGCGCACACGGTGGAGACTGGTTAGCTCCAGGGTTCTGGACACTAATGGTCTACCGTTTCGGCCGATGGCGATACGGAATCAGGTCTTTCGCCTTACGCAGGCTGATGGCCGGCTTTTACTGGGTCGCGTACAAACTCGTCAAATCCATCCTGGGCATCTCACTGCCCTGCGAAGTAGTGATCGGCCGCAACCTGGTGATCGCGTACTCCGGGAATATTACCGTCAGCAGCTATACGAGCATCGGAGACGACTGCTGCATTCGAAGCGGTTTGTATGTTGCGCACATAGGCAACAACGTCGACATCGGGGCCGGCGCCCGTCTGATTAATCGTATCAATGTTGGCGATAACGTAGTAATCGACGCCAACTGCGTTGTAACCCATGACGTTCCTGGAGATTCCGTCGTCATATGCACGTGACTGTTGAGCTACCCGGCGGCGGGCCGCACAGACCGAAAGCGCCCCGACACTTCCAGAACGTTAGAGCTCCCGAACTGTATACAGTCCTTGCCAGAAGTCTTGGCCTTGTAGAGGGCGACATCGGCGCGCGCAAAAATATTCTTCCAGCCTGAATCGTCCTCGTGGCTACAGGCGATACCAAAACTGCTGGTGAAGCTCACTGGCCCGCGCGATGTAGAAACGGTATTCCGGTGAATCTGCGTGCGGATCCTTTCCGCCAGTGCGTGCAGTGTATCGGGAGTGAATTTGCCAAAGCACAGCACGGCAAACTCCTCGCCTCCCAGGCGCACCGCCAGATCTTCGCGATCGCGCAGTTCACTGGCGAGAATCCTGCCCACTGCGCGCAGCACCTCATCGCCCACATCGTGGCCATATTCATCATTGATGTGTTTGAAGTCGTCGAGGTCGAGCAGGATCAAGCCATAGGCCTTGCCTGATTCACGATAGTGACGGGATGCGGCCTCGCAGCGATCACTGAACACCAGGCGATTGGCCAGTCCGGTAAGAAAATCCGTGGTGCTTTGCTTGAGCAGTTGGGCGTTGCTGACTTCCAATTCACCCTTGGCGGCCGTCAATTCCGTCACATCGGTCACCAGCACGAAAAATCCGCGCACGGCACCCTGCTCGTCAATATCGGGAAGGTATTGGCCCTCGGTATCTGCCAGGGTGCCGTCCATCCTTGTCACCCGGCGCTGAAAGCGCTGCGCCTCTCCGGCCAGCGCGGCCCTGGCATGCGGCAGGTTGAGGCGATAGAGGTCTTCGCCTATGACTTCCCTGAAGTGCTTGCCCACCATCTCGTCTGGCGTGACGCCGAAGATCAGTCGATAGGCATCGTTGGCGAATTCGCAATACAGATCGGTATTCCAGTAGCCGATCAGTGCGGGAATGCTGTTGGTGACGGACTTCATGCGCCGTTCAAATTCGCGGTGCAGTTGCTCCTGCATGGCAGCGTCTTCATGTTCCTGGATGGACTCCTCGACCACCGCCGCGAAGTCACTCAGGATTGCAGCCTCGTCTTCGCTGAAGACGCGCGGCTGTGTATCCAATGCGCACAGGGCCCCGATGCGCTGGTGCGTGCCTGAATACAGAGGGATCATCAACCCGCGTCGCTCGCGCACCGCAGTTTCTGCAAGTGCCGACCGCTCCCGATCCTCGCCCACCAGGGAAACGAGCACATGGGGAACGTTGACCACGCGAGCAGCCAGACGGCAGATACGATCGAACGATCCGATCCCCTGTAACCGTCTTATGCCGCTGACTTCGGGATTTGTGCCCATCCTCGCATCCTGTCCCCAGCGGACAGGGCCGTGGTGACGGACTTCACAAAATTCACTGGGCTTGCGGACCACTAGGCGGCATCAGGTATCCATGGCGCGTCATCTGTGACTCGGGCATCACTTCGCAAGGCACGCAGTCGGGCATGTAATTCTCGGGCATGCGCCCGCTGACGGGATTGCGATAGTTGAACCACATGGGCAGGATGCCGGGCCACTCGATGGTCTCGCCCGTGCCACCGCGAAAATGTTCGGCGCGCTTGCCCAGTTTATCCATTGCAATGTCGGGCGGATATTTCAATGCCAATGCGGTGGGTGGCGCCTTGGTACCTGGTGCCGGCGGCGCGACCGGCTTCACTGACGACCAGCCACCTTTCCAGCCAGCGGATGAGAAATACGGCTCGTCGATCTCGAGGCTCCAGAATTTCCAGACATCGTTTTCGAGCACCACCTGGTCGTTGGGATATATACCTGCGAAAAACATGGCCCCGTAGAAGTCGCCAGCCTTACCTGGCACCTTGCCAGTGCGCGGCTGGAACAGTCGTGCCCGCAGGTTGGCGGAACGCCCGTCTTCTGCCACGTTGATCACCAGCTGCGTGCGCCAATGAAATGAGATGCCTGGCCGCGTGGCAGCCGACGGCCCCCAGGTTGCATTGACCGCGCCCCTGATGCGCTCGCGTCCCATGTAGTAGCCGGTGAACGGGGACTGCTTGTTGCCGTTTACGGCAAAAATTCCCGCCATCTGCGGCCA
Organism: Pseudomonadota bacterium; assembly: GCA_039932715.1. Lineage (GTDB taxonomy): Bacteria > Pseudomonadota > Gammaproteobacteria > Steroidobacterales > Steroidobacteraceae > ZC4RG30. The sequence continues at coordinate 37,213 of JBDTPN010000023.1, read as the reverse complement.
CTGGAAATCATCGATGTAATAGCCGTAGGCAGACGACACATTCTCCGCGCCGTCATAGGCCATGGACCGGGTCAGTTTGCGCCGTGCATCAACCAGCTGCTGCGCGGGCGTGGTGCCCGCGGCGCCCGAACTGCCCGAGGCAATCTTTCCTGTCAGTGGCGCAGCCGCACTGATCTTCTGAAAATCAGGCGCATCTCTGGTCGATACCTCGCCGCCCTTGCCCCAACCGGCGAAGTAGTCGACCGACATCAGCGGATAGAGCCGCAGCTCCTTGAGCTTCCAGACCCCCCCCTCCTTGACGAAACGATTGCGGAACACCGTGAATTCCCAGTGCGCAGTGCTATTGTCCGCGTCGCCCAGCATGCCCAGCTCGATGCCGCGACTGAAAGCCTCATGCCCACCGGGCTCAATGGTCACGATGCTGTCGAAAATCGGTCGATCATTGAGTTCGCCATGAGTAAGCCCGGCGGGTCCCATGCGCTCCATGGCCTGGCGCACGCCGGCGCGTCCGCTAAATTCCCGGCCCTCGATCTGCACTGCGCTTTCGGCAGCGAACAGGTCGACGACGTCGTCCCACATCTTGCGATCCACGTAATAGCCGTAGGCATGCTGCAGGTTGCGAACCGCATCCTCGTCATTGAGACGGCCTATGCTCTGTGCCAGGGTCGCCAATGACTTTTTGCTGCGCGGTGCCGCACCGGACGGCTGCGGAATCGGCACTCCGGATTCCTCGACGGTGAAATGGAAAGGCACCAGCGGCAGGTCGGCGCCATCAATGTTGGTCCACCCGGTTTCATAGTCGCCGCTCAATTGCGGATAGTAATGCGCCAGCGAGATCTTCCAGCCCTCGCCGTCACGGACGTATTCATTCTCGTAGACCCCGCCCTCAATGCGCGCCTGTCCCTTGCCATTACCCAGCAGCGACAGGCTCATCCAGCGTCCTTTCGCAGAGCGGCCATCCACCGAGAGATTCACCAATGGCTCGTCGATCAACTCAGTGTTGAGCGCACCCGGCGCCAGGCCATTTCGATCACCGCCGCGCCGCCTGAGCCCGGCCTCGATTGCAGCACGTCCCTGCACGGCGTCAGCACCCCTGATGAAGATGGCATCCCTAGCAAACAGCGCAGCCATGTCACCCCAGCGTCCGAATTGCGCCAACTGCGCATACTGGCGTTGCAGGTCCTTGACCTGGCGCAGCGATGTCACTCGATCAACATCCCTGGCAAGAGAGTCGACATCGTCTGCGGCATGCAACGCGCAGGGCAGGCTGACCAGGAGCAGCGACAGCAGGCTACGCGCGAAACGACTTGTCATGGCTACCCTTGTGGCTCAGGCCTTTTCATCATCCAGCTTGGGGTTGGTGATGGGCGTGTCCCCTTCGAAAAGATGTTCGAAGCGCCGATACGTGCACAGCCAGCGCCCGTCCACTCTTTGATAATGATCGGTGGCCAGTGAAATGGTGATGGGCGGATGGGTGCGCAGCACCTTGACCCCATTGGCGGCATAGAGAAACAGGTAGTTGGTCGCCTCGGCCGAATCTGCAGCGGTAAACCAGGCGCGAAAATTTGTGAAGCAATGCACTGCCAGGCGCGGCCCCTGTTTGACGCGCCAGTCGTAGAACTGCTGGATCTTGGCGCGGCCGTGATAGGACGCGAACTGGCCATGGAACTGTGCATCTTCAGTGTAGTACGCGGATGCATCGCGACCCCCATTGGTGTCGATTTCATGCCAGTAGTCGGCCAGCTGGAGCGCCAGTTGCGCATTGAGCTTCAGCACATCTGCATCTGCCACGTGATCTCCCTAAGTTCGTGCGTCAGCTGAAGTAAAGCTTCAGCGCTGTATCTGAAAGTTTGCGCCGCACTTGCGCGTCGGGAACCCATTGGTTCAATTCGTCGAGCATATCGGCATATGTCACCGAGGACTCGTGCCCAATGAATGGACAGTCGCTGCCCCACACCAGTCGCTCCACGCCGGCGTTGTGCAACAGGCACTGTGCCGCCTGGTGCGCCAGGGTTAATGACTGCGGATCCCGCCCTTGCCCGGGCGCTGCCCAGGTGAGTCGAAATGGCGCCGAGAGTTTTACCCAGGTTTTCCCGCGCTGCACCGAGCGCAACACCGCCTGGAACCCGGTGCAGTCGATGCCTGCCTGCGGATCGGGGTGTGCGAAATGATCAATGACGATGTTGGCGCCGCTGGATTCGAGAATGGGCAGCACCTGTGGCCAGCGCGGACCTTCCACCACCACTTCGATATGCATACCCAGGTCGGCGATGCGCCTGAACAGCAGCCGGTAGTCGTCGCCAGCCAGATCCGGCAGCTCCTGGCGGGTCAACTGCAGGCGTACGCCGACGACGCCGTCGGCCTTCATTCGCTCGAGGGTGTACAGATCAGTGGTGGGGGGCACGATGGCCGTGCCACGCAGGCGCCGATGCTTGCGCAGCTGCTGGATCATGTAGTCATTGTAGTAGCCGAAGATGCTGATTCCGGCGATCACGCCAAACTGGATGCCATGCGCATCGAGTACCGCCAGATATTGCTCGGCGGTGAATGCCTGCCCGGGTCGGAACCAGGCCGACGAACTGACCGGCATGTTGGCCGAATAGATATGCGCATGCGCATCGACCAGCGGCGGGTTCATTCGGCTGTTGGCGGCATCGGGTACTCATCTGCGTTGAGCACCCATCCCGACATTTTTGAGAAATCCATCCTGGGCGGAGAAAAGATATCCACCAGCTGGTTCATCACCGGATCGGAGCCGGCCGATGTGTGGATGGCCGGCGGAGGAATCACTGCCAGTGAAGGCGCCGGACATTCCTCATGGTCATCGGCTCGCCAGTCGGCAAGGTTGGCCGTCCACGGCCAGCGGATGTGATGGGTAAAAGACCCTTGCAAGGCCAGCGAACCCTGTTCGAAGTCATCATGAAAATGCGGCGAGAGTCGCGACCGGTCGCGCGGACCCGGCTCTAAAGGCAGCACGTTGATCATCAATGTCGAGCATCTGAACAGGCGGCCGAAACGGCCCTCCTTGGGTGCAACGTCCAGATCATAGGTTCGAATGTGATATCCGGCAGGGGGCGCTGGCCAGGGAACATACGGCGGAATATTGGGGTGTGCGCGCGCATACGAACTGGCATTGGATGCGAGCGCGACCAGGTCGGCCGACTCCGCGCTGAAGACGCGGATCAGCATGCCGGATGCACTCACCGTGACACGGCTGTTGCCTGGGGGCACGATCACCAGTGTCTGCCCGGTGACCGTACGCGACTCATGCGGGGTCTCTATGGTGACTTCAACATTGTGCTGGGGCACCAGCACGAAGTATTCATCTACCTGGTCATCGCGCGACAGCACTGTGCCGGCAGTGGCTTCGGTGTAAGACACGACGAAGTTCTGGCCACGCGCGTACCAGGTTGGGCCGGCGCCCGCCTCGCCCGGCGGTAGCTCGTGAAACTTTACGTAGTCAGCCGCGGCAAATCGCAAGGCACTGCCCGCATCCGCATAGGGAGTGCTGGCAACAGCAGCAGCACCCAGTTTCGAACGCGGATCATCCGAACCGTACATACAATCTTCCCCCGTGAACCAGCCCCAAGCCTACCTTTCCCTGCGCCAGCGACTTGCTCGAAGGGGCAATCCGCGTTGCCTTCTGAGGCTAAGCTACCCCGCATGAAACACAAGAAGACGCGAAAAGTCATCATCACATGCGCGCCCACCGGGTCCATCCACACGCCCTCGATGTCGCCGTACCTGCCAGTGACGCCCGCGCAGATCGCGCAGGCTGGCATCGAGGCTGCCGAGGCCGGCGCCGCAATATTGCATCTTCATGCGCGTAACCCCGTTGATGGCAGCCCCAGCCCTGCGGCGGAGCACTTCATGGCCTTCCTGCCGCAGATCAAGGCGGCCACGGATGCCGTCATCAATATTTCAACCGGCGGCAGTGCAACCATGTCGCTGGATGCGCGCCTTGATGGGGCCCGGGCCGCCCAACCCGAACTGTGCTCCCTCAACATGGGTCCGCTGATATTCGACTTCAGCGCCGCCGGCGCACGCATTGAAGCGTGGCAACACGACTGGGAGCAACCCTATGTCGAGGGATCACGCGCCAGGATCATGTACAACGATATGGCCTTCATCGAACGCATCATGCGTGAAATCGGGCAGAAATTCGGCACCCGGTTCGAGTTCGAATGCTACGACATCGGCCACCTTTACACGCTGGCCCATTTCGCCGACCGCAAACTCATCACTGCGCCCTTTCTGATCCAGGGCGTGTTCGGCATCCTCGGTGGCATAGGACCTGACCTGCGCAACCTTTCACATATGGTCACCATGGCTGACAGCCTGTTCGGCGATGACTATGTGTTTTCCGCATTCGCCGCCGGTCGCCACCAGATGCCGTTCTGCATGCAAAGCGCGCTACTGGGGGGCAGCGTTCGGGTCGGGCTGGAGGACAGCCTGTACATAGGGGCCCGCCAGCTGGCGCAGTCAAATGCCCAGCAGGTGCGCAAGATCCGCGCGCTGCTCGAGGACATCGGTCTCGAGATCGCAAGTCCTGCGGAGGCCAGGAGCCTCCTCAATCTAAAAGGCGGGGACAACGTCAGCTTTTAGTCCTGGACGGCCCTCTGAGGGCATGAGCCGCTTCCGTTTAGGGTAAGTAGAGCGCCCCCGACGCGTGCCATGCTCGAATCGTGCTTTCCGAAGCTGTCATCCTGCATCAGGTTGGCTCCCTGGCCTTCGGGCAGGGTGTCTCCCTGCGCGTGGCCACTGACCTCGCAGCTGCTGGCGCGCGCTCGGCGCTTATTGTCACCACACCGCCGATTCGCAAATCCGCAGAACGCCTGGCAGAAATCATTGCAGCCGGCGGCATCGGGACCGTTATCTGGGACGACTATGTCGGCGAGCCGGCAATTGGTGACTTCGAACGTCTGCTGGCATTCGCGCGCGGCGCCAAAATCGATGCCGTCATCGGCATGGGCGGTGGCAGTTCCATGGATCTGGCCAAACTGGTAGCAGCCCTGCTGCCCGGCGGACAGTCGATACGTGACGTGCAGGGCACCGACAAATTGCTGGGCAGGCAAATCTGGCTGGCCTGCATTCCCACCACGGCCGGTACGGGCAGCGAAGTGTCCCCCATAGCCATCCTGCTAGACGAGACTGACGTACTCAAGAAAGGCGTCATCAGTCGGCACCTTGTTCCAGACGCGGCTTATGTGGATCCACTGCTGACTGTGTCCATGCCGGCGGCAGTCACTGCGGCCACGGGGCTGGATGCCCTCACGCATTGCATCGAAGCCTATGCAAACCGCTTCGCGCATCCTGTGGTGGATAACTATGCGCTGGAAGGCATCCGGCTGATCTCGAGAAGCCTCGTCACTGCCGTTCACGATGGAACCAACCTCGCGGCACGAACCGATATGGCCCGCGCCAGCCTTTATGGCGGCCTGTGCCTGGGCCCCGTCAATACGGCAGCAGTACATGCACTGGCATATCCGCTGGGCGGCGAATTTCATGTGGCGCATGGCGTTTCCAACGCATTGCTGCTCAACCACGTGCTGGCATTCAACCTTACGGCGGCTGAAGACCGCTATTCGGATATTGCGCTGGCATTGGGCGCCCCAATGGGCGCCAGCACCGCGGCCACTGCGCACAATGGCCTGCAGAAGATCGAATCCATGGTGAGCGAATGCGAGATACCGCTGCGCCTGTCCGATCACGGCGTGACCGCCGATGCCCTTGACCGGATGACCGACGGGGCAATGACTGTCACGCGACTACTGGAGCGCAACGTCCGCGAGGTAACATGGCAGGATGCCAGGGCCATTTACCAGGCCGCCTTCTAGGAATTCATCGCGTCGGATGTTGTCCGCTCCTCTTTTCAATCCGACCACCGGAGAACAGTCTCCCGCGCCCGCCCCGCACAGCGAGGCCATGGTCGAAGCAATGCTCGACGCCGCGCAGACCGCGGCGCGTGCCTGGGGCAACCTGCGAATTGAAGATCGTGCCAGTGTGCTCAAGGCGGTTGCAGCGCTGTTACGCCAGGAGCGCGAACCACTGGCGCGAATCATCACGCTTGAAATGGGCAAGCCCCTGTCCGAATCTCTGGCAGAGATCGATAAGTCCGCATGGAACTGTGATTACGTAGCCGAACACGCCGCCGGATGGCTCGCGGATAACCCGGTGCCCACCAATGCCACGCTCAGCTATGTGGCATATCGCCCGCTGGGCGCGGTGCTGGTGATTCTCCCCTGGAACTTCCCCGTATGGCAGGTGTTTCGCTGCGCGGCATCGGCATTGATGGCCGGAAATGCCGTGGTGCTCAAGCACGCGCCCAATGTTCCGCAGTGTGCCGCGAAAATCACCGAGCTGTTGCTTCGCGCAGGTGTGCCGTCGGGTGTATTCCAGAATCTCATCGTTCCGGTTGATCGAATCGCCGCAATCATCAAGGACCCGCGGATTGCGGCAGTCTCTTTCACTGGCAGTCCTGGCGCGGGCGCGGTCGTTGCCGCCAGTGCCGGCGCAGCCTGCAAGAAATCCATACTCGAGCTGGGCGGATCCGACCCCTTCATTGTCCTGGACGATGCGGACCTTGACGCAGCAGTCAGCGCCGCGGTGCGCGCCAGGTTTTCCAATTGCGGGCAGGTGTGCCTTGCGGCCAAGCGCTTCATCGTCACTGACGGATGCTGGGCCGAATTCAACTCGAAGTTCGTGCAGGCCGTCGCTGCGCTGCGCGTGGGAAATCCCCTGGATGGCCAGACCCAGATCGGGCCTTTGGCGCGCAGGGATTTGCGCGATGCACTTGAAGACCAGGTGCAAAGGTCGATTACCCACGGTGCCCGGCTGTTGACGGGCGGACATGCACATGTCGGTCCCGGTAACTTCTATCAACCCACGGTGCTCGTCGACATCGAGCCGTCGAACCCGGTGGCAGTTGAAGAGACCTTTGGGCCGGTTGCGCCCCTGATGCGCGCTCGATCCGCACAACATGCAATTGAGCTGGCCAACGATTCGCGCTTCGGGCTGGGCGCGGTGATCTGGACAGGCAACATTGCCGGCGCTCGCGAAATGGCAGCCCAGCTACAGACCGGATCGGTCACCATCAATGCCGTCACTGCGTCGGATCCGCGGCTGCCGGTGGGAGGCGTCAAGCTCTCCGGCTATGGCAGGGAACTGGGCGAATACGGAATGCGCGAACTGGTGATCGTGCAGTCTGTGGTCGTAGGGCCGTTGGCGTAGCCCAAGTCTGCTTCGGTCTGGCAGCCTTATGCTCCAATTCGGCATGCCACCGCCACTAATCGCCCTTGTCGCTCGATGGACACGCGAATGGTTCCTCCTTGCCGGGTGTCTTAGGCACAATCTTCTTCCAGCCTGTCGGGATCTCGAACCTGTCGGCGGGCACTGACTCGGTGCGGATGGCAGTGGTCTCCGTAGTGAAGGTGACCATGGTCATCATGCCAGGAGTCGTAGGCTCTCCTGCCTTGGTATCAGCGGAGTCTGCCGTATCCGACTTCTTCTTCTTGGCGAACATCCCCGATAGCATCTTCGAGCCCACCGCGGACATGGTGTCCGATGCGATGCCACCCAACAGGCCGCCACCCCGCGCCTTCGATGCCGCAGCCGATGCAGCACTGCTGGCCATGGCATCTGTTGTCTGTTGACCAAGATCGCCCCCACCGATCGCAGAACCACCCGCGCTGGCCTTGCTGGCAGCCGCACAGTGCAAACCGCCATAGGCCATATGGAATGAAGTGCGCAGCGGCTGGCCTTTGAGCTCACCGGACTTGCTCTTGAGCTCATTAAGCTGCTGCGAATACGGAGCCATCATCTGTTGTACCTGTCGGCTCATGGCGGCAGAGCCTTCCCCAGTAAGCCCCATCTTCGACAGATAGGCCAGTTCAAAGGCCTGGCGATCTTCGAGCCCTGCAATCCGGTCATCGGTGAGCCAGGTATCAAATCCGTATTGCACGTCGCAGACGTCGCTGGTTTCTTTGTTGGTGCAACTCTGCGTCAGGTTCACCACCGAGTGGTGAACTGCATGGCCGAGGATCTCGCCATTGGCGCCTAGGTTCTTCACGTCCACCTTCGCTGGCGACATCTGGCACTTTGACGTGTCCATGGTTGGTTGCGCCGGTTGCGCTGGCTGCTGCGCAGCGCATTGTTTCATTTTTTCGAGGTTGGCCTCCATGCGCTTCTGGAACTCAACACGCTCAGCGACCGATGGTAATGCCGTTTCCCGATAGCTTTTTTTCTTGGGCTCCAAGTCGTAACTTATGCTTTTGTCCAGGCGCACGATCTCCCCGCTTTGCGCCTTGCCACACAGCATCGACATCATGCCCTCGCAGTTGAGTTCGAAGTCGCGCCGTTTTCTCTCGGTTGCGAAACTCTCCGTGGAATTGGCGTGTGCCTTGAAGATGGGAAGTTCGATGGTCGACTTCTCTTCAATGGTCACATCAGCGAGAGCCTCGCCCGCGACCCCCAACGACAAGACCAATATGCACACTCCTCGAACCTGCAATTGAATGACTGACATATAGCCTCCCTCGCCTGCGCCGTCTGGCAATGTGACACCCCTATGAGCGGGACCGCAAGTTACGTTACTCGTTCATGTCCAGGACCTGCGAATGCCTAGGTTTCCCCGCTCACTGCGGAGACGCAGCTGGCTGCCCACTCCTACCGCTTCGAGAATGGTTGTCGCATGGCAGGTCTGGGCTGAACATGAAGGCCCAGCGCATACCTACCCTTTCGGGCATCACCTATCGAGTGGTCGCGGTGGATGAGGAACTGGGCCTCGTCTTGCTACGGTTGGATTTCGGCCCAGGTTCGGCGTTTGGCCCCGGTGAGCGATGCCTGCATGCCTGGGAGGCCTTCAGGTCTACGGCGGAGAAATCCATGCCACTGAAGTCTTCATGCGGGGCATGGCGGCAAACACGTCTTCCGGCTGGTAGGCGGCTTGCGCTCTTTCCTCGCTCTGGGGGAAAATGGGCAGCTCGACACCGCATTGCACAAGGAATAGCGCCATGAAAAGAATTCTCTCTGTCTGCCTCACCGCCGCCCTGTTTGCCGGGGCCGCAATCGCCGCGGACTCGCCGGCGGTGGTAGTGGCTGACAGCTACTCGGCCGAAGCGACGGTCACCGCCGTGGACTACACGGCACGCACTGCCACACTCAAGACTGCAGATGGCATGGTCAGCACCATTCCGGTGGGCGCCGAGGTCAAGAACTTCGCGCAACTGCACGTGGGCGACAAGATCCAGGCCAAGTACTCCACAGCACTGACCATGAGGCTGGTCAAGAAGGGATCCGGTGCCGCATACAAGCGCGACACCACCGATGCCGCTACGCGTGAAGCTGGCAGCAAGCCAGGCGCTGCCGCCATGCGTCAGATCAACTTCGCCGCGGACATCACCAAGATTGATCCGATGACCGGCGACGTGACGGTGAAGGGCCCTGCAGGTCGCATCGTAAACCTCAAGGTCAAGGATCCGTCTATCCTCAAGGGCTATGTGGTTGGTGATCAGGTGGAAGGCACCTTCCTTGAACTCCTTGCCGTGGGTGTACCGGCAGCTCCTGCTGCCAAGTAACTTCCCGCCGAAGGCCAGCACTGCTGGCCTTCATCCTGATGTCGATTGAATCACTGCTGGTTTCCACCGGCGTAGTCGCGCTTGCGGAAATGGGTGACAAGACCCAGTTGCTGGCATTTCTGTTGGCAGCCAGGTTTCGCAAGCCGCTGCCCATTGTCATTGGCATCCTGTGCGCCACCCTGTTGAACCACGGTCTGGCGGGCATGCTGGGCGTGTGGATCACTACCCACGTGAGCCCCTCGATCATGCGCTGGGTGCTGGGCCTTTCATTCCTGGCCATGGCAGGCTGGACATTGATCCCCGACAAGATCGAGGCAGATGAAAAGGGTTTCGCCAACCGGCTGGGCGTATTCGGCGCCACGTTCGTGACCTTCTTCCTGGCCGAGATGGGTGACAAGACGCAGATCGCCACCGTGGCGCTGGCAGCGCACTACGCCACTCCTGTGCTGGTGATCGCTGGCACGACGCTGGGCATGCTGATCGCAGATGTGCCCGCCGTGTTCATCGGCGAGAAGCTCGCAACGCGTATTCCAATGAGGCTGGTGCACTCGATAGCCGCGGGCATCTTTGCGCTGCTGGGTGTGCTGACACTGCTGGGAATTGGAGCAAGGTTCGGGCTATAGGCCCAGTTCACTCAGTGACGGATGCTCATCCGGCCTGCGTCCCAGTGGCCAGTGGAACTTACGCTCTGTTTCACTGATAGGCAGGTCATTGATGCTGGCGAAGCGCCTTTGCATGAAGCCCGCAGCGTTGAACTCCCAGTTCTCGTTGCCATAACTGCGAAACCATTGCCCGGATGCATCGCGCCACTCGTAGGCGAAACGCACTGCAATACGGCTGTCCGTGAACGCCCACAGTTCCTTTATCAACCGGTAGTCCAGTTCATGTGCCCACTTGCGCACCAGGAAGGCATGCACCTGTGCCCGCCCCCGTGGAAACTCCGCGCGATTACGCCACAGCGTGTCTTCGGTATAGACTTTGACCACGCGATCCGGATCGCGCGAGTTCCAGGCGTCTTCAGCACCACGAACCTTTTGCACAGCCGCATCGCGGCTGAAAGGCGGAAGCGGCGGCCTGGTTTCATCAGTTGCAGTGTTCATGCGGCCAAGATAGCTGCTGGCGCGCGTAACATCCATTCCCCATGACACCCGAGCTGCGCGACGCCTTCCGCAATACCCGTTACCAGCTGTACCTGCCTGCGGGAACCGTCGCGCTTGCGGTGGACCAGTACTGCGCGGCACTGGGTGAATGGATGCGCGCCAACTCCTGCACCTGTGCTGCGTGGATGACTGCATTCAATCCTGCAAGCCAGTTGTGCGAAACAACAGCGAACACTGCCGCGCAGCAACAGCTCGAATCGCGCCTGGCAACGGCTTACACGCTGGCACAGGGAACCGCAATTGATCCATCCGGCCACTGGCCGCCTGAGCCCAGTGTGCTGGTGGCGGGAATGTCATGCGCCGTTGCAATGCGCATTACCCGCGAACTGGGGCAGCTGGCTTTCCTGTGGTGTGACGCCGACGCCATACCCCGGCTGTTGGAAACCGCTCAGGTCTCGCGCTGACGCAAGTGCAATAACAGCGCCGCTGTCACCACGCCCAGGCAGACGAACAGTACCGGATAGGGAGAGGCACCCTCGGCATATCCCAGCACCTGCACCGCCGACGCGGCCAGCACCTGATAGGAAAATCCGATCAGGCCCCAGCCACTGGCCATGTGCGGCGCGGAACTGAGTACTGCGCGCGCCGACACCGAAGGCAACGCCAGACCCAGCCCGAAGTTGAGCACCAGACCCGCCGGCAGGAACATGGCCAGCGGATGCCAGACACCCGCAGCCAGCAGCAATACGCTCACCATGCACGACACCATTGCGATTGCCGTGCCCCACAAAATCAATTGCTGCTGCGAGCGACGCGCGCCCCAGCGCATCACGTAGAGGTTGCCCAGCAGGTAGCCCAATGGCAGGAAAGCAAAGTACCAGGCGAATTCCTGCACCGGCCGCGCAAACGTGGTCACCATCAGGTGCGGTGCAGTGGTGACGAAGGCGGGATAGGCGCTGTAGAGAAACCCGGCCTGCAGGATCAGCAACACGAACGGCAGGCGTCGCAGCAATCTGCCCGTGGGCACCAGGAAGCTTTTCCAGAACTCACGCAAGGGCACTCTCGGGTGCTGCACGCGGGTCTCCGGCTGGATGAAGAACACTGCCAGGGCCAGTACCACGCCCAGCGTTGCACTGGCCAACTGCGTGGCGCGCCAGCCACCCAGTGCGATCAGCCCATTGCCCACCAGCGGTGCCGCCGCCTGCACCAGCACATTGATCAGCGTCACCTCTGCCACGGCGCGGGGCAAATCCTCGATGGGCGCTACGTCTGAGACCACGGAGCGCGCGCTGATGTAGGTAAGCGCCGAACCCACTGACTGAAAAAATCGCCCTGCCACCAGCAGCGGCAGCGACGGCGCCAGCATGGCCAGTGCGGATCCGAACGCAAACACCAGCAGGCCTGCCATCAGCGAGGCACGTCGACCGTGGCGATCTGAAAGGGGACCGAGGAATACCAGTCCTGCCCCGAATCCCAGCAGCGCCAGGCTGATGGTCATCTGCACTGCCGACACACCAGCCGAGAATTCCGCCTGCACCAGTGGCAATGACGGCAGGTACAGGTTGAGCGCCAATGGCCCTATGCCCGTGCAGGCGGCGATCAGCGCTGCCTGACCGAAGCTGCGCTTCACGCGATGCGAAACTCCAGATCCTCCACTCCGTCGATGCCCGCCGTCACCTGATCACCGCGTTGCAAGGGACCCACGCCATGGGGAGTTCCGGTGTAGATCAGATCGCCCGGCTGCAGCGCGATGAATGTGGACAACGTGGCCAGGATCTCTGGAACGGTCCAGATCATGCCAGCCAGCGTGGCCTGCTGCCGCAACTCGTCGTTGACCTTGAGCCAGATTTTCTGCTCCTGCGGCACTCCGAACTTATCGGCAGGCGTGATCGCGCCGATCTGGGCGGATGCGTCGAAGCCCTTGGACATGTCCCACGGCGATCGCTTGTCACGCGCATCGTTCTGCAGGTCGCGGCGTGTGAGGTCGTTGCCCACGGCGTAACCGAACACATGCTGCAGCGCCTGCGCGGCGGCTACATTGACGCAGGTGCGCTGAACGGCTACCACCAGTTCGACCTCGTGATGCAGATTGGCGGTTTGCGGTGGATATGGCACCGCGGCACCAGATGCCACAATTGCGTCGGCAGGCTTGGTGAAAAAGATCGGGGGTTCGCTGCGCGGATCACCCCCCATTTCCTTGACGTGGTCCGCGTAGTTGCGGCCCACGCAAAGGATTCGGCGCACGGGGAATCTGTCCTGGCTGCCGCTGATGGCCACAGACACGCGGGCCTGCGGCGCAAATACATAACTTGTATACATCGATTCTGATTACTGCTTGTGCTTGAGGGCCCAGTCGGCAAATGTGGAACCCGCAGCCGCCAGCTTCTCGAGCAAGGGTGCCGGCTTCCAATCCGCGGCAACGCCCTGCCCCGCATGACGCGCAAGACCTGCCACCACGGTGTCCAGGCCAATTTCGTCTGCATAGAACATGGGTCCGCCGCGCCGGCGCGGGAAGCCATAGCCGGAGGTGTAGACCACATCGATGTCACCGGGTCGCAGCGCCACGCCTTCCTCAAGAATGCGCGCGCCCTCGTTGATCATGGAATAGATGCAACGCTCGATGACCTCCTGGCGAGTGATGGTGTCAGTGCGGGCGATCTTCAGTTTCTTGCCCTCATCCGCCAGCAGACTCAGTGCCTCGTCATGCTTGAGGCGCTCGCGCGATCCGGCCTCATAGCGGTAGTAGCCCTTGCCGGATTTCTGGCCCAGCCAACCCTGGTCAAACAGCACCTGCGACGCGCGATAGAACGTCGGATCATGCTTGGGCTGGCGTTCCGGATTGGCGCGACGCGCCTTGACGCCCACGTCGACGCCGGCCATGTCGAACACGGCCAGGATTCCCATGGCCATGCCGAAATCTTCCAGCGCCGCATCGATGTCCGCGGGCAATGCGCCTTCCAGCGCCATGCGTTCGGCTTCACGCGCATAGGGATCCATCATGCGGTTGCCAATGAAGCCGAAGCACACCTTCGACAGCACGCCCACCTTCTTGAGTTTCTTGGCCAGCGCGAATGCCGTGGCGATCACATCCCTGCCGGTGGTGTCCGTGCGCACGATCTCCAGCAGGCGCATGACATTGGCCGGACTGAAGAAGTGCAAGCCCACTACATCCTGTGGGCGCTTCGTGGCCGCAGCGATGACGTTGATGTCCAGCGTGGAGGTGTTGGTAGCCAGTATCGCGCCCGGCTTGGTGACGCGATCTAGCTCCTTGAAGATCTTCTGCTTGAGGGCCATGTCCTCAAACACCGCTTCGATCACCAGGTCCACCGGCGCGAAGTCTTCGTAACTGGTGCTGCCCTTGATGAGCCCCATGCGCTTGTCCACATCGGCCGCGGTCATGCGGCCGCGCTTGACGCTGGCATCGTAATTCTTGCGGATCACCGCAAGGCCACGATCCAGGGCGCCCTGGTCCACATCCAGCAACACAACGGGGATATCCACATTTGCAAAAGCCATGGCGATGCCGCCGCCCATGGTGCCGGAGCCGATGATGCCGACGCTTGCGATGGTGCGCGGCTTGTCAGCAGGTCCGATGCCGGGCACGTCTGCCACTGCACGCTCGGCGAAGAACAGGTGCCGCATGGCACGGGATTCAGGAGTCTGCAGCGAGCCGTCGCTGATGGCGCGCTCCATGGCCAGGCCCTTGTCGAAAGGCAGTTCCCAGGCAGCGCGCACTGCCGCGATGTCGAGCTCAAAGGTGATGACGCCCTTGTGCATTTTGCCGGCGTCGGCACGCAGGGTTGCCAGCTGGGCGTCGGTCAAAGGTGTCACCGGCATGTCGCGCACGCGGCGCGGACCCTTGCCGTCTGCGACCAGTTTCCGTGCGAATGCGACCGCCGCTGCGCGCAGGTCACCCTCCACCACCTCATCCACCAGGCCCAGCACTTTTGCGTCTTCGGCTCCGACGGGCTTGCCGTCCATGAACATGCGCAGCGCCTTCTCGGCGCCAATCAGACGCGGCAGGCGTTGCGTTCCCACGGCACCGGGCACCACACCCAGCGTGATTTCCGGAAAGCCCAGCTTCGCGGCCCGATCAGCAACGCGATAATGACCCGCAAGCGCTACCTCCACGCCACCGCCCAGTGCCGTGCCATGCAGTGCAATCACCACCGGCTGCGGCAGGGATTCAAATTCCGTCAGCACATTGCGCAGTTCCGGCGGCGCCATGACGCCACCGAACTCACTGATGTCGGCGCCAGCCATGAACGTGCGGCCTGCGCAGTGCAATACCACCGCCTTGACCTCACTGTTGACCGCCAGGTCGCGGGTGATCGACAGCAGTCCCCGACGGATGGCCGCCGAGATGGCGTTGACCGGGGGGCTGTCAATGGTGATGACGGCAATGCCGGACTCAATGGCTACGCTGATGGGCTGGCTCAATTCGATGCTCCCTTGGACAGATAAGTCTAGTTTAGGTCATCCCAACGGTCAGGTGACGAGGTGGAAGCCCACGATGGCCTCATTGACCCGTCGTTCGGCCGCGCCGATGACTATTGCCTTGTTGAGCCATTCATGCGGACCGCCCACTGGCGCCTCGAATTCGGCTGCCGAGCGGAAGTAATATTCATGGGGAGGCACGTTTTCACCGCGAAAGATGCGCTCCAGCACTTCCGCAGGACCGTGGCGCAGGCCACGATTTATGACCTGGATCAGCGCGCCATCGGCAGCGCGAATTGTGTAACGCGCCTCCAGGGACCAAACGCCATCAGGTCGCAGCACCTGCCAGTCGGCGCCACCGGGAATCACTTCGCCCTGCAGGCGCGGACCCGTGCAATGACCACCGAGTATGGGAATGATGCGGCGCAGTCCGTGCGCGCTGTTGCCGATGATGACAGGCGGTGCCACCGCAACGCGCGCTTCGAATACGAACTCCAGCCCTGGTTGCAAGCGGCTGCTCAGATGCGCACCGGCGGTTCCGGCAATGTACGCACTGCGGCCAGCGCCGAGGGAGACAACCCTTCACCGCCCGTGGCCGCGTGCTGGATGATCTGGATGCGCATGCGCGGATCCCAGTAGCGGGAAATATGGTTGGCGATTCCCTGCGGCGCCTCGCTGACTCCAAGTTCGGAGTCAAAGAAGGCGCCGATGTCGTTGGCCATGGTGACCAGGCTATGGATATTCATATCAGCCGTTCCGGATGTGTGTACACGACCTGCTGGTTTTCCCGGGCGAAGCCTACCAGCGTCAGCCCGGTTTCGCTTGCGAGGCGCACAGCCAGCGCCGTGGGCGCAGACACTGCTACCAGCATGCGTACTCCAGCCGTGGCTGCCTTCTGTACCATTTCATAGCTGGCCCTGCTGGTCACCAGCAGGAAGCCTGCCTGGCGATCGGCCCCGGCCCGCAAAAGCGCGCCTATCACCTTGTCCAATGCGTTGTGCCGGCCCACATCCTCGCGTACCAGCAGGATATGTCCGGTCCAGTCCACCCACGCCGCCGCATGGAAGCTGCCGGTTCGCGCGTTGAGTACCTGTCCTTCACGCAGCGCAACCAGTGCCCGCAGCAGCGCGTCATGGCTGACAGCTCCGCCTGCAGCCACAGGTGCGGGACGACGGATGGCATCCTCGATGGTCTCGGCGCCACATACCCCGCAACCGGTGCGTCCCATGATGTTGCGGCGCCGATCCAGCATGGCGGTCAGCTGTTCCTGCGGCACGGACATGGCCACTTCGAGACCTGCTTCGCCCGCATGCAATTCAGCGGCGCGTATCTGCTCCGGTGCGCTGACCAGCGCCTCGGTAAAGGTGAACCCGTAACCCATGTCCACAAGATCGAGCGGAGTGGCCAGCATCACCACATGTGGAATGGAGTTGAACGTCAGCGCAACCGGCACTTCCTCGGCGACCAGGTCAGGGGCTGTATCCCAGCCCGCCTCTCCAGCGGATCCGGTTCGCCAGCGACGCACCTCAACCTGGGCGAAACCGGGGTTTCCGGCCTCACGCATTGCGCGCGCTGCGCAGCAATTCCTTCTGGCGTCGATCCGTCTCTTCGAAGCGCTTCTGCCATTCCGACGGCTGATGCACCTTGACCACCTGCACCGCAGTGACCTTGTACTCCGGACAGTTTGTGGCCCAGTCGGAATTCTCGGTGGTGATCACGTTGGCGCCGGATTCCGGGAAATGGAAGGTCGTGTAGACAACACCCGGCTGAACACGCTCCGTTACCACTGCGCGTAATACCGTCGTCCCGGCGCGACTTGCCACACCCACCCAGTCTCCCTCGGATACGCCGCGCTCTTCCGCGTCGTGAGGATGGATTTCGAGGCGATCCTCGTCGTACCAGGCACTGTTGTATGTGCGGCGCGTCTGCGCACCCACGTTGTACTGGCTCAGCACCCGGCCAGTGGTGAGGATCAACGGAAATTTCACGTTGACGCGCTCCTGGGTGGGCACGTACTCGGTGATGAAGAACTTGCCCTTGCCGCGCACGAATTCATCCACATGCATGGTCTGCGTGCCCACCGGTGCCGCGTCGTTGCAGGGCCACTGGATGCTGCCCTCGCGCGCAATCTTCTCGAACGACACGCCAGTAAACGTCGGCGTCAGCCGGGCAATTTCATCCATGATCTCCGACGCATGGCTGTAGTTCATCTCGTAGCCAAGCGCCTTGGCAAACTTCACGGTCACTTCCCAGTCGGCGAGCCCACCCAGCGGCTCCATGATCTTGCGCACCAGCGAAATTCTGCGCTCTGCGTTGGTGAATGTTCCATCCTTCTCGAGGAAGGATGCACCCGGGAAAAACACGTGTGCGTACTTGGCAGTTTCGTTGAGGAAGAGGTCCTGCACGACCAGGCATTCCAGCGCTGACAGCGCTGATGTCACATGCTGGGTATTGGGATCGGACTGCGCCGGATCCTCGCCCTGAACGTATAGGGCCTTGAAGCTGCCTTCGAGGGCGGCCTCGAACATGTTGGGAATCCGCAGGCCTGGCTCCGGCTCAATCGTCACGCCCCATTCATTGCCGAACAGCGTGCGCGTCGCGACATCCGACAGATGCCGATAGCCGGAAAGCTCATGCGGGAACGAACCCATGTCGCAGGAGCCCTGCACATTGTTCTGTCCACGCAGCGGGTTGACGCCCACACCTTCGCGGCCAATATTGCCTGTGGCCATCGCGAGGTTGGCGATGCCCATCACCATGGTGCTGCCCTGACTGTGCTCAGTTACGCCCAGACCGTAGTAGATGGCCGCATTGCCGCCGGTCGCATAGAGGCGCGCTGCGCTGCGCACCAAGCGTGCAGGAACGCCCGTAACCGACTCCATGCTTTCCGGGGAATTCTTCGCTTGCGAGACGAAATCCTTCCACTTCTGGAACGGAGCCGGCTCGCATCGATCCTTCACAAACGCCTCGTTGACCAGGCCTTCCGTCACAACCACGTGCGCCAGGGAATTGATCAGGGCGACATTGGTGCCCGGACGCAACTGCAGGTGATAATCGGCCTGCACATGCGGCGAGCGGACCATGTCGATCTCGCGGGGATCCGCGACAATAAGTTTGGCGCCTTCGCGCAGTCGGCGCTTCATGCGCGAGCCGAAAACCGGGTGGCCGTCAGTGGGATTGGCGCCAATGACCAGCATCACATCGCACTCGGTCACGGAGTCGAAGGCCTGCGTACCCGAGGATTCGCCCAGTGTCTGCTTTAATCCATATCCGGTGGGCGAATGGCAGACCCGCGCGCAGGTATCCACATTGTTCGTGCCCAGTGCCGCCCGCACCAGCTTCTGCACCAGGAAGGCTTCCTCGTTGGTGCATCGTGATGAGGTGATGCCACCCACCGAGAAACGCCCGAACTTCTTCTGGATGCGTTTGAATTCCGACGCGGCGTAGTTGATCGCCTCGTCCCAGCTGACTTCGCGCCAGGGGTCGGAGATCTTGCTGCGTATCATCGGCTTGGTGATGCGATCCGCGTGGGTGGCATAGCCATAGGCGAAACGGCCCTTGACGCAGGCATGGCCGCGATTGGCCTTGCCATCGCGGCTGGGCACCATGCGCACCACTTCCTCATCCTTGATCTCGGCCTCGAACGAACAACCCACGCCGCAATAAGCACAAGTCGTGGTCACTACTTCTGCCGGCGCACCGGCCTTGATCATGGTCTTCTCGACCAGTGCCCCGGTGGGGCAGGATTCCACGCAGGCACCGCAGGAAACACATTCCGATTCGAAGAATGGCTGGGCCTGGCTGGCAACGATGTGCGAGTCAAAGCCACGACCCTCAACCGTCAGCGCAAAGGTGCCCTGCACTTCATTGCAGGCGCGCACGCAGCGCGAACACACGATGCACGCCGCAGGGTCGAAGGTGAAATACGGGTTGCTCTCGTCCTTGCAGGCGGCCAGGTGGGTTTCGCCTTCCTTGCCGTAGCGCGTCGTGGTGGTCATGCCCAGCTTGCTGGCGACCTGCCGCAACTCGCTGCGATCGCCGGCGTTGTCCGCCTCAGGATGGTCCGACATATAGAGTTCAACCACGCCCTGGCGCAGTTTGTGCAGCCGCTCACTCTGTGTCCTGACCTTCATGCCTGGCGCCACCAGGGTGGTGCACGAAGCGGGAAAGCCACGTTGGCCCTCGATCTCGACCAGGCACACACGGCAGGAGCCAAACGCCTGCAGCGTATCGGTTGCACAGAGTTTCGGAATTGCGCCGCCGGCGGCAGCGGCCGCGCGCATTACAGAGGTGCCGGCCGGCACCGTGACTTCGGCGTCATCGATGAACAGCGTGACAGGTTGCCCGTCAGCAGCCGGGGTGCCGTGGTCATGAGTGTGTAATGCGTACATTGTAAATTTTCTCCGTAGCCTTTAGCGGTCGCGAGAGAAGTCTTCTGGGAAATGTTTAAGAGCGCTGATCACCGGAAATGGCGTCATGCCGCCCAGTCCGCAAAGGGAGCCGTACTGCATGGTGTCGCAGAGATCCTCGAGCAGGGTGATGTTGGCCGCACGCTGCGGCCCTCCGGCCATGATGCGATCAAGCACTTCGACGCCGCGCGTCGAACCGATGCGACAAGGCGTGCATTTTCCGCAAGACTCCACCGCACAGAACTCCATTGCGTAACGGGCCATCCTGGCCATGTCCACGGTATCGTCAAATGCCACGATACCCCCGTGCCCCACCAAAGCGCCAATGGCCGTGAACGCTTCGTAATCCAGCGGCGTATCGAACTGCGACTCGGGGATATACGCGCCCAGGGGTCCGCCCACCTGCACCGTGCGAATGGGTCGGCCGCTGGCCGAACCGCCGCCGAAGTCATAGAGCAATTCGCGCAATGTCACGCCGAATGCCTTTTCGACCAGCCCACCGCGCTTAATGTTCCCGGCCAGCTGTATGGGCAGCGTGCCCCGCGAGCGACCCATGCCGTAGTCCTTGTAGAACGTCGCGCCGCGCTCGAGGATGATGGGCAAACTCGCCAGCGAGATGACGTTGTTGATAACCGTGGGCTTGCCGAACAGGCCCTTGATGGCCGGCAGCGGCGGCCGGAACCGCACTTCGGCCCGCTTACCCTCGAGGCTCTCGAGCAGCGAGGTTTCCTCGCCGCAGATATAGGCCCCTGCACCCATGCGCACATCAAGCTCAAATGTCTTGCCGCTGCCCAGCACATCGCGGCCCAGGTAGCCGCGCGTCTTTGCCGTGGCGATGGCCGCGCGCAGTGCAATCTCAGCATGCGGATATTCAATGCGCAGGTAGATGTACCCCTGCGTGGCACCCACGGCCACGCCGGCAATGGTCATGCCCTCGATCAGGCAAAAAGGATCTCCTTCCATCAGCATGCGATCGGAGAACGTGCCCGAATCGCCTTCGTCGGCGTTGCAGACCACGAATTTCTGCTCCACCTGCTGGTCGAGCACCGTCTTCCACTTGATGCCGGTGGGGAATGCGGCACCGCCGCGACCCCGCAATCCGGAATCAGTGACTTCCTGCACCGCCTGCGCGCCCGACATGCCAAGTGCGCGCTGCAGACCCTTGTAACCGTCATGCGCCAGGTACTGATCAAGATCCACCGGATCGATGACGCCAACCCGCGAGAAAGTCAGACGCTCCTGGCGAGCGACATAGGGCAGCTCTTCAACTACGCCCAGGTGCAATGCATGGGCCGCGCCCTGCAACATGCCGGCGTCCAGCAGTGCATTTACCTGCGATGCCATCACCGGCCCATAGCCGACGCGCTTGCCCGCCACTTCAACTTCGACCAGGGGCTCCAGCCAGACCATGCCGCGTGAACCGACGCGCACCAGCTCAACGTCCAGACCTTTGCTGCGCGCCAGCTCCACGATTGCTGCGGCCGTCTCATCCGCGCCCAGCGCCTGCGCTGCGGCATCCCGCGATACATAGACGCGCGTCACTTGCGTGCCCGCCATTCAGCCATCAGTTCATCGAAGCGCGCCGGTGTCACACGGCCGTAAAGACGATCATCGATCATCACGGAAGGACCGGCAGCGCAGTTGCCCAGGCAATAGGCAGCCTCTAGGGTAAAACTGCCATCGCTACTGGTGCCATGGAAATCCGTACCCAGGCATTTGCGGGCATGGGCCTCAGTGGCTTCGCCCTGCACTGACTGACAGGCCTCGGCGCGACATACCTGCACCACATGCCGGCCCGGAGCGTGCTGACGGAAGTAATGATAGAAACTGATGACGCCATGCACTTCGGCGCGCGACAGGTTGAGGCCGTCGGCAATGCGCTCCACGGCCTCGGCGGGAATATAGCCAAGCTTCTTCTGCACGCTGTGCAGAATGGGCAGCAACGACCCGGGCACGCCTGCATGGCTAGCCACGATGCCATCGACTGCTGGCAGCCACGGTTGATCAATCTCGGCCATATCCCCTCGCGACGGTATGGAGGACCGCCTGACTCGACTGGGTATTCTAGGCTTTGACTGCCGGGGCGGCTACTTCGGTCACCTGACGCCGTCAGTGACTGCCCCGCATTCCCGCTGCGCCTGTCGCGTCAGTAGACCACCACCGAGCGAATCGACTTGCCCTCGTGCATAAGGTCAAACGCATCATTGATGCGCTCCAGCGGCATCTGGTGCGTGATCAGTTCGTCAATCCGGATCTTGCCGTTCATGTACCAGTCGACGATGCGTGGCACATCCGTGCGTCCGCGGGCCCCGCCGAATGCCGTGCCCTTCCAGACACGGCCGGTAACCAGCTGGAACGGACGCGTGGCGATTTCCTGTCCGGCCTCTGCCACGCCGATGATGATGGATTGCCCCCAGCCGCGATGACAGCACTCGAGCGCCTGGCGCATTACCTGCGTGATACCGGTGCAATCGAAGGAATAGTCGGCGCCGCCATCGGTGGCATCAACAATGGCTTGGACAACCTTGTCGTTGCCCACTTCCTTTGGATTGATGAAATGCGTCATGCCGAATTTCTCGGCCATGGCGCGCTTGCCCGGATTGACATCAATGCCAATGATCTTGTCGGCACCCACGAGCTTTGCACCCTGGATTACATTGAGGCCGATGCCGCCCAGGCCGAACACCGCGACATTGGCTCCCGCCTCCACTTTGGCGGTATAGAGCACGGCGCCGATGCCCGTGGTCACGCCACACCCGATGTAGCACACCTTGTCGAAGGGGGCGTCCTCGCGGATTTTTGCCAATGCGATTTCCGGCAGCACCGTGAAGTTCGAGAACGTCGAACATCCCATGTAGTGAAACAGCTGCTTGCCGCCCATTGAAAAACGACTGGTGCCATCGGGCATAAGGCCCTTGCCCTGGGTGGCACGTATTGACGTGCACAGGTTGGATTTGCGGCTGAGGCAGGTCTTGCACTGCCGGCATTCGGGTGTGTAAAGCGGAATGACATGGTCACCCACCTTGAGGGTGGTCACGCCCTTGCCGATTTCACGGACTATGCCCGCGCCTTCGTGCCCCAAAATGGACGGAAACAGACCTTCCGAATCCTTGCCAGACAATGTGTAGGCATCAGTGTGACAAATGCCGGTGGCCTTGATCTCCACCAGCACCTCCCCCGCAGCAGGACCTGCCAGATCCACTTCGTGTATTTCGAGCGGTTTGCCCGCGCCCACTGCAACTGCGGCCTTGGTCTTCATGAGTTACTCCGTGAACTGAAGCGCAATGTTTCGGTGGCTATCCTGACTTCGATCAGGAAGCACCACAGGGATCCGAACAGGGCCAGCATCGCGACAATGAATATCAGGGCGATGATGGTACCCATGGGAAATGGTACAAATTCCGCGGCGAACATCAGCGCCACCAGCAACGCCACCAGCAGGGCCGCAACCGAGCCTAGTGTAATGGCGCGGTTCATCAGTCGCGCGCGTCGGCGCGTTGTATCCAGCACGTTATGGATATAGTGCGCACCCTGCTCTGTGGATGTGGGCAGGCGCTCCTCCAGAGTGCGTGCACGATCCACGATGCGCGCCAGGCGCGTGGTCAGCATGGAAAGCAGTACGCCCACGCCATTGAGAAGGAACACCGGCGTCAGCGACAGCTGTATCGCATGTGCCACATCACCAACCTGCACCTGCGCAAACTCCATTCCCGGCAAATTCATGTTGCTTTGACTCCCAGCAGCAAGGCCACGCGCGCCAGGTCTTCTGCAGTATTCACATCCGGACCGGGAGTCTCGGTTGCATCGGCAACCCGGATCTCCATGCCACTCTCGAGCGCGCGTAGTTGCTCGAGTTTTTCCACCAGTTCCAGTGGGCTGGGTGGCAGCAGCGACAGGCGCCGCAACGCGGCGACGCGATAGGCGTACAGGCCGATGTGCCGCCGGGCAGCTGCGAATCCGCGCTGGCTGGCCATGCCGGCCGGCGCGGTATCTCGCCCCCAGGGAATGGGCGCCCGGCTGAAATACAGCGCGCGCCCCGTCGCATCCGTGACCACCTTGACAGTGTTGGGATCCATGAACCCCGCCACTCCCGTAATACGCGTCGCCAGTGTGGCGATCTCGGCAGACGCCTGTTCCAGAAGCAGGTGCGCCACCTGCCGCACCAGGGCGGAAGGCATCATGGGTTCGTCGCCCTGCAGGTTAACGATCACCTCTTCCGGCGCCCATCCTGCCTGCAGGGCCACTTCCGCGATGCGATCAGTACCCGACACATGTGTCAGCGAGGTCAGTTGCACCCGCGCACCAAATGCACTGGCGACTTCCGCTATTCGATCATCATCGGTGGCGACCACCACCGTGGCGGCGCCCGATGCAACGGCACACTCATGCACCCACTGCAGCATGGGCCTCCCGCCAATCATCAGCAGCGGCTTGCCAGGCAGACGCGCGGAACCAAAACGTGCAGGAATCACCACGCGGAAAATGGGATCTGGCACTTCTCAGCGATCCATGAGCGGATCGTCGCTATTCAAGGCCCGCGCCTCGGATTCCAGCATGACGGGCACGCCATCGCGTACGGGAAAGGCCAGGCGATCGGCACGACAGACCAGCACCTGTGCCGCTGCGTGTTGCAGCAACGGTCCATTGCACAGGGGACAGGCAAGGATCTCGAGCAAACGTGAGTCAAGCACCGACCTTTTCTCCCGCGGCAAGCGCCGCATCCACCCTGGCCATGAGGCGCGCCGCATCCGCCTCTGCAATCTGCGCCGTCACCGGCACATACCACATGCGGCCATCAGCGATCCGCGCGCATTTTACGGCATCCTTCTCGGTCATGAGGATGAGGTGATCATCGCCGGTGGCGAAATCACCCTTCTCGTAAGGGTGGTGATCAGCGAAAGGGTGCGGCTCGAACGTGATGCCGTCGGCGCGCAACATGGCAAAAAAGCGCTCAGGGTTGCCGATGCCGGCGTACGCCTGCACCGGCCTGCCACGAAAATCGCCAAGGCTTGCCCGGCCGCTTCCGGCCAGGGCATGCACCTCGCCCGGCTCCAGCGCCATGCGGACCAGATGCTCGGGGGCGACCCCCAGGTCCGGCGATTCGGTCCCATTCACTACCACCATGTCCACCCCGACCAGGCGACGCGTCGACTCGCGCAATGGCCCAGCCGGCAACATCCAGCCATTGCCCAGCCCGCGCGCCGAATCCACCACTGCTATTTCGATGTCACGGCGCAGCGCCAGGTGCTGCAATCCGTCGTCGCAGACAATCACCTCGCAGCCCCTAGCTACCAGCTCCCGAGCTGCGTCCAGGCGCCTGGCCGCGACGCAGACCAGGCATCCGGCCCGACGTGCCAGCAGCACCGGTTCGTCGCCGAACTCTCGTGGATCGGCATCCGGGGCAACGATTCGTGCACGGCGATGCGAACCGCCATAGCCGCGGGTGGCAATGCCCACTCGCAGCCCCTTGACCGCAAGATGATCCGTCAGCCACAGGGTCAAAGGTGTCTTGCCCGTTCCTCCCACGGAAATATTTCCGACTACGATAACCGGCACGCCCGGATGTCCCGAAGGCAGCAAGCCCACTGCATACATTGAGCGACGCGCAGCGACGACCCACTGGAATAACCATGCCAGCGGACGTAACGCCCATGGCGCGCTGGTGGAATACCAGGCCCGTTCAAGCCATGAACTAGGCATCGAACTGCAGCCCGTGCAGCTGCGCGTACATGCCGCCCAGTGCCAGCAATTGCGAATGGGTTCCAGATTCAACGACCCGACCGGCATCGAGGACGATTATCCGGTCAGCCTGTTCGACAGTGGAAAGGCGATGCGCAATCACCAACGTCGTACGGCCCTCTACCAGCTTCGCCAGAGCCGACTGGATGTGCCGCTCGGATTCCGAATCAAGCGCCGACGTCGCCTCATCCAGGATCAGGATCGGCGCGTTCTTGAGGATGGCGCGTGCGATGGCAACGCGCTGTCTCTGGCCACCGGACAGCAGGCTGCCGCGATCGCCGACCAGCGTATCGAGGCCGTGAGGAAGTTCCTGAGCGAACTCCATCACGTGCGCCGCCCCGGCCGCAGCCTCGATGTCCGCCTCGGGCACGTTATCCATGCCGAATGCAATGTTGTTACGAATGGAGTCGTTGAATAGCATGACGTCCTGGCCCACATAGGCAATCTGCCGACGCAGGTCGCGCAGGTCGATCTCGCGTACGTCGATGCCGTCAAGCAGCACCGCGCCACTGGTTACGTCATACAGGCGCGGAACCAGGCCCACCAGCGTGGTCTTTCCGCCCCCGGACCTGCCCACTATCGCCAGTGTCTGGCCCGGCCCCACCGCCTCACTGACCCCCTGCAATGCCGGCTCTACCGTGCCCGCGTAGCTGAATCCCGCCTCGCGGAACTCCACCTTGCCCATGGCACGCTGCAGCGCCAGGCCGCCACGACCCGGCTCCCGTTGCCGGTCCATCACGTCGAACAGGCTGGCACCGGCAGCAATGCCCTGCTGCACCTGGCTGCTGACGTTTACCAGCCGCCGCAGCGGCCCCATCACCATCATCATCGCGCTGATATAAGAGATGAAAACGTCCACCCCGATCTGGTGCTGGTTCACCCCGTGAATGGCCACCGCCAACACCGAGGCCAGCGCCACGGCCGCGACCATCTGCACCACCGGTGTACTCATCGCCTTGGCGTTGATCAGTCGCACATTGCTGCGGCGGTTGTTCTCGTTGACGTCCTCGAAGCGTCGCTGCTGTGACTCCTCAGCGGTGAACACCTTGATCACGCGATGCCCCTCGATGGCTTCCTTTGCAACCCGCGTGACATCGCCCATGGATTGCTGGATACGCGCGCTGTGGCGCCGGAAGCGCCGATTGATGCCGCGCATGATCCAGCCGATTACCGGCGCCACGATCAGCACCAGCAAGGTGAACTTCCATGACAACCACATCATCCATCCGACCAGGGCAACCAGCGTGAGCGAATCCGTGATGACTGTCTTGACCGAATTGGTCGTTGCTTCGGCCACCTGCTCGGTGTTGTAAGTCAGCCGCGACAGCATCAAGCCCGAGGATTCCTGGTCGTAATAGGCACCGGGCAGGTGCAGGTACTGGGCGAACAAGTCGGACCGGATTGCCTTGATGACCTGCCGACCGACGCGACCAGGGAAATAAGTGGCGAGGTAGTCGCCGGTGCCGCGCAGGAGAAACATGACCAGCAGCGCGCCAGGAACCACCCACAGGGCCCGTGGATTCGGCTCGACGAAGGTGTCCCGGATGAAATACTTGATGAATAACGCAAACGCGGCATCCGTCAGCGCGAACAACGCCATACCCAGCACGCCAATCAGGAACAGGCGGCGATACGGCCGGACGTAGGACAGTAATCGCCGGTAAACCGCCAGCGCGTCCGTTGGAGCCGGACGCTCGGCGCTCATGGTGTCGCTGGCTGCTGGATGGTAGCCACATCGATCTGCTGGAATCCCATCTTTCCCAGCACATCCATGGCGGTGATCACGGACTGGTGGGTGGATCGCGCATCCGCGCGCAGCACCACTCGTCCATTGCGCGACTCACCTGCCACGGCCAGCACCGCCGCGCGCAGCGTTTCGCGGCTGGAGTTGACCAGTTCGCGCTCGTTGACGCGATAGCTGCCCAGCTCGGTGACGGTAATCACGATGCGATCACCAGAAGCCGACTGCTGCGGCACCGCGCTGGCAGTGGGCAACTGGATTTTCATCCGCCCTTCGTCGGAAAACGTCGACGAGAGCATGAAGAAGATAACCAGCATCAGCACCACGTCGATCAGCGAGATCAGGTTGATCTCAGGGTCTTCGACCCGCCGTACGCGCAGCTTCATGCTTCCGGCCGGTGCGGGTCGTCATCGGTTTCGTGGTCGCTGAGCGCATCCGCAAACTGGATCACATCCTTTTCAATCTGGATGACGATGGTATCCACGCGACCCCGCAGGTAGCGGAATGCGACAAAAGAAGGAATGGCCACGCACAGGCCGGCCGCCGTGGTCAGCAGCGCCTGGGCGATGCCGCCCGACAAGGCGCGCGGATCGCCCAGCCCACCCGCGTACAGCGCATTGAAGGCCTTGATGATACCGGCCACTGTTCCCAGCAGACCCAGTAGCGGGGTCACTGTGGCGATGGTGCCCAGGGTATTGAGAAAGCGGTCCAGCTCATGCGTGACATGGCGACCGGTGTCTTCCAGTCGTTCCATCAGCACTGCGCGCGGCCTGCGGCGGTTTGCCAGCGCCACCGCCAGCAGCTTGCCCAAGGGAGAATTGGCGTCCAGCGCCAGGATGACCTTGTCGCTGACCTGGCCGGATTCCACCAGCTGCCAGATGCGACGCGTCAGGGCGGGAGGTACTATGCGACGGCTTTGCAGGGTCCACAGGCGTTCCAGCACTATGGCCACAGCAATCACGGAGCACAGGATGATGGGCCACATGAAGGGCCCACCGGCTAAAACTATTTCCCACATGGTC
Organism: Pseudomonadota bacterium; assembly: GCA_039932715.1. Lineage (GTDB taxonomy): Bacteria > Pseudomonadota > Gammaproteobacteria > Steroidobacterales > Steroidobacteraceae > ZC4RG30. The sequence goes on along the minus strand of JBDTPN010000023.1, from coordinate 9,190 downwards.
TTGCATCATAGCCCAACGGCGCATGAGTTCGCCCGCGTCTGACGCGACCAGATACCTGCGCGCAGGCCATTGACAGACAGCATGCGTATCCGGGGACTGCGCTCGCGCCCGATTTCAAAATGCATCGCACCCTCCACTGCCGTGGCCCGCACATTGACGCCGGCTTTTGCAAACATACGCGCCAGCTCGCGCCAGCGGCCTGCCTGCCACTGGCGCAGGTCGATACTGGTTACTGCGAATCCGCCCTCGCGCAGTCCAAGGCGGATCAAGGGCACCTGAACGCCACTGGTATTGCCCGGTACCAGCAACAAATCCGCAGGCTGTGCTTCCTGCACTTCTGGCGACAAGTTCATACGTGCCACGCTGGCAGTCACCGCAAGGGAACAGAATTTTCCTGAGGAAGTGGGTGCCATTTCGAAAGTGACAGCATCCCAGCGCCATGAACGCCGCGCGCACTCGGCGATTTCAGGCGGCCCGGCGCGGCCGGGATCGCGCACCACCATGCCCATGTCCAGCAATGCGTCTGCCGCCAGTACTGCGCGCATCTGGTCTGCCGACGTTGCGCCGATATAGAGAACGCCAATGCCGTGATTGCCGCCCCGCGCCTGCAGACGGCGCGCAATGCGATTTTCGAACCGTTGTCCGCGGCTGCCAAAGGTTTCACCCGTGCCATACACCAGCCGATGGTCAGTGGTTGATATAATAATCGCAGTTGCGGCGCCCACATCGAGCACATCCACCCAGGCTTCACCGGGCCGCGGCCCCGGCGAACGCATCAGCAGCACCGACAACAGCACGCCACATCCCAGCATGCGCAGCGGCGCACCCCAGGGCATCACTACCAGGGCCACTGCCGGGAAAGACACCAGGTACCAGGATGCAGGCGCAGTTGCATGCAGCAGTGCCGCACCAACATCGGCAACCTGTGCCAGCCAGGGCCATCCGCCTGCCGCCACCCACGCAGCAATATCCAGCAGCCAGTTGGCCAGAAAATGAGAGGCCGCCGTGGGAATCATGTAGCCCAGCGTGGCCAGCAATACCGGCGGCACTAGCAGGAATGTGAACGCTGGTATGGCCAGTGCATTTACCAGCACACCGGCCGTTGAAAAGGTGCCGAAGATCAGCAGGGTTACGGGCAACAATGCGACGGTAACCACCACCTGCACCGAAGCGGCCGACCGCAGGGTTCCGCTGGCACCCAGCTGCGCACCCGACACCAGGATGATGGACGCCACCGCGGCGAATGAAAGCCAGAACCCGGCACTGAGCACGGCCAACGGGTCATAAAGCAGCACTGCGACCAGCGCTACCGCCACGCTCCACAGCGCGCCGCTGGCGCGCGCGCAGTGGCGTGTGCATAGAAAGGCCACCAGCATCAGCAGGGTGCGCTGTGCCGGAACCGAGAAACCTGACAACAGCGCATATGCGGTGGCCAACAGCACGCCGATTGCCGCGGCGAAGGACTCGCGTCGCACGCGGCCAGCGATTGCGGGTATCCATGCCCACATGCGCCGTGCACCGGCCATGCTCAGCATGGCGAAGAACGTCACGTGCATTCCGGAAATCGCCACCAGGTGCGTGATGCCGGTGGCATTGAAGACGCGCCATTGCTGACGACTGACGTCGCCGGTAGCGCCCACGGCAAGGGCAGCCAGCAATGCCGCGGCTGCCGGATCCACCACGCGCTGATCGATGCGACTGGCGATGCTTTCGCGCAGCGCGGCCAGCGAATGACGCGCGGGCGCCACGCGCTGGTTGAGCGCAGATTTGAGCATGCGCGCTTCCACGCCCACGCCGTCGCGCAACAGCACGTGTTGTGCTGCGTCTGCTGCAGCAGGTTGCACACTGCGTAACTGCAGGGCCAGCGTCCAGTGTTCACCTGCGTGCGGCCGTTGCGCCGGGCTTTCGCTGCTGGTCACGCGCGCCCGCACCGGGGGTCGCTGTGGCTGGCGCGGAAACTGCAGCTGCGCGTCGAATTGCCAACCGGTGCCCTGCCGCTGCGGAATGGAAAGCACCTGCGCCGCGGCAAGAACCCGCTCATCGCATGCCTGCTGTTGCAGCTGGACCCGTGACGCGGCATGACCGGCCAGGAAGAACCCCAGCCCCGCGAACACCACCGGTCGCGAGGGTGCCCTGCACAGGGACAGCGCCACCGCGACCATCACTACCCTGGACACCGCTATGTGCAACTCCCCGGGCATCCAGATCGCCAGCATCATGCCCAGCAGCAACAGCGAGGAGCGTATAGGCATGGGGTTATCCGACCCTGCTAAAGTGCTCCCCCACCATGCCGCGACAGTTTTTCCAAAAACTCAGGCCCTTCACGCAACGCCTGCGTGGCCGCTGGTACTTCAGGATGCTGGGTCCGCGCCTGACCGACGCCAGGCTGTGGTCGCTCAACCGGCGCGCCATCACCGGCGCATTTGGTGCAGGGGTGGCGACGGCATTTGTACCCCTGCCCATCCACGCACTGCTGGGCCTGTTCGTCGCCATGGTGTGGCGCCTCAATATTCCGGCGATGATCGGCACGCTGCTGTTGTTCAACCCGTTCACGGTGGTTCCGATCTATTACGTTGCCTATCGGGTTGGCGCCCTGTTGCTGCGCATCAAGCCCGGTCCGTTTGCGTTCGAACTGAGCTGGACATGGTTGCAGAGCGGTCTAGGTGCGATATGGAAGCCATTCCTGCTGGGCTGCCTGGTGTGCGCAATCGCGGGCGGTTATCTCGCCTACCTGGGCCTGGAACTGGTCTGGCGCATCAGCGCGATCAATAGGCTAAACGCCAGGCGCAATTCCGTCAGGGACTGATTGCGCCCTGTTCGTGCAGTTTTCCATCGGTCAGTACCAGCACCCGATCCATGCGCGCGGCCAGTCGGGTGTCGTGGGTCACTACCACCAGACTGGTACCGCGTGCACGATTCAACTCCAGCATCAGTTCGAATACCTGGGCGGCATTCACGCCATCCAGATTGCCAGTGGGTTCATCGGCCAGGACCACACCGGGTTCAGTGACCAGCGCGCGCGCCACTGCCGCGCGTTGACGCTCGCCGCCCGACAACTGGTGTGGCCTATGGGTCAGTCGCTCACCCAACCCTACCTGCTCGAGTACCGCCTGCGCCTGGGTGTGCGCCGTACGCGCAGGCATGCGCCGCACCAGCAAGGGCATGGCCACGTTCTCGAGTGCCGAGAATTCCGGCAATAGGTGATGGAACTGGTAGACGAATCCCAACGTGCGGTTGCGCAACTCGCAACGTTCGCGTTCCGGCATTGCATGGATGTCGCGGCCACCCACCTCGACCACTCCGGTATCAGGTGCGTCCAGACCCCCAAGCAATTGCAGCAGAGTAGTCTTGCCCGACCCGGACGATCCAACGATGGCGAGACGTTCACCAGCGAGCACACTCAGGTTAACGCCACGCAAGACTTCAAGAACCTTGCCCGTTCCCTCCTGAAAGGAACGGCCCAGGCCTCTTGCACTCAACACCGCATCAGTCATGGCGCAGCGCCTCCGCGGGTGCAACGCGCGCCGCCCGCCAGGCCGGATAAAGGGTGGCCAGTGCGCACAACAACAAGGCCACGCCACCAATGCGCAGCACATCACCCAGTTCAACCGCCGCCGGCAGGTCACTCATGAAATACACCTTAGCATCAAGGAATCGCGTGCCCAGCACCCGCTCCAGCCCATGGACCAGTTGTTCCAGATTGATCGCCAGCAATGTGCCCATGCCCACACCCAGCAACACGCCGCCCGCACCAATCAATGAACCCTGCAGCAGGAACGCAGCCAGTATGTTGCGCGGAGCGGCGCCCAGCGTGCGCAGGATGGCGATGTCGGCCTGTTTTTCCTTCACCACCATGACCAGCGTGGCCACGATGTTGAATGCGGCAATGCCCACTATCATGGACAGGATCACAAACAGCATCGACTTGGTATCCTGGATTGAACGAAAGAAGTTGCTCAGGTTTCGGGTCCAGTCGCTAACGTAGTATCCACCGCCCAGGTCCAGGGCCAGGCGGCGCACCATGGCCGGTGCCTGCAGCGGATCCACCAGCGCCAGGCGCACGCCGGTGACGGCGTCGCCCATGCGGTACAGCTTGCCGGCATCGACAATGTTCATCAGGGCCAGCCCGCGATCGTATTCATACATGCCGGAGCGGAAGATCCCGGATACCGTGAAGCGCCGCATGCGCGGCGCGAATCCCGCTGGCGTGGCGGTTCCTTCCGCAACGATTACCACCACTGAACCGCCCACTGTCACACCCAGTTCGGTAGCCAGCGCTTCGCCCAGCACAATGCGATGGCTGCCAGGCTGCAGCGCATCCAGCGAGCCACTGACCAGGGAACGACCGATGCCATCGGCCTTTGCCTCCTGCACCGGGTCCACGCCGCGCACCTGTGTACCTGCAAGCTTTGCCGCCGCAGCCAGCATGGCCCGGGCTTCGATATAGGGCACGGCGGCACGCACGCCAGGGGTCGCAAGAGCGACATCACGCGCCTGACGCCAATCCGGCAGGGGGCCTTCAAGACCCATGAGCGTGGCATGAGATGTGACTGTCAGGATGCGCGAACGTAATTCGCGCTCGAAGCCATTCATCACCGATAGAACCACCACCAGTACTGCAACACCCAGAGCCAGGCCGATCACACTGATCACTGTAATGAAGGACAGGAACCCGCGACGCTGCCCGGATCTGAGGTATCGCGTACCCAGCAGGAATTCATAGTGGTCGCGCAACGCCATCTATTCGTACCTCAACGCTTCCGCAGGGGACACTGCAGCCGCACGCAGCGCCGGGTACACCGTTGCAAACATGGTCAGCAGCAAGGCGCACAGGCTGATCAGCATCACGTCTGGCAGATGCAACTCGGAAGGAACGCGGGTGATATAGAACACATCCGCATCAAACAACTTGAGGCCAAACGTGCGGTCCATGAACCCGAGTATGGGATCCACATTGCGCGCCAGTGTTACGCCAAGCGCCACACCCGCCAGCACACCCACCCAACCGACAATCAGCCCCTGGGTGATGAATACGCGGGCCACCCGCCCTGGGGACGCACCCAGCGTGCGCAGTATGGCGATGTCAGTGCGTTTGTCCGACACCACCATGACCAGCATGGCAACGATGTTGAAGGCCGCGACCCCCACAACCAGCAGCAGTATCAGCGCCATCATGGTCTTCTCGATGCGGATGGCACGAAAGTAGCTGGCATGATCCTGGGTCCAGTCACGCACTCTCACACCAGACACGCCCGCCGCTTCCAGTGACTTGATTACTTCCCGGGACACCCCGGGCGCAGCAAGGGCATTGTCGACACCAATTGAAATTCCCGTGTTGCCGCTGCGCGCTGCACCCAGCTCCAGCAAGGTGTCGAGGTTGGTGAATGCCAGGGTGGCATCGTGGTCCTGGATGCCTGCCTCGAACATCCCGACCACGCGAAACTCGCGCATCCGGACCTCCGGCAAGTCGCCATCACTGACCGTGGGTATCAGCAGGGTCAGCGCATCTCCCGTGGCAACACCCAATTGGTCAGCCACCAGTCGACCCAGGATCAGCGTGTCGTCCCCCACCAGAGCGCGGGGATCCCCATCCACCACCAGTTTGCGCAGCTGCTCTACGCCTACCGATTCCACGGCCCGCAGGGACACCGCCAGCATCTCAGGCTGATGGACGGCCAGCACCTGCAGCTCCGCCTGGCGCGCCACGGACTTGACCCCTGGCGCTTTTTCCACCACCGCGGCAATCCCTGCCCAATCCGGCGAGGTATCAGGCAACTGCTCGATGCGAACTGGAGCGGATAGCGACAACAGGCGCGAGCGCAGCTCAGTCTCGAAGCCGTTCATCACCGACAGAATGACAATCAGGGCCGCCACACCCACGGCCACGCCTACCAGGGAGACCCAGGTGATGAAGGAGACGAAAAACCGGTGCGAACGCGCACGCGCATAGCGCAGGCCGACGTACAGGGACAACGGGTGAAACATGTCCGGCGGCATTTAATCACGAGCCGGCCAGACCGCGACGCAATTCACGTTTCTGCGATCTGGGGTGCCCTCGCCTGTCCGCCAGTGGCCGGCCCAGCTGCTATAGTCGGGGCCATGAAACTTCCCCTGGCTCTGGTGCTGCTGCTGGCCGCCGCGCCTCTGGCGGCCGAGACCGTGGTGATCAACGACCAGGTCGAGCTGCGCACGCCAGCTGTGGAAATGCCCAGCCGCGGCTCGGACATGAGCTCAGTGGAGAAGCACTTCGGCGCACCGCAGACGCGCCACGCCGCTGTGGGGCAACCGCCCATCACACGCTGGGACTACCCCGGATTCAGCGTCTATTTTGAGTATCAGCACGTAGTGCATTCAGTCGCCACCGGCGGCTGATCCTTTTCCGCCAGTCATGCGTCCGGCACTGGGGGCCGGTATGCTGCGCCGCTGTTCAGCCAGCGCAATCCCATGAGCCTGCTTCCCTCCCCGCCGCGTCCCGAGGAACGCCAGTCCATCCACTGGCCCATCCTGCACTCCAGCGCATGGGCACTGGCTATTGCCGTGGCTGCTGCTGCCGATGATCGCCCGTGGATCATCGTGCTCCCCGACGCACGCGCCCTGGACCAGCTGCACCGTGAACTGACTTTCTTCGCCGGCGACCTGCTGCCCGTACTGCACATGCCTGACTGGGAAGTGCTGCCCTACGATCAGTACTCGCCGCTGCCTGATTTGATTTCCGAACGCCTTGCCACGCTGGTGCGCCTGCCCACTCTGCTGCGCGGCGTGGTGCTGGTCAGCGCCGAGACGCTGATGCAGCGCCTGCCTCCCACGGATTTCATCGTAGGACGCAGTTTCGACATCACCGTCGGCCAGCAGTTTTCGATTTCCGCTGCCAGCGCCCAACTGGCCCAGGCCGGATACAGCGCCGTCGCGCAGGTGGGCGTGCCCGGCGAGTTTGCGCTGCGCGGCTCCCTGTTTGACGTTTATCCAATGGGTTATCCGCAGGCGCTGCGCATCGATCTGTTTGACGACCGCATCGAGAGCATCCGGCATTTCGATCCGGACACGCAGCGCTCGCTGGACCGACTGCAACGCCTGCGGCTGCTGCCGGCCCGCGAATTTCCATTGGACGACGCCAGCTGCAAGGATTTCCGGCGCCGCTTCCGCAGCCGCTTCGAGGGTGAACCTACACGTTCGGCCATCTACAGTGGCGTGCGTCAGAACACCGCCCCTCCAGGAACGGAATTTTACCTGCCGCTGTTCTTTGACCACACGGCAACGCTGTTCCAGTACCTGCCGGCGCGGCGCGTGTTTGTCACTGGCACTGATGCGGCAACTGCGTTTACCCGCATCTGGGACGAAATCGTTGCGCGCCACGAAGATCGCCGCCACGACATTCAGCACCCGGTGCTGGATCCAGCGGAATTATTCCAGACCCCGGCGCAGGTGCTGGAGCTGTTGCAGCAATCCGCACGCCTGTCACCCAATGCCGATTCAACCGCGGGCGCGCTTGATCTGTCGGCGCCTCCCGCCCTGGCGCTGGATGCGCGCGCTGCCCAACCACTGGCACCGCTGGCGACATTGCTGGCCGGCATCAAGGGGCGAACCCTGATTACGGCCGACTCACCTGGCAGGCGCGAAGTACTCCAGGACTTGCTGCGCGAGTCGGGCATTCACTGCGAACCCGCCCTGGGCTGGCACGCATTCCTCAATTCAACCGCGCGCGTTTCCCTGGCGGTCGCGCCGGATGTGGGCGGACTGGTCGTAGCCGATCCAGCGCTGACGATACTTGCGGATGGAGAACTGTTTGGCCGACTCGCGCAGCAGGAACGCCGGCGTCGGCGCTCATCGCTGGATCCGCTGGCCATACTGCGTGACCTGCAGGACCTGACCGCCGGGGCGCCGGTGGTACACGCCGAATATGGCGTGGGCAGATACATCGGGCTGCAGATGATGCAGGTGGCAGAACAGGAAGGAGAGTTCCTGGTCATCGAATACCAGGGTGGCGACCGAATATATGTGCCGGTCAGCACCCTGCATCTGGTGAGCCGCTACACCGGCGCCACTCCTGATGCAGCTCCATTGCACAAGCTGGGATCCGACCAGTGGGCGCGCGCAAAGCGGCGCGCCAGCGAACAGGTGCGCGATGTGGCCGCCGACCTGCTCGATCTTTACGCACAGCGACAGGCGCGCAAAGGTGCGCCATTGAAGGCCGGCGAGGATGAGTACCGCGCGTTCGCTGCAGCCTTCCCTTTCGAGGAGACTGCCGACCAGGCCGAAGCCATCCACAACGTGCAAAAGGACATGGCCAGCGAGCGGCCCATGGATCGTGTTGTGTGCGGCGATGTGGGATTCGGCAAGACCGAAGTGGCCATGCGCGCGGCTTTCATCGCGGTGCAGGCAGGGCACCAGGTGGCGGTGCTGGTGCCCACCACACTACTGGCCGAGCAGCACCTGGCAAATTTCCGTGACCGTTTCGCCGACCTGCCCGTGCGCATCGAATCGCTGTCGCGCTTTCGTTCCACCAGCAACGCGCGCGAGATTGTCGCGGACCTGGCCACGGGTCGCGTCGACATACTGATCGCCACCCATCGCCTGCTGCACGCCGATGCGCAATTCCGCAACCTCGGGCTGATGATCATCGACGAGGAGCACCGCTTCGGCGTGCGTGACAAGGAGCGCCTCAAGGCGCTGCGTGCCGAAGTGCATGTGCTGACGCTCACCGCAACGCCCATCCCACGCACCTTGAACATGGCACTGGGCGGGCTGCGCGACCTGTCGCTGATCACCACCCCGCCGGCGGGACGCGTGGCAATCAACACCACGGTGGGCGAATGGCGCGATGCGTCCATACGCGAGGCGGCATTGCGCGAGCTGCGGCGCGGCGGACAGATTTATTTCGTCCACAATGAAATCCAGACCATCGAGAAAGTAGCCGACGATCTGCGGCGCATAGTTCCCGAAGCTTCGATTCGCGTGGGCCACGGCCAGATGCGCGAGCGTGACCTGGAGCAGCTGATGGTCGACTTCTACCACCGGCGCTTCGACCTGCTGCTGTGCACGACGATTATCGAGAGTGGCATCGACGTGCCCACGGCCAACACCATCATGATCAACAATGCGGACCGCCTGGGCCTGGCGCAGCTGCACCAGCTGCGCGGCCGTGTGGGCAGATCGCATCATCGCGCCTTCGCCTTCCTGCTCGTGCCATCGC
>JBDTPN010000022.1:0-49051 GCA_039932715.1 Pseudomonadota bacterium | reverse complement strand
TACCGGCCGGAGAAGAAGGGTGATCCGATGAAGATGACCACGCAGGGCAAGGAATTCGGTAGCTGGGTCAAGGTAAAGGGTCAGTGGCTGTACAAGACCCGCCAGATAGTGGGCGGCACCGAGCCACCGGCTGGTTGGAAAGAGTAGGGCAAAGTCCGCCTATAGATCCCATGAAGGTGTACCGGCCATGAACAGGAATTTACTGGCAGCAACGGCGGCAGTGACTGTCTCGATGGCGGCGTTCTGCGCAACGGCTGCGTCGCCTACCTTCTATCCGACGGTGGGGCAGGTGACTGCTTTCGATCCGTCGTTCAATGCCATTGTGCCCGCCGACGCGCGCATCGAAAAGATTGCCGAGGGTATCAGCTGGGCCGAAGGCCCTGCGTGGGTACGTAAGGGCGGCTATCTGTTGTTCACCGACCCGCGGCAGAACAAGATGTATCGCTGGGCCGAGAAGGACGGTCTGTCGGTGTTCATGGAGCCAGCCGGTTACGCTGGGCCGCCCGACAGTACACTGAGCGAGCCCGGCGCGAATGGATTGTTGCTGGAGCCTGCGGGCACCTTGTTGCTGGCGGACTCCGGCTCGCGCAACCTGGCACGCTTCGATCCGAAGACGAAGCAGAAGACCGTGCTGGTAGATCGCTTCGAAGGGCATCGGTTCAACAGTCCCAACGACATGGTCCGTGGTCGCGATGGGACCGTGTATTTCACTGATCCACCTTTCGGGCTCAGGGGAATGGACAAATCACCAGTGCGCGAAACGCCCTTCAGTGGCGTCTACCGCCTCGATCCGGATGGCAAGGTGCATCTGGTCGATGACAGCCTGAAGTTTCCAAACGGCATCCTGCTGTCGCCGGATGGGCGTCGGCTGTACGTTTCCGACACGGATTTTGCCAATCCTGTGTGGATGGTCTACGCGCTGGATGCACGCGGCGAGGTCACGGAAAAACATGTGCTCGCCCGGGCGCGCGATCTTCCGCCTGGGGGCGTCCGCGGAGGAAATCCCGATGGTATGTGCATGTCCTCGAATGGCAATCTGTTCACCTCGGCGCCCGGCGGTCTGGTGGTGATGAATCCGGACGGCAAGCCTCTGGGACGCATCGAAACCGGCAGCACAGTGTCGAACTGCACCTTCGGCGACGACGGGCACACGTTGTATATGACGTCGACCAGCTTCGTAGCCCGCGTTCGGGTGGGCGTTATGGGTCTGGGTTACGGGCGTTGATCAGGAAAATCCGGCCAAGCGCAGGGAGATCTCGCACCCCGCAATGGAGAAGCTGCGGACATAATGCAGGCGGCTGCTGTACGCCGCGCCGGTCCTGCGATGAAATTGGCACCGACCGGTTAAACTGCCGCCATGTCAGGGAAGGCAGTGTTTGCAGACGCGTCGGTCAATCAGTTGATCGAGCCCAACGTTGTGCTTTGGGACGCGCAGGATGCGCCCGCGCGTCAGGCTACGCTGACCCGCATTCTGATTCGGATCTCGCGCGAGGCATTGCAGGGGGCCAGTCTGGATTCGCTGATGCAGGGCATCTGCGATTGCCTGGTGGCGGAGTTGCCGGTTGCCATCGTCAGCGTTTTGTTGCTGGACGATGACAACAGTGAATTCGTCCACGAGGTCTACTCCGGCGAATTCACCCGCTCACCGCTTGCGGTGACAGGCCGTTGGCCGATCACGGTGGGCGCAGCGGGTCGTTGCGTGCAACTGGGGCGGCCACACCTGATTCCCGATATCGCCATCGATCCCGACTACGTGCCGGGCAATGAAACCGCGCGTTCCGAGTACCTGGTGCCGATCAGGCACGGCCGCCGCCTGCATGGCGTACTGAATCTGGAGAGCGCTCGCACCGATTTCTTCGGCCCCGACGCCTGCGGGGTGTTTGATGCGGTTGCCGATCTGGTCGCCGGCGCCATCCACTTCGCGCGCATGGCCGACGAACTCACCGAGGCCAACCGCAAGCTGCAGCAGTTGTCGATGCGCGATGCATTGACCGGGATTGCCAATCGTCGCCAGTTCGACGCTCGCCTCGCGGAGACCTGGGCGCGTCAGGGTCGTGAAAGCGCACCGCTGGCGCTGCTGCTGGCCGATGCCGATTTTTTCAAGGCACTCAATGATTCCGCCGGGCATCTGCGTGGCGATGAATGCCTGCGCCGGCTGGCGCGGATCTGCGAGCGCTTCGCGGTGGATGAGCAGGATCTGGTCGCTCGCTATGGTGGCGAGGAGTTCGTGCTGCTGCTGCCCGGGCGCACCCTGGATGCGGCGATTGCCCAAGGCGAGGCGCTGCGGCGCGCAGTGGCGGAGGAAGCGCTCGCTCATCCGGCATCGTCGTTGGCACCGCATTTGACCATCAGCGTTGGAGTTGCGGTGCTGGTGCCGTCAGCCGACGCTTTGCCTGAGCATCTGGTTGCCGCCGCCGACCGGGCGATGTATGACGCCAAGACCGGCGGCCGCGACCGCGTGGCTTGGTGCGTACCTCATGCGCCGCTGAAGGATTAAAGAGGACACTTCGCGGCAAGGTCCTGATGTGCGATGGTCGGTGTCCAAGCACATGATCCAAAGGAGGCGTCCGTGGCCTGGCACACCTATCACACCCGCAAGATCGGCGAGCACACGCTCGCTCCCGAAACGCAGATGATGGGTTACGGGTACGACCCGTCATTGTCCGAAGGTGCCCTGAAGCCACCCATCTTCCTGACCTCCACTTTTACGTTTGAAACAGCGCAGGAGGGCAAGGACTTCTTCGATTTCACCTCGGGGCGCCGTGTACCGCCAGAGGGCAAGCAGGCGGGGCTGGTCTATTCGCGCTTCAACAATCCCAATCTCGAAGTGCTCGAAGACAGGCTCGCTCTCTGGGAAGGGGGTGATGCGGCCGCGGTCTTCTCAAGCGGAATGTCTGCGATCTCCACAACCCTGTGGGCGTATCTGCGTCCCGGCGACGTCTTGCTAATCAGCCAGCCGCTGTACGGCGGCACCGAGACACTTATCGAAAAGACTCTCCCGGCTTTCGGGATTCGCGCGGTTGCGTTTCAAGACGGGTGCGATCGCGCAGCCATTCACGCTGCCGCGGAGCAGGCGCTGTTGCTCGCGCAGCAGACGCAAGGCCGCGTGGCGTTGATCGTCGCAGAGACACCGGCCAATCCGACCAGCGGGCTCGTGGATTTCGCGCTGCTGGTAGAGGTATCGAACATGATCGGCGCGCGACAGATTGGGGGCCGTCCGCCCGTCGCCGTGGACAACACGTTCCTCGGGCCGGTGTTCCAGCGACCGCTGCTGCATGGCGTGGACCTCGTCATGTATTCACTGACGAAGTACGTGGGCGGACATTCGGATCTGGTTGCCGGCGGTGTCATCGGCTCGCGCGACATGGTGCAGCCCGTGCGCGCGCTGCGCAGCGCGCTGGGAACGCAGATCGATCCCCACACCGCCTGGATGCTGCTGCGTTCACTTGAAACGTTGTCCTTGCGCATGGAACGCTGCGCGGAGAATGCCGTGCGCGTCGCAACATTCCTGCGCGACCATGCACAGGTGCGACACGTCAACTATCTCGGGTTCCTGCCCCCTTCGGATCCTTGCGGGCGCGTCTTCACGAAACAGTGCCTGAGCGCCGGTTCAACGTTCGCATTTCATGTGCGGGGCGGTGAAAGGGAGGCATTCAAGGTGATGGACAGCCTGCAGTTCATCAAGCTCGCGGTAAGCCTCGGCGGCACCGAGACGCTGATGTCGCATCCGGCGAGCACGACACACTCCGGCGTTCCGAAGTCGACCCGGGATCGGCTCGGCGTCACCGACGACATGATCCGTATCTCGGTGGGCATCGAGGCAGCAGCGGATTTGATCGCAGATCTCGATCAGGCCCTGGGGACGCTGGCCACCTGACTGTCAGCGGCCGGAATTGAACGTCGGATCACGATGCACGCTACGGTCGCCGCAGCGATCGCCACGGCGAACAGGATGAAGAACCCCACCGCGCCACCCGCGTCCACCGCTTTTGCGCCCACCCACGCACTGGCCACCGCGCCCAGTCGACCAATGCCGAGCACGGCACCGATGCCGGTGGCGCGCAGCTCAGTGGGGTAGAGGTGGGCGCCCAGTGCGTACAGCGTCGTCTGCGTGCCGGCTGCGCCGACGCCGACAAACGCCATCAGCGCGCCGATCGACGCTGGCGTCGCTAGCCCTGCGCGAAACAGCACGATCAGCGCCACAGCGGCCGCAATGCCGGTGGCGCCGATGATGATCTGCGCGGTGCGCGAGCCCAGCCAGCGAATCAACAATCCGCATCCGAGGCTTCCTGCAATACCGCCGATGCTGAAGGTCGCGATCGCAGTGCCAGTGAATGACAGCGGCATGTGCTCGGCGGCGAGCATGGCCGGCGCCCAGCTCAGCACGCTGTAGAGCGCGAGCAGCGACAGGAAGCAGGCGAGCCACGCGATCAGCGTGTCGCGCCGCCGCTCCGGCTCGAGCAACGCACTCAAGGAAGCGCTGCGCTTTCCGTGCGCGGCATCCCTGGCCAGAAAGCCCGGCGATTCGGGCAGACGCCACAGGAACAGCAGCGCGAGCGCGAGCGGCGCAGCGCTGCCGATCAGGAACAGGCTGCGCCAACCGTGGCTCACCAGCAGCGCCGCGGCCAGCAGCCCGGCGATCATCGAGCCCACCGGTTGGCTCAGCATCGCGATGGACATGCCGATGCTGCGATGGCGCACCGGGGTGAACTCGGCGATCAGTGCGCTGGCGTTGGGCAACGTCGCACCCAGGCCGAGCCCGGCCAGCGCGCGCAACGCACCGAAGCTGCCGGCGCCATGCGTGAGGGTGGCAAGGCCGGTGGCGAGTCCGAACAGCGCGATGCTGCCGATCAGCGCAGCGCGTCGGCCGATGCGGTCGCCGACGACACCGCCGAACGTCGCACCAATGGCCATGCCGATGAGACTGCCGGCCGCGATTGGCGCGAAGTCCGCGCGCGTGAGGTCCCATTCGAGCATCAACGGGGGGATGGCAAGGCCGAGCGCCTGCGCGTCCACTCCGTCGAGCATCAGCGCGAAGGCGACCATTGCGACAACGATCGCCGCGGGACGCGTCCAGGTAGTCGCGCCGGATTCACTCATGGGCGTTCCAGTACCGCTTCGATCAACCGCGGTCCGCGCTGTCGGAGCATCGCAGCCAGCACGTCGTCAAAGGCTTCCGCAGTGGATACTCGCTTCGCCTCAACGCCGAGGCCTTTAGCGAGGGAGACCCAGTCGATGTCGGGACGGTCGATGTCCAGCAGGCTGCCGGCAAGCGATTCTTCGACCTGCGCTCCCACGCGGGCGATCTCGAAGCGCAGTACGGCGTAGCTTCGGTTCGCGAGGATGATCGTCAGCACGTCGAGCTGCTCGCGTGCCTGCGTCCACAGAGCCTGCAATGTGAAAAGCGCGCTGCCGTCTGCCTGCACGTTCACGATCTTGCGGTTTGGTGCCGCGATCGCCGCGCCAGTAGCGACAGGAATGCCCTGGCCCAGCGCGCCGCCGGTGTTCGTCAGGTGCCAATGCGGCGCGGCCAGCGCGGTCTGCGCCGCAAGCGCCGGTCCGTTGCTGATGGCTTCCTCCGACAGGATCGCGCCTTCCGGCAGATGACGCGCAAGTGAGCGACCGATCGCTGTTGCGTCGAGCACGCCGCGCGGCACGCTCGTCAATGACTCCTTGCGCGCGCTCGCGATCATGCGCGCGTCGGCTGCTGCCACCACCGGGGCACCCAGCGCCTCAGCGAGCGCTTCCAGCGCCTGCACCTCATCCTCGTGCTCGTGCGCGAGCCATGTCTGCGTCGCGCCGTCCGGTGTGAGCCAGCTCGGGAATTGCGGGTAGGCGAAGGGCGCAACCGGTGCCGGCGCACCGACAAGTACGACATCGCTCATTCCGGCCAGCAACGCCACCGCATCCTCGGCGCGATAGGCCACGCGCGTGATCGCGAACTCGCCCGCGCCGCGCATCACGCGCGGCGCCATGAGGTCGTGCAAAGGCCGCGCGCCGGTCGCCGCGCAGATGCGTTGCAGCGCCGCGACGCCGCGCGTCTCACCCGCCGCCGCGCGCACGATCAGCGCGCAGCGGGGGCCATGGTCGCGCAGCAGCCGAGCGACGCGGGCTATTGCTGATGGATCCGGCGCCGCCGGTGAGGGCAGTGGCTGCGGCGCTGCGTGACCGCTTGTGTGACCCCAGGCGATATCCGCCGGCAGGATCAGCGTCGCGATCTGCCCCGGGTGACTGCGAGCGGCGGCGATGGCGGCCGCCCCATCGGCCGACAGCGTGTGCGTGGACTGCGCCATGCGCAGCCAGTCCGACATCGGCCGCGCCAGCGCTTCGATGTCTGACTTGAGCGGACTGTCCCAGCGCTTGTGCGTGGTGGCGTGATCGCCGACGACGTTGACGATCGGACTTCGGGCGCGCCGCGCGTTGTGCAGGTTGGCGGCGGCGTTGGTGAAGCCCGTCCCCAAGTGATAAAGGGTCAGGGCAGGTTTGCCGGCGACGCGCGCGTAGCCGTCGGCCATGCCGCTGACGGCACCCTCGAACAACCCGAGCACTGGCCTGATCTGTGGCAACGCGCCCAGTGCCGCAACGAAATGCATTTCGGACGTGCCGGGATTTGCGAAGCACGCCTCGATGCCTGCATCGGCCATCGTGCGCAACAGGCTCGCGGCTCCGGTGAGCGGCGCATCGATGTCAGTGTGCGACATACTGAAGCCCCTGCATCACGATCCCCCTTCATTACGTTTGGCTACGCTAGCCAGCACAGTGTCGCCTGACAAGTGTAATCGCGCCCGGAGTCACTATATCGGTGACCTGATCGCCCGAACGCATCTATCATGCGCTACGTGAATCCCTCTCCAGATCCGGCAATTCCGCCACTTCCAGTGACCAACATTGCCGCCTACCGCTTTGCCCTGCTGGATGACCTCCCGGTCTTGCGGGCCGAACTGCTGGCGCTGTGCCGTTCAAACCAGTTGCGCGGAACGATTCTTCTGAGCAGTGAAGGCGTCAATCTGTTCGTGGCCGGCGGCTCGGAGGGGGTCGAGGCGCTGCTGGCACGATTGCGGTCCATTCCCGGGCTGGCGCAGCTTGAGGTCAAGTACAGCCATACAACCCATCAGCCATTCCGGCGGATGCTGGTGCGTATCAAGAAGGAAATCATCGCGTTCGGTGTGCCGGGCATCGAGCCTGCGCGGCGCACCTCGCAGAAGTTGGCTCCGCAGCAGTTGAAAGCCTGGCTGGATGAAGGCAAGCCCGTGACTCTGCTGGACACGCGCAATGACTACGAGGTGAAACTCGGCACCTTCGAGAATGCACTGCCAGCCGGTGTGGACAATTTCCGCGACTTTCCTGCCGCGGTGGCAAGGCTGCCGGCGCAGCTCAAGGACCAGACCATCGTGATGTTCTGCACCGGCGGCATCCGCTGCGAGAAGGCTGGTCCTTACATGGAGTCGCAGGGTTTTCGCAATGTGCTGCAGCTGGACGGCGGCATTCTCAAATATTTTGAAGAATGTGGCGGCGCGCACTATCGCGGTGAGTGTTTCGTCTTCGATCAGCGTGTGGGCATTGACCCTGCGTTGCAGGAATCAGACGCGGCACAGTGCTTCAAGTGCCTGTCTCCGCTGACCGCGGCAGAGCAGGGTGACGCGCGTTACGTTGCCGGAGTGTCCTGCCCCTGGTGTTACCGCAGCGAAGCAGAGCACACCGCGCAAATGTTGCAGAAGCGCAATCAGGCGATTCGTAACGCGGTGGATCCCCTGCCTGGCAGTGTGCCGGCGCAGATGTTCCGTCCGCTGCATGTGCCGTTGGCATGCGAAGGCTTGTCCGTGCTCGAGACTTTCTGCAGGGTGGTGAAGCATCTACCCGCGAGCTATTGGGAGGAAGAGTGCCGCGCCGGAAATCTTCTCGATTCGCGCCACCAGGTGCTCGATGCGACAGATATCGTGCATGCCGGTGAGCGTCTGCTGCATCGTCTGCCGCAAACCACCGAGCCTGCTGTCAGCGGTGATGTCACGGTGCTGCATGAAGATGAGGCGCTGATCGTGCTCAGAAAACCCGCGCCGCTGCCCATGCATCCTGGCGGACGTTACACGCGTAACACCTTGCAGCAGATACTCAACACTGTATACCGACCCCAGAAACCCAAACCCGCGCACCGGTTGGATGCCAATACCACCGGCATTGTGATCGTGGCGCGCAGCCGCCACTTTGCCGGGCGACTGCAAAGCCAGTTTGCAGAACGACGCGTGGGCAAGACCTACCTGGTGCGTGTACAGGGGCATCCGGTGACAGATCAGTTTGAATGTGACGTGCCCATCGGCAGGGAGGCTCGTGTCTCCGGAACGCGTGAGGTGGATGAAGTCGAAGGCGCTGCGGCGATCACGCAGTTCACAGTGCTGCAGCGTTCACCGGACGGCACCAGCCTGCTCGAGGCGCGGCCGCTGACCGGTCGCACCAACCAGATCCGCATTCACTGTGCTTTCCTGGGATTTCCCGTGGTGGGGGATACGGCGTATGGCAGCGCAGATGCTGAGCCCCGGCAGACGCTGGAGGTGGGTGAGCCTGCACTATGCCTGCACGCCTGGCAGATCAGCTTCTCTCATCCGATAAGCGGTGAGCCGATGAGCTTCACTGCTGCGCCGCCGGATTGGGCAGTGCCCTCATGCTATCGTCCCGCCTCTGTTCAATCAGGAACCCACGCATGACCACCACCGCATCAGGCCTGCAGTACGAAGACACCGTTACAGGCAGCGGCGAGATCGCCCGCGCCGGTCAGCACGTGACCGTCCACTACACCGGGTGGCTGTACGACGCCAAAGCACCGCAGAACCGCGGCCGCAAATTCGATTCGAGCAAGGACCGTAACGATCCGTTCGACTTCCCGCTCGGTGGCGGCAGGGTTATCGGGGGCTGGGACGAGGGAGTGCAGGGCATGCAGGTCGGTGGCACTCGGGTGCTCACCATTCCGCCGGAACTCGGCTACGGTGCGCGGGGTGCCGGCGGCGTGATACCGCCCAATGCGACGCTCGTGTTCGAAGTGGAATTGCTGGGGATTTAAGGGGGCAGCGGAGATGGCGTGGTCGATATCCCTTCGCTAGGTCGAGATCGCGGCGACTATCCCCCTGGCATCTTGCTCGTTACCGCTCCATCCAAGGGCAATGCGCAATCTACAGCCTCACAGCCGGCCGATGTCGTAGTCACCGAGGCCAGCTTCCGTCGCATCCCACCATACATCGAAGTCGGCTTGCCCCAGGGCTTCGGCGAACAGCCGCGCGGTCGTCTGATCCGCGCGGTTATACGAAAGAAAGATATCCGGCATACCGCGATTCTCAGGGATCGAGACCTTCCTCTTTGCGCGCCTTTTGCACCGCGGGCCGGGCCCGGCAGCGTTCGTAGAATGCGGTCAGCTTCGGCAGGTGATCGATATTGACGTTGATATGTCCACGCCAGCTCAGGACCACATACAGATAAGCATCGGCAACGGTGAAGTTATCACCGGTGAGAAACGGCTTGTCACCCAGCGACTGCTCCACGAAGGCATAGCGGTTGAGCAGAACTTCGCGAGCTGCGGCCTTGGCTTCTTCCGTGCTTCCGGGCTTGAACATCGGGCCATGGCTCTTGTGGATCTCGGAGTTGATATACGCCAGCCACTCCAGCACGCGATAAAATCCCATCGTGCCCGGCTCGGGCGCCAGTTTGCGTGACTTGTCGAGATTGGCGATGTAGCTGAGCACGGCCACGTTTTCGGTAAGCATCTCGCCGTTGTCGAGAACCAACGTCGGGACATATCCCTTGGGATTGAAGGCAACGAAATCCTTGCCGTCTGCCGTCTGTTTGGTGGCCCGATCGACTGAATAGGCGTCAAATTTCTGCCCTGCCTCGATCAGGCTGATGTAGGAAGCCAGGGAGCAGGCGCCTTTGAGGTAGTAAAGTTTCATGGAACGTTCCTTGTTGATTGGCAGTGGATTGTAGTCGGTCGCGCGGCCTCAGGCGGGGATCAGCACAGTTAGCTTCAAATCCGCCCGTTGCATCACGCGCAGGGTGAACTGATCATATTCCAAGCGCCCGCGACGGGGATGCGCAAAGGTGCGCCGTCCGCCATCGCGGGACTGCACCTGTTGCGACTGCCACGCAGTGGCAAATTCCGTGCTGGCATCGGTCAACTCCTGCACCAGCGCCCTGCGCACCGGGTCCTCGCGCATGGACTATGTTGCCTGGATCGAACGCATGCGCACGCCAGCCGCAAGCGCTGCGGTGATTCGCAACCTGCTGGCTGGCGCGGCCCGGGAAGTGCGCGAGGGCCTGGCGGTGGAGCCGGATGGCTCCTTCGTGCCGAGAACCGGGCTGTTCTGGGCCTGCCCCGCTATGCCAGGTTCTTGCCGGTCTCCAGCAGGCTCTTGAGGTCGCTTAGTATCCAGAGCCAGCCGCCGCCGCCGCGGGTATTGAATCTCTGGGTCGTGGCGCTCGCCATTGTCGGCTGTCCGGTTACGTCGTGCGTAACAGTCAGGCGGCAGAACCCCTGGCCGGTGTCTTCAATCTCGAAGGTGATGCGCGAGAATCCTTCCTGGCGCTGTTGATCGTCGAACAGGAAGCGATACGTCTGCACCAGCCTCGTCGGCGGATCACATTCAATCACCTCGCCGTCAATGATGGTTTCCGGAAGGCCGAACTTGCGCATGCCTTCGTTTGCCTTGACCCGGAACTGACCCCCTGGGCGCATGTCGTATTCATAGATCCCGCGATACCCATAGCGCTCGCTCCATTCGGGGGAGGTGATGGCCTCCCAGATAGTCGCGGCAGGGGCCTTGATGTAGATCTCGTGAATGTGAATTACGCTCGTTTCTTTGCTGCCGTCCATTTCCTGCTCTCCAGTGAAGCCTTGAGGTCCACGAGCGCGGCTACTTCGCGTTCGCGGTATTTTCCGATCCAGCGGTCGTGAATCAGGCGGATGGGCACGGCATTGAGATAGTGCAATTTTTCGCGCCCCTGCCGCCGCGTGATGACGAGCCCCGCCTTTTCGAGCACCTTCAGATGCTTCATGACCCCGAAGCGGGACATGGCCAGCCGCCCTTCAAGTTCGCCAAGGGTCTGCCCGTCTTCCTTGAGCAGCATATCGAGCAGAAAGCGCCGTGAAGAATCAGCCAGTGCCTTGAAGATGCAGTCATCGCCATCCATGGCCTGACTATATGTTACTAAAATGTCACATGTCAATGAACGCATTGCCATGCCATGGGCTATCCTCGGCGCCCCCAGGTTCGCAAGCGCAGATTCCGGATGACTCCGACGCAGCAACTCCATCCGTTCCGCGGCGGCGGACTTTTCAGACTGCTGGCAATCCTGGTTGTCACACTCAACATGCGCGGGGCGATCACCTGCGTGGGACCGCTACTCAAAACCATCCAGGCGCAGTTTGGTCTCAGCGGCATGGCCGCAGGGCTGCTGACCTCGCTGCCATTATTCGCCTTCGGCTTTCTCTCGCCATACGCGGCGCCCATGGCGCGCAGGCTTGGCATCGAGCGGGCGGTTTTCATCTCGTCATTGCTGTTGCTTGCCGGGCTGGGCATCCGTTACCTCGACGGCGTGTTCTTCCTCTATCTGGGCACAGCCTTCATCGGCTGTGGCGTGGCTTTCAACAACGTGCTGTTGCCCGGGCTACTGCGCCGTGACTTTCCCGCGCAGCTGACGCTGGTTACGGCGCTGTTCACGATGGTGATGGTTATCTGCGGCGGACTTGGTTCGGGAATCGCCATTCCCCTGGCGCAATGGGGCGGTTGGCGCTTTTCACTGGTGTCATGGTCCATTCCCGCTGCGCTGGCCGTGATCATCTGGGCCTCGCAATTGCGCCAACACACTGCGCCGGCGGCCCAGGCCCGGAGTACAACGCGCATGTGGAACCAGCCATTGGCCTGGCAGGTCAGCCTGTTCATGGCCTGCCAGTCCACCGCGTTCTACGTGATGATCGCCTGGTTTCCGAGCATCATGAGCGATCTGCAAGGCAGCAGCGCGGCGCGCGCCGGTGCGATCCTGTTCATCTACCAGCTCTTCGTGCTCGGCTCGGTGATGGTGACTCCGCTGTTCATTCATCGCATGAGGGACCAGCGCCTGATCGGTGCCACCTTGAGCTTGCTGATCCTGCTCGGCTTCTGCGGCCTTCTGGCAGACGCGTCCCACGCGCTCGCGTGGATGGTCGTGATGGGTCTGGGTGCGGGTGGTGCGCTGGTGCTGGCGATCACACTGTTCAGCCTGCGCGTCGAAACCGCCACGCAAAGTGTCGCCCTGTCCGGCATGGCACAGGCTGTGGGCTACTCCATGGCTGCCGTGACGCCGATACTCATCGGCTTCATCCACGATCTGACTCATCGCTGGACCGTGCCACTGCTGCTGATGATCTCGTTGGCGATGCTGCAGGTGGTGATGGGGTACCTGACCGGCAGGCCGCGAACCATCGCGCAGTAGCGCAGCTGTCCGTACGCTGTCCGCGGACAGCCGGACACCCGAAAAGTTCGCCGCAGGCGCAACCTCAATGCCTTGCGGCTGGCATGGCGCGTGCAATGTGATTGCCCATGCTGCCAGACACGTCAGGACAGGATCAGATCATCACACCGAGCGGCGCGCGGGCCAGGCTGCCGCGCTGGTTGCTGCCGGCCGGCGGCGCAGTTCTGGTGCTTGTCATCACCACGTGGATGGGCATGCAATGGCTTTCCGGCGCCCACTCCTTCGACGCGCGGCGCCTGCGTATCGCCACCGTCACGCGCGGAGATCTGGTGCGCGACATCTCGGCCGATGGCCGGGTGATCGCCGCCAACAGTCCGACCCTTTACGCCATTGCACCGGGCACAGTCACCCTAAACATCGTGGCGGGCGACAAGGTGAAACAGGGACAGCAATTGGCTGTGATCGACAGTCCGGAACTGCGCAGCAAACTGGTGCAGGAAGAGTCGACTCTGGCCAGCCTGGAGGCCGGCGCGCGCCGTGCAACCCTGGATGCACGGATCGCGAAACTCAACGCGCGCAAACTGCTCGACCAGGCTGTCATCAGCGATACAACAGCGCAGCGCGAACTGGAGCGCTACCAGCTGGCATGGGACAAGGGCGCCGTTCCCAGGAACGAGCTGGCGCGTGCGCAGGATGAGGTCAAGAAGTCGACGCTGGTTCTTAGTACGGCGCGTGAAGACTTTGAGTTGCAGTCTGCAGGTGCGGAGCTCGATGCGCGCAACAAACAGTTACTGGCCCAAAGGCAGCGGGCGGTCGTGACCGAGGCCAGGCGCCAGGTCGATGCGCTGACACTGCGCGCGCCATTCGACGGCCAGGTCGGTCAGGTACAGGTACAGCAGGGCACCAGCGTGCTGGCCAACGGACCGGTGCTCAGCGTTGTGGACCTGCGAAATTTCGAAGTCGAGATCAAGGTGCCGGAGAGCTTTGCACGTGATCTGGGTCTGGGCATGGCCGCGCAGCTGGCCAGCGGCAACGGTGAGCCCTTTCCCGGCGAGGTCGCCGCGGTATCGCCCGAAGTGGTCAATGGCGAAGTCACCACACGCATCCGCTTTACCGACAAGCAGCCGCCGGGGCTGCGGCAGAACCAGCGTCTTTCCGCACGCATACTGATGGACACGCGCCGCAATGTGCTGAAGCTGGAACGCGGCCCTTTCGTCGACCAGTCCGGTGGCCGCTTTGCTTACATAGTGGAGGGCGGTTCTGCCGTGCGTCGTCCCGTGCAGCTGGGCGCCAGCAGTCTGGCCGAGATTGAAGTGCTGGGCGGATTGCAGCCGGGCGACCACGTGGTGGTTTCCGGTAGCGATCAGTTCGCCGACGCAGACAAGGTAAGGATCAACTGAGGATAACGCCATGCTCGAAATGCACCACGTCACCAAGGTCTATCGCACCGAACTGGTCGAGACGCACGCGCTGCGCTCGCTGGATCTGCTTGTGAAAGCGGGCGAGTTCGTTGCCGTCACAGGTCCTTCCGGATCTGGCAAGACCACCTTCCTCAACATCGCAGGCCTGCTCGAGACCTACACCGGTGGCGTCTACAAGCTGGATGGCGAAGATGTCAGCAACCTGAGCGACAACCAGCGCAGCCGGCTGCGCAACCAGAAGATCGGTTTCATCTTCCAGAGCTTCAATCTCATTCCGGACCTTAACTTGTTCGACAACGCCGATGTGCCGCTGCGCTACCGCGGAATGCCGGCGGCCGAGCGTCGACGCCGCATCGAGGAGGCGCTGGCGCGTGTGGGGCTGGGCTCGCGGATGAAACACTATCCGGCCGAGTTGTCCGGGGGCCAGCAGCAACGTGCCGCGATCGCGCGCGCACTGGCGGGCAGTCCCAAGCTGTTGCTGGCGGACGAACCTACAGGCAACCTCGACTCGCAAATGGCGCGTGGCGTGATGGAGATGCTGGAAGAGATCAACCAGCAGGGCACGACCATCGTGATGGTCACGCACGATCCGGAGCTGGCTGCGCGGGCGCAGCGCAACGTGCACATCGTCGACGGTATGGCCACCGACCTGGCCATGGAACCAGCCTTGATCCACGCTACGACGCCCATCGGCGCCACAACTGTCTGAGGCGCGCATGTTTGCCTACTACTTCGGTCTGGCGCTGCGCAGCTTCCGTCGCAACAAGGTGCTGACGGCACTGATGATATTGGCCATCGCGCTGGGCATTGGGGCCAGCATGACGACGCTGACCGTATTTCACGTGCTCTCAGGTGATCCGCTTCCAGGCCGCAGCGCAATGTTGTTTCACCCGCAGCTGGATCCACAGAACAAGGAAGGCTACGTAGCTGGCGAGGAACCTCCGCCGCAACTGACGCGCTTCGACGCCGAGACGCTGCTGCGCGAGAGAAAAGGCGACCGGCAGGCCATGATGACTGGCGGCAATGTGTCGATCACTCCGCAGCGGGCGGACATCGCGCCCTTCCGTGTTGACTCGCGTTACACCACCGCGGACATGTTCGTGATGTTCGATATGCCCCTGCTGTTTGGACACCCCTGGACCGCCGCCGAGGACGAAGCCCATGCGCGGGTGGTCGTGATATCGAAGATGCTGAATCAGCGCCTGTTTGCGGGCGAGAACAGCGTCGGCCGGACCGTGCGCGTCGACAAGGATAGTTTTACCGTCATCGGCGTGCTCAACGACTGGCGTCCGACGCCGAAGTTCTACGACGTGTTCGCGCAGCGCGGCTATGACGCCACCGAAGACGTGTTCCTGCCGTTTACGACTTCGCGTGATCTTACTATGGATCGCAGTGGCAGCATGGACTGCTGGGGCGACAATAATGGCGACCGGACCGCGCTCAATGCGACCTGTGTGTGGATTCAGTACTGGGTGCAGCTGGATTCGCGCGACAAGGTTGATGCCTATCGCCGCTACCTGACCAACTATTCCGATCTGCAGCATGCCAGCGGCCGGTTCCAGCGGCCCACCAATGTGCGCCTGCGCAATGTGATGCAGTGGATGGAGTTCCACCACATCCTTCCCAGCGATGTGACCCTGCAGATGTGGCTGGCCTTCGGCTTCCTGGTGGTGTGCCTGCTCAACACCATTGGCTTGCTGCTGGCCAAGTTCCTGCGCCGCGGCGGTGAAATCGGGGTGCGCCGCGCGCTTGGTGCGACGCGCTCGGCGATCTTCCAGCAATGCATGGTCGAGGCTGGCACCATCGGCCTGGCAGGCGGGGCTCTGGGCCTGGTGTTTGCCCTGCTGGGTTTGTGGGCGGTGCGCCAACAGCCCGTGGACTACGCCGATCTCGCGCATCTTAACCCGGTCATGCTGCTGCTGACTTTCGTGCTGGCCATTGTCGCCAGTCTGCTGGCCGGCATGTTGCCCGCCTGGCGCGCCATGCAGATCACCCCGGCAGTTCAATTGAAGACGCAATAGGAGCAGACATGGAAATCCGCCCCATCATCTCCACCTTGGGCCGGCACCGGACCGCGGCGCTGCTCATCGTGCTGGAGATTGCCCTGACCTGCGCCATCGTCTGCAATGCGCTGTTCCTGATCGGCAGCCGCGTCGAGCAGATGACCGAAATCAGCGGTGTGGCGGAAGACGAAGTGGTGCGCGTGCAGCTCACTGGCATCGGTACCGATGAGAATTCTGACGCGCTGACGCGTACTGATCTGGCGGCGTTGCGTGCGCTGCCGGGAGTCAAGGCCGCGACGGTGGTCAATCAGTTGCCGTTTGTGTCGTCTTCGTGGAACTCCAGCATCAAGTTGAAGCCCAACCAGGACCGGCCCACGCTGAATGCCACGATATACATGGCTGAGGAACAGTTCGTAAAGACGCTGGGCCTGCGGCTGATCTCGGGCCGTGAATTCGAGCCGGGCGAGTATCGCAACTTCAGCGAGCTGCAAGGACCGGGTGCGACCACGGATTTGCCAGTGGCAATTGTCACGCACAGACTTGCCGAGAAGCTGTTCCCTGGCCAAAACGCAGTGGGCAAAAGCATCTACGTCTGGAGCGACAAACCCACGCGCATCGTGGGAATCGTCGAGCACCTGGTGCGTCCCAGCCTGCAGGGCGGGCCGGTGTCGCGCGAGGACAGCATAGTTCTGCCTATGCGCACGGCGTACAGCGTCGGCGGCAACTACCTGCTGCGCACCGAGCCCGATCGCCGCGCGGAAGTACTGAAGGCCGCCACCGCCGCGCTGCGCGCCAACGGTCCCGCCCGCATCGTGCTGGAGAAGAACACCCGTACCATGCAAGAGCTGCGCCGCGATTTTTATCGGCAGCAGCGCTCCATGGCCTGGTTGCTGGGCGGGGTAATCCTGGCGCTGTTGGTGGTGACCGCGCTGGGCATCGTAGGACTTGCCAGCTTCTGGGTGCAGCAGCGCACACGGCAGATCGGCGTGCGCCGCGCGCTGGGCGCCACCCGCGGGCAGATCCTGCGCTATTTCCAGACCGAGAATTTCCTGCTGGTCACCGCAGGCATAATTCTCGGCATGCTGCTGGCTTTCGGCATCAACCAGCTGCTGATGCAGAAGTACGAACTCCCACGACTGCCCTGGTACTACCTGCCGGTGGGCGCCGTGGCGCTGTGGGTGCTGGGGCAACTCTCCGTCCTATGGCCCGCCCGACGTGCCGCGGCGGTATCGCCCGCCGTGGCTACCCGCAGCGCCTGAAGAGGAGTCACAATCCGGTCGGAGGCAGCATGTCCACAGTCCTGATCATCGACGACAATCAAGCCGTGGCCAAGGCGCTGGACGTGCTGTTCTCGTTGCACGACATCAACACTTTGCATGCCGCGTCCCCGGCCGAAGGCCTGGCGCGGCTGACCGAGGAGTCCGTGGATCTGGTGATCCAGGACATGAACTTCACCGCCGACACTACCTCCGGTGCAGAAGGGCAGGCCTTGTTCCGCGGTATTCGCACGCAGTATCCGGACCTGCCGGTAATACTGCTTACGGCGTGGACGCATCTGGGCAGCGCAGTCGAACTGGTCAAAGCCGGTGCCGCGGACTATCTGGGCAAACCCTGGGAAGATCTTCGCCTGCTGACTACCGTCAACAACCTGCTCGAATTGGGCGAAGCGCGCAACGAACTGCTGCGCCGCCGCGGGCGCGAGAAACGGCGGCACGATGAGCTGGCAGCGAAATACGATCTGCGCGGTGTCGTGTTCGCCGATCCGGCCAGTGAGCGCGTGGTTGCCCTGGCATGCCAGGTTGCACGTTCCAGTCTGCCCGTGCTGATCACCGGTCCCAATGGGGCCGGCAAGGAAAGAATTGCTGCCATCGTGCAGGCCAACTCGCCGGCTGCAAAAGGTCCCTTCGTAACGGTAAATTGCGGGGCGCTGCCCTCGGAGTTGATCGAGGCCGAGCTGTTTGGCGCCGAGGCGGGTGCCTACACTGGCGCGAACAAGGCGCGCGCAGGCAAATTTGAGGCCGCCGACAGTGGCACGCTATTCCTCGATGAAATTGGGAATCTGCCACTGGCTGGTCAGATGAAGCTGTTGCGTGTGCTCGAGACTGGGCGCTTCGAGCGACTGGGTTCCAGCCGCGAGCGTCAGGTCAACGTGCGCGTAATCAGCGCCACCAACGCTGACCTGCCGGCGATGATCCGCGAGGGCCTGTTTCGCGAAGATCTCTACTATCGCCTCAACGCAATCGAGCTGACCTTGCCGCCTCTTGCCGAGCGGCCGGGTGACATCCTGCCGCTGGCGGATCTGTTTCGTCCCGCAGACAAGCCGCTGGCTGACCTGGCCTGCACGGCGTTGTTGCGCCATGGCTGGCCGGGCAACGTGCGCGAGCTGCGCAACGTCATCCAGCGTGCGGGTCTACTGGCGCAGGGCGAGCACATCGAGACTCGCGACCTCGGTCTGCCCAAGGCCCAGGCTGCGAGATCGGCGCCCGTGGCCGAACCCGACAAGGCCGGCATAGAGGCCGCGCTGGCGCGTGCCGGGGGCGTGGTGGCGCAGGCGGCTGCGCAGTTGGGGCTTTCCCGCCAGGCACTGTACCGGCGCATGGAACGTCACGGACTCAAGTCTTCGGGATGATCCGCCGCTCGCTCGCCGGCCGCCTGCTGTGGTGGATGCTGCCGCTGGTAATGCTGGCGGTCGCACTGCCGTTGCTGCTGCTGCGCTGGCTGGATAATGCGTGGCTGGCGGGCGGACTCTCGGGCGTCGTCGTCATTGCTCTTGGCGCATGGCGGCTGCGCACAGCGTTGGCGCCTGTGAATGCCTTGTTTCGCACGCTGGCCGGCAGCGTCAACGCCTACCGCGATGGCGAGTACAACTTCGGCGTGCGCTGGAGCGGCAGCACTGAGGATGAACTGGGCCAACTGGTTCGCGTCCATGCTGAACTGGGCGATGTGTTGCGTCAGCAGCGCCAGTCCCTGGTGCAGCGGGAACTTCTGCTCGACACCATGATTCACAACACTCCGGTTTCGATGCTGCTGACAGCAGCCGGAGGCGATGGTCAGTCGCGCGTGGTGTTTTCCAATCTGGCTGCCCGCAAGCTGCTCAACAGCGGCTGGAAGATTGAGGGTCAGCGGCTGGAGGAGTTGCTGATCCGGGCACCGCCAGTGCTGCGCGAGACGCTGGCGCGCGGCGGCGACAGTCTGTTTTCGATCGATAGTGAGAGCGCAGACGCAAGCGACGAAGAAGAGGTCTACCACCTGGCGCGTCGCAAGTTCCTGCTCAATGGTCGATGCCATGAGCTGTTGCTGCTACGCCGACTCACCAGCGAGTTGCGGCGCGAGGAAATGCGCGCCTGGAAGAAAGTGATCCGCGTGATCAGCCATGAACTCAACAATTCGCTGGCGCCCGCAGCGTCGCTGGCGCATTCGGGAGCTGAGCTCGTGCGCCGCGGCCGCTACGAGCGGCTGGAGGAGATATTCGTCACCATCGAGGAACGTGCACGTCACCTCGAGAGATTTCTCGGCGGCTATGCGCGCTTCGCGAAGCTGCCACAGCCCCAGCTACAGCTGGTGGACTGGACGGCATTCCTCACCGGCCTGCAACGTCATGTGAGCTTTGTGTCGCAACTGCCCGAAGGGGGTTTTACCAGCAGCGTCGATCCGGCACAGCTGGAGCAGGCATTGCTCAACTTATTGAAGAACGCGCATGAATCCGGATCACCGGCCGCAGAGGTGATGCTGCGCATCACGACGCTACCGCAGGGATATCGCATCGATGTACTGGACCGCGGCCAGGGCATGAGTGAACCGGTGCTGCAGAACTCGCTGGTGCCGTTCTATTCCACCAAACGCCACGGCACCGGACTGGGCCTGGCGCTGACTCGCGAAATCATCGAGGCCCATGGCGGGCGGATCTCGCTGGTAAATCGCGACGGTGGCGGGCTGTGCGTGATGCTGCAGATGCCTGATTGTTGACCCCGCTGAACGGGAGTATCGTCCTCGCGCGGTTTTCACCGGGTGCCCCCAATGCAACTATCCCGAAATTGGCTCAAGCGTCTGCATAAAGCCAGCGTCACGGCTGCGGCTGGCATTGTGCTCGTGAGCTTCATGGGCTCCGCTTCTGCAGCCGGTGCATATGGCATCCCCCAGGCCAACGCATTCGTCCGCAGCCAGGACTGGCAGGGGCTGCTGCGCTATTCGCAGGCATGGACGCGGGCCGAGCCCAATGTAGCGATGGCCTGGTTCTATCTGGGCGCAACTTACGACCGTCAAATGAAACTGCCCCTGCAGGCCGCGCCGGCCTTTGAGAGGGCCGTAGCGCTGCAGCACGTTTTCCCGCAGGCGTGGAACGCGCTCGGGTTTGTCTATGTCGAGCTCAATCGGCCCGGTGATTCGGCAAAGGCATTCTCGAACGCAGCTCAACAGGCGCCGGACAATCCCCGCTATTGGGGCAACCTCGCTGCGGCGCTTTCATACCAGAACAAGCTCAGCGCCACCCTGGATGCGCTAGAGAACCAGCGTCGTGCCTTGGGTTCGTCCACATCGTTTGTCGAGTGGTACAACCTTGGCAACGGGTTTTTCGCCATGGGCGACGAAAAAAACGCAGCGGCAGCTTACCGGCGTGCAATCCAGCTCAACCCCAACTACGCCGCAGTCTGGAACAATCTCGGCGCGCTCGAAGGAAGTGCGGGCAACACGCAAGCCGCGCTCAGCGACTATCAGCGCGCGGCGGCACTCGGAGATCAGGCAGGCCGCGATAACTACCAGCGCCTGAAAAATGCAATCGCCGCTGCGAACCGACCGGCCCAACCCGTCGACGGCCTGCGTCAGTTACAAATGTCGCAACAAGCCGATCGGGAATTTCATGCCCGCCAGGCCTGGCAGGAGCATCTGGGCGCACCACCGCAAACCGGGCAGTACTGACAAAATGCCGCGTCGCCCGGCGCGCCGGCTTATACCGTGCCACTGCGCAGTGAGACCGCTTCCCCCGTGACCGACACGCGCATGCCGTGAACAATGGTGGGTGGGGCCTGGTTGAGTGTGTCCATCGCGAGTCCGGCTGCCGCCTTGTAATCGGACATGAAGGCGCTGCGCTCAGCGGCCGGAATTACGTCGTCGATGTTGTCGAAACGGCCCCCGCAGCGCTCGTCCACAAGATTCAACAGGCCGAACGGCCCAGCGCCTCGATTGCGCAGGATGAGGCGGGAAATCGGCGCGCACAAACGATCGTCGAAGGCCGCGAGGGCCGACGGGGTCGCGCCGTGTTCGCACATCAGGGCGCCCAGCACGCGCGCATCGACGATGGCCTGACTCGCACCGTTGGAGCCCGTGGGGTACATGGCGTGCGCGGCATCGCCGAGCAGCACCACCGGACCATCGATCCAGGTCGACGCCGGGTCGCGGTCGATCATCGGATTCTCGAAAGCGAATTCGCCCCCACGGATCAGTGCCGGCACGTCCAGCCAGTCCCAGGTCCAATCTGCGAAATGATGCAGGAACGATTCGATAGGCACCTGACGGAACCACCCCGACAGTATCTTCTCGTCGGCGTGGTCCCAGGTGACCTCCGCAATCCAGTTGATCAGTGCGAGGCCAGTCTCCGGATCGGGAGGCGAGATCGGATAAAAGACGATGCGATGCCGGTGCGTGCCGACGCCCACGAACGACGCGCAGGTGCGGATGGGCCTGGCTCGGGTCACACCACGCCACATCATGCTGCCGCCCCAATGGATGGGTGGTTGGCCGGGATGCATCTGTGCACGCACGGGCGAGTGGATGCCGTCGGCGCCTATGAGCAGCGAAGCCGGTAGTTCTGCGCTCCTGCCCGCATGTGCCACGTGAACCGAGACGCCACCGTCGGACAGTTTGCGATAGCCAGTGACCCGTGTGTCGAGCCACACGGCATCGGCACCGATGCGTTCCAGAACCTTGCGGTACATCAGCATCTGCAGCTGACCGCGGTGCACGGCGTACTGGTTCCACCGATATCCGGCAAGCCGCCCGCGCGACTCCGAATAAATGTCGTTGCCGTTTAGGCCCACCAGCGCCCATTCCTTCGCGGGTACGCCTATTTCATCGAGCTCCGTGTCGGTGATACCCAGGTCATGCAGCTCACGCACGGCATTGGGCTGCAGGTTAATGCCCACACCCAGCGGCTTCATCTCGCGCACGGACTCGAGCACCTGGCACGGCACCCCGATCTGGTGGAGCGTGAGGGCCGTGGCCAGTCCGCCAATGCCGCCACCTGAGATAAGAACCGGACGTTGAGTCATGGATCGGGAGCCTTGCAATGCAAACCACAAATTGTAGCTGGTGTACGCGGCCGGGGTAATCTGAGCTGAAGGGCTACATCCAGCGCTGAGCGAGTACTCGCAACTTTCTTCGTCCAGTTGACTTAGTGTCCCATCAGCGGCAGGGGCCCTGACTCGTCGTACTGCACCGGGCATCCGAACACGGGGACGCCCGCCGCTTGTTGCTGGGCGCAGAACTTCTGCGCAGCCTCCATCTGCACGTGAATGTTGGCGAGGGTCTTCTGGATCGAGAGGCCACCGTTGGGGCCGTGTACAGCAACATTGATTCTGGGGTCGATTCCATAAGCCTTGATATTTGCCGACAGCGCATTGGCCCACCAGTGCCAGGTCCACTCGGCGTCGCCGAAGTCTCCTTCCATCATGATGCGGGCGGCGGGCAGGTAGGCGAACACGGCGTTGGCCATATGCGAGTGGGCAAGCACATGATAGATCTCGAGCCGCTGCGTCTTGTCCTCCAGGACGAGGCGTTCGTCGACGGGTGTGAACACCAGGGGATGAGGGCTCTTCGCAAGCTCGTCCGGGTAGACAATCGCGGGACGCGCGATCATTTCGCGGAAGATGGCTTCATTGCCCCGATGCGAGATGACGGTTAGCCCGCGCGACACTGCAGCGCGCAGGCCTGCGGTGTGATCGAAGTGATGATGGGTAACGATCAGCGCGGTCACGGTCTTGCCCGAGACGAGGCGGTTGGCGGCGTCGATGCGCGCCAGCGTTGCGGCAGCGCTGCCGTTGGCCTCGAACATCACCAGATGATCGGCGAACTCGATGACCGGGCCGCCGTTGTTGTTGCCGACGCGCAGGTCCCATACGCCTTTTGCCAGTGGCGTGACAGTGACTACGGGCGCCGCTGCGGGTGCCGGCGCGCGGGGCGCGTCTGGAAATGCGGGCATCTGTTCCGGCGCAAGGTTGAGCCGGTATGAATCGACCTGGAACATCAGCGTCACCTGGCCGCGCCAGTCGATACGATTCATCAGGCCATAGGGCAGTAGCACGCCATCCTGCGGTACGTACCCGGTGAAGTACGCCGTGACGGCTACGTCGCCGAGGTTGGCGTGGGGAATGACGCGGCGTGTCCAGGCGGGCAGATGGGTGACGGGGTCGACAGCCATCAGAATTGCCGACCCGGCCGCAGTCGTGAACTGCAGCACCGGCAGCCCCTCCTCCACGGTGACCTGGCCAAGCTTTGCCGCAGGGTCCAGTGCCGCAAGCACAGCGGGCAGCGGGTGGTCCAGCAGGTCGGCGCCAGTCTGGAGTGAAGTGGTGCGGTTCCAGTTGAGGCCGAACGGCGCCGCGAACGGAAACATGGGGGCGCGCCGCTGCTGCACGACGGCGCGCCGTGCCTTGAGATCGACACTGCGCTGTGCGTCGGCAATCGCTCGCCACTTCGGCGGCGCGTTGGCCTCGGCAGTGATGTTTCCACCGCCTTCCATGTAGGCATCCTGGCCAAAACCGGTATAGACCATTGTGTCGATGCGCTGCAGTCGCTCACGGCCACCCATCGCGGTGGCCACTTGCTCAATGAGGCGCGCAGCGGGCGTCTCCTGCGCGAACGCCGGCACGCCGATGCCGTTGAAGGTTGCGATCAGGGTCGCAGCGACGAGGATCCGTGACCAATCTTTCATTTGTGCGCGTCCTTGCTGAAGTCGAACAGGTCTTCTTTTTCGGGTTTCTTCATGCCTTGTTCCCAGTATTTGTCCCAGATCTGCGCCCACGGCCGGCCATACATGTCGGGCACCTCGAATTCGATGACGCGGCCGGGTGTCAGTGGTGTCGCGGTACCGTTCACCGGATAGATTGTCTGGATGCATTGGGTGAACTCGATGGGATTCACGTCGGCGTCGGCGAAGTCAGCCCGCTTGTCCATACGCTGCATGATGCGGATAGGTTCCACCAGCGCCTCGGGATCGTAGAGGATCGCCTCGTGGCTCAGGCCTGTGAATTGGCCACGTGCATCGCGCAGCGAAGTGTAGATCTCGATGGACTGCATTTTTCCCGAGAACTCGAAAGCAGTGTGCGAAGTCCACGGCTGGATGTTGGAAGTCCAGGTGATGAGCGTGTCGTGATCCCAGAAGCCGATGGTTTCCCCGTACCAGCGCGGCACTTGCTCGCCCAGTCGCGGCACCGGTCCGTCCATCTTGAATGAGCGGCCAACATGGATGTTGGTGACGAAGTTCATCGCGCCACTCATGTAAAGCTGCACAAGTTGCGGCGTGACCATCACCTGCCGGTCATAGGCGGCCCATTCGTGCCAGCGCCGCAGAAAGCCCTCGGGCCAGCAGAACTGCGAGGGCCACATTGGCTTGTTCGTATGCCCATGGTGATAGGTTTCCTGCACCACACGCTCCTGGTATTGCTCGGTCAGCACGGACAGCAGCGTCGGTACCTGCAAGTGGCGCATGGCGATCCAGTTGTCATTGCGCGCACTGAAGCGAGGCTGACGGTATATGCCATTCCATTCGTTGGGCAGCGTCGCGGGGGTGTGCACGGTCGGGCCCCCGCGACGGCGGGTCTCCGCGAGCAGCGCCTCGTAGTGCGCTTGTGCTGTGCGAAAGGGGTAGGGGCTGACGATGGACTTGCGCGGGTAATCCCGGTCGCAGCGACCCCAGGGCGCGGAGGCGGGAGGATCCGCGCCGATTGTGCCGCCCGCTCTGCCCGCCCACAGGGTCTCGATGGCGATGGGGCTATTGCAGCGGAAATATCGAGGATCAGTCCACAGCGCGCGGTCGGCGTAGAAGTCAGTGGTCGTGAACAGGTCACGCGGCAGCGGCGTGATGCCGGGTGGAGTCTGCCCTGCAGGGGCCGAGCCGATGAAGGTCCCGTCCCTCTGGATCGTGGCACCGAGGATTTCACGGTCGTTGACGTCGTCCTGCAGAGGCGCGGCGCGACCGACGCTCACGAAACCGATGTTCGGTGCCTGTTGCGCGGCGATATGGCCGCAGGCCGCGGTCAACACTGCGCATGCGAAGGTCGCCCGCAGGCGCCCAGGGGTGGACACGTTCACCACTTTCGTCGTAGTCATCAGGCCTCCCTCCCCAGGTCCAGATAATTGCCGCCCTCGGCCACCATGCTATAGCGAGGCACGAATCGCAATGAGTGGCACCCGCCATCGGAAACTTCTTGTAAGCGCTTGCATGGGCGCTGTAGGATTTGACCACGTAGAGCAGTCGCACTCTTCACCAGGCAAGTCGCGGCGCATCTTACGGGGGTTCTACATGACCAATAGACGGCTATTCGCGCGAGCATTCATTGCGCTGGCACTTGGTCTTTGGCTGGGTGCCTCGGGCGCAGTATTTGCCGCCGATAGCGTGCCAGCGCAGTGGATCGAGCCCGGTCAGTCCGGAGCCTTTCCTGCTACGGGCCGCTTTGCGAATTCCTGGGGCCAGCTGGGAGTGCTCAGTACTTCTGGCGCTATGGAGATGAAAGGCCATCCATTCTTTTCGCCCCTGGGCGAGAACGGCCGCGCCTGCGTGAGCTGTCATCAGCCGGCCTATGCAATGAGCGTATCGGCCGCCAGTCTGCGTGAGCGCTGGGCCTCGACTGGTGGCAAGGACCCGGTGTTTGCGGCCATCGATGGTTCGAATTGCCCGAATCTGCCGCAGGACCAGCGAAGTTCGCATTCACTGCTGCTGGACCGTGGCCTGTTCCGGATCGGCTTGCCTTGGCCGCCACCGGGTGTCGACGGCAAGCCAATGAAGCCCGAGTTCACGCTTGAGGTGCTGCGCGATCCCACGGGCTGTAACACCGATTCGGTATACGGGCTCAAGAGTGGCAGCCCTACGGTATCGGTGTACCGCCGGCCACGGCCGGCCGCCAACCTCAAGTACGTCATTGGTCCGGAGCGTGGCGGCACTGGCGGTGGCGCGATGTTCATCATCAAGAACGGCCTTACCGCTTCTGTTGATCCCGAGACCGGCCGACCCACCAGCATGAACATGATGGCTGACGCTCGGCTGCCCACGCTCAAGGAGCAGGCGAAGGACGCGGCCGTGAATCACCTGCAGATGCACACCGCGCTGACAGGCGAGCAGCTGCAGAAGATCGTCGACTTCGAGGGTCAGATATACGCTGGCCAGATTCAAAGTCGTGAAGGCGGAGCGCTCGATGAGGTTGACGGTCCCCAGGCACTGGGCCCCAAAAATCTTGCGCAGGCGCGCAACGGCGTGTTGGGCGACAACTACGCCAACCCCGTTTTTGCCAAGTTCGAGGGCTGGCAGCAGCCGCGCGCTGGCGAGTCCGCCGAACAGGCGGCGTTTCGCGCCTCGGTGGCGCGTGGCAATGATGTCTTCTTCGTGCGTCCTTTCTGGATACGCGACGCCATGCACATCAATACCGTCGGTCTTGGCAACCCGATGAAACGTACCTGTGCCACTTGTCACAACATGTTCATGACCGGAATGGATGCGGTGGCCGGTTGGATGGATCTGGGTACAACTAATCTGCCACATGCCAATGACTCGCCCGAATTACCGCTGTTCAAGATCACATGCAATGCGGATATTCCGCCCCATACTTTCCTGGGTCGCGTCATCTATACACAGGATCCTGGTCGAGCGCTGATCTCCGGGCGCTGCAACGACGTGGGCGCCATTGTCGAGCAGCAGTTCCGCGGTCTGGCGGCGCGCGCGCCGTACTTCTCCAACGGTTCCGCGCGGACACTGCGCGAGCTGGTCGACTTCTACGACCGTCGCTTCAACATCCGCTTCACGGAAACCGAGAAGCAGGATCTGGTCAATTTTCTGAGCGTGCTATGAGGTCGCCGGTGAATACCAGGACACTTGTCATCGTGTTTGGGGCGATTACGCCGGCATTCGCAGCCCCGCCGGCGAGCCACGTCAACCTGGTCGGCTGCCCCGTGATTCGCGACACCAGCACTGTGCCGTGCTGGCTCGTCCGGCATGAGGGTGAGCTCTACTACCTGGGTATCCAGACCGATATCAGCTCACCTTGGTTTCCTCCTTACCAGGGCCACAAGATCCTGGTCGAAGGCGTGGTGTCGGGCGAGCCGCGCATCTGCGGCGGCATAGTTTTGAAGCCGGTCAACACGTCGACGCTGCCGGAGATGGATCCCAGCTGCAATGAATTCCTGCCGGCTACGCCAGAGTATGAGGTCCCGTTCGCGCCGCGGGGTCCCGGTCCCAGCAAGCGCAATCTTGCATATGCGGCACCCGCCACACCGCCGCGCCCGGTGCAGCCAGAGGAGCCGAAGCCACCTTTCAAGCAGCGCGAATTCACCATCCCCTATGAGTTCGATGCGCCGTTCGTCACCGGCCGCACCTCGAGGGTCATGCAACAGGCCGTGATGTACGCAAGGCAGATCGACGCGCATCACATCGAGGTAACCGGCTTTCGCGGCAGTGTGCAGCTGTCTGACGGCAAATTGTTTGTCGAGAAAGACGGCATCGCGCGTCAGCGCGCGGAGCAGGTCGGACAATTGCTGCATGAGGTGGGCGTTGCCACCGACAAGCTGGTTGTCAATTGGATAGAGAAACCTGCCAAGGCAACTGGCGATGAGGACTTCAAACAGCGGCGCGTGACCATGACGGTCAAGCCGTAGTCAGTTGCGCTGCAGGAACTTCGATACTACTCTGGCTTAGGGTAAACATAGGGGTCGTCAGCAGAAGTTGCTCGACAGCCAAAACGGGGGAAGTCAATGGTCACTGAAACGATCGCTTGCGGCCGTCACGCCGTCCGCAATTCCATTCATCGCATCATTCTGGTCAGCGCCTTTGGCGCCTTCGCCGGCGCAGCAAGCGGGGCAGGGACTGAAGGCGAGCTCGATGGCCTGGAGCAGGTGGTCGTAACCGGCTCGCGCCTGGCGGTGACCGGGTTTTCAACACCAACGCCTGTAACGGTGCTCGACGCCGACTCACTGCAGGCTCTGGGCATCACCAACGTCGGTGTCGGCTTGAACCAGCTGCCCGCATTTCGAGCCACGACAACACCGACCACCAACGGTTTTGGCAGTTTCAATGTGGGCGCCCAGATCGCGAACTTGCGCGGTCTCGGCGTGAACCGCAATCTGGTGCTGATCGACGGACGTCGAGTGGCACCGGTGACACGTGAAGGCACCGTCGACCTCAACATGGTGCCCAGCGGTCTGGTAAAGCGAATCGAGGTCGTGACGGGCGGCGCTTCGGCCCAGTACGGATCCGATGCGATTGCCGGCGCAGTCAATATCCTGCTGGATAAAGAGCTCACGGGCATCAAGGGGCAGGTGGACTACGGCATCACCCAGGAAGGGGATGGCGACAAGATCCACGTTGAGCTGGCTGGAGGCTCTGGCTTCGCCGCTGACCGGGGCCATTTCGTGCTCGGTGTCGAATACGCCAAGCAGGATGGCATCGGCGACTGTTTCACCCGATCCTATTGCGATGGTGGCGCTGTCATCACAAACACAGGCACTAGCGCCGTCAACTTTGGTGGAACCGTCGGGCAACCTAATTTCTATCGCGTGGAGCAGGATGGAGGCTTCATTGCCAATACCCGGGGCGTAATCAACGTTCTCAACAACTCCGGCGCGGGGACGGCGGCAATCCGTAATCTGTTCGGAACCGGCGCCGTCAGCTTTGACGATAACGGCACACCAATCCCGTACACCCTCGGCTTGCCGGCATCCGGTACCACCGGTGCGGGGAACCAGACCACCTCCGCATTCACAACTGTGCAGCTCGAGACGCCAGTGGAGCGTTATGCCACTTTTGGGCACGCGAACTTTGATGCCACCGACAGCATCCAGTTGTTCGTCGAAGGGTCGTACTCGAAGGCCGACGGCTCCGTGGTCCAGTCGCGGTACTTCGGCGCCCCCATAAGTATATTCAACGACAATCCCTACGTTCCCGCCCAGATCAGGGCGCTGCTGCCACCGGCATCGGCGACACCCAGCCCCACTCGTCCGCTCGCGGGCGCATTCAATCTTGCGGTGCTGGGCCAACGGCGTGGTGAATCGAGTTCCGATGCTGATTCATGGCGGGTTGCGACTGGACTCGGCTGGAAGATCAACGATCTGTGGAGCGCGGATGCGAGCTACCAGTATTCGAACACGGATCGAACCCAGCAGGTGCAAAACGCACTGGTCACCGGCGCCTCGCGAGTGATCAACCGTCCGGGCAGCGGTGGAGTCAACAATCCGGGTTCGTACGCTTATTTCAGCTGGGCAACGGATCCGGTCTACGATCCGGCCGATGCAGCGCTCCCGGCAGCACAGCGGCGAATCGTCTGCCGCGCGACAATCAGCACCGACCCGGCGCTGCGCGCGGCGGCAGCCGGTTGCGCACCGTTTAATCCATTCGGCACCGCCAACACAAGCCAGGCCTCGCTCGATTACGTGTATCGCACGCTGACCGAGGACATCGGCATCAGCCAGCATGCGGTCTCGGCAAACGTGCGGGGACAGCTGGCCGACCTGTGGGCCGGCCCGCTGGCAGTGGCTGCCGGCGTTGAGTATCGCAAGGACGCAACGTCGGTACTGCACGACCCACTGTCGAACGTGTTCGCCTATTTCCAGAATTTTGGCGCTGACTACACCGGCGACCAGGAGGTATACGAGGGCTATGTTGAGGCGGAACTGCCGCTGCTGAAAGACGTAGCATTCGCCAAGACTTTGTCCCTCAATGCCGCTGCGCGCTACACGCACTATGACATCTCCGGGGTGGGCGGCTACAACCAGGCGCCGGCTTCAAACTCATTTGATCCCACGACCTGGAAGGTCGGCGTAGTGTGGGAGCCCACGGACTGGATGCGGCTGCGCTTCACCACGTCGGAGGACTTCCGCGCCCCGACTTTCTCCGAGATGTTCCAGGCCAGTGCCAGCACCTTCGGTTCAATTACCAATCCCTTCCGCCCCGTAGGCAGTCCGGCCGAGTTCCCGGTCCAGCTGACTGGTGGCAACCCGACCATAGGCCCGGAGACCGGCCGCACGACCACCGTCGGCATGGTGCTGCAGCCCTCATTCGCCCCGAGGTTCAGGTTCTCGCTCGACTACTACGACATCAAGGTCACCGATTACATCGGCAGCCCTGGCGGTGCGCAGAACATCGTGAATCAATGCGCTCTTCAAAATGCTGAGCTTTGTTCGCTGATCACCTTTGGTCCGGCGCAGTCGCTGCTCGAGATCCGCAATATCAATGTGAATCTACAATGGCTCAAGACCAGCGGACTGGACATCGAGGCGGCCTATTCCCTGCCATTGTCTGACTTTGGTTCCCTGCCGGGTGCCTTCGATTTCCGGTTGCTGGCGACCCATGTGTTCGAAAACAAGTCGAATCTCTTTGGTGTCGTGACGGACCGGGTGGGCGAGACCGGTGGCACGGGCTCTCCGGATTGGTATGCAACATTCCTGGTCGGTTACACGAACGGCCCGTTCCAGGGGAACGTGAACATGCGCTACATCAGCAGCGGTGTATTGAACGCGCTGTATAGCGACCCGGGCGATGCGGGTTATAACCCAGCGGCCGGGACGGTTAACACCATCAATGACAATCATGTCGCCAGTGCGGTGTACTTCAACCTCAATGGCAGCTGGAGCTTCGGTACGGATGACCGCTATCAGGTGTTCGCACAGGTGAACAACGTGGCCAACCGCGCGCCACCGAGTGCCCCGCAGCTGCAATTTCCCAGCAACCCGGTGTACTTCGACCTTATCGGTCGCACATACAACGCAGGAGTCCGCTTCCGCTTCTGACAGTTACCGCTAGCCCAGGACCGCGATGGTGGCAAACCAGACGAAAGCCATCGATATCCAGACCTGCTCGCTCACGAAGGCGAGCAGGTACAGAGGTGTGGCCACGGCGAGCATCGCAGCGTCAGGGAAAGCATCTTTATCGATGAGCCGGGCGTCGAGGTTGCCGCGCGCTACAGTTTCTGCAGCAGTGCGCCGGCGAATTTTTGCGCCGTCGCCTGGTCCGAGACACGAAGGTCGATGCGCACGATGACATCCTTGCGCACGGCCATGAAATCCACGACCGCGGCCGCCTCGTCCCAGGGGCCCTCGATGTTGGCGCTCTCGGGCGGCGGGGCTGTCCCGCCCACCAGCGACGAAATCACCTTGCCCGCCAACTGCACGCTGTCGCGCAGGTCGGCAAAGCCGCCGCGCCAGCGTAACTTCACTTCCATGGGCCAGTCGCGCATCTTGCCGTCGATGCCCTTGCGCTGGTAGCGCCAGGTGCAGTCCCGGTCCGAGCCACTGGGTTCACCGTTGACCGGTCCGAGCAGTGCCTCGACCTCCGCGCGCGTGAGCAGGGAGCACACCGGCCGCTCCTTGGGCCGCTGCGCGTCCTGTGCCAGTGCGGCAGCGACGCCGACGTCACCCTTGACGGGCAGGGGCTTGTCGATGCGCGGCAGGGCCGCGTTCACCAGCTGCGCCGCTTGTTCCATGGTGAGCTTCGTGCCGGCGAAGTTCAGGTCGATCATCGCGTCGCCCAGCAACGCGTTCAGGATGCAGCAGCCGATGATGCGCGCCTCGTCCCAGTCTCCCGCGATGTCCGCGAACTCCGGTAGCGGCAGCTTGCCCTTGAGGTTCGCGCCCTGGGCCATGCCCGCGGGCAGGGCCATCATCTTCAGCAGCGCGGCGCCGCCCTCGGTCGTCGCGCCGATCTGCATCTCGCGCAGATCCGCGGTGCGGTAGCCGCAGCGTATGCCGCCCACTTCGGGCCCGTTCTGCCCGATGCGGTACGGCGGCACCGCGAGCTTGCCCATCACCGCCTCGACTTCATCGACCTTCAGCAGCCCGCAGGGGTCCAGGTCCGAAGTCCTCTCATCCGAGGTGGCGGCCGTCTTGTGGCCGCTGTCGGCACTACCACTACTACCGCCGCGGGAACAGCCCTGCAGGGCCAGGCCCAGGCTCATCACCAGCACTGCGATTCGCATGATCATGCTCACTCCCTGGTTCACTTGCATTTGCGGGACAGCTCCACGCGCCGGTTGTGCGCGCGGCCCTCGATCGTCGCATTGTTTTCGACTGGCCGGTCGGCGCCGAAGCCACGCGCTTCGAGCTGTGCGGCCGGAACCCCGAACTGCTTCGACAGCGCATCGCGCACCGCTTCGGCGCGGCGCTGCGACAGCGCCTGATTCGCGTCCTTCGAGCCGATGTTGTCGGTATGGCCCTCGACCAGCACATGCCAGTCGGCATGCGGTTTCAGCGAAGCCGCCACCTGCGCGAGCGCCGCGCCGGACTCCGGCAGCAGCGCGGCGCTGCCCGTGTTGAAGTATACGCCGTGCAGTTCGGCGCGGCAGGCACCCTGCTCGAGTCCCGCGGTGATCTGGATGCCGCCGCCTTCGCCGCGCGGATTCGGCGTGCGCGACACGGGGTTGTCGATGCGTACCACCTGCGCGACGGCGCCCAGCACCGACCACTTGAGCGTCAACGGATAGTCCACGTCGTCGAGGATCCAGAATTCGGCCGTGCCGCTCTCGCCGCCCAGGGCCACCTCGCCGCGCGCGTGCAGGGCAGGCAGCGTCGTGCGCCTGCCGTCGAGCAGCACGGGCATCGGCACCGGCTGCGCCTCCACTCGCCGCAGCGTGCCGCGGTAGTACTTGCGGCCCGTCATCATGTCGGCCAGCAGGTTGCCGCTGGCGCGGGCCGCGCCGATCACCACCGCCGTCTCGCCCTTGCCCTTCAGTTCCTCGAGCATCAGCTTCGACACGCTGCCGGTCGTGGCGCCGGGGAAGGTCTCCGGATCGCCGGGGATGTGAACGGTGATGATCTTGCGCGCGGACTGCGCGTCCGCTGCCCGCGTCATCATCGGTGCGGAGGATTCGCGCTGGCCATTGGGTGCCTTCGGATCGGGAACCGTCCAGCGCACCACGCGCGTGACGCCCCCGGCGTCCACCTTCTGCACGATCGAGAAACTCTCGTAGTCGACGGCGTCGTGAAGGACGCTGCCGACAGTGAGGCCCGGCACGAGGTGCACGGGCGAGGCGGCACAGGCCACGCCTGCGGCGAGGCTCGCGAAGACTGCACTGAGGAAGCTCTTCGTCATTTGAGCTCGCAGGCCTTGATGGCAGGTTCGTTGCGGTACCACTCTTTTTTGTAAACCTGCTGGCGCACCGAGGCTGCCTTGGAGATCTCTTCAAATGTCGAGTTGAGGGGTTTGCCCAGCATCTTGGCCCAGCCGTCGAGCGGCAGTGCGATCTGCGTATCGATGCCCGCATTCACCGTGGAAACGAGCTGGTGATTCCTGCAGTGGAACATGCCCAGGTCTCCGCCAGAGGTGATGGTGAAGGTGCTGACCAGGTCGATGTAACCCACGGAAGACGCCGAGAACAGCCCGAGCCCCAGCCCCAGGCGCGGCGCTTGCACCGCGATGAGAATCGCCGACACCCCGATGCTGTTGCCGAAGGCTTCCAGCACCTGCGGCAGCGTCTGCATGGTGCCGCCGGTCGTCACCTTGCCCTTGTCGTAGGTCACCGTGGCGTTGCCATTGAAGGGTATCTCGTAGCGCGCGGTAAAGGAGTCGTTCTTCGTCGTG
Source organism: Pseudomonadota bacterium (assembly GCA_039932715.1). GTDB lineage: Bacteria > Pseudomonadota > Gammaproteobacteria > Steroidobacterales > Steroidobacteraceae > ZC4RG30. Next base: position 15,431 of record JBDTPN010000022.1, on the reverse strand, counting down.
AGCGCAGGCTGCGCGATGAAGTTGAAGGCGACCTGGAACATCAGCGGCAGGCCGCCGACGATCACCGGGATGTTGAAGCGGATCGGCAGCTCGACCTTGAGCTTGCCCTTGGATATCCACTGTTCGCTCTTCTCGCCGCGGCGCGCGATGAAGAACAGCGCGAGCTGGCCGCTGACGTGGTTGAAGTCAGTGCGCATCAGCGCCAGCGCCGAGTCCTTGATGACGATGTTGCCCGCGACGCGCAGCGTGTCGTTGGTGGCCGCGGCCTTGATCTTGCCGGAGGCCCCGATACGCAGGTCCCACAGTCCGGAACCATTGCCAATGATCGAGGCCAGGTTCTTGACATCGTTGCGCACCGCGTCCGTCGCGTCCTTGCGGGACTTGTCCACAGACTTGGCCGCCGCCTTCGCGTCTTCCTGGCGCTTGGCCTCGGCCTCCACGTCGGTGAGCGACTTGTTGGCGCGGATGTCGTCGCGGGTCTTCTTGCGCTGGTCTTCTTCCGCCTTTGAGAAGTCCTTGCCTACGGACTTGCCCGCCTTCTTGTCCGCGCCCTGATCCGGTCCGGAGGGGTCGTCATTCAGGTCGGGCTGCGCCAGCCGCGCCTGCAGTTCGAAGGCAATGCCGTCGGCCGCGGGGCCGTACTTCGCGGTGATGTCGAAGCCGTGGTAGTCCTTCACGCCCCAGCTGTCGAGGCCCAGCGGCAGCACCGTGTCGCCCGGCCGCGGCGCGTTCGGGTCCGCTGGCGCGGGCGGGTCGGCGGAAATGCCGCCTCCGCCGCCTGGCGCGGGTGGCTCTTCCGCGGCATAGCGCACGGGCATGAACCCGCCGGCACGCGGCGGGCGGTTCGCGGCGGCGGGTGCCGCCTCCGGTGCGTCCGGGGCCTGTACGTGCGGCACGACCAGCGGCGACTGCGGCCGCAACGCGTAGTCGATCTCGATGTTGGCGTTGCGGAACATCTCGGAGAGGCTCACCTCGGTGGTGGTCACGACGAGTTCATCGTCGACGGTCTGCACCGCGCGCACGCGCCGCACCGCGATGCCCCACAGGAAGAGGATCCGGCCCGGCGCCAGTTCCGCAAACGCCGGATCACCGGCTACGAAGCGGAACGTGGCACCGTCGGGAGAGAGGCCGCGCAGGCTGCGGAGTGCGGAGGCACGATCCACGGCCACAACGTCCGGATTCCACTCGACGTCGAAGCGCTTCGCGGGCGTCTCCTCCACGGAGCGAAGGTAGCTGCGCAGACCCTCCGCATCGCCGGTGACCAGCGCGGACTGCGCGAGCAGGGCCGGGGCCGCGCTCGCGGGCGACGCCGGCGGCGACTCCGGCTTGCGCGAACAGCCCGTCAGACCAAGGACGATGACCAGACCAAAGAATCCCTTCCAGTGCATATTATTCACCCATGCCGCAAGCCATGGCTCGATCAGCTCGATCTCTTCGACGTGAATTCACTGCTCACGGACGAAGAGTTCCGGGTGCGCGAAAGTGTCGCGCGTTTTTTCGACGAACGGGCACTGGCGATTATGCGCGCGGCCTCCGGGGAGCACCAGTTCCCGCACGAACCGCGCCCCGGGACGGCGGCGCGCGGTCGTGCGCCGGATTCAGGACAGCGGCGGAGACTCGGCCGGGGACGTGGGTTGAATTTCCTGTCAACCTCCGAGATTCTGTCCGGATGTAGAATGCCGTCGATTCGGAGCGAAACATACACGGGAGTCGCTATGTCAAAGTCTGTCGCCAAGAATCTGCTCGCGAGCACGCTGTTCGTCTCGACGATCCTCGGTCCGTCCCTGGTTTGGGCGGCGAAAGTTCCTCAGGATGCTTGCCAGGTATTGACTGCCGCTGACTTCAAGGCGCTCGGCATTTCGGCAGCTCCGAAGAACAAGGCTGTGGATACGCCGAGTCAGTCGATGCGCACCTGCATCGCCGGGAGCCTGATGGCGCCGCCGATGCTTTCGCTGACAATTCAAGACATCAAGTTGCCTGTGGCTGTGGAGATGATGCGCAAGAGCCTTGCATCGGAGGGCGCGGGAGAGGTAGTCAACGGCCCGTGGGACGGGGGCAAGGTCAAGGAAGGAGCGGACGGCATCCAGGTTCACTTCTTCAAGGGCAACGTGTCGGTTCTGATCTGGGGCAAGGCGGAAGGCGCGAGCGTGCGCAACACGCTGATCGAGATTGCGAAACGCATCGCCGGGGGTCTGTAAACCGCTGGTGGCGCTAAGCCCGTTAGACGAGTCCCTGAGCGAACTACTGGACCCTGATCGAGCGCCGAGGGGCGCCGCATAGTCTAGTCCAGAACCGCGATAGTCCGCAGTTCGTAACTCATTCGTTTGGGCGCACCCGGCACGGATGTCGGGTCTTCAAATGCCGTGTGTGCAGTCATATGCGCGTGACTTTGATCTGTGTCGCAGAGTCTGAACGCGAGCACTTCCTGCGGCTGCATATGCGGATAGTAAAACCAGCGATGGTCGGGATTGTGCGCGAGCACGAAACCACCCGAATCGAAGCCGCCAGCAAATTCATCGTTGTGGCCGGTTTCCGGTTTACCGAAGCTGATGTCGAGAAGGTCGCTGGACTTGATGCTGCTGGCATCGCACACCGCAAGGGGCCAGTTTTCCACCGGGCGAACGGGCGTCCACAAGTTGACGTTGACCAGGCGCTTCCCGGCAAGCAGGTCAGCGCGCTCCGGCGCCAACTTTGCGACCCAGGTGCGCAAAGAGGGCGCATTGAAATCCACGTGGGCCATCAGTGCCGGGCCGCCTGCCTCGTCCGTTTCCCCGCCGCGAAGAATGCCCAGAAGGGTGAATACTTCCTGCGCCCCGGTAAGCTCGCGGACCAGTCGTTGTGCCTGCGGATACCAGCGCTTTTCCACGTCGCCTTTGTCCAGGAAATCAATGTCAGTTGACCGCTTGAGAAGCCCGAAGCCTTGAACGTCAAACGCGGGATTCTCGAGGCGTGGATTGCCGATGCGCATCTTGTGATCCTCGAGCTCGAAGCTGAAATCCTTGTTTCCCCAAATGCGTCCGCCTTGCGCGGCGCGCTCGGGGTACTTGATAACCGCGTCCACGTGGCTCAGCATGTTTGTGGGTCCGGAGTGTAAAGATCCCGCTTGAGGTTCTCCGCGGCGAGCATGTAGTGCAAGGCGGCCCACGGAAAGAACACCAGCACCGACATCAGCGCGAGGCGCAGCCCCTGCGAAGAGGCCAGGCGGCACGCCGCATCGAGCGCCGCCGCGCCGCCAGCCGCCCGGCCTCCGGGGCAGCTGGCCAGAAAATCGCCGGCGGCGAAGGCGTGCCCCGCAAAATAATCGCTGGCCATTCCTAGCAGCATGGGTCCCAGTCCTGCGCCGAGCAGGCCCATCGCCAGGGTGGCGACTGCCAGGCTCAGTGCGCGCATGCGCGGGCCGGTCAGGTTCTGCATGGTTGCCAGGGTCGGCGCCAGATGCGAACCCAGCGTCAGGTTGGCAAACCAGACAAAGGCCATCGAGATCCAGACCCGCGTGCTCACAAAGGCCAATAGATAAAGGGGTGCCGCAACGCAGACCATCGCCGCAGGCCCCCACAGGGACCAGCGGGCGTCGCGACGGGAGAGCCGGTCGAATCCGAAGCCTCCCAGCAGCATGCCGAGCGCGTTGGAGCTGAATGCCACCGCGCCAAATGTGGCCCCCGCCACGGCCAGCGACAGGCCGAAGCCACGCAGGTAGAAGGGGAGAATGAAATTGGCCACCGCGTTCATCGCGAAGCTGACGACAATGTAAGCCAGCATCAGGTGCCGGAAGCTGCGATTCGACCACAGTCCGAGGAAAGCTGCCTTGAGTGAAGGCGCTGCGGTTGAGCTCACGTGTCCGTCAGCGAGGCCCCGAGGCGGCTCGCGAAGCGTCAGCCACGTGATGAGCGCGGCCACCAGGCCCGGCACCCCGAGTGCGAAGAAGGCCACGCGCCAGTTCCACTCCGAGGCGATCCATCCGCCGGCCGCCTGACCGACGAGATAGCCAAACGGTGCCCCGAGCATGATGATGGCCATCACCGACCCGCGGCGATTGGGCTGAAAGTGGTCGGCAACCAGCGAGGATGCTGGAGGCAAAAAGCCCGCTTCCCCGATGCCCACGCCAACGCGCCCGAGCATCATGGTCGCGAAGTTCGTGGCGAAGCCGCAGCCCATGGTCATGATCGACCACGCGGCCAGGCAGATTGCGATGAGTCCCTTGCGACTGAATCGCTCGGCGAGCCAGCCAATCGGCAGGCCGAGTATCGAATAGAGGATGGCGAATGCCAGGCCCTGCAGCATGCCGAGATTCGCATCGGTAAGCTTGAGGTCTTCCTTGATGGGCTGCGCGAGCACCGCAAGGATGGCGCGGTCTGCGAAATTCAAGGTGCTTACCAACAGCAACACCGCAACCAGCCACGTCTTGTAACGGCGCGACAGCAGCGGGTTCCCGAGCATTTCCGCCGCCATCAGCCGTCTCCCCTGGTCGCTGTTTTCGCCCGCCGGGGAGTCTGTGCGCCTTGCCCATGCGAAAATAGTGCGAGGAATTCCCCTGTTCCCAGGGGTGGCTAATCCACGATCTTGCGGCGATATATCAGCCATTCGCCGTTGCGCTTGACCAGTTCGTCCTCGTAGCGGCCCTCGGCTGCCACCTTGAAGCTGTTGAGCGCCGGACCGCCGGAGACTGTCATCCAGTAACAGTGGTGGAGGGCCCGGTCCGTGCTGACGATGTCGATGACGGCGTTGCTCATGACGTGGTGCATGATCGGAGCAGGATCGTTGCCCGGATCTGTATCGGCGGCACGCTTGGCACGGCTTGCCTTCATGTCGGTGATGATTGAGCCGATCTCTTCACGACCATGATAGACCTTGCCTTCTATCGTGAACTCGGCATCCGTTGCAAACGCAGACGCGTAGACATCGGCATTGAATGTGTCCAGACCCGTCGAATAGCGAACCAGCGTTGTTTCGATAGCCTGGCGATCGACATAGTTCTGAAAGGCCGCGGCGTTTCTATCCGGACCTGAGCCGCAACTGGCCGCGAGGATCAGCGAGGCACCGAGCAAAGTCCTGATGTTGCCAAGTCTCATGGGTGCCCCTTCACATGCGTATGGATTGGTATTTCGGCGTGACACTATATCTGCGGCGGGGCCCGATTACGGAGATTCCTGTCGAGCCTGAAATTCCACCCCCAGCCTTCGCGCAAGCATTGCCAGCGGCTTGTCGTGTGCTTCTTGATGGCGCATTTGGCAAGCGACGTGCTTTGACGACGGCCATGACGGTACTATCGGCAGGTTCGTGCGTGAATCGCACCTGGATGGGGCGGGTGGTTATGCTTGCGGCGGGAAGTGCCTTTGAATAACCGCGGGCCGCTGGAGGTTGACTACTGCACCCTGGACGACTTGGCCGTCTGCCGCGCCCAAGGGTGGATGGACATACTCGGCCTGACGATTTTCTCGATAGATGATGTTCGCGTCGACACAGGCAACCTGCCAGTCGCTCACGTCAAGATGGCGCCTCTGGGTAATACGGGTGCGTTGTGCGAAGTGTGGCGCGCCCAAGGGCCATTTCGAACCGGTCAAATGGGGCACGTTCAATACCGGGCCAGCGACAATTTTGTTTTTGGCTGCATAGACCTGACCGAGCCCAGCACGGCAGGCGGGCGACATCCGGACCCGACGCTGTCGATGATTACCGAACAGGCATATACCGAGCTGTTCCGGTGCATCGAATTCCTTGGCTTCCCGCATCTCGTGCGTATCTGGAATCATCTTCCGGAAATAAATTGCGAGGCTGACGGATTGGAGCGATATCGGCAGTTCAATGAGGCCCGGCAACGCTCCTTTCTGGCCTTCAGGGCCGGGGTGGCCGGCAATGTTCCTGCCGCCTGCGCGCTCGGCTCACCACAGGAAACCTCACTTGTGGTCTATTTCCTGGCGGGCAAGGAGACAGGTACCGCCATTGAAAATCCGCGGCAGATCTCCTCATGGGACTATCCAGCTGAGTACGGGGCATTCAGTCCGATGTTTTCGCGGGCGATACTGGCAAAGTCCTCGAACGAGGCCGTGCTTCTCGTGTCTGGAACTGCCAGCATCGTCGGTCATCAAACCGTGCATGCCAATAGGGTGTTGGATCAGGCGCGGGAAACCGCCTCGAATCTGTGCGCCCTGGTCGCCGAAGTGAACCGCAAGTCCGGACAGAAAGTCTTTTCCACGCAACAGCTGCAATACAAGGTCTACGTCCGGCATCGGGAGGACTACGAGGTTGTTGCTCAAGAACTGCAAAGGACCCTGCGGCCCTCTGTGTCTCCGGTCTTCCTGCAGGCCGATATCTGTCGCTCCGACCTGCTAGTCGAAGTGGAAGCCGTAGGTCTCCCGTGTTGAACAGTGCACTCAGGTTCATTGGCATCACTCTTATTGCAGGAGCGCTTTCCGGCTACTGTTCGTCGGCGCTGGCGGATTCGGAGCAGAAGCCACTGTGGGAGCTGGGCATAGGCGTAGGCACCCTCGGGTTCAATGATTACCGTGGGTCAAAGTCGAGCAGTTTTTATCCGGTACCAGTTCCCTATTTCAATTACCGAGGTCCATTTCTTCGTTCCGACAGGGACGGGGTTCGTGCGCTTTTCTTCGGTACGGATTTTCTCGAGCTCAATGTCAGTCTCAATGTTACGACCCCGGTCAAGAGCAATGCCGCGGGAATACGCAGTGGGATGCCGAGCCTCAAGTCGATACTTGAAGTCGGGCCATCGCTCGACTTCCATCTTTGGAAGTCCGAGGATCAGCGTGTCAAATTCGATCTCCGGATGCCGGTGCGTGGGGCGTTTACACTGGATTTCCCCTCACGCTACGTGGGATGGTCGTTTACGCCGCGCCTCAACGTCGACATCAGGGACGTCGGCGGTCATGCGGGCTGGGACCTGGGGCTGATGGCCGGACCGGTCTTTCAGGACCAACGCTACAATCAGTACTTCTATGATGTTGCTCCGGAATTCGCCACTACAGGGCGCCCTGAATTCAAAGCGGCAGGGGGCTATTCAGGCACTCAGCTTCTGGCATCGGTTTCCAGACGTTTCCCTGGCTACTGGGTCGGTGCGTTCGTTCGTCATGATTTGCTCGGTGGCGCCGTCTTCAACGCAAGCCCTCTCGTGCAGACCCACAACTACTGGATGGCCGGTGTTGGAATCGCCTGGATTGTGGGCCGGTCCACCACCATGGTGGTGGCACCGGATGAAAGGCTTTAATCCACGATGATCACACCTTCGAAGACGCATATTGTCCTGATCCCCAGCTTTAATCCGGGCCGGAAGGTTTTTGAAACGGTTGCTTCAGCCAGAAGCTACTGGAACCCGGTGTGGGTGGTCGTCGATGGCAGCACCGATGGAACAGGAGAGCAACTTCTGCAGTTGTCCAGGAATGATCCCGGACTACGAATTCTCTTCTTGCCGAAAAACAGGGGAAAAGGGGCTGCCGTTCTATCTGGAATACGAGCGGCACTTGCGCAAGGCTTTACCCACGCATTGACCATGGATTCTGATGGTCAGCATTCGGCCGAGCGGATCCCGGCTTTTATGTCGGCCTCGCTGGCGTCGCCGGATGCGATGGTTCTCGGCGAACCAGTATTTGGTCCCGAGGCCCCGCGGCTGCGGGTTCTAGGTCGCAGGATTTCCAACTGGTGGGTGGATATCTGGACGCTGTGGATGGGGATCCACGACTCTCTTTTCGGGTTCCGCGTCTACCCGATTGCACCGCTGGAGCAAGTGATGCGCCGGCAGCCCTGGATGCGTCGTTTCGATTTTGATGCCGAGGTTGTCGTGCGGCTCTGCTGGCGAGGTGTGATACCGATCAACCTGCCAACGCCCGTACGCTACTTCCGTCCGGACGAAGGCGGGGTCTCGCATTTCAACTATTGGCGGGACAATGCGCTCCTGACGTGGATGCACATCCGCCTTCTATTCGGTTTTCTGGTGCGCCTGCCTGTGCTGTGTCTCCGCCAGGTGCGGCAACAGCGAACCGGCTAGGGTTTGCGCGCGCGATACGCCGAGAAGATGCCCAGATCCACCTGGCGCTCCACGTCGACGAAGCCTGCTTCGCGAATCGAATCCATGATGGACGCTGGCGGCACGCACGCTTCGATTGTGTCCCAGTAGTAGCGCATGAGCTTGGGCATGTCGCGGTGACGCGAGACAAGCATCGATATCGCCGGAACAACTCCACGAAGATATGCCTTGAGCAATGCGCGACCTGCAGCGCTTGCAGGTAAGGTGATTTCGAGGATGCAAAGTCGGCCGCCGGGCCGCAAGACGCGATGAAATTCAGCGAAAGCCGGCCGCAGATCGCTGATATGGCGCAGCGCGTACCCCATGCTCAAGAAGTCGGCAGCAGCGTCTGGCGATGGAATCGCCTCGGCACTACCAGCAACGATTTTCAATCCAGAGGGCACTTTGGCGTGTTCGACCATACCCGGGCTTGGATCGACGCCGATTACAAGTTGTGGATCCCCAACCAGGCTCGCGGCTTCGCGTGCCACCAAGCCGGTCCCGGTCCCTACGTCGAGTACGGCCATCCCCGAACGCAGCCCCGCCTCGTGCAGCGCCCGGCGCCGGTACCAGGAGCCGCTCCCCGCGCCCAGTATTCGCTCGATCCGGTCGTAGTCGCCCGCGGTATTGTCAAAAATACTGCGGACCCAGTCCCGGCGAGAGGCTTCGTTTTCGTAGTAGCGTTCAAGTGGCGGATGAGGCGCTGACATCGAAGCTCCCTGAGGGAATGCGCCATGCGGGTCGCGCCTTTCAGGCTAGCATATGCACTGCCGAAGCAACCTTCTTTAAAATGGCAGCCGGCACCGTGACGGTTTGGAGTGGGGGAATAGACATGAACCAGGATGCACAGACGTTTGCCGCGTCCCCGATCGCCCCGGAGGTCGCGGCGATCAGCCGCAATCTTGCAAACCTGATCACGCAGGCCCTCAACCTTGATATCGCACCCGAAAGCATCGACCCGGAAGCATCGATTTACGGCGAGGGGCTGGGGCTCGATTCCATCGATATTCTCGAAATCGCCCTGATTATTTCCAAGGAGTACGGTATCGAGCTGAAGGCGGACAGTGAGGAGAACCAGGTGATATTCAGTTCGTTGAATGCGCTGTCAAGATTCGTGGCGGCGAAGCGGACCAAGTGATGTTGGCTGCTTCTTGAAACGTCTCGCATGGGCGTGATGGATTCCCTGCCGCTCTTCACCCATCAATCCCCGGATTCGGTTGTCGCATACCGGGCGGGTGGGCCCGTTACGGCGCGCCAGTTCCTGTCCGACATCCTGCACCTTTCTGCATCATTGCCTGGCGGCAATCATGTTCTAAACGTCTGCTCTGACCGATATCTTTTCGCCGTTGGTGTCGCCGCGGCCATGCTGGCAAACAAGATAACCCTTCTGCCACCAGCACACCTGCCGGAGATCGTGCGCCACCTCAAGGCTTTCGCGCCGGACGCGGTATGCCTGACCGACCACGAACCGGATATCGATCTGCCCAAGGTGCGCTTCCCGCGCTTTCCTGCGCCCCTTCTCAGTCACTGGAACGTTCCTGGGATTCCGCGCGACCGTCGGGTGGCCTGTGTATTTACATCGGGATCAACGGGATCGCCGATGCCTCACAACAAGTCGTGGGGACACCTCGTAAGGAACGTCCGGATAGAGGCCGATCGGTTGGGCCTCATGGACGGCAGGGAATATGTATTGGTTGCATCGGTGCCGCCACAACACATGTACGGATTCGAATCCAGCGTACTGGTCGCGCTACAAAGCGGCCAGGCATTCTGCGCCGAACGGCCTTTCTTCCCGGCGGATTTCGTTTCCGTGATCGGTGCCGTTCCGCGAGCGCGCGTGCTTGTTTCGACTCCGATTCATCTGCGGGCGCTGCTTGTATCCGGCATGGTGGTGCCCACTGTTGACCTGGTGGTGTCTGCGACCGCTCCCCTGGAGCCATCGCTGGCGCGAGATATCGAGACCAGCCTGCGCGCCCCGGTGCTTGAAATATACGGGTCTACGGAAACCGGGCAAATGGCCACCCGCCGGACTACGCAGTCCACTGAGTGGCACCTCTGGTCCGGTATCGAGCTGATTGCTCGAGACGGCCGAACCTGGGCGCAGGGTGGGCACATCGAGGAGCCGACGCTGCTCGGCGATCTCATCGAGATTGTGGCGGCAGATCGCTTTCGACTCGTCGGTCGCATCGAGGACCTCGTCAATATCGCCGGGAAGCGCAACTCCCTTGGCAACCTGAATCACCAGCTACTTGCCATGACCGGCGTGGTCGACGGGGTTTTCTTCCTGCACGAAGATGCGCCTAATGCACAGATGTCCAGAACACGCCTCGGTGCGCTGGTAGTCGCGCCTTCCCTGACTGCGGCCGATATCCTGCGGCACCTGCGTGAGCGCATGGATCCGGTGTTCCTGCCGCGACCGCTTCTGCTGGTGGATCATATTCCTCGCAACTCCACGGGAAAGCTGCCCAGGTCCGCGCTGCAGTCACTGTTGGAGCGTGGATGAAAGGCATCGCTGATATCCGCATTCCCGCGAACCACCCGGCTTTCGCGGGGCATTTCCCGGACGCCCCCATCGTGCCAGGCGTTGTTCTTCTGGACGAAGCCTTGCGTGCCATCACCTTGCTGACGGGTGTTTCGTTCGACAACTGCGTGCTGTCCTCTGTCAAGTTCAAGCGCTTCGTTCTCCCGGGCGAGGCACTGACGCTGCGCTACGAATTCCCGAACCTGCAGAAGCTGCGCTTCGATATAGACTCGACCGGTACATTGATTGCCACGGGACTGGTGACGCTGCGGGTGCCCGATGCCCCCTGAACGCACCGACACGGACGCCAGGCGACTGGATCAGCGTCAGGAATGGGTGACCGCTCGCGAGCGCGGGTCGATCGTGATGCTGCAGTTCATGAGCTTTATTTCCCTGCGGTGTGGGCGGCATGTTACGCGTTGCGTGCTGTACGCCATTGCTGCGTACTTCTTTGTCTTTGCGCCCAAGGCTCGCCGTTGCGTTCGTGAGTATCTGCAGCGCGCATTGGGTCGCAGGCCCACTGCCGCCGACCGATTCCGCCTGATATTTGCCTTTGCCGCGACGATACATGATCGTGTCTTCATGGTCCGCGACCGCTACGAACTCTTCGACATCTCGATCGACGGAGAAGAGTTCGTCAGTGAATGCCACCAACGCGGCGAAGGGGCTTTCATGATGGGTGCCCATATGGGGAGCTTCGAGGCAATCCGTTTCATTGGCCGCTCCCGGACTGGCCTGACGGTAGCGATGGCCATGTACAACGATGCTGCCAAGAAGATCAATGCCATGCTGGCGGCGCTCAACCCCGATTTCAAACCGGACATCATTGGTCTCGGATCCATGAACTCGATGCTGCAGATTCGGGAGCGGCTCAACGCCGGTGCGTTTGTCGGTGTGCTGGGCGATCGAACGCCTGGCGACGAACCCTATGAGCGCGTCGAGTTTCTGGGCGCCCCGGCCTGTTTTCCCACTGGCGCAATGCGCGGCGCAGCGCTGCTGCGGCGTCGCGTATTCTTCATGATCGGGCTTTACCGTGGCGGTAATCGGTATCATGTGGCCTTTGAGGACCTCGCGGACTTTTCGAACACGCAACGCACGGACCGCGAAGCAGCTGTTCGCGCTGCTGTCCGGAACTACGCAGCTACCCTGGAGCGGTACTGCAGGGCTTATCCCTACAACTGGTTCAACTTCTTCGATTTCTGGCGGGCGCCTGACGTGGCACCGCGCCCACCGGGGTAGCGCGGCCGTGTCGAGACTAGTGTCGCGATTCAGGGTTCGAGCGCGCGGCATGACATGCAGCTGCGTCCTGGCGTGCCTCGGCGCTCAGGTTGGAATCGTGTCTGGCACCGAAGTGGATGGACCCCTGGTCCAGCTGATGCAGCAAATGTCCCTCCGTCGCCACGACCATGTGCAGTTCACGGAGCGCCAGTACATTTCCGTTTTGAAACGTCCAGTCGAGTCCTCTGGCGAGCTGTTCTACGATGCACCGGACCGGATCGAAAAGCGCACTCTCCTGCCCAAGCCGGAGACCATGATACTCGACCGGGGAACGGTTACGATTCGCCGCGGAACCCGCAACTACACGTTGGCGCTCGTCGATCATCCTGAAATAGCCCCGCTGATCGAGAGCATCCGCGCAACCCTGGCCGGCGAACTCCCGGTGATTCGAAGCGCATACCTACTCACGTTTGAGGGTTCCCCCACGGACTGGACGCTGACGCTGGTACCGCGGGACGCGCGGGCCATAGCCCTGGTTTCACAAATCCGGATCGCGGGGTTGCTGGACAGGATTCAGGAAGTGGAGTTCAAGCGCGCCGACGGTGACCGGTCGGTCATGACGATTGCGGCTGAGCCCGTGAATTAATGCGCAGCCGTGCGTTAGCCGTTGGTATCTGTGCCTTACTGACATTGATTGCGGCACTCATCACCGCGCGCGCCCATTATTCTGCGGATCTTTCTGCTTTTCTGCCCAAATCTCCATCGCAGGAGCAGCAGCTCCTGGTGGAGCAACTGCGTGATGGTCCCGTTTCGCGGCTGATCCTCATCGGCATCGAGGGAGCGGGGCCGGCGCGAACGCGCCTGTCGAGAGACCTGGCCCAACGCCTGCGTAGCGATGCGTCGTTTCGATCCGTACAGAACGGCGAGCCAGTAGATCTCGACCGGGACCGCGAACTCGTTTTCAAACATCGTTATCTGTTGAGCGAGCGGGTAGGGGTCGAACGGTTCTCCGCCGCGGGACTCCGGGACGCGATTCAGGAAGGCATTGAACAGTTGTCGTCACCAATGGGTTTCCTCGCGAGGGATCTGTTCGTCCGTGACCCGACCGGCGAAACGCTCGAGGTGCTTGACCAGCTTGAGCGGTCCACCAGTCGCCCGAAGTCGGTGGATGGTGTCTGGGTGTCGCCGGATGAGAGTCGCGCGCTGCTTGTGGCGGAGACTCGCGCCGCGGGTTCCGATTCCGACAGTCAGGAACATGCCATCGCAGTGATCCGGAGTGCTTTCGCAGCGGTCAGTGCTGAAACCAAAATCGCCCCGGGATCCGCCATTCTCAGGCTGACCGGTCCCGGAGTTTTCGCTGATGAAGCGCGCTCGACAATCAAACGTGAGGCAGTTCGCCTCTCGATCCTCAATTCAATCCTCATCGCCGCCTTTCTCCTGGTCGTGTACCGCTCGGTGCCGGTGCTCGTGCTGGGATTGCTGCCGGTAGCCTGCGGCGCTCTCGCCGGTGTTGCAGCTGTTGAGCTGGGTTTTGGAGTTGTTCACGGTGTCACCCTCGGCTTCGGTGTGACACTGATTGGTGAGGCTGTCGATTACTCCATCTACCTTTTCCTTCAGGTGCCGGCCGGCTCTGCGGGGACACGGGATGCATCAGCCTGGACTATCGGACTCTGGCCGACCATCCGCCTGGGCCTGCTCACATCCGTGTGTGGGTTCGCATCGTTGCTGCCATCCGCTTTCCCGGGCCTTGCCCAACTTGGCCTGTACTCCATAGCCGGGCTGGTGACAGCCGGACTCGTTACGCGGTTTGTGTTGCCGGCGCTGATTCCGCGCGGCATGACCATTCACTCGGCGGACTACATAGGCGCAGCGTTTTCCCGCGCATTGGTGTTTGTCCGGCGCCTGCGAGTTGTCCTGTGGTCTGTGCCGATCCTGGCGGCACTCGTCCTGTACACAAATAACGGCCGAGTCTGGAATCGCGATCTTTCAGCCCTCAGTCCCGTATCGCCCGCTGCGCAGACTCTTGACGCCAAATTGCGCGCTGATCTGGGCGCACCTGATGTGGGGACGCTGGTCATCGTGTCGGGCCGGGATACCGAAAGCGTCCTTCGGGCCACAGAGTCCGTCGGCAGCAGACTTCAGGTATTGGTGGACCATTCTGTGATCGCCGGCTTCCAGTCACCTGCTGTCTACCTGCCCAGCCTGCAGACACAGCAGCGTCGCCGCGCAAGCCTTCCGACAGCCGACGAACTGCGCAAGCGCCTGCAGGGGGCTGCAGAAGTCCTTGATGTTCGTGCCGACAAACTTGCGCCATTTGTCGAGGACGTCGCTGCGGCCAGAATCGGGCCACTGATCAATCGGGCCGATCTCAAGGGCACGAATCTGGCAGCGGGTGTCGATGCGCTGCTGGTAAGGAATGGCACGCAGTGGAACGCAATGCTTCCCTTGCGGGCAATCACTACAGGACCCGGCGCCTTCACGGTCGATATCGCCCTCGTCAGGCGAACGATTGCGGCGGCAGATACGACGAACGTCGAGGTCAGCGTCATGGACCTGAAGCAGGCCTCAGACGGTTTGTATGCGAACTACCTGACCGAGGCCACACGAATGTCGATGGCCGGTCTTGTGGCGATACTGGTGTTGCTGTCCATAGCGCTGCGCTCGGCCACGCGGGTTGCGCGGGTTGTTACACCACTGATCCTGGCGGTTCTTGGCGTAATGTCCGGCCTGCTGTTCGCAGGGCACGCGTTGACCATCCTGCACCTTGTCGGACTGTTGCTGGTCTTCGCCATTGGCTCCAACTACGCGCTCTTCTTTGCTCGTGAGACAACAGATGCGGACGTTACAGTGACGAACCGGGTCCTGGCATCCCTGCTCATTGCCAACGTAACGACAGTTATCGGGTTCGGAACGCTGGCTTTCTCCAGTGTCCCGGTGCTGGCCGCTGTGGGTTCTACGGTTGCGCCAGGAGCATTCCTGGCTCTTCTGTTCTCGGCTGCGCTCGCAGGGGACCATCGGTATGAGAGTCGGAGGGCATAGCCTATGCGAACTGTCTGCGTCTCTTCGACACCAGGTGTTGTGGCGCCACTGCGGGTCATCCTTATGCCGGGCGCTTATCAGGAACCGGAGGACTTTGAGCGCGAAGGATTCCTGGATGCCGTCCGCGATCGCAATCTGCCGCTCGACCTGCAATTCGTGGCGCCCGAATTGCAGCACCTGACAGACCGGACCGTCCTGGATACTCTGCGGCATGCAGTCATCGAACGCGCCCGGGACGCCGGTTGCCGGTCGATCTGGCTGGGAGGCGTATCGCTGGGTGGCTTCATCGCGCTTGCTTACGCAGAGCGCTGGCTCACAGATCTGGATGGCCTGTGCCTGCTGGCTCCATATGTCGGCAATCGGATGATTACCGGCGAGGTCGCGCGGGCGGGCGGTGTCAGGCTCTGGAATCCAGATTCAATCGCGGACGATGACGAGGACAGGCGGATCTGGCGTCTCGTCAGGGAACTTGGCGCGCAGCATCGGCCCGTGTATCTGGGGATTGGCCGGCACGATCGCTTTGGCCATGGCCACGAATTGTTCGCCGAAGTCCTGCCTGCCTCATGGGTGGACAGGGTCGACGGTGCCCACGAGTGGCCGGTCTGGCGAGAACTGTGGGGCAGGTTCCTGGATCGCCTC
>JBDTPN010000021.1:0-50150 GCA_039932715.1 Pseudomonadota bacterium | reverse complement strand
AGACGGCGCTGCACCTGGTGGCGCGCGCTGGCAACGTCGAAGCAGCGAAGCTGCTATTGAAGGCTGGCGCCAAGGTTGATCCGGTCGAGAGTTTCGGCGGACAGACGCCGTTGATGTGGGCGGCGGCGCGCCGCCAACCGCAGATGGTCGAGTTCCTGGCCTCCAAGGGCGCCAATGTCAACGCCCGCAGCGCCATTCGCGACTACCAGCGCGTGGCCCAGGCCGAAAGCCGCGCCAAATCACTGGACCGCGGCGGCCTCACGCCGTTGCTGTATTCGGCGCGCGAGAACTGTCGCGAGTGCGTCGAGATCCTGCTCAAGCACAAGGCCGACGTGAACCGCGGCGACCCTTCTGAAGTGTCGCCACTTTCCGTTGCCATGCTCAACTCCAACTGGGACATCGCCAAGCGCCTCGTCGAAGCCGGTGCCGACGTCAACCAGTGGGATTGGTATGGTCGCTCGCCGCTGCATGTGGCCATCAGCAACATGCAGTCAGCCAACAACCGCAACCCACTGGACAACGACCGGCCCAACAAGGCCAACGGCCGCGAGCTGGTGGTCATGCTGATCGCGCGTGGCGCCAATCCCAACCAGCAGCAATTTTTCGGCGCCTCCGGCTTCGGCGGCGCGGCGGACCGCGGCCTTACTCCATTTCTCGTCGCCTGCGGTACCGGCAACATCGAGGTGGTGAAGTTGCTGCTGGCGCGCGGCGCTGATCCACACCTTGCAACGGCGGACGGCCGCGGCCCCATCGTCATGGCAGTGAGCTCTCGCGGTGGCCGCGGTGGCCCACCGGGCTTCGGCCCTCCGGGTGGCGGTGCTCCATCCGGCGCCGAAGGCCCCGACGGCGACGGCGAAGCCGTTGCGCGCGCCCCGCGCGCCAATCCCCAGGTAGAGATGGTGAAGCTGCTGGCCGCAGCCGGCGCAGACGTCAACCTCATGTCCAAGCGGCATTTCCTTGCACGCACGCGCGGCGGCTCAGCGCTGCATTACGTGGTACGCAATGGCGGAAACCCGCAGCTGATCCAGGCACTGCTGGGCCTTGGCCTCGACATCAACGCGAAGGATGAGGACGGCCTCACGGCGCTCGACTACGCCATGGGACGTGGCTACGTGCCGTTCCTGCAGATGCCCCAACCGCCGAACAACGCGCTGGCCGCCAACCTGCGCAAGCTGGGCGCGAACACCGAACTCAAGGCGATCCCGGAATGGCCGCCCCAGGGCCCGCCCATTGCCACCGCCGTGTACGACTCCGTGCTCTGGCCCGTGGACTCGGTCGTAACGCGTTAACAGGATTTCCATGACCATTTCCCGCCGCAATTTCCTGCGCGACAGCGCGCAGATGCTTACCGCTGCTCCGCTGCTGGGCGCTGCCGCACCACTGCTGGCCTCCCCGCCGCCCGCCGGCATCGATTATTCACTGCAGAGCAAACCATTCGTCGGCAACAAGGTTTCCGCCCGGGACATTACGGAAAAGGACATCGGGGGCCTGTCGTTATTTTCCGGCGCCGGCTGCAATGTTGTTGCCCTTGCCGGGCCAAACGGCGCACTGCTGGTGGATGGCGGCCTCGCGGTAAACTCGGCGCTGCTGCTGAAGGCCGTGCACCACAAGCTTGGAACGAAGCGTATCGACACACTGGTCAACACGCACTGGCACCCGGAGCAAACCGGCCTCAATGCGTCGGCCGGCAAGGACGGCGCCACCATCATCGGCCACGAGGTAACGCGGCTGTATGTCGGGCGCAAGATTCACTCGCCACTGTTCGACGGCACCATCGAACCCCTGCCGGATAGCGCGCGCCCGACGAAGACGACCTACGACCAGGAAACTTTCGAATTCGCTGGCGAGGAGGCGCAGTGCCGACATCTGCCCGCTGCGCACACGGGCGGTGACCTGTATGTGTACTTCCCGAAGCGCAACTTGGTGGTTGCCGGCGGACTGGTGACGTCGGACCGCTGGCCGTTGATCGACTATCTCAACGGCGGCTTCATGCACGGCTTCGTGCGCTCGTACGACATCCTCTCTGCGCTGGTAAAGCCAGACACGATCGTGGTGCCGGCCAACGGGCCGGTGATTACCGGCGCCGACGTGGTGAAGATGAAGGACCTGTATTGGCAACTGTTCAAGCAGTTCTTCATACTCTTCAACAAGGGCTTCGGTCCGCGCGATGTCGCGCAATTCAACGCCGGCAAGGAGTTCAAGAGCGTGGTGCCCATCGTTGCGGAACGCCCGCTGATTGGGAATCCCGTCCTGCAGCAGCTGGGGGACCCGGCGCAGTTCCTCGAGTTCGCCTATCGCAGCGTGCAACTTGCGACGCTTCCCTTCTAGCAGGCCCCGGCTGGCGCGGTGAAGCACCTCGACATCGATTTCGTTTCTGACGTGGCGTGCCCCTGGTGCGCAGTGGGACTCAACAGCCTGGAATTGGCTTTGCAGCGCACCGCCGATGCATTGACGGCAGAGATTACATTCCAGCCCTTTGAG
The DNA here is from genome assembly GCA_039932715.1 of Pseudomonadota bacterium. GTDB lineage: Bacteria > Pseudomonadota > Gammaproteobacteria > Steroidobacterales > Steroidobacteraceae > ZC4RG30. The sequence continues at coordinate 47,669 of JBDTPN010000021.1, read as the reverse complement.
CTAAATCCAGGGATGGCAGCCGCTGGTGTGAATCACAACGAGCATGTTGCTGGAATCTATGGCGCGGGCGCCGAGCAGTTGGCTGCCAGCCAGAAACTTCTGCGTCAAAGGGCTGCCAGCGTGGGCATGGAGCTCAACTTCACTGCGCAGAGCCGCATCTACAATACTTTTGATGCCCATCGCCTCCTGCACTGGGCCGGCACCGTGGGCCATCAACGGCAATTGAAACATGCGCTGTTCAAGGCCAACTTTACCGATAACCTCAACATATCTGATCCTGATGTACTGACAGACGTCGCCGCTTGCGTCGGACTCGATGCGGTCGCAGCGCGCGAAGTCCTGACATCACTGCGCTATGGCGCTGAAGTGCGCCAGGCAGAGCAGCTCTGGCAGTCGCGCGGCATACAAAGTGTTCCCGGCATCATCATCAACATGAAGTGGCTGATCTCGGGGGGGCAGCCCCCTGAATACTTCGTGGCAGAGTTTCGCAGGATCGCCCAGCAGCTGGATTCGCCCGATCAACCGGCTTGAAAGACTCGCGCCGCGTTCACCAGGCGATCCACCTGCTGCGGCGTGGTCTGGAATGAAGTCACCAGCCGCGCCACACCAGGACCCCAGCGGTCGTGGTAAAAGCCAAACCCCTGTTGCAGCAGTCCCTGCAGCAGTTTTTCCGGCATCCTGACGAACAGCACGTTGGTCACGCCCGGCGCCACCATCTGCACACCCGGCACTGCGCACAGCCCCTCCGCGAGACGCTGGCCCATTGCATTGGAGTGCCGCGCGTTGGTCAGCCACAAGTCATCCTGCAGGTAGGCATGCATCTGCGCGGCCGTGAACCGCATCTTGGACAACAGGTGGCCTGCGCGTTTGCGCCGGAACGGCAGCGTCTCCCACAGCGCGTCATTGAACACCACCAGCGCCTCGGCATTGATGGCGCCGTTCTTCGTGGCGCCGAACGAAAGCACATCCACCCCGGCCTTCCAGGTCAGCTCTGCGGGCGAGCACTGCGCTGACACCAGCGCGTTGGCAAAGCGGGCGCCGTCCATGTGCAGGCCGACGCCGTGCTCGCGGCACACCTTGCCTATCGCACCGACTTCATCGCGCGAATACACCTGCCCGGTCTCGGTGGATTGCGTGATGCTTACGCATGCGGGCTGCACCGAGTGCACATCGTTCTTGCCACCCGGTAATTCGGCTGCCAGCAGCGTCGGATCAAGCTTGTTACCCGGGCTGGCAGAGGGCAACAGTTTGAGGCCGGCTCCGAAGAACTCCGGCGCACCGCATTCATCAGTATGGATATGCGCCTGCCGATGGCATACAACGCTTCCCCAGGGAGGCGTCATTGCCGCCAGGGCCAGTGAATTGGCCGCCGTTCCGGAATTAACCAGCAGCACGCCCACCCTGCGCTCGAAAACGTCGCATAGCTGCTGCTCGACGCGCTGCGTCCATGCATCGGCGCCATAGGGAATGGCGACGCCTTCATTGCAGGTGGTCAGGGCAGCAAGTATCTGCGGAGAAGCGCCCGCAATGTTGTCGCTGCGGAAGCTGGTGTGTTCATTGGGCGAAGCCATGCAGGGCCATCCTGTCAGAGAGTGGGATCAATCCGCGGTCGGGATGGGGGATAACGGGGTGCAGGCCTGCTGGTTGCACGCAGCAGTGCGCGTAGTCCCGTCCAGACCAACAGGAACGCAAGCCAGAGGGTCACGCCAATGACAAGGGCCATCAGCACGCCCTGCCCGTCGAGGGTGAACGCTGGAACATGCGCGGACCAGGTGGCCTGCAGCAGGTCAGTGTCAGGATGCGCAATCAGGTATTGCAACTGATGCCAGATGTCGCCCTGTAATGCTTCCACCATGCCGCGCAGTCGCAGCTCGGCATTGACCATGCCCTGTATCGCAGCTCCCTCGGCATTGAAAGTGCGGTCAGGGCTTTCCAGATGGTGCCGGATCAATGCATCGAGGTTGCCACCATAGAGTCGCTGCGCAATTTCGCGAAACGGAGCCAGGTCCAATGTCACCTGGTCAAGGCGCCCGCCCACACGCTGACGGTACTGGACAATGAATCCCGGCACGCAGCCACCTGCCACCGTGCCGACAACCAGCACCGCCCGATCCAGCAGACTTCGCACCAATGCCATTACCGCAGTTTATGCCTTCCGGTGATATCTGGCGCGCCAGGCCGAAAAACGCGCATCACGCAAGCCGCCGGGCAACCTCTACCACGTGGTCAGCAATGAGCGGATCTCCTTCCAGCGCGCGACAGAAGCCACTTACCAGTCCTACTGGCAGACGCTGCGCAAGGGCACGGAAAACCGCTACATCGCCGGCGGGTTTGGCCGGTCCGAGGACCACCTGGTAAAACAGAAAGACGGCACGTGGTTGATCAACTCACGCACGCTGGTGGTGTTTACAGATTGATCGTCACCCGTAACCTCGTGCCATGGCGACGGCTGCGAAAATCATCAGCATTGCCAGCGTCGCCTGGACGTGTCCGATAATGGCGATGCGTTTTCCAGCTGACGGGGATACCAGACTCGCTGGTGCGGCGCCACCGCGAATCGCCTTACGCCAGCGGATCAGCGTCAGCATAGGCCTGATCTCCAAAAGGACGATGAGCACGAATAGGCCCATCTTCACCAGGAACCAGTGGTTGTCGAAATAGTACGACGTGGGCTTCTCGGTGTGCCCGAGCAATCGCCACAGTCCGGTGAACAGCCAGAGTGCCGCAGCTATGCCCCAGATACTGTCCAGGCGAAAAGCGCGGCGCATCGATTCCTGGGTCGGCGGCTCACGCAGCGCACTGCCACGCAGAACTACTGCCAACATTCCAAGACTCAGCGCCAGCAGGTGCAGGCTGGCAAGGGTTACCCTCAGCATGAGCAACTCCGCGTGTAGCGCATGACCGGCAAACCATGTTCGAATCGCCTTCTGGTGTCAATCGAGGGGTCACAATGCGCCGACCTGCCCAAAGCCTTCTGATCATCTTTTTGGGCGTGGCGCCGGCACTGCTTGTTGCGGCCGCGCCCCAATCACCCAGCGGCGATGCCCGTTTGCAGCGCATGGAAGACCACATGGCCATCGAGCGCCTGCTAGTGGAATATGGTCGTACGCTCGACAATCGGGACTTCGCGGCGTACTCGCACCTGTTTGCCGAGAACGGGGAGTGGAAAGGCGCGCTGGGCACTTACAAGGGACCGGCAGCCATCCAGACTGCGATGGAGAAGATATTCACCGATGCTGTCGCCGATATACCCAAGGGCAAGAACTTCCATGTGATGTCGAACTTCGTGATTGATGTGCAGGGGGATCGCGCCACGGCGAGCTCCTTGTTCATCTTCTACAAGATGGACAAGGGCAGGCCGGATGCTGCTGTTACCGGGAGATACGAAGACATCCTCATCCGCGAAAAAGGCGTGTGGCGATTCCTGCAGCGCAATGCCCTGCCACCCGGCTAGTCAGCTGCAGGTACGGGTCACGCCAGGGGCAGCCGCACCACGAATTCGCTGCCGCGCCCGGGGCCTTGGCTCCTGGCCTCTATGGTTCCGCCGTGCATGATCACCATGCTGCGCACCAGCGTCAGCCCGATACCAAGGCCGCCCTGCCCGCGATCATTGTTTTGGTCTGCCTGAGTGAACAGGTCAAATACCCTGGTCAGCATCTCTGGCGCAATGCCAATACCGTTGTCCTGGACGGACACCAGCGTACTTGACCCGTCGCGGCGCGCGGCAACGGATATCTGCCCGCCGGGGTCGGTGTACTTGGCCGCGTTGTTGAGAAGGTTGGCGAACACCTGGGTCAGCCGGACCGCGTCAGCCTCCAACATCAACGGCTCATCGCCTAGAAAAACCTCGAGCTTGTGTTTGCCGGCATCGATCAGGGGCTTGCTGGTCTCGACCGCGCCATGCATCACGCTGGCCAGGTCGATACGCTGCTTGCGCAGCTCCACCTGCCCGCGCGTGATGCGTGAGACCTCCATCAGATCGTCCACCAGGCGCACCATGTGGTTGACCTGCCGCTCCAACATTTCGTGCACATGCGTGGGATCACCGTTGCTGGCACGGATGCGTCGCAAGACATGCAGGCCATTGCGCACTGGTGCCAGAGGATTGCGCAGTTCGTGGGCGAGAGTGGCAAGGAATTCGTCCTTGCGCTTATCAGCCTCCAGCAGCTGCCGTTCCACTTCACGCAATCGCGTGGTGTCGTAGTAATAGCAGACAACTGCAAAACGGCCGTCCGGCATGGTGATGCGTAGCAGCTGCCAGTCGTAGGTCTCGACATTGGGCAGGTCGGCCCGCTCGCTAACCAATCCCGGGGACAGGTAAGGCTCACCAGTTGCAAGCGTGTGTCGAAAAATATCGATGATTTCCGTGGCCAGCGGTTCCGGCCAGATGATGCGCATGGCTTCATCGAAGCGGCGACCGATGGCGGGATTGATGTTGCGGAATGCCCGCGCCTGTGAATCCGCGTTCAGGTGTGAAACCCGGAAATCCGCATCCACGATGTAGAAACCGGTAGGCGAACGGTCGATGAGGAAGTCCAACAGTTCCGCGCCGCGGCGCAATTGCTCGTCTGCACGGGCCCTTTCCAGCCGCGCCCAGATGCGGGCGCCCAGTTCGCGCATCAGCTCAAGCTGGTCCCCGCGCCATACCCGCGGTGTGGAATTGTTCACTACCAGCGCAAACCGCCAGCCTCCATGGGAAATTATCGGAACGCAGATGAACGATGCGATACCCAGGGCGGCGAAGGTATCCGCCCTCACACGCGGGTCGGCGTGAACATCAGTGATTGCTACGTCCAGCCCCAGGCGCAATGTCTGCCGAATTTCCTCAGTCAGGAAATCCGCGATGCGGTAGACGCCGACAATGCTGGGCACGCCTTCCTGCCGCCACTCATATTCCAGTACGGCCTTGTCGGCGGCTTCGTCGATCTCGACAAAGGCGCAGCTGGCGATATCCAGATAGCTGCCAATTTTTGCGCCCAGCAGGCCCATTGTTTCCTGGATGCTTGTCGGGGGCACCAGGTCACGGCTGATCTCGGCAAGGAATGCGAGATTTATCTCGCGGCGTTTGCGCTCCGTGGTTTCGTTGAATACCGCCGCGAAAATGCGGCTGCCCTCGCCGCCCACTCGCGAGACATACACATCAAACCAGCGGTCAAGCGCGGCCGAGTAGTTCTCGATACGCACCGAATGGCCGGTTGATACCACTTCGTGGTAGAGCTCGAACCAGTAGCTCTCGACTTCTGGAAATACGTCGCTTGCCTTACTGTTGATTTCGGCCTTGTGGCCGGTCAGTTCCTGGTAGCGTGGATTGGCTTCCAGCAGGATCCGGTCATGGGGTTTGCCGTGCTCGTCGTATAGCAGTTCGCATACGGCAAATGCCTCGTCGATGTTGGTGAACAACGCGCGGTATTTTTCCTCCGATTGCGCCAGCGCCCGCTCGGCCCGGGATCTCTCAACGGCTGCCCAGGTGCGCTCGGCTGTATCCTGGACCAGGACCATTTCTTCGGATGTCCAGTTGCGCGGCCCGCTTGCGTGCACTCCAAGGCATACGACGAACTGCCCGTTCTTGATCAGTGGCACGCCGATGTACGAACCCACCTGGATGCCTGCATAAGCAGCACGCTCCTCCGCGGTCAGTGCCGCATCGCCGGCAACGTCGAAACCAATCGCAATGTGCCCGTTGCGATACGTATCGAGGATCCTCTGGCCGAAGGAGGCCACCGGGTAGCGGCCAGCCATGGTCGGGGCGCCATTGAGGTAATCACGCTCTATGACGTAGTCGGTGCCCCGCATTTCGATATAGGCCACGCGGTTGGCGCCCAGGTGCTCGCCCAGTATCCGACAGGCGGCCGCCTGGATCTCTACCGGATCGCCCAGCGGGCGCAGTGCATCGCCCAACGCGAGGAGGTAAGCCTGCCGTGCATCGCTCTCACGCACGATTCTTTCGGTCCGGACGCTCTCTGCCATTCAAGCTCCCCACGTTCTACACTTGGCCGCTCAAGAGCCCCGATTCCCCAACAGGATGCCATTATGCGCCCCCTATTGATGCTGCCCCTGCTTGCCGCGCTGTTGCCGCTATCTGGCCGCTTTGCTGCCGCGGCTGACAATCCACGCGACTTGCAGGCGGAGATGGTCAAAGTCGAAAGCGAGTATTTCGCGCTCTACAACCAGCTCAATACCGAACATCAGTACGACATGGTTTGCCAGAAGACGCGTCCCACAGGTTCGAGATTTGATACGCGCGTGTGTCAGCCCCGGTATCTGCTGACAGCTAAAGAAGACGCCGCGTCGCAGCGCATGCAGTCCGCAGTCTCGGGTGGTCAGTCCGCCGGGTCGGCTAATAACAGCGGCGCGGATGTTGGCCACGCAGTAGCGGGAACTGCGCCGGTAGTGCAACTGAGCAAGGAGCAGGCCTTCCGCACCAATATGCTCAGTGTGTTGAACAGCAGCCCGGAATTGCAGGCACTGGGAGACAAGCGCGACGCACTGCAGGCGCGCTACGAAGCTGCGACCAAGGGAGCCGGCAGCCGTTAGGCGAGGTCACTTGTCGAGGAACGCGTCCAGCTCCGGTCTGCGCAGCGAACCAACTCGCTGCGACCTGACCTTGCCATCCTGGAACAGCATCAGCGTCGGAATGCTGCGCACGCCGAACTGCCGCGCAAGGTCTGGACTCTGATCTATGTTGACCTTGACCACTCGCAGCGAATCCTGCCGCTCGGCAGCCACATCTTCAAGGATGGGCCCTATGGCCCGGCAGGGTCCGCACCAATCGGCCCAGAAATCCACCAATACAGGCTTGTCGGACTCCAGCACATCGTCCACGAACGAGATATCGCTGGTGTGAAGAACATTGGACTGGGTCATTGGAAGGCTCCTTGGGACGGCCGTATGTCCAGTAAATGAGGCCCGATCCGGTATTTCCAATGAGGTTCCCGTCTTGGCTCATAGCCAGCGGTAATAAGGGTGGGTCGCTAGGCGACTGCCCTGCCCGGCGCCCGCATCAACACCCCTGAAAGTTCGCGCAGTAGCCGTGCGCCGTCTCCGCGCCAGGCACTGCCATGCATGCAAGCCAAAGTCGTCGGGCCAAGTGCGGCCAGCCTCTCCAGAATGGCCGTCGTATCCGGGGCATGCGCAAAGTAATCCATGGGTCCCCTGAATGTTTCACTGGGCCCGAGGATATCCGTTTCAACCAGCGGCGCTTCCCCCGCCCCGCCCTGGGTGAACAGGTCGCCACAGAAGAGGGTGCGAGTAGTGCTGTCCATCATCTGGCCACATTCCCAGGCATGCGGCATATGTGGCGTATCGAACCAGCGCATCCGGTGGCGGCCCAATGCCAGCTCTTCCCCATCTGCCAGTGCACGCGGCGCACGATCCGCAAAGTCAGCCACCGAAACCAGGGCAGCGACCTGGCTACATACAGGCACCGCATGCGGCGCAACAGCCAGGAAGGCGTTGAGCGCGCCGCACTCGTCTGACTCGAAATGCGAGAAGCCCAGATAGCGTAAGTTCGCCACCGGCAGGACTGCATTTACGGCCTCGCGTATCAGGGGAAACAATCCCCGCAGACCGATATGAAACAGCATGGGTTCATCGTCCACGATCAGGTATTGGTTGAAATTGAACTGACCCGCCCCCGGAAGCGCGACCGGCGTGTTGATGCGGTAGATGCCGTCCGCGATTTCATGGATGTTGGTATTGGATTGCGAGTTGGTGATCATGACCCGACTACCTCACTTGGATGATTTCTCAGTGGCTGGCCCAGATACTTAGCCTTACGAAAGGGGCCTAGAAGGTCCCGCTGATCTGCAGCCGGTAGAAAGGGTGGTAGGTCAAGGTGTAGTCCCGCGTGTAATCCACCGGTCCATCGCGCCGCTGAACATAGTTCACCGACTCGGTGCGATCCTGACTGTTGAACAGGTTTGCGACGCTGAAACGCACTTTCATCCCGAATACGTTCTTGTGCTCCAGGAACACCACTCCAAAGGGCTTCGACCCCCAGAAGCGTTCCTCGTAGTCGAGCCGATAAAAGTAATTCTTGGACTGGTATTCGGCAAATAGACCCCAGGTCCAGGCAGTGTCCGGGACGTCCTGCCGAAAGTCAGCGTTGAAGTAGCAGCAGTTGCCGTTGAGTTGACGCGCCGTACCAAACAAGGGATCGATCACGCTGGTGTCGCGCACGGTCAGAAAGGTGTCGAGCTTGCCACCTGGTATCCCCAGCCCATCCAGCAGCAGGCCTGCTTCGAGCGTTGCCTGCAAGCGCGTAGCTTTGGGCAGGTTGCCAGGCGCTTCCAGGATGGGGCCGATGGGAACCTGACTGACAATGTTGGTAATGTCCTCTGCCTCCAGGGTCAACTTCACCTTGCCATACGGTCCCAGGTTGCGGATGACCTGCGCCGTTGCCAGCCAGCTTTCCGGCGGCACCAGGTCCGGATTGCTGCCGTTGAAGTTGTCGTTGTTGACGTTGACCGAGGCCAGGAAATCGAAGAAGTTGAGCTGCCCGACCTTGCGCTGCAATTTGAAGTTGAACTCCCAATCCGACGGCGGATTCCAAGCCAACGACACCAGACCCTTTGGGCGCCAGAAGCTGCGTGTCAGGCCGGTCAGGCCATCCTGGCTCAAAACGCTGTATTCCACGCCACCGTTTACCTGCAAGGAAACGTATTGGTTGAGGCTGCGACTGAAACTGAGGATGGTCTCGCCGCGTTTTTCCTCGACACGCGAACTGGCGCCAGGAATGGGGACTACCTGGAATTCACCATTTGCATCGAGCTCTTCGTAGACGCCCGCGACATCGACGAAGTTGTACGCCGCTTCCCCTGAGAGACTCCAGTCAGCATCCCAGCCGTGCCAGCGGTATTCGCCCCGTAACACGCGCTCCCCCTCAGTGGAATCCTGCGAAAAGCGCGAGCCGGTGGGCACGGTCGCGCCATCAGGCAAAGTCGTGAGTTCATTGACGTTGGGACCCCAACGCTGGGTATAAAAGCCAATCAGTTTCAGTCTTCCCTTTCCCAGGGCGAACTCGTAGTCGGTGCCGACCTCGGTATGCCACTTTTCGTTTTCACCGGTGCTGCTCTCGAAGGCCTCGGGCTCGCCGGGCACCTGGTAATAAGTGGGAACATCCCGCGTGAAGTTCTCCCGATCAACACTGGCATTGATATTCCAGATCGAGCCCGACTGCAGTGTGCGATTGAGTGATCCCGAGAGCTTCGGAATATCGTCCTGGAAACGCGGCTCCTGCGCGCGCCAGAACGACACGTCCGTGGCGGGCCGATATTCCGTGGCACCGCCCCATCCGCCGCCCTTGAAACCGTCCCAGCGAAACCCCAGCGCAAAATCACCAATAGCGGATTTGCCCGAGACGTTGGCCTCACCCTCCGGCCAGTGCGCGCCCACCTGTTCGCGAAACTGCGGTCGCCAGGCGTAGTTGCCCTGGATGCTGCCCTGCTCTGCCACTACGTTGAGCACGTCCCCCGACAGGCCACTGATGTCCAGCGTGGCGCCGTCCACTATCTCAATGCTTCGAATGGCAGCAACCGGAATCCGGCGCAACACGGTAAGCGCATCATTGTTCTTGCCCGTGATGCGCTGCCCATTGATCAGCACGTTCTGCGACGCCTCGCCGAGGCCCCGCGCGTTGCTCACATTGGTGATGGAGAAGCCCGGGATCTGCGCCACGATATCGGCCGCCGATTGGGGCGCAAAGCGCGCGAACTGCTGGACTTCGTAAATGCGCTTGCCGTTTTCGACCAGCGGCACAATGCCGTTGGCATTTTCAATCGTCGCCGGCTCGGACTGCGCCAGCGCATTGTGGGCGGGAAGCAACAGCCACAGCGCCGTCAGCCCCAGGCAAAAGGTGTGTACGACAGTGCGGGAAAACACGCTGGCCAAACCCCCAGAATCTTGCCGGTCTTGGGGATATAAATGTCCTCCAGACCCGGTTATGGGTAATTCTGACATCGCCTGGACACAGGCGTTCCAAGTATAGATGCACGGGAATGGTTATCGGTTTGCTGCCTCCGTGAGCTCCTCCTCGGTGAATCGAGGTGTGATGTGCTGCTGACAATTCCAGTCGAAGGCAACCAGCCTGAATCGGAAGATGCGTTCGAGCCTGGCTTTGTAGCCCGGCATTGTGACCATCGCGGTCAGTGCAGGATCGGCATCGAGTGAGACAATTTCGGTATTCGCATAGATCTTGAGGCGGGTGCGGTGTGGGTAATCCATAAGGAACAGACAGGCGCGCTGGTTGGCCGCCGCGTTGCCAGTGCTGATGTACTGGCGATTGCCGCGATAATCGGCAAAGGCAAGCGTGTGATCGTCGATCACCCTCAGGAATCCGCGCGGGCCGCCCCGATGCTGCATGTACGGCCAGCCGGTCTCGGACACCGTGGCCATGTAGAAGCTGTCACGCGCGGCGATGAAGGCGGATTCGTTATCCGTGAATTGGTCAAACTCGCGGTGGCCTTTGAAATCGAGCCAGAATTGTTCGCTGCCCATGGCCGCTTGTGCGGTGCGCACTGCTGGCGTTACTGCGATATCGAGGAATCCATACGACACGGCTGCTCCCTGGAGGACTTACGGGAGAAAATGATCTACCTTTCCATTATTAAATATAATCAGTCAGAATCGAGAATGTCCCTACCATAATATGGAATAGTAGATGGACCGCCTCGAAGCCATGTCAATGCTGGTAACTGTCACGGAAAAGGGCAGTCTTACCGCGGCGGCGCACGCATTGCAGGTGCCACTGGCCACACTCAGTCGCAAGGTCTCTGATCTGGAAACACGGTTGGGCGCACGACTGCTGATGCGCACGACGCGCAAGCTCACCCTCACCGAAGCCGGCATTGCCTATATCGCTGCAGCGCGACGAATCCTTGAGCAGGTCGACGAGGCTGAACGAGCAGCCCTTGGGGAGTTCAACCTGCCCAGGGGCGAACTGGTCGTGACTGCGCCGGTCATGTTCGGCCGACTGCATGTGCTGCCCGTCGTGATCGACTTTCTCGCTGCGCATCCGGATATCAACATCCGCCTTCTCCTGGTCGACCGCAACATGGATCTTGTTGATGACCACGTGGATATGGCGATCCGCATTGGCCATCTGCCAGACAGTTCGTTGGTGGCAACGCGGATCGGAACGATGCGGTTGGTGACCTGCGCCAGCCCACAAGTGTTGGCCGATCACGGCACTCCAAAGGGTCCCGAAGAGCTGTCGCGTTTCCCCTGCGTGACAGTCGACATTCTCATGCCGGCGTCGGTCTGGCGATTCAACAAGCCGCAAGCCAAAGCTACCATTGAGGTAGTCGTGAAATCACGTCTTGCGGTGACGACCACAGAAGCCGCAGCCCAGGCGGCAATTCGCAACGTCGGGGTCACTCGCTTGCTGCACTACCAGGTGGCGGATGCAGCAAGGAGGGGCGAACTGAAACTCGTACTCGAAGCATATGAACCGGACCCCGCGCCCGTGCACCTGGTGCATGCGGCACGCGGACAGATGCCACTGAAGATGCGCCGCTTTCTGGACTTCGCCGCGCCGCGTCTCAAAGAAGCGATTGCCGGTATCCAGTCGCGAAAGACCAGAAATCCCGGGTGATAGCCATTGCCGACTTAAAGATGCTCCTAAAGCGTCGCCCACTTTGCATCGCATTGATTGTCGTTGCGATCGCGATCGGGGGGGGCTGCACTTGCCCTGCTGCGTGATCACAAGCAGCCGCCTGTGGCGATTGCCTGGGTCGGGACCAAGACGTGCGCCTCCTGTCACCAGCAAGCGTACGCAAACTGGCTCAAGAGTGATCACCGACATGCGATGGAGATTGCCAATGCGCAATCCGTGCAGGGTGATTTCAAGGACGCGCATTTCGATTACGCCGGCACGACTACGCGCTTCTTTGCGCGCGATGGGCAGTACTTCGTGCAAACCGACAATGCGGACGGAAAACTCGAGACCTTCCGCATCACCTACACTTTCGGACACTACCCGCTGCAGCAATACCTGATCGCCTTCCCCGACGGCCGCATGCAGGCACTTTCCATCAGCTGGGACAACCGCCCGACCGCGCAGGGCGGACAGCGTTGGTACCACCTCTATCCGGACGAGAAGGTTACCCACGACGATCCGCTGCATTGGACCGGCGCCTTTCAGAACTGGAATTCGCGCTGCGCCAGTTGCCACTCGACCAACCTGGCGAAAAACTATTCACGGGACACCAACCGCTACGATACGCGGTGGCAGGAGATCAACGTTGGCTGCGAGGCCTGCCATGGTCCGGGCTCGCGCCACGTGGCTTGGGCGGGTGGCCAGCGCTCGCTGGACAACAAGGGTCTGACGACGTACGTCGGCAAGATCTGGGAGCCATCCGCAGGGAAGCGGCCCTCTCCTCAACACATGGATGCTGCCATTGGGGGACAGTTGCAGATGTGCTTGGGTTGCCACTCACGCCGCTCGGAACTGCAGCATCCCGATGTGACAGCGGCCTACTTCGACAACTACAGCCTTGGCCCACTGCTGGAAGGTCGCTACTTTGCAGACGGACAGATGCACGAGGAAGTCTATGAGGCCGGCTCCTTCCTGCAGAGCCGGATGCACGCGAACCAAGTCACCTGCACCAATTGTCACGAGCCGCATAGCGGCCACCTGCGTGCATCGGGCAACGGCCTGTGCCTGCAGTGCCATCAGGCACAGAAATTCCAGACCCGCGAACACTTCTTCCATGAGCCGGATTCGCCGGGCGCGCAATGCGTGAACTGCCACATGCCACAACACACCTACATGGGTGTGGACCTGCGGCGCGATCACTCCTTCCGCGTACCCGATCCGGCGGCCAGCTTGCAGTCGGGAGTTCCAGATCCCTGCATGCAATGCCATACCAACCGCAGCAACCAATGGGCAGCTGACATCGTCGCGCAACATTCGGGGCGCAGGCAACCCTACTACCGGCACACCGCGCTGTTGTCGGCAGCAAGACAGAACAGCGCATCCATCGCACCCGATCTGCTCGCGTACGCGCGCGACCTGAGCCAGCCGCCCATTCTGCGCTCCATCGCGTTGCTGGAAAGCGCCAGGTTTCCCTCAACGCAGCAACTCGATGCCGTCAGTGCATTACTGGTGTCACCTGATCCTCTGTTGCGGGCCAGCGCTGCTGCGGCACTGGCCAATGTGGGCGCACGCGAGCGGCTGTCTCGCCTGCAACCTCTGATCGCCGATCCGACCAAGTCGGTTCGTATGGCCACGGCCCGCGAGCTAATCGATATACCGGCAGCACAGGCACCAACGCAATTGCGCGCCGCGTTGACCAAGCTGTTTGACGAATACCAGCAAAGCCTGCTGTACAACGCGGACATGCCGGAGTCCATGAGCGATCTGGGCCTTTTCGAGGCTGCCCAAGGCAATCCGGGCGCAGCGGAGAAGTCGCTGCTGCAGGCCCGCAAACTTGCGCCGCGCTATCTGCCGGCGATGCTCAATCTGGCGGATATTTACCGCGCGCGAAGTCGCGACGACCTGGCAGAGCCCCTGCTGCACGAGGCCATGTCCGCGTATCCCGAGTCCGGCGACGCCCGCCACGCCCTTGCCCTGTTGTATGTGCGCACGGGCAGAACGCCGGATTCCGTTGCACTTTTCAGGCAGGCCAGTCTGCTGGCACCTGGCAATGCGCAGTACGCGTTGGTGTACGCGGTAGCACTGGTGGAGACCGGCAATTTGGCGCAGGGCGTCGCTGTGCTGAAAGCTGCAGCGCGCCGGTTCCCTGACGACACTTCTATTAGTCAGGCGCTGGAAGGTTATCGCTCAAGGAAGCCGTGAATTGACAGCACCGAGGACATCGGAGTATCGGTAGCCCCACCGAGCACAAGTTGCGGGGGGAAGAAACAGTGATCCGGGATATCGTTTCAACGACGTGGCGATGCATCGCCCTGCTGGCATCAGTAGTACTCGCGTCGCTACCAGCTTCTGCGGCTATCGCCAAGCGGCCCAACATCCTGCTGATCATCGGCGATGACATCGGCATCGACGTGACGACCGGAATGTATCCGGGCCTGATCGACAGCCTGGTGAAGCAGTACGGACCAGCAGGTCACAACCATCCCGCCTACCAGCAAATTCAGGGCCGCCCTGCCTCCACTCCCACGCTCAACGCCTTCGCGCAGTCGGGCATGCGCTTCACGCAGGCATGGGTGCAGCCGTTCTGTGCCAACACCCGCGCATCGATTCTCACCGGACTGTATCCCGCCAAAACCGGCGTGCTGGATTACACCGGCTGGCTTACGCAGAGCCACCACTCCTTCGTTCGCGACCTCAAGGAAAAAGGCGGCTACGCCACCGCGGTGTTCGGCAAGTGGCATATGGCGGGACTTGAGCCGCAGGGCACGAAAGCGGCCTATCCGGGCATGAAACCCAAGGAGGCCGGCTTCGACCTGTTCCTTGGCAATCTCAATGGCGGCCTCGAAACCTACTGGGCTTACGATTACCAGATCCAGGACGCTACCTCGCCACCCGACAAGTGGCGCACTGAGCCGGCGCCCACGCGTTCGCTACTCGGGGTTGCTCCAACCACTTACGCACCGGTGGTGAAGGTAGCCGATACCATCAAATGGATTACCGAGCAGAAGGCGACAAATCCTGGCAAACCCTGGTTCGTCTGGCTGGCCTTCAATCTTTCGCACATTACCGGCAAGCAAGTGCCCAATCCCATGGCCGTGCCAAACATCGACACGCTGGACGCGCCATCACGAAAGGAAATGCAGGCCTGCGGCGGGACGTTCGGATCCGCAAATGTCGGCGACTGCAGCGACAAGGCGCTGATGCGGGCCATGACCAATTCGCTCGATACCCTGGTTGGCAAGCTGCTCAAGACTGTCGATGCACTGGATCCCAATACCTTTGTCATTTACCTGGGCGACAACGGCACCTGGATGTTCGGCAACAAGCGCGAATTCATTGACAACATGTACATCACCCGAAGGGGACGCGGCAAAGGCACATCCTATGAGGCTGGCGCACAAGTCGAGATGGCGATCCGCGGGCCAGGCATCAAGGCGGGATCCGTGAGCAACGCGCCTGTGGATGGCGTGGACCTGTTTCCCACCATTCTCAAACTGGCCGGACTGGATTCTCCAGCGAGCGTTCCCGATCGCAACGGCACCGGCATGGTGGATCTGGACGGTGTTTCGCTGGCGCCCATACTTTTCCATGGAGCGAAGAAGATCCGCGACCCGGATATGGGCTATCTGCTGGCGGAAACCACCAACCCCGTGATGCAGAACATGAAGCAGGTAGGCGCGCGCAATGCGAAATACAAGATCGTCTGCACTGCCACTGCAGATGCAGCCAACTGCCAGTTCTACGACCTGATTGACGACCCGCTTGAGGAATACCCACTGACGAAGCCCGACAGCTGCGCGAAATACCAGCAGCTTGCATGGAAGAAGAGCACCCCGGAATGGAACTTCTGCCGCCTGCAGGAAGTAGTCAGCACAAAGTCGTTCCTGGCTGCGAAGGAATAAGGGTGATGTCCATAAGATGGCGACCAGCCCTGGCCTTGCTGATGTGCGGCATGCCTGCAATCTGCGCAGGCGCAGCGACCGCGGCTCATCCCAACATCCTGCTGATCATCGGGGACGACTTCGGCATCGACGTGACCAGCGACATGTACCCGGGTCTGATCGATGACCTCACCGCGAAATACGGACCCGCGGGCCTCAACCATCCCGACTATCGGGCCATTCACGGCAAGCCCGCGTCGACGCCTGTGCTCAATCAGCTGGCCCGGCAGGGCATGCGCTTTTCGAGCACCTGGGCACAACCCTTCTGTTCGCCGACACGCTCATCGATTCTTACTGGCCTGTTCTCGGCAAAGACCGGAGTGCTGACCTACGCCGATGCCTTGTCGCAGCACCATACCTCGTTCGTCCGCAAGCTCAAGGACGAAGCCGGCTACAGCACGGCCGTGTTCGGCAAGTGGCATATGGCCGGCCTGCCCGGCAAGCCTGTCGATTATCCTGGCATGAAGCCCAAGGAAGCCGGCTTCGACATTTTCAAGGGCAACCTGCACGCCGCCATTGCGACGTATTGGGACTACGACTATCAGATCCAGGACAACCAGACGGCCGCGAATGAATGGCGCAAGGGAGTTCTTGTCGAGAGGTCACTGCCGGGCATTGCCCCGACAACCTATGCACCAGTGGTCAAGGCTGCGGACACCATCGAGTGGATCACTGCGCAGCGGGCACAGCATCCCGACAAGCCCTGGTTCGTGTGGCTGGCGTTCAACCTGTCACATGCAACCGCCAAACAGCAGCCCAGTGCGATGGCCGTGCCCAATGCCGACACGCTCAACGCAGAGGCCTACAAGGAGATGAAGGACTGCGGTGGCACCTTCGGTTCAAACAACGTCGGCTCCTGCTCTGGCGAATCATTGATGCGCGCAATGACCAACTCCGTCGACACGGTCATCGGCAAAGTACTTGAAGCCGTCGGCCACATTGATCCGAATACCTACGTGATCTATGTCAGCGACAACGGCACGCCGATGTACGCCAGGCCGAATCTGGACTTCATTGACAACATGTACATCACGAAACAAGGGCGCGGCAAGGGGACTGCCTACGAGAGCGGCACACGCGTGGCCATGGTGATCAAAGGGCCAGGGATCAAACCGGATTCATCGAATGGCGACTATGTCCATGTGGCCGACCTGTTCTCGACCGTGCTGAATATTGCCGGTATCCAGGCACCTCGAAGCGTTCCCGATAGCTCTGGCACTGGCATGGTGCCGCTCGATAGCGTATCGCTGGGCCCCATACTGTTCGGCCAAGCCAAGCAGGTGCGCGACCCCGACAAGGGGTACCTGCTTGCCGAGACAGTCAACTTGATGACCAACAGCACCCGTCAGGCCGGCGCACGCAACGCCACTCATAAGGTGGTCTGTACCGACGGCACCGACAATAGTGACTGCGAGTTCTTTAACCTGGCGAAGGATCCGCTGGAAGAATACCGGCTCGCCAAACCCAACACCTGCATCGATCCCGGCAACAGGAAATTGAAACCCGCGGATGAGCGGTGGCAGTACTGCCGACTGCTGGAGATCATCAAGACCCAATCGTTCATGGCTAATGGCGAGCAACCATGAAAATCAGCGCCCTGCTTGTATTGATCGCTGTCGGGCTGAGTCCATTTTCAGCGCTGGCTACCAGCGCGACCGCGCATCAGTGCAGGGCTTCAGTCCAAGGAAAGATCGACAGGATCGATTCCGAGATGCACGTGGGAAACAAGCCCAATGAAGCCGGAAAGCTGATCGAGCGCCGCGACCGGTTGCGAGCTCAATACAAACAGTGCGAGAAGAATCCGAACGCCTACAAGAAGAGTCTATAAGTGACCACCATGTGCCCGCGCGCGTTCTCTTCGAAGGAAGCCGCGTTCCCAGCCAAAATAAAGCCGATCAGGCACAGGGCCTGATCGGCAAGGTCTACGTTCAATACTTCTTGCTGGAATCCGCAGGTGTCACAGTCTCGGACTTCGGCGCCATCTGGTCCGACTTGCCGGCCTTGTTCCACTTCGAGAACTCGGACTCCGACAGGTAAGTGTCGTGATCGGCATCCAGCGAGATGAAGGCATTCTGCAGATCTGCCTGCGAGCGGATTTCCGCCTGGGACAACTTGCCATCCTTGTTAAGGTCCATCGAGCTGAACTGGGTTGAATCCACAGAGGCAGCAGGCGTTACAGCCGGGGCCTGTGCAAACACCAATCCTGTCGCCGCGATGGATACCAGCAACGAACCAACCTTGGTTACATTTTTCATGTTGAATCCTCTACTCCGTAGCGGATGAATCATCCGTGACCCATCATGAACAACTGCATTATGTTTCACCGTCGCCCGGGAGACCAACGTTTCGAAGGAATTTTCCGACGTCTGTTATCTGCGACGGGCGCCGATTTCAGGGCAGGCTGCATGGATATCTTTCATGTGTGCCTCGGCCCAGCGCGCCAGCCCGCAAAGAGGGGCCTTAAGGGACGCACCCAGCGTCGTCAGCTGATACTCCACGCGCGGGGGAACCTCCGCATAGACATGACGCGTGACCAGGCCCCGCTCCTCGAAGGTACGCAGCGTTTTGGTCAGTTCCTTCTGCGTCACGCGCCCCACGCCGCGCTGCAATCGCCCGAAGCGGATCGGGCCCTTGGCAAGCAGCAACTGGTAGAGCACGGGAAATGCCCATCGCCCCGAGAGCAGTTCAAGCAGTTTTCCCATCGGGCACGAGATTTCGCAGGTTTCCTCGCGGGAACTATCCCACCTATTGGTACCTACTTGCGCCTTTATATTCTTTGCCTTCATAGTATCTACAAGATACCAAAGAAAGACCCGAGGATACAATGAGCCTGCTGTTCACCCCCGCGAGACTTGGCCGCGTAGAAATTCCCAACCGCGCCATCATGGCCCCGATGACGCGCAGCCGCGCCTCCGCCGAAGGCATACAGACTGGGTTGGCCCCCAGGTATTACGCGCAGCGTGCGGCAGCCGGGCTCATCATCTCCGAGGCCATTGCGGTCAGTCGCCAGGGCCACGGCTATCCGGCCGTCCCGGGCCTGTGGAACGATGCCCAGCAGCAGAGCTGGAAGAATGTGTTTGACGCCGTACACAGCGCCGGCGGGCGTATCGCTGCACAGATCTTTCACACCGGCAGGTCCGGCCATTCCTCTGTCTTCGGCGAGACCGCCGCCCCCAGCCCCATCGCGATCAAGACCGGCAAGGCCAACGACGCAAATTTCCAGCAAGTGCCGTTTGAGACACCGCGCGAACTTGAGACGGCCGAAATCCCGGGCATCGCACGCGACTTCGCTGCCGCGGCACGCCGCGCGATTGATGCCGGCGCCGATGCGGTCGAGATCCACGGCGCCAACAGCTACCTGATCGACGAGTTTCTGCGTTCGGGCACCAACAAGCGCACTGACATCTACGGGCAGGACCGCACGCGTTTCCTGAGGGAAGTGGTAGAGGCGGTGGCGAGCGAGATCGGCGCCGACCGCACCGGCGTGCGCTTTTCGCCCATGTCCCCCTGGAACGACATGAGTGACCAGGATCCACTCGAGACATTCCGCCGCGCCTCCGAGACCATCCGCGGCATCGCCTTTATGCACCTGGTGGAGATGGGCGGCGCGGAAGCAATTACACCGGTACTGGCCAAAGCGTTTGGCGGAGCGATCATCGTCAACGGGGGTTACGATCGGGCGCGTGCAGAAGCAGCGCTGCACGCAGGCGCCGCCGCCGTGGCATTTGGCGTGCCCTATCTTGCGAACCCCGATCTGCTTGAAAGGCTGAGACTGAACGCGTCGCTGAACACGCCCGATCCGGGCACGTTCTATGGCGGTGGCGAGAAGGGGTATTCGGACTACCCAGTGCTGAGCGGGCGGCTTAATACCGCCCAACAGCCATCAGCGTAACGGGCCATGGGCGATGCGGTCGCCCTGGAACGTGCCGAGCCAGAACTGACCGTCCTGCACCAGCACCATCGTGGCGTTGCTGAACTGCTTGCTGGCCTGAGTCTGCACGACGAGGGTGTCTTTCATCGTCGCGGGGTCGATCTCCATGCCGATGGTACCGCGCGGGCAGCTGCCAAGTTTCGAGAGGTCGTGCTGTGGCCCCGGTGCACCGCCGCACTCCGGCACGTCGTTGGCCATGCCGGCCGTGCGCAGACGGCCATCGAGGCCGCGGTGCACATTGTCTGGCGTGAATGGCAATGGCCGCGTCGTGCGCAGTTGCCTGGTCGGGTTTGCGTGGGCAAACGCGACAATGGACTGAAAGCCGGAAGACACGACGAAGATCTCCTTGCCGTCCGGCGACGTCTCGATGCCGTTGTTGCCCGGCAGCTCGCTGCCGCGCACCAGCTCGAAACCGCGCTTGCCCGGAGCCCACTCGAACACCGCGCCGGTCGGACGCTTTGCAACCGAGTCGCTGAACGTCTTGCCAGGCATCAGCAGCACAGTCGCGACCAGTGAGCCATCGGCGAACGAAGCCACGCTGTTGGCTGCCAGTCCCTCCGGCATCGGCACGCAGCCTTGCCACGTCAGTGCAGGCACCTTGCCCGTGGCGTCGACGTCGAAGACTTCAATCGACTCACGAGCGCCATGAGCAACGGCATATAGCGTCGAATGACTGGCCGCGCCGGGCTTCAGATTCAGGCCGTGCGTAACGAAGGTAGCCGCGGCCGGACGTGTCTTGCAGTCAGGATATTTCGCATCGTGTGCAGCGCGCGGATCCGGGCCGGGATAAGCCACGCGATGGCCGCCATCGCGGGTATCGACCAGCGTAAGACCTGCGCCATCCGCATAGCCGCTCGAGAGCAGCCACTTGGTGCCTGGCACTGCGACGAGATCCTCGGCGTTCTTCACGCCACACACGAACTGCAGGCCGCCGCTGGCGGCACAGGCGTTGTCTGCGGCGTGAGCGCAGACCGCAAACAGCAAGGCTGTCGCGCACGACAAGAAGTTTTTCGCGATTGTCATTTCATTCCTTTCGCTAATTGCCCAGATCGTGCAACACGAATCTCGCAGATCAATCCATCCCGCAATGTGTAGTACACGAACACTGGCACGCGGACTGATTCGCCCTTCTTCAGCGGCGCCACCACGAAGTCTGGAGCATCTTCCACTGCGGTGAACACGCTGACGAAGTCCCCGACTATGGCGTTGTTGTCATAGACGATCTGGTTGATCACCAGATCCTCACGCACAGTCTTAAACATCTTCGTATAGAAATCGACGATGGCCTGTTTTCCGCTGAGTTGCCCCACGGAACTCAGCTGCAACTTCACGTCGTTGGTGTAGAAGGCCGAGTATTTCGCAGGCAGGCCGCCGGAAAAGGCACGCGTATAGGCAATGAATGCCGCTCGCTGTCCAGCTTCGGCGCCAAGCCGTGGCGCTTTGGTCACGCCCGTCTCTGGTTTCCATGTCATGGTCTTGAGCGTCTTGATCTTGCCGTTGACCACCGTGTAGTGGGCAAAGAACTTCACCGTCAGGATGTCGCCCGGCTGCAGGGCGCCGAAGACGAAGTCCGGCCGCGGCTTTGAGGCGATGAAGTCCATGTCGATCTCGGCGAAGATGTGGTCCTTGTCCCACATCACCACCTGCGGGCGAATTATCTCGCGCACACCGTCGTGCGCCGCTGCCAGGAACTCGTTCATTTCCTTATGGCCTTTGCGCACGCCGCTACCGCTGATCATCTGCGTGTCGGGCGTGAAGTACTTCTCGATCAGACCGCGGTCATCGCCGCTGTTGAAGTCGCGTACGTACGCATGGTAGTCGAGGGGCATCTCTCCCGTGCCCTGCCAGCTTTGGGCATGAGCGGAAGCGCTGGCTGCCAGCATCGTCACGGTTACCAGCACACCCCAGAGATTTCGCAACATAAGCCCCTCGCCATTGTCATTTCTCGGCCTTGCGGCACACGACCTTCGAAAGCGCTGCCCCCTCGCCTTCCACCCGCATACAGGTGGGACGATAACGCTCGCGTATGTAGTACGCGTTCTCAAAATCTTCCTGCCGGGGATTCTCCATGCAATCGTACTCGAATGGGTGCCGCGCGGCACTGCGCTTCCAGGCGCGCTTGATGACGAACGGCTTCGAGTAGTACTCCGGATCAGTGACCGTGGTCTCGATGTCGATGCCGGCACCGTCGGCGGACGGCGTGAAGCGCTCGACCGTGTGCAGCTGCGCACTAGTGGGTTGGCCGCGCGCGTCAAGTTCGGCGTAGCCGTTGAAACCCAGCGTGTCCACCACCAGCGTGCCGCCTTCCCAATGCCCGATTGAGTCGCCCACGTAGCCCGGCTCCAGCTTCGCCGGATGCGAGGCGTTCAATCGGATGCGGCGGACCATGCGCGGCATCTCGAACAACAGCGTGATCTCGTCGGACGCGGTCAGGATCACAATTTTCTCGCGCGGCATGGTCATGGTCGACACCGCGCCCGGGCGGCACGAGGTCCACGCGGTCTGCATGATGTGGCCACCTTTCATTGCTTCGGCGTTGCGATCGACTATGTCCTGCCCTGCCTTCGACAGCGGCGCATCGGGCACCATGAAGCCGAAGGTTTTGGGTTCCCATATCCCGGAGAACATCGGCGAAGCCGCGAGGGGTTTGGCATCTGCCGCAGGTGTTGGCGGGGGAACCGCTGACTTCTTCACCGCGCCGCCAGTCCTCGCCAGCGCGGTCACACTTTCAGCCGACTCGCCGCGCGCGATGCGGTCGGGGCATACGTCGTCTGCAACATGTGCCGCGCCGTCGCGATGAAACGTGAGCACCGTTTCCCAGGGCTGCGTGAACGTCTCCGGATCGTCGACGGTGATGCGATCTTCGAGCCTGCCATCGGGCAACACGCGCAGGCGTTCAGTCAGCTTCAATTGCTCGGAATGCGGCATGCCGGATGCATCCATTACCGTCGCATCAATGAGGCCGACAGTGCGGATCACCAACGTATTGGCTTCCCAGTGTCCCACCGGAAATCCCATGGTCAGCGGCAGCGGAGGTTCAACTTCGCCCGGGGTCAGATCGACTACGCGAAACCAGCGGTACCAGTCGTGGATGAAGGCGAGTCGATCGCCATCGCGACGGATTTCGAACGCATTGGGCATGGTCAGAATGCGCGGCATACCCGGGCCTGCGCACCAGGTGGTGGGGTCGAACGAAGCATCGCCGGCGGCCAGCCGCTGGCGGCGCTGGGTGTATGTCTTCGCAGCATCCTTCGACAGCGGCGGCTGAGCGCCAGCAGACGTCAGCAGCGCCCTTGGCGCCGCGTCCGGCACCCAGGTGCCAAGCAGTGCGTCTGGTCGGCCCGGCGAGCTGGTCACATCCGCTGGTCTTGAGACGCATGCGGCGAGCGCGGTCACACAGAGCAACAGGTAACAGCGATAACGCAGATTCATGATCACGGCCCCTTTGGCGCTGGTGGCGCGGTCGGCGCGGTCGGCGGCGCGGCAGGAAAGCCCTTTATCTTTGCTGCCACGCCTTCGAGCTGCTGGCCGTCAGCGAACGTGAGTACGCGCAACGTGCCGTAAGGCTTGCCGTTGCGCGCCGGTGAGAGGTTCATGGTCACGACGTCGCCGGGCTTGACGCTGTTCTTGCGCCAGCCCATGTTGATATTGAGGCTTGGCGAACCGATTTCCACCGACCACTGGACCGTGTCCGCGCCCTCGCCGGTCAAGAGCTGGATGTAGGAGTGGGGGTTGGTCCACTGAACTTCCTTGACCGTCCCCTTGATAGTGACCTGCTTTGTGTAGTCGAATTCAGCCGTCGAATGATGAGCGGCCGCGACCTGGAAGAAACACACTGCGAGGGCCGGGGGCACCATTGACCAGAATCGCAAGTTTGAATGCATGCTCCCCCCTCTTTTGTTCGACCCGGACGTACTCTGACCATACCGCAGGAGCGATTGAATGAAAATTCCCCATGTGAAGAATTTTGCCGCGATGCTGCTCCTGGCAGCCTCTGTCAGCCTTCGGGCCGCAATTCCGGGGCAAGCGCCGGCTTTTGACTCTATGCAGTCCATCGCCGACCGCGTACTGATCCGCGAGCTTATGGACCGATACGGTGTCGTCCATGATCAGGGCAGCGCCGAGGAATATGCCGATCTGTTTACGCAAGACGGTGAGATCGCCATCTCCGCGGGCGGACCGGCCATTGTCAAAGGCCGCCAGGCGCTTATGGCGCAGGCGCGCAAGGATCACGAGCGCTTCACCGAGACCGGGGCAGACGGCAAATCGACTTCAATCATGCGTCATCTGATCGACAATGCGCAGATCACGATCACCGGCGCGGATACAGCTACCGGCACCTGTTACGTCACGACGGTGGTCAAGAAAGGTGCCGTGGGGCCCGCCATCCTCAGCATCTCCCGCTATTCCGATCGATACGCCAGGCAGGCCGGGCAGTGGCGCATCCAGCGGCGCGAGATCGCGCTTGAGTTTGGCAACGCGGAACTGGCAAAGCAGCTGGGATTCGGCGGCCGCTAGTGACGGGATTTCACCAGGTGGATGGCGTATGCGGGTCGGCTGGTATGGCGGCATCCCAATGCTCGACGATGCGGCCGTCCACGATGCGAAACATGTTGAACCACGTCGTCGTGTAGTTGTGTCCGGCGCGCGTTGGATGCGGATGCTCCTGCATCGTGACCAGCGCGACGAGGTCGCCTTCGGCAACGATCGCGACCACCGGCGCCTGGATCCAGCGCTGGACGGGTGTATTGGGCCGCCCTGAGAAATAGGCCTCGAATCCCGCAAGGCCGGAAGCCGCATTGGGGTTGTGTTCAATGAAGTGCGCAGCGATGTATCGACCTGCATGTTCTTCGTGACCCGACTCCACGATTTCACGCCAAAGGTCGAATACGCGACGCTTGTTGCGCGCAAGTTGCGGATCGGCAGACTTGAGAAGGTCGCCCTGCGCCGCGCCCAACATGCCCGTTACCGGCTGGGGGCCGCCCTGTTCCGGCGGCAGCACGTCAGGGCCCGGAGCGGTTCGAACGGAATGCCAGTGCTCCTCAAGGCGTCCATTTTCAACGCGAAACAGATTGAAGTGCGTCGTCGTGTAGGCGCGCACTCCATCACGCGCGGGCACCCGCTCGAGTAGGCTCATCACCACCAGGTTGTTCTCCGCGATGCTTGCAACCAGCGGCGGCTCGACCAATTCGGGAATATCCCGGCGCGCAACCGTCGAGAAGATCTGTTTGAACGCGCTGCGGCCGGTGGGCAGCACCGGGCTGTGCTGGATATACCCCTCCGCGAGCATTTGGTCGGCCGCCTCAACATGACCTGCATCAACCACGCTGCGCCACATGTCGAAAACCAGCCGTTTGTTGGCGGCCAGCACCGGATCAGGGCTGGCCAATGCCGACAGCGGATCAGGGTGCGCGGCGACGTCGACTGGCTTCTGCGCGGGGATCTCAGTTGCGGTACAGGCAGCCATCGTCACTAGTGCCGACAGCACCAGCCAGGGTTGCGGACGCAGATTCTGCAAGTAGATCTCCACATGGGAACATCCGGCGCAGTATTCTGGCCCGTCTGGCGCACATAACAAGGGGAAGGTTTGACATGAAAGTTCGCAAACTCGCGCTGGCGTTGGCGGTCATTGGTTCAATAACCGGCGCCGTACCGGCGGACGAATCACCCACCCAGGCGGTGCAGCGTCACGTGGAGGCCGCGCGCCGTGACGCCGGCAGCGACCATGGGTTCATCTTTGGTCGGCTGTGCGAGGATCCCATCCGCGCGGTCCATGCGCAGGCCGGAAGCGGCGAGGTTCCCGCTGAATTGACGGGGACAGATCCGAATCGCAAATGGTACGCCGAGCCGGCCAAGGTTTTCGACGACCTGTTTTTCCTCGGGCAAACCGCCTTTTCGGTGTGGGGTCTACGCACCAGCGAGGGCATCATTCTCGTCGATTCGATATTCGATTATTCAGTCGAGGCCGAAGTGATCGACGGTCTGCGCAAGCTGGGAATTGATCCGGCCGAAATACGCTACGTCATCATCAGCCACGCGCACGGAGATCATTCCGGTGGTGCGGGCATCCTGCAACGCCACGGCGCCCACGTCGTCATGTCCGAGGCCGACTGGCAGCTCTACGAAAAATCCACCGACAAGGTCAAGGCGACCCGGGACATCGTCGCCACGGACGGCATGCCCATTACCCTTGGTGGCACCACGGTGCGCGTGTATCTCACGCCCGGCCACACTCGCGGCACGATATCCACCATCCTGCCGGTACATGACAACGGCAAGCCGCATGTGGCCGCGTTATGGGGTGGAACGTTGTTCAACTTCAAGGACAGCCCCGACGATCCGCGCGACTTACGCCTCAAAGTCTATGCCGAGTCGGCGGCGCGCTTCCGCGAAGTGGCCCGCGCTGCGGGCGCGGACATCCTGCTCTCGAATCACACTGCTTACGACGGAACAACGGTAAAGCTGCCCGCACTGGCCAGTCGCAAGCCCGGCCAGCCCAATCCCTATGTCATCGGCACGGATGCCTTGCAGCGTTACTTCCGTGTGGCCCAGGAATGCGCCATCGCAACGCGCATGGCGTCTGGCATCACTCCCGCGAAAGCTCAGTGAGCGTCTGAGCCTTCGACCGGCGCCACGCCGCGTGGCGCACCCGGCTCGGCCTTGCCTTCCAGCGCCAGCCGCGCACCGCTGCGGATCAGTGCAGTGGCGGGCGGACCCTGGAAAAACGTGAAGCCCGGGCGCGCACCCTTCCATGCGGCGGGACCGGCAAGATATTTCCTGGCGCCTAACGTCGCATCATGGATGCGGTTGACCATGGCCTCGTAACGCGGGTCACCCTGTTGCCAGCCGGTGAAGCTGCCCAGATCCGTGCTGGCCGCAAAAACCACATCCACCTGGTCCAGTGCGGCAATCTTGTCTGCCAGGCGCACACCCTCGGGGTTTTCGATCATGGCGACGATCATGATGTTGTCGTTGGCGTACTTGCGATAGTCGCGACCCCACAGCGTGCCGTACTGGCCGCCTCCCAGGCTGCGCTTGCCTACGGGCGGATATTTGGCAAAGGTAATCGCGTTCTGGATCTTCTGGATGGAATCGACCAGCGGCACGATGACACCCAAAGCGCCGATGTCCACTGCCTTCTGGATGTCGCCTTCGCTGTCGGTGGGCACGCGGATGAACGGAATGGCAGGCCCGGGACAGGTGCGGATCATGATGGCCACCTGCGCGAAGGTCAGCGGGCTGTGTTGCATCTCGATCCACAGGTAATCGAAACCGGCGCTGGCCATCGCACAGTAGATATCCACGTCGGCTGTGTCGACCGTGGCACCCACCACTTGCCTGCCCTGCGCCAGCTTCTGCTGCACAGTGTTGAAGTGAGCAGGGTCCGGCGGACTTTCGGCCGGCATTGCCATGCCCGATGCCAGCAGCCACGCCACGAACAGACCACGGGTCGGCCGCCCGCCTGCAAACCAGGTGTGCAAATTCATTTTAGTTTCCCTTTGTCCGGAGTCAGGGCGAATACGTTCCAGGAAAGTGGTTTGAGCGTCGCCTTGAGTTCGCCGCGTGAGAATTCGCAAACTGGATGCTTCACAGGACAAACGTTGTCGGGCGCTTCACGCGTATTGGCAGCCTTGAGGTCAGGGTGACTGAGCTCGAAGCTCTCGTTGATGGCCAGTTCTCCAAGGCCGCGCAGCTCAGCCGAAAATGCCATGGAGTCCCGCGATCGATTGAGCGCAAACACTGAAATCGCACCGCTCTCGGGATCATGCACGGCGGTGGCCAGCAGCAGCGGCGCTTCCTGGCAGTCGCCGGAGGCAAATGTGCCGCATTGCGTCACCAGCCGCAACACATTGCCTCGCGCCAGCCTCGAAGCCTGCGCAAAGGGATGAAATATGGTCTGCCGCCAGGCCGGGCCACCGGTCTCGGTCATGATCGCGCCAATCACGTTGACCAGTTGTGCGAGGCACGCAGACTTCACGCGGTCGGCATGGTTCATCAGCGTGATAAGCGCGCCGCCAACCACCAGTGCATCCTCGAAGTTGTAGACCTCTTCCAGCAGCTTCGGAGCCTGCGGCCAGCCCGGCTTGGCAAGGTCGGCGGGTGTGCGCGCCTTGTACCAGACGTTCCATTCGTCCATCGAGAGCATGATCCGCTTGGGGCTGCGACGTTTGGCGGCCACTGCGTCCGCGATGGCAGTGACCTCGGTGATGAACTGGTCGAGCTTGTCGACATGCGTGAAGAACTTCGCGATGTCGTTGTCGCGGTTGTGGAAATACTGGTGCAGCGAGATGAAATCCACCGCCTCGAAACAGTGATCAAGCACCTCGTATTCCCACGCGCCGTAGGTTGCCATTTCGCGATAGGAGGATCCGCAGGCGGCAAGGGTCAGTCCCTGCGAAGTCCAGCGCATCACCTTGGCAGCTTCGAGGGCCGCGCGGCCATACTCCTGCGCATTCTTATGGCAGATCTGCCAGGGGCCGTCCATCTCATTGCCAATGCACCAGAAGCGGATGTTGTGCGGCTCTGGATAGCCGTGGGCGATGCGTAAATCAGAATATTCCGTGCCCGCGGGGTGGTTGCAGTATTCGACCAGCTGGCGCGCATCGTCCGGACCTGCAGTGCCCAAATTGATCGCCATCATCGGCTCCACGCCAGCCTTGCGACACCAGGTAATGAACTCGTTGGTGCCGAACTGGTTGGCCTCGGTCGAGAACCAGGCCAGGTCCAGCCTGGCGGGTCGCTTTTCTTTGGGGCCCACGCCGTCGCGCCAGTTGTAACCGGAAACGAAGTTCCCGCCTGGCCAACGCATGATGCTGAAACCCAGCTCCCGCGCCAGCTGCAGTACATCCATGCGGAATCCGTTGTCATCAGCAGTCGGATGATCCGGCTCGTAGATGCCGCCATAGATGCAGCGGCCCAGATGTTCGACAAATGTACCGAAAACGCGACGGTCCAGAGTGTCGATGAGAAAATCGCGATCGGCGATTACATGGGCCTGTTGCACGATTTATCCCCTCTCAGAAGCTTTGAAGAATTTCGTCAGCGCGTCGCTGCATGTCGGCCAGCGCGCGATCCAGCGGTTTGGCTCCGGTGAAGGCCGCAGCGGCCTCCTCCCCGACTATGAATTCGATGGGCGATTGGCGCCGTACAAATTTGGGCAATGGCTGGCCGATCTGCGTGATCTCGGCGATATCCCCGCGATGCGGCAGGCTTTGCCACGCAACGCTGTCGATGATTGACTGGTAAGCCGGGAAATGCCCGGTGCGCGCCCACTGGAAATCATTGGCAGCGAAATATTTGAGGAACCGCCGCGCCGCCTCACGCTCGGCTTGTGTCCGGCGCGGATCGCGAGGCATCACCCAGTTGTGGCCGTCCACAAGCGCTACACGTTTTGCGTGGAACAGGAATGGAAAGGGGCGCACGGCATAACCCTGATGCAAAGGGCTGTTCGCGTCGCCAGAGGCTGCGTCAAACTGACCGACCATCCAGGTTCCGTCTACCAGAACGCCGCCCTGACCCTTGAGGAATGCCGACACCGCGCCTGCATAGTCGAGATTCCTGGAGCTGTAGCCGCGCTGGTAAAGTTCTTTCATGAACCCGAGCGCACTTCGACCCGCGGGGCTGTCGAAATTCGAGTGCCGGGCATCGGTAAACAGTGGCACGCCCTGCTGCAGCATCCACACGTAAAAGATGCGCATGGGACCTGCGAAGTCCTTGTTGGCTATCTGGATGAAATACGGCTTGCCTGTGCGCTTCTGAAACTGCGCGGCCTGCGCATAGAACTGTTCGGGGCTGGTGGGCAGTATGGGCTTGTCGTCCACCACGAGTCCGGCCTGACGAAACAGGTTCAGATTCACGTGCCAGAGTGGAGCCCACACGTCAATGGGCAGGCCCATGGTCCTGCCTTCAACCGTGACACCGGCGCGCGCGGCGGCGGTGAACTGATCGTTGCTGATACCGGCCATGGCAAGGTCGCCGTCCAGCGGTTCGAGCAGGCCACGCGCGTCGTAATCCGGAATCGCAGAGCTGTGCATGGTTACCAGATCCGGCGGTCCGTTGGCGGCAAGCTGCGCGGTCAGCTGGTCATAGCCCGGCCAGGCAACCGTGTTCTCGATCACCTTGATGTCGGGGTTCTCTGCCTGGAACTGGTTGATCATGGCGGTGATGATTCCGCATTCGCCGTCGGCCTTGGCAGGATCGGTCAGTGTGCCGAACTGGGCCTGGCAGGCGCCGAAGAAGCGCTGTATGACCAGCGTGGTGCGGCCATCCGGATGGGCGCAGGCAGATAGCAGCAGCGCTAGTGGCAGCAGCGCCAACAGGCGCCTCATTGCCCCGCTGCCCCGGCAACGGCGCGCACGATGTATTTCTGGAAAACCAGATAAACCAGCAGCGTCGGCACGCCGGCGAAGATGGCCTGCGCCATTAGAAATCCCAACCCTTCGGTCTGGGCAAAGTTCATCTGCGTCGCGGCGATGCCCACTGTGAGGGTCAGCATGTCCCTGTCGGTGGCGCTGATCAGCGGCCACCAGTAGTCGTTCCACGCATGGAAGAAGGTGAAGATGCCCAGCGTCGCCTGCGCCGGCAAGGTCAGCGGCAGCAGGATCCGCCAGAAGATGCGCAGGCGCGAAGCGCCATCGAGCAGGGCCGCCTCGTCGATTTCACGCGGGATGGCGCGGAAATATTGCGTCATCAGGAACACGCCAAAGGGCAAGGAGAGACCTGGCAGCACCAGCGCGGCATAGGTGTTGTGCAGCGAAACCGCACTGAACATCTGGTGGCGGCCAATGATCACCGCCTGCTCCGGAACGGCGAGGCCGAACAACACGATCACGAACAGCAGTTTGCGTCCCGGAAACTCCAGCCGCGCAAACCCGTAGCCCGCCAACGAGGACAGCATTAGCACACCAGCCGTCATTGCGATGGCGACGATCGCGCTGTTGGTCAACCAGGTGAATACCTGTCCTTCTCCGACAATGCTGCGGAAGTTGGCCAGCGTCCACGGCGGACCGAAGGCCGAACTGGTGTCGGCCATGAGCGCGGTGTTGTCCTTGAAGCTGAGGATGGCCACCCACAGCATGGGCATCAGCATGAGCACTGCGGCCATCGTCACCAGCGCGATGGCGAGGCGCGGCGGACGATTGATCGCCGGCGTCACGCGGCGTCTTTGCGGGAAGAGAGGAAATACTGCACCATGGCCGCGATGGCGATCATCGCAAACAGTATCTGCGATGCGGCGGCGGCATAGCCCAGTTGCCACTGCTTCCAGCCGGTTTCATAGATGAACAGCACCACCGGACGGGTCGAGTTGTTCGGACCGCCGCCGGTCATCAGTTGCGGTTGTCCGAAAAGCTGGAATTGCAGAATGACCTCGACGATCACCACCAGCGCCAGCGTGCGCCGGATGGAGGGCAACGTGATCGAACGCAGCATGCGTGCCTTCGACGCGTTGTCGAGCGCAGCGGCCTCGTAGAGGTCGCGCGGAACCTGCTGGAGCGCGGCGAGGAACAGCACCATGGGCAGCCCGATGCCCCACCAGATCGTGGTCAGCGCCACGGACGGCATAGCCAGCGCCTGTTCGCTGAGGAAGGCCACCGGCTGCAGGTTGATTGCCTTGGCCAGCACCGCCGCGAGGCCGCCTTCGGGTATCAACACCAGCCGCCAGATCAACGTGACCACGGTGACCGAGAGCACGGAGGAAGCGAAGAAAATCGCGCGCAGTATTGCGGCCCATCGGGTCTGGTAGTTGAGCACCAGCGCGAGCGCAAGACCAATCACGGTCATGGCGGGCACGGTGAGCAGAACGAACCGGACCGTGTTCCACACTGTTTGCAGGAATACTGGATCGGCAAATAGCCTGGTGAAATTGTCCACACCGACGAAGCTCTTGATGCCGAACAGATCGCCATGGGTCAATGAGAGCCGGATGCCGATGAAAAGCGGGACTACCAGCATGAGAATGAAAACCGCAAGATAAGGCGCGACGAACAGCGCACCGGACCAACGACTCCATCCCCCGGACGCACGCGACTTCCAGCTGCCGGACATCACTGTTGTGCGCCGTGGTAGGCGGTGCCGTCAGCGGCAAACAGGTGCGCCGCCGCACCATCCACTGTCAGGCCCACTGCCTGGCCGGTTTGTACCGTGGAGTTTCCGCGATCCTCGGCTGTGATCAGGGTGCCTTCTGACAGTGCGACATGAACCAGAGTGCGATCGCCCAGTCGCTCCACCACCCGCACCGTGCCGTTGATATCGCCGGCGCCGGAATCTGCGACGCGCACCGATTCGGCCCGCAGGCCCAGAGTCATGTTTGCTTGGGGCAGACTCGAATACGAAACGCCGGTAGAGATGGTGGCGCCGTCCGGCAATCTGGCAAGCGCGTTGCCGCTCAACCCGGTGACGTGCACCGCAACCAGGTTGATGCGGGGTGTGCCGACGAAGCTGGCCACGAAGCGGGTCGCCGGACGCCGGTAAATCTCCATCGGAGTGCCGATCTGCTCGATCCTGCGCTCGTTGATGACCACGATGCGGTCAGCCAGTGTCATCGCCTCCACCTGATCGTGGGTGACGAAGATCATCGTCGTCCCCAGCTGCTGGTGCAGTTGCGCAAGTTCGATGCGTGTGCGTGCACGCAGTGCCGCATCGAGATTGGACAGCGGTTCGTCGAAGAGGAACAGCGCCGGCTGCTTCACAGTGGCCCGCGCAATGGCTACGCGCTGGCGCTGACCGCCTGACAGCTGGCTTGGCCGGCGCTGCAGCAATTCAGTGATCTCCAGGCTTCGTGCGGTCGCTTCAATCCGACGGGCGATTTCATCGGCCGGAACCTTTGCATTGCGCAGTCCGAAGGCGAGGTTTTCCCTCACTGTCATGTGCGGGTAAAGCGCATATTGCTGGAAGACCATGGCGATGTTGCGCGCGCCCGGAGCCAGATGGTCGACGCGCCGGCCCTCCACCTCGATCTGGCCGGCGTCGATGGCTTCGAGGCCGGCGATCAATCGCAACAGGGTCGATTTGCCACAGCCGGAAGGGCCGAGGAACACCACGAATTCGCCAGCGCGGATGTCGAGCCAGAGGTTGTCGATCACCGGGACGTCGCCGAAACGCTTGCTGACGCCGGACAGCTTGATCCCGGTCACGAAATCCTCCCCCTGTTTATCTCCAGACTATAACCATATCTGTGGAGCGAGATCGATGCCGGGTCAATTCAGATCACGGGCCAGGATCAGCTTGAACACCAGATCATCTGCAGCGGACGTCAGGCCCACGCCCAGACCAGCCTCCACTTCAATGTACTTGCCAGCGTAGTTCGTGACCGCGAACAGCTGGTGGGACTGCTCGCTGCCGGAGGCGAAATTCCGGAGTGGACCGAAGTCCGCGTACTCTTCGAGCGCGACAGCAAACCGCGGCGAGACGTTGTAGGCCAGGCGCATCGATGGCGCGAACACCATGTCGCCCAAGCCGTCATACGCTGTGTCCAGGATGGGATTGATGATCACGTCGACTTTGCCCAGGTGCCATCCGATGATGGGCCGGATTTCCGAAGTGATACTCGTCGTGTCCCAGTGGCGCGCGTTGAAGCTGAGCTCAAACCCCAGGCCGTATACGAAGCGATGCTCAGCAGCGTCGGGACGCGCCACCAGCGCGCGCAATTTGAAGCCGTTGATCTGGGCCTTGCCGCTGCCCATGGTGTAAAGAGGCAGGTACAAACCGGCCTCGAACCACGAATTCACCCCATAAGCCCACTCCGTCACGCCATTGAGCGAGTGCTGGGGCGCAATGCCGCCGGGCGCTGGAGGTACGGTTGAACCCTTGAAGGTGTAGTTGTTGTGCCAGGTCAGGTTGAAGACGCCGGGCTGCGCGAGGCCGCCGTCATACACCTGGATTTCGTCAGACTGTGCATGGCACAACGACGACATGCCGACGATGGCCAGCAGCAGCATCGCTGACGGCAAACGAAATCGCATCCGACTCATTGGACAATGTGCTGCCGTGGCCGATGGATTATTGCTGGCGCATGCCCGTGATCGGCGAGGCGTTGCCGTTGCGTAACAAGCTGCCGGCCACTGAACCGTCAGCCGCCAGGGTGACCGCGTAATCCACGCGCGCCGGCTTGCCATTGAATACCAGGTCGTAGCCCCACTTCGCTTGCGGCCCCTTGACCGTACCGACCAGCTTTGAGGCCGCCATTCCTTCCACGTCGGGTTTGCAGGTGCCCGAGAGCGTGCTGCCAGCTTGCACGAGCGTGCAGTGGACCACCGCGACTTTGCCGTTGAAGGTGTTATCAAGCTTCCAGATGCCGGAAAACTCTGCTGCAAATGCAAGCGTGGGCGCGATTGCCGCCACCGCAAAAAAGTGCCCGAGCTTCATGCGTCGCCCCCCCCTGCCCGCTGATATGCCGTCACAGGCTATCCGCGACCCTCTGCAAAGCGCAAATTCCCGGCCCAGATGCACCAAACCCGGTTAGTAAACCCACCTTGATAAATGCTGCCTAGGCACTTTATATTGAGGTGCGCGATTGCGGCATGGACTGCGGCACCCTACCTGCGCAAAAAGGCTCCCCCCGATGAAATCCAGACTTCTATACCCGCTATTTCTCCTGCCTCTGGTGCTTGGCGGCTGCGGCAAGGGTGCCGGTCCGGCTACAGCGCCGGCACCAGAAGTAGGCGTGATTACCATGGCTCCACAGTCTGTGGAGATATTCAGCGAATTGCCTGGCCGGACTGCGGCCTATCGCATCGCCGAAGTGCGCCCACAGGTGGAGGGCATCATCCGCAAGCGCCTGTTCACGGAAGGCGCCGAGGTGCGCGCCGGGCAGCCTCTGTATGAGATCGACTCCGCGACGTATCGCGCAGCTGTATCGCGGGCACAGGCCGGCGTGGCCAGTGCCGAAGCGCAGTCAGTCGCGGCGAAATTGCTGGCGGAGCGATATGGCCCACTGCAGCGCAGCGGCGTAGTCAGCAAGCAGGACAATGACAACGCGGTTGCAGCGCAGCGTACCTCGGAGGCGGCGGTGGCCGCCGCGCGTGCCGAACTGGAAACTACGCGCATCGACCTGGCGTACACCGAGGTGCGTTCGCCCATAAGCGGCCGCATCGGTCGTTCGCTGGTGACTGAAGGAGCACTGGTGACCAAGGCCCAGGATGCGCCGTTGGCCACCATCGCGCAGCTTGATCCCATCTATGTGGACGTGACGCAGTCGAGCAGTGACCTGCTGCGACTGCGCCGCGACTTCGACGCTGGCAGATTGCAACGCAATGCCCAGCAGCAGGCCAAGGTGCGGCTGCGGCTGGAAGATGGCAGTGCCTATGCGCAGGAAGGTTCGCTGCAATTTACGGAAGTCACTGTGGACCAGGGCACGGGATCGGTACTGCTGCGAGCTGTATTCCCCAATCCGCAGCGCACGCTGCTTCCGGGCATGTTCGTGCGCGCGACGCTGCCTCAGGGAAGCAGCACCACTGCCCTGTTGCTGCCGCAGGCCGGGGTATCACGCAATGCGCGTGGCGAGGCCACCATCATGGTTGTCGATTTGCAGGGCAAGGTCAGCGAAAAAATCATCACCGTTGATCGCGTAGTGGGCGACAACTGGCTGGTCACTTCCGGAGTCGTGGCCGGCGAGCAGGTGATTATCGAGGGCCTGCAGAAAGCGAGACCGGGATCTGTGGTGAAGCCCAAGCCGGTGACGTCGCACGCGCCGTCCGCGCCTGTCAGCGCCACTGGAGGCTGACACATGCTGTCGCGTTTCTTTATCGATCGCCCCGTATTCGCCTGGGTGATCGCGCTGGTGTTGATGCTGGCCGGCGGACTGGCGGTTGTGACCCTGCCCATCATGCAATACCCGGCCATCGCCCCTCCACAGGTAGCGATCAATGCGGCCTATCCGGGTGCGTCCGCGCAGACTGTGCAGGACAGCGTGGTGCAGGTGATCGAACAGCAGCTCAACGGCATCGATGGGCTGGACTACATCACCTCTGAATCCAGTGCGGATGGTTCGGCCAGCATCTCGCTGACATTCAAGCAAGGCACGAATCCAGACATCGCGCAGGTGCAGGTGCAGAACAAGCTGCAGGCCGCGACTCCCTTGCTGCCGGTGGAAGTACAGCAACAGGGGCTGCGAGTGGCCAAGCCCACCCGCAACTTCCTCGTCGTGGTGGGCTTCCAGTCCACCGACAACAGCATGTCCGGTGATGACCTGTCCAATTTTGTGGCGTCGGATGTGCAGGACGCGATCGCCCGCACGCCGGGCGTGGGCGACGTTCAATTGTTTGGCGCACAGTTCGCCATGCGCATCTGGCTGGATCCGGCCAAGCTGTCCGCGTACGGTGTCAGTACCAATGATGTAGTAGCAGCCGTGCGCGCACAGAACGTCCAGATTTCCGCCGGGCAGATCGGCGGGCTGCCAGCAGTGGCTGGGCAGACGCTCAATGCCACGATTGTCGGACCCAACCGGCTGACGACGCCCGGAGAATTCGGCGCCATTTTGCTGCGCACCAGCAAGGATGGGTCGAGCCTGCGGCTGCGTGATGTGGCGCGCGTGGATCTGGACGCCGAAAATTTCGTCCGCTCCGTGACCTACAACGGACAGCCGGCGACGGCAATCGCGATCCGGCTGGCCATCGGTGCAAACGCCCTCGATACAGTGAATGCCATCAATGCCACGCTGCAACGGCTCAAGCCCTTCTTTCCACCTAATGTGGAGCTGGTATATCCAGTGGATACGGCACCGTTCGTGCGCACGTCGATCATCGGGGTGGTGAAGACGCTGTTCGAGGCCATCGTCCTGGTCTTCCTGGTCATGTACCTTTTCCTGCAGAACTTCCGCGCCACGCTGATCCCCACCATCGCGGTGCCGGTGGTGTTGCTGGGAACCTTTGGTGTGCTGGCCGCCTTCGGCTATTCCATCAATACGCTGACCATGTTCGGCATGGCGCTGTCCATCGGCCTGCTGGTGGACGATGCCATCGTGGTCGTGGAGAACGTCGAGCGGGTGATGACAGAAGAACGACTTTCACCGCGGGAGGCCACCCGCAAGTCCATGGACCAGATCACAGGCGCCCTGATCGGCATTGCCTTGGTGCTGGCCGCGGTGTTCGTGCCGATGGCGTTCTTCGGCGGTTCCACCGGCGTGATCTACCGACAGTTCTCGATCACCATCGTCTCGGCAATGGTGCTGTCTGTGCTGGTGGCCTTGATCCTGACACCCGCGCTGTGTGCCACTTTGCTCAAGCCGGTGGTCGCCGGTTCGCATGCGCGCCGTGGCTTCTTCGGCTGGTTCAATCGGGGATTTGCCCGCTCCAGCAAAGCCTACCAGCACGGGTTAAACGGCGTGCTGCTGCGCAATAAGCGATTTCTGGTTGTCTACGTCTTGCTGGTGGGGCTGATGATCGCGATGTTCATGCGGATTCCCACCTCGTTCTTTCCCGACGAGGACCCAGGCGCAATGCTGGGCATTGTGCAGACCCCACCCGGTGCGACACGTGAGCGGACAGAGCAGGCGCTGGCCCAGGCGCGCGACTACTTCATGAATCAGGAGAAGGACGTCGTCGATGGGGTGCTGACCGTCGCCGGCTTCAGCTTCGCAGGGGCGGGTCAGAACATGGGTCTGGTGTTCGTCAAGCTCAAGGACTGGAAAGATCGCAGCGACAAGGGGCAGGATGTGCACTCGATTGCGCAACGCGCCAGCGGCTACTTCTCAACCATTCGCGACGCCCAGATTTTCGCGGTGGTGCAGCCGGCAGTGTCGGAATTGGGAAATGCCTCGGGTTTCGACATGCAGCTGCAGGACCGGGCAGGCATAGGTCACGAGGCGCTGCTGGCCGCACGCAATCAGCTGTTGGGAATGGCGGCGCAGAATCCGGTGCTGGCGGGTGTGCGTCCCAATGGTGTGGAGGATGCGCCACAATTCAAGCTCGATATTGATCGCGAGAAAGCCAGTGCGCTGGGAGTTTCCATTGCGGACATCAACCAGACGCTGTCGACGGCATGGGGTTCCACCTACATCAATGACTTCCTGGATCGTGGCCGCGTCAAGCGCGTGTATGTACAAGGCGAGGCTAGCGCGCGCATGCAGCCCGAAGATCTGGGCAAATGGTTTGTGCGCAACAATGCCGGTGCGATGGTGCCGTTCTCAGCTTTCTCTTCCGGCAAATGGGCCTATGGCCCGCAGAAGCTGGTGCGGTTCAATGGCGTGCCTGCGTTCAATATCCAGGGCCAGGCGTCGCCTGGACACAGTTCGGGTGAAGCCCTGAGCGCCATGAAAGATCTGGTGGCAAAGCTGCCGGGTGTCGGCCTTGAGTGGACCGGAATTTCGTTCGAAGAAAACCTGGCGGGCAGCCAGG
Organism: Pseudomonadota bacterium; assembly: GCA_039932715.1. Taxonomy (GTDB): domain Bacteria; phylum Pseudomonadota; class Gammaproteobacteria; order Steroidobacterales; family Steroidobacteraceae; genus ZC4RG30. The sequence goes on along the minus strand of JBDTPN010000021.1, from coordinate 9,872 downwards.
CTCCGGCGCTGTATGCGATATCCCTCGCCGTGGTGTTCCTGTGCCTTGCAGCACTCTACGAGAGCTGGTCCATTCCGGTAACCGTGTTGCTGGTAGTGCCGCTGGGCATACTCGGCGCAGTTATCGCCACGCTGACTCGAGGCTTGTCGAACGACGTGTTCTTCCAGGTGGGCCTGCTGACCACCATGGGCCTGGCGGCCAAGAGCGCAATCCTGATCGTCGAATTCGCCAAGGATTCCTACGATCGGGGCGCGACTCTTATTAATGCGGTAACGCATGCCGCCGCACAGCGACTGCGGCCCATACTGATGACTTCACTGTCGTTCATGTTCGGCGTGTTGCCGCTGGCGCTTGCCAGCGGCGCGGGTTCCGGTGCGCAGAACGCGGTGGGCACTGGCGTGATCGGCGGCATGCTGGCCTCGACGTTTCTGGCCATATTCTTCGTGCCCCTGTTCTTCGTCGTGGTGCTGGGCGGCCTGCACGTCAAGCCTCTTTGCCAGGTTCCCGAGGCTGTCATCAAGAGGCCCTCCGACGGCCCGACCTGAATCCACTGGCTCTCGCCAGGAGCCAGTGAGACACCGATCACATCCTGGAGGACTGCAAAACGTCCCTCTTTAAGTAAGCCGTGAAACAGCCGTTATCCCGTACAAGGATCGCGGCATACATTGGTTGAAACCTCGGAGGACTTAATGAGAATTCTTGTCAAACGGACGGCGGTGGCCGCCAGCATCACAGCAGCGCTGGCCATGTCGACTTCCATGTCGAGCCTGGCTTCGGATGGAACAATCACCTTTACTGGTGCAGTCACTGCAAGCACCTGCACGGTCAAGGTCAACAACGCCGGCACGGGTGACGGCACGGTAACTCTGCCCACAGTGGATACATCGGCGCTTACCAATTTGGCGGGAAAAACCACTGCAGCGGGAACCTTCTTCAGCATGGACTTGAGCGCCTGTACGGCTGCTCATGATATTGGCAGCCCGGTGGCAGACGCCGTCGGTGTGCAGGTCTATTTCGAAGCGGGCCCGAATGTTAATGCACTCACCGGCGGCCTCATCAACACGGTCACGGGAAGCAATGTCGAAGTGAACCTTTACACCGCCACTGATGCCTCGGTAGTCGGCGCCCAGGTCAAGCCTGGCACAAACCTCCAGGCCGCAGTTCAGGACATCACTGCACCGACCAGCCAGTGGTTCTACGCCGGATATTCCACGGCAGGTGCCGCTGTTGCGGCAACGGCCGGTGCTGTAAGCACTTCGGTCACGTACTCGCTGGTGTACAACTAGCCACGATCCGGTCGATCAGAACCGGAACCAGATCCGGTACGTTTCGATCAAACAGGGCGCAGCAAATGCTGCGCCCTGTTGCTATGATCCGCGCCCATGACTGGATTGCCCGCAACAAGAATCGCATTGGCGGCGTTTGTCGTCATTGCGCTTTTCACGGTGGCGCCAGGTGCATACGCCGGCGTCGTCGTTGACGGCACCCGGGTGGTCTATCCGGCGGGCAAGCGCGAAGTCACCATCAACATCCGCAATCCGGGCGACAAGCCTTCGCTGGTGCAGGCGTGGCTCGACGCGGGCAACTCGAGTGCCAAGCCCGGCGAATCCAAAGTTCCGTTCGTGTTGACACCGCCCCTTTTCAGGCTCGATCCCACCAAGAGCCAGAGCCTGCGACTGGTCTACACCCAGGATGCGCTGCCGCAGGACCGTGAGACGGTGTTCTGGCTCAATGTGCTGGATGTGCCGCCACGCTCAACCGCCAATCCGGACCTGCCCAACCAGCTCGAGCTGGCCTTCAAACACCGCATGAAGGTGTTCTTCCGGCCCGCCGGACTCAAGGGCTCTGCCGCGAGTGCGCCTGGGCAGCTTAAATGGAAGCTGCTGTCGAAGGACGGCAAGCTGGTGGCTCTGCAGGTCAGCAATCCCACCGCCTATCATGTCTCGCTGGTGCAGGTCACTGCGACAGTTGGCGACCATCCGCTCACGGTCAAGACAGACATGGTGGAACCCTTCGGCGCAAGCACCTTCAATCTGACGGATCCGGTCAGTGCGCCCGGCGCTGGCATTGATATCGAATACACATTCGTCAACGACTACGGCGGCAACGAAAAGGCAAAGGCTACTGCGGCGGCGCGGTAATCCGGTGTTGCGGCTGCTCAACGCATCCTGCACGGGGTTGCTGTGTTGGCTGGTCGCATTTTCCACGGCGTATTCCGCAACAGCAGAGCCTGCAGGGGCGGAAGTTGAGTTCAACCCGGCCTTTCTGCAGGGCGGATCCCGCATCGATGTCTCGCGCTTCTCTCGCGGCAACGCAGTGCTACCCGGCGAATATCTGCTCGATGTGCAGGTCAACGGCAAGTGGCTGGACCGCACATCAGTGCGCTTCGTAGGTCAGCCCAACAGCGACGTCGCGAGGCCCTGCATCAACCGCGCACTGTTCAGCCAGATCGGGGTAGATCCGGAAAATCTGTCGGTACGCGCAGGGTTGCAACAAGCCGGTGTCGAGGGATGTCTGGATCTGCCGACGATGATCCCGGACACCGCAGTGTCATTTGACCTTTCGCGGCTGCAACTGGATATCAGTGTTCCCCAGGCGGCGATGTTGCGCATGCCGCGCGGGCAAGTTGCACCGGAATTCTGGGACAGTGGCGTGCCGTCAGCCACGCTGGGCTACAACTTCAACGCCTATCGCTCAGAGGCATCGGGCACGAGCACAACCCGGGCTCATGTCGGCCTGATCGCCGGAGCCAACTACGGTAGCTGGCACCTACGGCAACGTTCGTCCATTCAGGTCGACTCGGACGGAAGCTCCACCTACCAAGGCGTGGCCACCTACCTCGAACATGACATGCCGTCCCTCCGCAGCGATCTGCTGGTGGGAGACAGTTTCACCGATGGCGCGGTGTTCGAGAGCTTCGGCTTCCGCGGCGTGTCCATGTCGAGCAGCGACGAGATGTTGCCGGATTCGCAGCTGGAATTTGCGCCCGTGGTACGCGGTATCGCCCGCACCAATGCGCGCGTGGTCATCGTCCAGAATGGCATTACCATTCTGGAAACCACCGTGTCTCCGGGGGCCTTTGAGATCAACGATCTCTACGCCACCGGCTACGGCGGCGACCTCAATGTCGAGATCCATGAAGCCGACGGCGATCTGCAGCGCTTTGCGGTTCCGTATGCCTCCATGGTGCAGCTGCTGCGCCCAGGCGTGTGGCGCTACACCGCCACCGCCGGAGAATTACGGCAGCCGGATTTCACAGACACCGAGCCCTTCGCGCAGGCGACGATTCAGCACGGCTTCGACAGCCACGTGACCGGATATGCAGGCGCCCTGGGCGCACAAAACTACCAATCTACACTGCTGGGAATTGCCCTCAACACCGCGGCGGGCGGCATCGCAGCCGACGTGACGGGAAGCAGGACCAACCTCGCTGGCAATTCCTATGTCATCGGGCAGAGTGTGCGCATCGGCTACAACAGATTTTTCCACGACATCGGCACCAATATCGCCGTCGCGGCATATCGCTTCTCGTCCAGCGGCTACTACTCCTTTGCTGATGCGCAATCGATTCGACAGGCGATAGGCGGCTTTCCCGACGCCTCGGGCCTTCGTCGCGCGCGCGACCAATGGCAGGTCAGCCTCAACCAGAACCTTCCGCAACAGTGGGGAAATCTTTTTCTGACCGCTTCGGCGCGCGACTACTGGCATGCCCCGGGAACGACAACCCAACTGCAGGGCGGCTACAACAGCCATGTCCAGATAGGGTCTGTGCGTTTCAGTTATGGAGTGTCCATCGCCCGCCAGACCAGCGCGCTGACCGGCAAGCCCGACAATCGGTTGCAGGCCAACTTCTCTCTCCCGCTGGGACACGGCGCGCACTCCCCCATGTTCTCCGCCGGGTTCACCCAGACCAACATCGATGGCATCTCGACCCGCGACGGCCAGGAAGTTATCACCGGAACCGCGGGCGAAAACAGCCAGTTGAGCTACAGCGTTTCCGCCAGCCAGGCGGCAGGTAATGCGGCTTATTCGGCTAGCGCGCAGTACCGCGGCGCCTATTCCAGTACCTCTGCGAGCGTAGGGGTTGGCAGCGGCTATTCGCAACAGTCGCTGGGCGCCACCGGTGGGATGGTGCTTCATCGCGGCGGCATCACCCTGGCCAATCAGATGACCGATACCTTCGGCATTGTCGAGGCCGAGGGAGCCGAAGGGGCGCGGGTCACCAACAACATCGGCTCGGTGGTCAACCACTCGGGCTATGCGGTGCTGCCCTTCCTGCTGCCGTACAGGATGAACAGCGTCACCCTCGATCCGGAAGGCGCCGTGTCTGCAGATATCGAGTTCAAAAGCACCACGCAGATGATTGCACCGCGGCGCAATGCCGTGGTCCTGGTGCGCTTTGAGACCGTGGGCGGTCGGGCTATCCTGATCACCGCCCGTCTGCCGGATGGTTCGGAGGTTCCCTTTGGTGCCAACGTCTACGATGAACAAGGCAGCGATGTGGGGTTGACCGGGCAGGACGGGCGCATCTATTTACGCGGCATCGCGGAGTCTGGAACATTGACGGCGCGATGGGGTGATGCGCCTGATCAGCAGTGTGCGTTCAAGTACCAGCTGCCTGCCAAGCAAAAGAACGACGAGGCGTTTGTCCGGCTCGACACCAGCTGTATTGCCTATGAATAAAAACAATGACAGCTGGATACGCAGGTGGCTGGCCCCTGGCATGGCGTGCCTGCTGCTGCTCCAGGCCACCACTCCGGCCATGGGGCAGTCAGTCAATTTTGTGCCCGCGACATTGACGTTTTCGCCAGCCGGCCCCTATTCCATCCCCAGGGACGCCGCCGTGGGCCTGCAGGTGGCCACCGCCATGGCCACGGCCTCGGCCGGCGACCTCACCTGTGATGTGATCGAGACAGCCATTGTCAACGGGACGGAAATCACGGCCGGCAGCGGTATCTATCAAACCAGCGTCGGCGGCATTGGTGTTCGGTTCTATGTGCAGGAGGCAGCGGGACGGACGTTGATCACTTCCACCAATGGCGGCTACACCTCGGGAATGATTACCGCTCCGGGGGACGGGGCGCTTCCGGGTATCGAGGCACAGCTGGTGGTCACCGGGCAGATCGTCTCCGGCTACTCCCTATCAAGCCTGCCCAGCGTGGAAGTGACCTTCACGCCCGCGGGCAGCTGCGCGTGGACCACGGGAATTGCCCACACGCTGCCCACCAACGCCAGCAACAGTGCCGTGGTGCCCATCACCTGCACGGTAACCACGCCCAGCGTAACTGTTAACTTGCCGGTGGTATCACTGGCTGCATTGAATGCCGTGGGCAAGACCGCCGGGGACACCCGCTTCCCCATCGGCTTGAACTGCGCCTCGGGCGCGAATGTCTATATCACGCTGGGCGATGCCACTACGCCAGGCAACACTTCCCCGCTGCTCACGCTTGCCCCCAGCTCAACGGCGCAAGGCGTAAAGCTGAGGATACTTAACAGTGCAGGTCCTGTGAATTTCGGGCCTGATTCGGCCGAACCGGGCACGACGCATCAATGGCTGCTGGGTGCCTCGAACAGCATCAATGGCATCCCTCTCACCGTGCAATACTATCGAGACGATACGGGTCCATCGGGAAGCGACCCGGCCGCGCTTGCAGCGGGCAGCATTCACGCACAGGCCACATTTACGATGAGCTACCAATAAATGAATTGCGGGCGGGGGCTGGTTGCTGCCGGCATCGCCATGCTTGTGCCCATGATAGGTTTGACCTCGGACGGCACTATTACGTTCACGGGTGCAGTGACTGAAAGCAGCTGCAAGATAAAGATCAATGGTGCGGGCAGCGGCGATGGATCAGTGACTTTGCCCGTTGTTGATATCACTGCGCTTGGTCAGTCGGCGGCGAAGAACAGCGCCGGCGGCACCTTCTTCAGCATTTCCTTGAGTGCCTGCGCCGGATCTCAGGCGCAAATTGCTATCTATTTCGAAGCGGGTCCGAACGTCGATGCAGTTACCGGCGGCCTCATGAACACGGCAGCGGGAAGCAACGTGGAGGTGAACATCTACAACGCGTCGGATGCCACCCTCATCGGTACGCAGGTCAAGCCCGGCACGAATACCAGCCAGCCTGAAGCGCAGACCATGGCAGATGCCGGCACCCAGTGGTTCTATGCCGGATATTCCACCGCTGCAAATGGCGGTCTTGCGACAACGCCCGGTGCGGTAAGCACCTCGATCACTTACTCACTGGTCTATCAATAGCCGTTGGCCAGCCTAAATGGAAGGAACGCCTAAGGGTTCCGGCCGATGGAAGCGGAACGCAGACTACCCGTGAGCTGCATCATCACGGCACCGCGCTGGGCTCCATATCCCACTTTGCCATGTACCCCGGAAGAAGGCGTGGCCGTCTCGCTAATGATGAACCTCAACCAGGCGCGATTCGGGCCATCGGCAGAGTATCTGGTGGATATCTTTCCGGCCGAGCGGGAGGCGAAGCGCGCTGTTGACGGTAAGTGAGCAACTATGGGTTGGCTATCGGCAACCCGTGAGCAGTAAGAAATTCGCGGACGGCAGTGAAAATCCTGGTGCGCTCCTCCGGTTTGAACTGTCCGTGCCCACCACCCGGGATAGTCAGTAGTCGGTTCTGCACACTCGCCTTGGTCAACGCATCGTGCAGTCTCACGGCATGCCCATAAGGAACAAGCGGATCCTTGTCGCCGTGTACGGTCATGATGGGCGGCAATCCGGCGCGCACATAAGTCAGCGGGGACACGCGCTTCGCAATGTCGTTGCGATCCGGGAGGCTTCCCAGCCAGGTAATGGCAAGGTTGGCCTTGTGCGGCCCATCAATCACATCGGTCACGTCGGTAATGCCATAGAAGTTGAACACGGCGGCCACCTTCGGCAGCGGAGCGTTTGCGGAACACACTCGATCGAGTCCAGCGCTCTCCGGAATCATCGCGCTGGTCAACGCCAGGTGACCACCGGCAGATTCACCGTATGTCACGAGGCGATCCACGTCGATGTTATAGGTCTTGGCGTTGGCCGCAAGAAAGCGCAACGCACACAGGCCGTCTTCCACCGCAGCAGGCGCGGGAGCAACTTTGGCCAGCCGATACTCCACGTTGATGACATTCCAGCCCATCTGCATCCACGGCAACAACGAGAACACCGCGCCCTCCTTGCTGCCAGCCGCCCAGAACCCTCCATGGAAATACACCACCGTTGGCTGAGGCGTCGTCGCACCACGTCGCGAGTAAATGTCCATCTTCGATTCGAAATTGCTGGCCGTGAGATAGGTAATGTTTGCAGCGACTTGGTAGCGGTTGAGCGCATGCGCAGCCCACTCCTCCGCTGACGCGTCAGCTGCAGATTGCCCTTGCGCAGCGGCCGCCACGGCCAATGCTGCAAACGTGAAAGCGCTCCGGAAAAGCGTAATTTTCCTGGCCATGACCCACCCCTGCTCTTTTGGTTGTAGGACGGATTGTACGACTCCCGCGGCTAGCCGATATAGTGAGACACTGCCCGCCACGGTGGGTTTCCGGATAGGGGTGCTGACATGGAAAAGGTAATGGGATTTGTGGCTGGCGCAGCCTTGCTGATCGCCGCGGCCGGCGTGCAGGCACAGGTGGGCGTACTGCAAGGCACGGTCGCTGGCGTCAAGGCTGGCACGGTGCTACCGGTGTTCAAGGGCGACACCAAGGTGGGCGACATCAAGGTGGAGGAAGGCGGCAAGTTTTCCGTAGCGCTGGCTACGGGTGTCTACACTGTCAATTGCCCGGGCGGCAAGACGACCAAGGTGGCCGCGCTCAATGGCGCCGCGACCATCAGCATCAACTGCGAATAATCGCTCTACATGGCGAGCAAGAACGAGTTCGGCGAAACCGTCGCAGAGTTGAATACACGGCGCGACGTCCAGTTCTGGCTGGACGTGGCCATGAAACTGACTGTGCCGCTGGGCGCAATCGTGGCGGCGTTGCTTGCGAATCACTTCGAACAGAACCGCGCCAACCTCCAGCTCATCAACCAGCGCGAACAGGCCGAGAGCTCCCTGCGCGCCACGATGTTCGGGCAGCTCATCGCCCCGATTGCCGGCCCCAGGGACTCGGGTCAGGACATCGATCCGGTCCGTTATGCCGTGCTCGCCCAGCTGCTGACTCTCAATTTCCACGAGCATTTCGAACTCAAACCGCTGCTGCAGGATGCCGACGACCGGCTATCCAAATACAAGGGGCCCGTCGAAGCGCAGGCTGTTTTGCAGGCGCGTAGCAACCTGCGTCAGGCGGCCCACCGTGTCATCCAGCGCCAGATTGCGCAGCTATGGGATGACAAGATTGCGCAGTGCACACCTGCCGCACGCATGGAGACCACCTTCCAGTTCGTCAGCGACCCGGAACTTGAAGAGAGTTTCGGCCAATCTGCCGATTCCGCGACAGTGTTGGTGCCCAGCAAGGGGCTGAAGGCCTTGACCGTCACTTCGCCAGACTGCCGCGACAAACTCTCCGTCGTGTTCGACAAACCGGATTTCTCTACCGAACGCGTGCAGGTGCTCATCTCGCCGGCTTCACCTTCGCGCATTGATACGGACTATCGATTCGATTTCGGCCTGACGTCGTTTGCATTCCCGTTCACTGACAATGCGGTACTGCCCAGTGGCAATCGCTTCGCGTTCTACATCAGGGACGTCAGTGAGATTGACGACACGACCAAGATCATGCGCGTTGGGCTGCGCTGGTTCCCGCAGAACTACTACCCACCCACCGAGCGACCCACCGACTACAAGGAATTTCGCAAGGCACTGGGCAGCTCAGACAAGTAAAAATAGATTTCACGACTTGTAGATATCCCAACGACTAGGCGCAGTTCTTGCGCTCGTTTGCAAGCGGCGAGAGGCCTGTTTGGCGCCACGCCTGAGGGTCAACATGAACCTGCTGGATATGGACCTCAACTTGCTGCGGACGCTGGACGTTCTGATCGAGGAACGCCAGGTCAGCCGCACCGCGCTGCGGCTCGGTGTCAGCCAGCCGGCTATCAGTCATGCGCTGGGGCGATTGCGCCGCCACTTCGGCGATCCATTGCTCGTGCGCCAGGGTCAGGAGATGGTGTTGACCCCGCGCGCAGCGGAACTCGCGGGCCCGTTGCGGCAGGTTCTCACTGCTGTCAGGCAACTCACCGGACCTGCGCGCTTCGACCCGGCGCGGGCCGAAGGCCGGCTGCGCATCGCGACCACCGACTTCGGCCTCGCGATCGTCATGCCGCACGTGCTGGCCGGACTCGCCAGCCAGGCACCGGGCTTGTCGATCGCGTACAGCCACATTTCCGGCGAGATGTTCGAGCAACTCGAGACGGGGTTCCTCGATCTGTGCCTGACGGGACAGGCCTCCTGCCGCGAACTGCAGGTTGAGGTGCTATTCCAGGAACGTTTCGTGCTGGCGACGCGCGCCGATCATCCGCTGGTGGGCGCGCCGGTGACAGTGCAGCGATTCATCGCGTGGCCACACGTGCTGGTCGACGTGGTCCATTCGCGGCTGCACGGGATCGACGAACGTCTCGCCGCTCTGTCGCTGCAGCGACACATCGCGCTGCGCATGCCGAGCTTCCTTGCGGCGGCTTTCTTCGCCCGCGACAGCGATCTGATCGTGCCCATTCCGGAGCGCATCGCCGCGCTGCACGCGAAGTCAATGGGGCTGGCGATCCTGCAGCCACCACCGGAGCTGGATCTCGGTGCTTATGACTACGTGCAGGCCTGGCACCCAAGGCGCAACGACGACCCGCTGCATCAATGGCTGCGCCAGCTGGTGCGGCAGGGCGGCGCGCAAATCAGAGCGGCCGGCTGAGCCGCCGCGCGATATCCGCGACGTGCATGCCCTGGAAG
>JBDTPN010000020.1:0-57045 GCA_039932715.1 Pseudomonadota bacterium | reverse complement strand
GTAAGCCGGCAGATTTACAGTCTGCTCCCGTTGGCCGCTTGGGTACCCCTCCGCGTAAAAACGAGCCGCGTATTCTGATTTCGCGGCTCCGGGGTGTCAACGCAAGATTTGGGCCAAATTGAGGTTTCTTACGGCCATGCTGCGTCGCAGCATGAGACGAATAACCCTTGGCGCCCGACACTTCATTCAGGACGCCTGCTACTAAGAGAGTTACTGCAGGAAGCCCACCTTTACCTCGTCTTCAGTCAGCAGGCGAACCGGCACGGGCGCCGCCCCCCAGATGTCCTGGCAGTACTCGCGGATGGTTCGATCCGAGGAAAACAGGCCGGACCGGGCGGAGTTGAGTATGGCCATCCTGATCCAGGATTCGCGGTCGCCGTATTGATCACTCACAAGCTGCTGGCAATCCCGGTAGGACGGGAAGTCCGCCAGGACCAGGTACGGGTCGTGGTACAGCAGGTTGTCGAGCAGGGGCCGGAACAGCTGGGTATCGCCGCGCGAGAAGAAACCGCTGCGGATCAGCTCCATGACTTCCCACAGCTCGCTGTCGCCCTTGCACACCTCACCAGGGTGATAGCCGGCCTGACGCAGCGCCGTGACCCCATCGGTATCCATCCCGAACAGGAAGAAATTGTCGGCGCCGACCTGGTCGCGGATCTCCACGTTGGCCCCATCCAGCGTGCCAATGGTCAGCGCACCGTTCATAGTGAACTTCATGTTGCCGGTGCCCGAGGCTTCCTTGCCTGCAGTGGAGATCTGCTCCGAAAGATCTGCCGCCGGATAAATGCGCTGCCCGTTGCTGACATTGAAGTTTGGCAGGAACACTACTTTGAGCTGGCCTTTTATGCCCGCATCGCGATTGATCACGTCGCCCACGGCAGTGATCAACTTAATGATCAGCTTGGCCATGTAATAGCCAGGCGCCGCCTTGCCGCCAAAGATGAAGGTGCGCGGCTGCATGGTGATATTGGGTGATGACTTGAGGCGCAGATACAGCGCGATCACATGCAGGATGTTGAGATGCTGCCGCTTGTATTCGTGGATGCGCTTGACCTGCACGTCGAACAACGATTGTGGATCCACGGAAATTGACGTGCTGTCCAACGCCAGCTGCGACAGGTCCTGCTTGTTGAGCTGCTTGATCGCATCCCACTGATCGCAGAAGGCCCTGTCGCCCACCATGGCCTCAAGTTTCTGCAGCTCGTAGAGATCGGTGATCCAGCCTTCGCCAATTGCCGAGGTGATCAACCGGGCCAGGCGCGGATTGCCCAGCACCATCCATCTGCGCGGCGTCACGCCGTTGGTCTTGTTCTGGAATTTAGCTGGCCACAGAGCATGGAAATCCGCCAGCAGGTCGGTCTTGACCAGCTGCGAATGCATGGCCGCCACGCCGTTGATGGCATGACTGCCGACACACGCGAGGTGCGCCATGCGCACATAGCGCTCGCCACGCTCGTCGATCAGTGACATGCGCGCCAGCCGCTCTTCATCCCCCAGGAAACGGATGCGCACGGCATCCAGAAACCGTGCGTTGATCTCGAAGATGATCTCCAGGTGCCGCGGCAGCACACGCCGGAACAGCTCCAGCTGCCAGCATTCCAGGGCTTCCGGCAACAAGGTGTGATTGGTATAGGCGAAGGTGCGCGTGGTGATCAACCAGGCCTCTTCCCAGGGCATCACATGCTCATCGATGAGTAGCCGCATCAGCTCGGCCACCGCGATGGCCGGATGCGTGTCATTCAACTGGATGGCGAACTTCTCGTGAAAACGGTCCACCGGCAGGCCCTGCGTGCGCAGGATGCGGAACATGTCCTGCAGCGAGCAGCTGACAAAGAAGTATTGCTGCTCCAGGCGCAGCTCCTTGCCCTGTACCTGATCGTCATTGGGATACAAAACCTTGCTGAGGTTTTCCGAAGCCACCTTGCGGTTTACGGCGCCGGCATAGTCGCCGCGATTGAAAATTGAGAAATCGAAGGACTCGGAAGCCTCTGACTTCCACAACCGCAGCGTATTGGCCGTGTTGTTGCGATAGCCCAGGATGGGAGTGTCGTAGGGAATACCCACGACCTCCTTGTGCGGCACCCAGCGCACACGCAGCCGGTCGTGCTCGTCGCGATATTGCTCGGTATAGCCGCGCAGCTTGACCTCCACTGCCCATTCGGGCCGCACGATCTCCCACGGATTGCCGAAGCGCAGCCAGTTGTCGGTGCGCTCCTGCTGCCAGCCGTCAACGATCTCCTGGTGGAAAATGCCGAATTCGTAGCGGATGCCATACCCCACCGACGGAATTTCCAGCGTCGCCAGCGAATCGATGAAACAGGCCGCCAGCCGCCCCAGACCGCCATTGCCAAGTCCGGGCTCCTGCTCCAGGCGCACCAGTTGGTCGAAGTCGAGGCCCAGTTCAGTGATGGCCGTACGCACCTCTTCGTACATGCCCAGGTTGATCAGGTTGTTGCCCAGGTGCGGGCCCATCAGGAACTCGGCGGAAAGATAGGCGACGGTGCGCGAGCCCTTGCGGGTGTAAGCGGCAGCCGTGCTGATCCAGCGCTGCAACAGGTGATCGCGCACCGTATACGCCAGCGCATGGTAGTAATCCATCTGCGTCGCCAGCGCTGGAAACTTGCCCTGCGTATAGAACAGGTTTTCGAGGAAGTCGTGCTTGATGACCTTGATGGCGGCCGGGTCGGTCATGGTTTTTCTCAGGCTCCTGCGGTGTTGGGGTCGCGCCAGCTGCGTTCAAAAGGCAGTCGCCAGGCGCGTGGAGCCACCAGTTGATGGATGGCATTGGGTCCCCAGCTGCCGGGGGCATAAGTGCGTACCGGCGGCGGCGCCTCGAGCAGGGGCGTTGAAACCTCCCACAATCGCTCGATGCCTGCAGCCGTGGTGAACAGGGTGTGGTCGCCACGCATGGCATCCAGTATCAATCGCTCGTACGCCTCGAGCACTTCGCCGGCCATGCTGGTGTCCTGCATGGCAAACTGCAGGCTCAGCTTGTCCAGAGTCATGCCCGGACCGGGACGCTTGCCGTAAAACGACAGCGACAGCTTGGCCACGTCCGCCAGATCGAACGTGAGGTGATCGGGCCCCTTGGCCCCTATGCCCGAGCCCTTGGGAAACATGCTCTTGGGAGGCTCGCGAAACGCAATCGAGATGATGCGCTGGCCTTCGGCCATGCACTTGCCGGTACGCAGGTAAAACGGCACGCCCGCCCAGCGCCAGTTGTCGATGCTGCATTTGAGCGCGATGAAAGTCTCGGTGTCGGAATCGGGTTGCACGCCCTCTTCCTTGCGATAGCCAGTGTACTGGCCGCGCACCACATCGGCCGGATCCAGCGGCAGCATGCTGCGAAACACCTTGTTCTTCTCTTCACTGATCGAATAGGGCTCCAGCGCGGCGGGGGGTTCCATGGCCATGAACGCCAGTATCTGGAACAGATGCGTCACCACCATGTCGCGATAGGCACCGGTGCTCTCGTAGAAGCCTGAGCGTTTGCCCAGGCCAATGGTCTCCGGCACGTCGATCTGCACGTGGTCGATGAAATTGCGATTCCAGATGGGCTCGAACAGGCCATTGGCAAAGCGGAAGGCCAGGATGTTCTGCGCCGGTTCCTTACCCAGGAAATGATCGATACGAAAGATCTGCTCTTCGGAAAACACCGCGTGCAGGTTGCGGTTGAGCGTCACCGAACTTTCAAGGTCCGTGCCGAAGGGCTTTTCCATGATGATGCGTGAGTTCTCCACCAGCTGCGCTTCGTGCAGCATCTTCACCGCCGACAGCGCCGCGTTGGGCGGCACGCTGAGGTAATGCAGCCGGCGATTCTCGCAGTTGAGATCGCTTTCCGCGCGCAACACCGCTTCGCGAAGCGCCGCCGCTCCTCCGGCCAGCGGCACGTAGTCGAGCATTGCAGCGAAGGCGTTCCAGTCGTTTTCGGTGACTTTGCGTGTCAGCGATTCATCCAGTGCATTGCGCGCCACCTTGCGGAACTGCTCCACGTCGATGTCGTCCAGGGAAACGCCGATGATCCGGCATCCGGGAATGAACCCCGCCGTTGCCAGGTGGTAAAGGCCCGCCAGCAACTTGCGGCGTGCCAAATCGCCAGTAGCGCCGAACAGCACGACTACCTGCGCGTGTTTGGGCCCTACGCCACTGGGAATCCTAGCCACAGCGCGCCCCGGATTCCGCGTCGGTGGCGGACGCGCGAAACAGGGCAAACAATTCGCGGCCGTGTCCGTAGCCATTGGCCTGCAGGTCCGGTCGCAGGGGCTCACGCCTCTGCCACTCGGCGTCGTCGACGCGCACTTCCAGCGTGCCGGCAATGCTGTCGAGGCGGATCACATCCCCGTCGCGCAGCCGCGCCAGCGCGCCATCGCACACAGATTCGGGAGTCAGCTGTATGGCCGCGGGCACTGACCCCGAAGCGCCCGACATCCGGCCGTCGGTGACCAGCGCCACGTGAAACCCGCGCTTCTGCAACACCGACAGTGCCGGCGTCAGCGAGTGCAGTTCGGGCATGCCGTTGGCACGCGGTCCCTGGAATCGCACCACCACCACAACATCCTTATCCAGTTCACCGGCCCGGAACGCCTTGCTCACATGTTCCTGGTCCTCGAACACGCGCGCCGGCGCTTCCACCACGCGGTGCAGTTCACTGACGGCGGAGACCTTGATCACCGACCGCCCCAGGTTTCCGGTCAGCAATTTCAAACCCCCTTCGGGGCTGAATGGATCTGACACCGGGCGTAGTACGTCCAGATCGAGGCTGTTTTCCGGCGCTGCACGCCACGCCAGTTTGCCGTCATCCAGCCAGGGCTCCTGGGTATAGGCCGCAAGCCCACAGCCTGCCACAGTGGTGACATCACCATGCAGCAGCCCCGCGGACAGCAGTTCACGGATCAGGAATCCCATTCCGCCTGCCGCATGAAAGTGGTTTACGTCGGCACTGCCATTGGGATAAATGCGCGCCAGCAGAGGCACCACGCCGGACAGATCACTGAAGTCATCCCAGTTGATGCAGATGCCCGCGGCGCTGGCCATGGCCACCAGGTGGATGGTGTGATTGGTGGATCCACCGGTGGCCAGCAGCATGACAATGGCGTTGACCATGGTGCGCTCGTCCACCACCTGCGCCAGGGGCCGGTAATCGGCTGAAGTGGCGGTAATCGCAGCAGCACGCTGCGCTGCCGCGCGCGTCAGTGCATCGCGCAGCGGTGTATTGGGCGGCACGAATGCCGCACCAGGCAGATGCAGTCCCATTACTTCCATCAGCGCCTGGTTGCTGTTGGCCGTGCCATAAAACGTGCAGGTGCCCGCACCGTGATAACTGTGCATTTCCGATTCGAGCAATTCGGGGCGCCCCACCTTGCCCTGCGCAAACAGCTGGCGAATGCGCGCCTTCTCGTGATTCGAAACCCCCGACGTCATCGGCCCTGCGGGCACGAAAATCACCGGCAGGTGGGCAAACGACAGCGCGCCGATCAGCAGCCCCGGCACAATCTTGTCGCAGATGCCAAGGCACAGTGCCGCATCGAAAACGTCATGGGTCAGTGCCACTGCTGTGGCCATGGCAATGACATCGCGGCTGAACAGCGACAGCTCCATGCCGGCCATGCCCTGGGTGACACCATCGCACATGGCCGGCACCCCGCCAGCGAATTGCGCCACGGCACCGGCCTCGCGCGCGGCCATCTTTATATGCGCCGGGAATCGCTCGAAGGGCTGGTGCGCCGAGAGCATGTCGTTGTAGGCAGAAACAATGCCAATGTTGGGCCAGGCGGTGCCTTTGAGTGCTTCCTTGTCGCCCGCACCGCTGGCGGCAATGGCATGGGCCAGGTTCGTGCAACCCAGCGCCGATCGCGACCGACCGCCCCCGCGCGCGCGCGCCACACCCGCAAGCCATGCGGCGCGACTGGCCGCACTGCGCGCGACGATGCGGGCCGTCACTTCAGCCACGCGAAAATTCAGGCCGGAGGCCGGAGGCAGGGAGGAAGGACTCACGCGGGGACGGCGCCTCGTTGAACTCGAAAGCCAGGGACACGCTGTACAGGTAGTAGAATTGATACACGAACCGTGCCGCTGCCCAGGCCACCCCAGTCATCGCTGTGCAGCCGGCGCGTCACTTGATGGTGCATGCCCTGCACCGAAATCGGGCAGATAACCTGCGATCCAAGGCGGTTACCAATGAAAGTCAGTCCAGAGTTTCGTCGCTTCGCAGACACCGAATCGCTAGCCCATGCGTTGGCGCAGACCGTCACCCGTCAATTGGGCGATGCGCTGGCGCTAAAACACAACGCCAGCCTCGTGGTGCCCGGCGGACGTACGCCGGTGCCCTTCTTTAATCAGTTGTCGCAGTCGCCGCTGGAGTGGAATCGCGTGCAGATAACGTTCACCGATGAACGCTGGGTAGCCGTCACTGATGTGGCCAGCAATGAACACCTGCTGCGCCAACACCTGCTGCGTAACGCCGCCGCGCAGGCGCAGGTCGTCAGCCTGCGCGGCGACGCGCCCGTACAAGACGCGCTTGCAGGTGCCAGTGCAGCCTGGCAACGCCTTGCCTTGATTGAGCGCCCTTTCGATGCGGTGGTGCTGGGCATGGGAGAAGACGGGCATTTCGCATCGCTGTTCCCCGGTGATGCGGCGTCCACTCGCGGGCTCGATGAGACGCTATTGCCCGGCTGCGTTGCGGTTCGCGCGCCTGCCGCACCCGTGGAACGCGTCAGCCTCAACCTGCCTGCGCTGCTGCAGACAAAGCAGCTGTTGCTGCTGGTAACTGGCGAACACAAGTGGCAGCTGCTGCATCAGGAACAGAACCCGGCAACTTCGCAGCATCTGCCCGTGCACCACCTGCTGGCGCAGCGCCACACACCCGTCACGGTTTACTGGTCGCCCTAACCGCTGTTGCGAAGCGCTGTAGCCACTGCATTGATCGACAGCTGGATGCCTTCCTGTATGCGCGGGTCGGTCTCACCGGCGCGGTGACGCTTGATCAACTCCACCTGCAGCAGGTTGAGCGGCTCGATATACGGCACGCGCAGGCGAATGGAAGCATCCAGCTGCGGATTGTTCTCGAGCAGGCGCGACTGCCCGGTGATTTCGAGCAGGCAATCATGGGTCTGTTCCCAGGCCGCGCGCACGCGATCAAAAATCTTTTGTCCTGATTGCTGATCCTCGACCAGCTGCAGGTAACGGCGCGCAATCTGCAGGTCGGTCTTGGCCAGCACCATCTCCATGTTGTCCAGTGTGGTGCGAAAGAAAGGCCAGGCCTCAGACATCTCGCGCAGCAAAGCACGGTCTTTGAAGGCTGCCAGCGCCTGGCCTGCGCCAAACCAGCCCGGCAGCATCACGCGCGCCTGCGCCCAGCTAAACACCCAGGGTATGGCACGCAGATCCTCGATGCGTCCCGATGTGGTTCGCGCAGCCGGTCGCGAACCGATCTTGAGCGTGGCGATCTCCTGCACCGGCGTTATCTGGCGAAAGAAGGTGTTGAAGCCCGGGGTGTCGTACACCAGCGCCCGGTATTCGGCAAAAGCGCGTTCCGATATCGAAGCCATTGCCGACTGGAAACGCCCCTGGGTTTCTCCTGCAGTGGCTCCTCCATCCAGCGTTGCCAGCAACGTGGCCGCGGCCATGGCCTCGAGATTTGCGGCGGCACTTTCCGGCGTGCCGTACTTGGCCGCAATCACTTCACCCTGTTCGGTGATGCGCAAGCGCCCCTGCACCGTACCTGCGGGCTGCGCGCAAATGGCCGCGAACGCGGGCCCGCCGCCGCGACCCACCGATCCGCCACGGCCGTGGAAGATCTGCATGGCCACGCCCACTTTCTCGAATACGACCGCCAGCGCGCGGGTTGCCTGGTTGAGACTCCACACCGATGTCAGGTAGCCGCCATCCTTGTTGGAATCCGAATAACCCACCATCACTTCCTGGTAGCCGCGACGCTCTGCGGCAGCGCGCACTTCCGGCAACTCCAGCCATTCGCCCATGATCTGGGGGGCGCGCTCGAGGTCACCGATGGTCTCGAACAGTGGCACCACCATGATGGCGGCGTCTGCCGGTGCAGCGGGCTGGTAGAGCCCGGCCTCCTTGAGCAGCAGGTTGACCTCGAGCATGTCCGACACGCTCTCGCACTTGGAGATGATGTAGGTGGTGATGCTGGCGCTGCCGTAGCGCGCATGCGCACCGGCAGCGGCATGGGCGATGGCAAGCTCGGAGCCCACCTCGTCGCTGTAAACCGTATACGGGCTGGACAACAGGCGATTGCTGGTCAGTTCACGCCGCAACAACGTCACGCGCTCAGCCTCTGCAAGCGCGAGATAATCCTCGATCACGCCTGCGGACTTGAGCAGTTCGGCCACCACGCGCCCGTGCACATCGGAGTTCTGGCGCAGGTCTATGGTCGCAAGATGAAATCCACAGGCCTCGACGGTGCGAATCAAACGTCCCAGCGCGCCACCCGATGCCAACAGGCGTGCACCACCGCGATTGAGGCTGTGCGCCAGCGCCACCAGGTCGGCCCGCAATTCCTGCGGATTGGTGTAAGGCCGGCTGGTGCCCTTGAGACGCGCGGTAATTCCTGCCAGCGCGCGACGATACGGTTCATCGGCTTTTCCTGCGCGCCCATTGCCTGCGGCATCCGCAAGTGCCAGCACTTCCGCGGTGGCAGTGGCAAGTTCGGTGGAGATGGACAACTCTGCGCTCAGGGAGTCCAGTTGTTGCAGGTAACTTTCCAGCAATGTCTGCGATGCGCGTTGCAGCGCCAGTTGCAGCGTGGCGGCAGTGACATTGGGATTGCCATCGCGGTCACCGCCTATCCATGTGCCCAATCGCAGGAAGCACTGCGGTCGATGCGGCAGCAGCCGTTCCCAGCGCGAATACAGCCGCGGCAACACCGGCAGGAAAACATCACGCAGGTATGACAGCGCGATTTCCACTTCATCGGCCACCTGTATGCGCTCGCGGCGCAGCGGCCGTGTCTGCCACAGTAGCGCGATCTGCCGCAGTATGGCCTGCTCGACCACGTCGCCCTGCGGCGTCTCGAGCAGTCCCGCGTCACGTTGCAGCATCAGCTCGGCGATGCGGTTGCGATGGTCGATCATGCTCTTACGCATCACTTCGGTGGGATGCGCCGTCAACACCGGCACGATCAGTGCGATATCCAGCACCGCGGCGACTTGCTCACTGCCCACACCCTCGCCTTCGAGACGCTGCAGGGCGGTGGCCACATCCTGGCCTGACTCGTTGAGTCCGCCCTGCCTGTCCTCGGCGAGATTGGCCAGCATTGAAAACAGCATGAAGCTGCGCACGAACGCCAGCGTGTCATCCAGTCCCAGCGTCTCCAGGTCCTGCCCCGGATTCCCCGCGGTGGCGATTCCGTCCCGGTCTACCCCGCGATGCCGATCCACCGAAGCGGCGCGGATGCTTTCAATGCGTTCGAACAAAGCTTCGCCGCCATAGGCGCGAATCACGTCACCCAGCAGACGACCCAGGTAACGGACATCGGCGTTCTGTGTAATCGGTGCGGGTGAATTCTTCACGGGGGAATCCAATGCAAGAACCACGCCCAAGGCTGCTACAGGCGTGCCACGTGTTGGGCAACCTGTGCCGGGGAAAGTTGCAGGGATTTTCCCATTGCCAGTTCCTCCGGCAGCACGAACGGTCCATAGCTGAGGCGCTTGAGCCGACTGACTTCGTAGCCCACTGTCTCGAACACCCGCCGCACTTCGCGGTTCCGGCCCTCGCGCAGACTGACCTCGTACCAGCTGTGGCCTTCGGAGCGACCCCGCGCCAGCACCTCCCCGAAGCGGGCCAGACCATCCTCGAGCATCACGCCCTGCAGCAAGCGCGCCTCCAGCTGCGGCCCCGGCGTTCCGCGCACCCGCACCAGGTAACGACGCTCCACCTCGAACGAGGGATGCATCAATCGATGCGCCAGGGCACCGTCATTGGTGAACAGCAGCAGGCCTGAAGTATTGGTATCGAGGCGTCCGACCACCACCCACCTTCCTGCCGGCGGCGCAGGCAGGCGTTCAAACACCGTGGGCCGGCCCTGTGGATCGTGGCGCGTGGTCACCTCACCCACGGGCTTGTGATAAATCAGTATGGAAGTGGCCTGTACAGGCAGCTCGCCGCCCGCAATCGGGGCGGCAGCAACGTGCAATGGCTTGCCATCCAGCTCGAAGCGGTCACCCGAACTTGCACGGTCGCCCAGCTTCGCCACCTGCCCATTGACGGTAAGGCGCCCGGCTCGCATCCACTCTTCTATTCCACGCCGCGAACCCGCGCCGGCAGTGGCCAGCAATTTCTGGATTCGTTCACCCGCGGGTGGTGGCGCAGTCACGACCCGTCACCGTATCGGCAGCTGCAGCCTGGAGAGCAGTTGCGCGCGGCTGTCCGGTTCGCGAGCCTCGATGGCATGTTCGATGAACCTGCGCGTCAGGTGGTTGCCGAACAGCTGCATGAAGTCATAGGCGAAGTTGCGCAGCAAGGTGCCGCGCCGGAATCCTATCCACGTCGTGTGGATGGGAAACAAATGCGAGGCATCGACCATGACCAGGTCGGTGTCCACTGCCGGTTCAAATGCCACACTGGCGACAATGCCCACGCCCATCCCCAGGCGCACGTAGGTTTTGATCACATCCGAATCGCGCGCGGTCAGCGCCACGCGCGGCTTGAGTCCTTCGCGCGCAAACAGCGTTTCCAGCGACGACGGCCCGGAGAAACTGAACACATAGGTGACCAGCGGATATTTTTCGAGTATCTGCAGCGTCAGTTTGGGGGCGCCAGGACGCGCCAGTGCGTGATGCCGGGGCACGATCACCTGGCGATGCCAGCGATACACGGGCAACAGCACCAGCTCGGAAAACAGCGCTTCGGAACCGGTGGCTATGGCCAGGTGCACCCGGTCCGATGCAACCATCTCGGAGATCTGCTCGGAGGTTCCCTGGTGCAGGTGCAGGTCCACTTCCGGATAACGCTTGCGAAACGCCTGCACCACCGGCGGCAGCACATAGCGCGCCTGGGTGTGGGTGGTAGCAATGGATAACGTGCCGCGTGCGTCCTGGTTAAGGTCTGCCGCCACGGAACGCAGGCTTTCTATTTCCGCCAGGGCGCGCGCCGCGTACTCCAGCACCTTCGTGCCTTCCGGCGTCACGCGCGCAAAGCTGCGACCCTCGCGCACGAACAGGTCGAATCCCAGCTCCTTCTCAAGCTCCTTGAGCGCACGCGATATGGCCGGTTGGGAGGTTCCCAGTGCGGCGGCCGCGTTGGTGACCGACAGGCCATTGCGCGCGACAGCGAGGGCATATTGGAGCTGATGGAAATTCATGATCGGCCCGAAAGGAGATCGGCGCGATTATAACATTTGGTTATCAATGCTTCACCCCGTTCTTGGGGCCTATCGCTAGGGTACGCAGGGACTTACAGTCTCCGGCCCAAGTCTCCGAGTCAGGGAAGCAAAATGATCTACGACAGCATCCTCGGCACTATCGGCCGCACCCCGGTGGTGAAGATCAATCGACTGGCACCGGCCGGCGTCACCATGTACGTCAAGTGCGAGTTCTTCAACCCGCTTTCCTCGGTCAAGGATCGCCTGGCAATCGCTGTTATCGAAGACGCCGAACGACGCGGCGTGCTCAAGCCGGGCCAGACCGTCATCGAGGCTACTTCAGGAAACACCGGCATCGCACTGGCCATGGTCTGCGCCGCCAAGGGCTATCCCTTCGTGGCCGTCATGGTCGAGACCTTCTCGGTGGAGCGGCGCAAGGTCATGCGCATGCTGGGCGCCAAGGTGCTCCTCACCCCGGCCGCCGAACGCGGCACGGGCATGGTCAAGAAGGCCGAGGACCTGGCGAAGAAACATGGCTGGTTCCTGGCGCAGCAGTTCGAGAACCAGGCCAACCCGGCCTACCACCGCAACACCACCGGACCTGAAATCCTCAGCGACTTCGCCGGTCGCCGGCTGGATGCCTTTGTCACCGGATGGGGCACGGGCGGCACGCTCACGGGCGTGGGCGAAATGTTGAAGCTGGCCCGGCCCGAAACCAAGATCGTCCTGGCCGAACCGGAAAACGCATCGCTGGTGGCAGGCAAACCGTGGAGCCCGCATAAGATCCAGGGGTGGACGCCCGACTTTATTCCCAAGGTACTCAACAAGTCGGTGGCCGATCGCATCGTCACAGTGAGCGACACCGATGCCATCGGCACAGCGCGCGCGCTGGCGCAGAAAGAAGGCGTGTTCTGCGGTATCTCCAGCGGCGCCACTTTTGCCGCCGCGCTGCAGGTGGCCGGGCAGTCGCCGGTCGGCAGCGTGATCCTGGCCATGCTGCCGGATACCGGTGAGCGATATCTTTCCACCGTGCTTGCCGAAGGGCTCAACGAAGGATCCGATCCTGAGCCCTAAAGCCGCCACTGCCATGCGAACCGACGCCGCACAACCCTCCGTGCGCATCGCAGCGCTGCCCGACCCATTCAAGATGTGGAAGGGCGGCAAACTCGCACGTGCCCAGATCGCCTATGAATGCTGGGGCGAGCTCAACGCCGACCGCAGCAACGCCATCCTGCTGTTCACCGGCCTGTCACCCACTGCGCATGCGGCCTCCTCCGCAGGCAATCGTGAGGCGGGCTGGTGGGAGAACATGATCGGCCCGGGCCGCGCCATCGATACGGATCGTTACTTCGTGATGTGCGTGAATTCCCTGGGAAGCTGCTTCGGTTCCACAGGTCCTTCCTCCATCGATCCGGCCACCGGAAAACCCTACCGGCTCGAATTTCCCGAGTTGTCGGTCGAAGACATCGCGCGCGCCGGATTCGAAGCGGCACGCTCCCTGGGCATCCAGCAACTCGACACCGTGATGGGCCCGTCGCTGGGCGGCATGGTGGTGGTGGCATTTGCCGCCGTAGTGCCGGGCGGCACGCGACGCCTGCTGAGCATTTCCGGTTCCTCTGCGGCGCTGCCCTTTGCCATTGCCCTGCGCTCGCTGCAACGCGAGGCCATCATGAGCGACCCGGCCTGGGCTGCGGGTCAATACGCCGACACCGCGCGCGGGCCACAGTCGGGCATGCGCCTGGCACGCAAACTGGGAACCATTACTTATCGCTCTGCCGAAGAATGGCGCGTCAGGTTTGCACGCAGTCCGCTTTCCGCAGTGGGCCGCAAGGCCGTTGCCCAATCCATGAAGCGTTTTCCTGAAGGATTCGGACCGCGCTTCGATGTCGAAAGTTATCTCGAGGCGCAGGCCGAGCGCTTCGTGCGCATCTTTGATCCCAACTGCTATCTGTATATCTCGCGCGCCATGGACAATTTCGACATTGCCGCACACGGGGATGCGGTGGCCGTGTTGAAGCGCGCCAAATTGGAATCCGCGCTGGTGATCGGCGTGGAAACAGACCTGCTGTTCACCATCCGCGAGCAGGCCCAGATCGCTGAAGACCTCAAGGGTGCCGGCGTCCGCACCACGTTCACGCCCCTGCCCAGTGTCGAAGGGCATGACGCCTTCCTGGTGGACCTGCCGCGCTTCGACGCCGCGGTGCGCGGCTTTCTGGTCTAAGTAGGCCGATTCAAGCCACTGGCTGATCGAATGCCACGACGGCGTGGCAGTCTGTGCGCATGCAGATCGGGTGGCGCTGTGCACTGGGATTCCTCGCTGCCAACGCCGCGTCTTCTGCGACGCCCCCGCCGCAACGCGCCGATGCGCTGACCATCGCCAGCTGGAACCTCGAATGGCTGCTGTCGCCCGAGACGGCGCATATCAGTCGACTGGCCTGCAATTCGGGACACGCCGCGCCGGTGCCATGCGATGTGGCACGCGATCTGGCACGTGACACCGCCGACCTGGCGCGACTGGCGCATTACGCAAGGCAGCTGGACGCCGACGTCATCGCTTTCCAGGAAGTGGAGAATCGACGCGCCGCGCTGCGGGTGCTGGGCGGCTACGACATCTGCATCAATCTTGGGCAAGGCGTGCAGCAGGCGGGTTTCGCCGTGCGCATCGGCATTGCGCATCGCTGCGATCCGCCGCTGCAATCGCTGGCGCAGGGCAGCCGGCAGCGCGCCGGCGCAGTGCTGGTCCTCTATCCCGGAACGAAACATCAGATCGAACTGGTGGCGGTGCACCTCAAATCAGGATGCTCCCGCGATGCACTTGACTCAGCAGTGGCAGCGTGTCGCACGCTGTCCGCGCAGGGCAAGGCGCTGGCCGCGTGGATGCAGCAGCGCGCTGCTGCCAATGCACGCGTCATCGTGATGGGGGACTTCAATCGTACCGGCCCCAACGATGAAGACATCTTCTGGCAGCAACTGCAGGTGGGCGCAGTGCCTGGGTCTGCGTACGTGAACGCCTCGGCGGGGGTCACATTCAGCAATTGCTACCGCGGCCAGCCGTTCTCACAATACATTGATCACATCCTGGTCAGCCATGCGCTTGCACCGCAGATCGTGAGCGGCAGTTTTCGCCATCATGGCTACCGAAGCCTCGACGCATACCGCTACAGGTTGTCGGATCACTGCCCTATCAGCATTTCCCTCATTCCAGCGTCCTATACTAATAAGAGTGGATTAAGTTCAGTGCCTGTTGCCTCGCGTCAACGGCACCGATAATGTGACGCAGTTCACGGGGGATCTTGAGAGCAAAGTGGAACGGCGAATACATACAAGGCATCGCGCACGCACGCTGGTGTACATCATCATGCCGGACGGGCGTCGATCGTTGTGCAAGGCGGTGAACCTCAGCGCAACGGGCGTGTTCATCCGCACTTCCGGCATGGGACTGCGCAAGGGCCAATCCGTCGAACTGGCATTTGCCATCAATCTGGGCACTGTCACCAAGCTGCACCGGCGTACGGCAATTGTTGCCCACGTTTCCGGCGGTGGTACCGGGCTGATGATGGAAGCCTACGCCACGCGCTAGCCGGCTCGGTTGCGCAGCGTGCTCAACCCCCGCGCCGTGACACCACAAAAGCCTCGTCGTTGAACCACAACCCACCGTGCTTCTGCAGCACAGTCTGCGTAGCCTTGAGATAGGCGCCGCTGTTGACCACCGGCTCAAGCCTTTCGTCTTCTATCTGGTTCACATACACGGCTGCATTCCACGCCGCGAACAGCGTCGAGGTGCCGATGCGGTCGGAGATCTCCGAAGGCAGGGTGCGCATTTCATAGTGAAACAGCGCCTGGTCGTCCGGTCGTGCCTCAATGTTGAAATCGCGGGTTTCATCGCCAAGTTCGGTGCGCAGCGCCGCCAGTAATTCATGCCGATCGACCTGGAAGGGATTTTCCCCGGGCCACAGCTTCTGGATGATCTCCAATGCCGGGTCCCTGCCCGCCGACTGTATGGCCAGCATGCGGCCACCGGGTGCCAGCGCGCGCGTCAGTGGCGCCAGCACCTTTGAGGCCTTGAACTGCGCGGACATCCGCGCGCGCCAGGGTTGCGATGCAAGGATCAGGTCGTAGTTCTGCGGCAGGCGACCGGGCTGCGGAATGATGCCATCGAGCAGGAACTGGTGGTCCTCACGATAGATCACCAGTATCGAGGGCCGCTGATACACCGGGTTGCCGGTCTTTTCGCTGGGGTGAGTCTGCCAGCCATTTGTTAGCGTCGCGGACAACTCCTCGATCTGCTCGCCATAGGCATGCGCCGAATCGCCCTTGAGCTTTACTTCCTGCCAGTTGATGGTCGCGGCCTGCGCGGGATCGCGCAATGTCAGGCGCGGCGCATCGGTGTAGTTGAGATTGGTGATCACCAGCACCGTGGCCGGGTGCTCGCTGAACCGCTCGGGCATTTTGTCGAGGCCAAGCCGCACATCCTCGAGGCTGATCTCCTTGGCGACGGCCACCACCGGCACAGTGGGATGCAGGCTGTGCGCATAACGCAGGATGCGCGACAGCACCGTGCCATCGCCCATGCCCGCGTCAAACAGGTTGAGTGACGGTGGTCGGGGCTTGAGCTGCTGCAACTCCAGCGCCGCGCGCCGCGCCACCGCGGACTTCTCGTTGCAGGTGTTGACGAAGGCCAGATACTTCTGGCGGTTGTCGTAGAAACGAAATGCCTGTGCCGAGCCTTTCTTCGCCATTGCCGCCCCCGGTCAATTGTTCTGGATGAGCCAGCCTACTCTGTTGGCGACCGGGGCTGTCAATGGCGCGTGCAGCGCACATAATGGTCAATGGCTTCTGTTCGATATTCGAAACTCCTGATGGTTGAGCCCGCGGCATTCGGGTTCAACGCGCAGACCGCTGCCAGCAATCGCTTCCAGCAGCAGTCGGCGCCAGGAGCCGACGCCACGCAAGACATCCCGCGCATTGCGCGCAAGCAATTCGCGAGCCTGGTAACTGCATTGCGCGAGGCAGGCGCCACCGTATGCGTGGCGCGCGACAGCGCCCAACCGGTCAAGCCCGATGCGGTGTTCCCCAACAATTGGGTCAGCTTTCACGAAGATGGAACGGTCGTCCTGTATCCCATGCAAAGCGAAAATCGGCGCAGCGAGCGCTCTGAAGCTATTCTCGAAAAGGCAAAGCTGGAGCTGGGTTTTGTTGAAAAACGTCGCATCGACCTGACGTCCGAGGAAAGACACGGCCGCTTTCTTGAAGGTACAGGCAGCCTGGTGCTGGATCGCGCAGCGCGCGTCGCCTACGCCTGTCGCTCACCGCGCACCGATGAATCGCTGGTGCGCAAATGGGCACAACTCATGGACTACGAACCGGTGCTGTTCGATGCAAGTGGCCCCGATGGCGCGCCGGTGTATCACACCAACGTGCTGCTGTGGATAGGCGAACACATCGCCGGCATTGGGCTGGGTTGGGTCGCTGCACGCGATCGCGACACGCTGGTTGCGAAACTGGTCGGCGGCGCGCAACGCCAGCTGCTGCAACTGGACACGCGCGCTTTGCAATCATTCGCCGGCAACATGTTCGAGGTTCCCACGCCAGATGCGCGCCTGCTGGTGATGTCAGCCGCTGCAGCCTCGGCATTAACAGAGGTGCAGCAGGCAAGCATTCGCGCCGCTGGCTGCACACCGGTCATCGCAGCGATTCCCGACATCGAGAGGCTGGGCGGCGGCAGTGTCCGGTGCATGGTGGCCGAAGTTCCCTTTGTTGAGGAAGGCGGCTGATGCAACTGGCCATGCGGGTACTCGATGCATTGGCCACGCAGCGGTCGCTGGAGACCGAACCGCAATTCCTGTCCGGCGCCGTACTGGCGACACAGTTCGCGGTAACGCGCAGCGCGGTATGGAAAGCGGTGGGCCTGCTGCGCGAATGGGGCACGCCCATTGAAGCGGTGACCAACCAGGGCTATCGCCTGCAGCTTCCATCAAGCCCGCTGAGCGCCGATGCGGTGCGCGCTGGGCTGGACGCCGATGTGGCAACCCGACTTGGCCAGGGCGAATGCGCCGGATCAATCACATCCACCAATGCCGTGCTGCTGGCGCGCGCCGCGCCGCCACCTGGGCGTTTTGATTTCCTCACGGCCGAACATCAATCCGCGGGCCGCGGTCGGCGCGGTCGCGCCTGGCTGGCGCCGCCAGGAGGGGCCATCTGCCTGTCATGGTCCTGGAGTTTTGAAGCCATGGCTCAGCACATGGGCGCATTGAGCCTGGTGGTGGGCCTGGCTGCGCTGCGCGCCCTGCGCCAGCATCACATTCCCGGCGTGGGACTCAAGTGGCCCAACGATCTGGTGACGTCGCAGGGAAAACTCGGCGGCATCTTAATTGAAATGCGGTCTGAATCCGCCGGTCCGGTGCACGTGGTGGTGGGCATCGGCCTCAACATGGCCTTGGGACAGCAACTGCGCGCCCAGGTTGAGGCCAACGGGCATGTGGCAAATGACATCCGTACGCTGACATCATCGCCGCCCTCGCGAAGCGCGCTGGTGGCCACGGTGCTCAACAAAGGCATCGGCGCCATGCAGGAGTTTGCGCGGCACGGGTTTGCGCCACTGCTGCAGGAATACCTGGAGGCCGACACGCTGCGCGATTGTCCCGTGGACCTCAGCGGCTCAGCCGGTCCCGCACAGGGTATTGCCCGCGGTGTCGACGAGGATGGCGCGCTGCGAGTCGAGCACGACGGCGCAATCCATCGCATCATGGCCGGCGAAGTCTCTGTAAGGGCGGCCAGATGAAGACCTTGTTGATCGACATGGGCAATACGCGCGTCAAGTGGGCACTGCTGCGCGGCGCGATGCCGGGCCGGCAACATGCGCTGCCCATTTCCGACTGGCGCGGCTTCGAGCATGCGCTGCGTAAATTGCAACGTATCGCGAGCGTGCAGGTGGTGAGCGTTGCCGGAACGCGTGCCGAGCTGGCGCTGCGCGCCATCCTGCAGCGTTTGGGCCTGCCCAAACCGCAGTTCCTGCGCAGCACCACGCAGCTTGCCGGCGTCACCAACGGCTACAAGGATGCCTGGCGTCTCGGTGCTGATCGTTGGGTGGGTGCCATCTCTGCGTGGCATCTTGCCGGCGCGCGGCGCGCCGCATGTGCCGTCAGCGTTGGCACCGCGCTGACCCTGGACGTGGTCGACGCCGGTGGCCAGCACCGCGGCGGGCTCATCGCGCCTGGTCCTGCGCTGATGGTGCGTTCACTTTTGCAGCACACGCAGGGCATCGCGCCCCGGGCCGCGGGCAGCTCTGCAGCAGCCACGCGAAAATTCCGCGAGGCAACCATTCGACCTCTGGCCGACAACACCCGCGATGCCATCGAGCTGGGCAGCCTCACTGCAGCTGCGGCATTGATCGACAGAACCTTGAGTGCCGTGCGCACGGCGCTGGGGGCGCGACCGGTGGTGATGCTGACCGGCGGTGGCGCCTTCGTGATCGCGCCGCTGCTGGTGACCAGACATCAGCTCTGCGAAGATCTGGTATTGCAGGGACTGGCCATCATCGCGCGTCAATCGGCGCAAGCCACCGCGCAACAATCCCCCGTCCGTCGCCGGTCTTGATAGGCTTTGCCCATGGCCCGTCTGCTGACACTGATACTGATCGTTGCCAACGTGCTGTACTTCGCATGGTCGCATTGGGCCGGCGGCAACAAGATCGAACTCACCGCAGTGCCAATGTCGGCGCGGGCCCCCAAACCCAAGGCGCCTCCTGGCCCACCGCCCTGCTCAACCTTGGGTCCCTTCGAGAACGAAGCCAGGGCGGAAACGGCGCAGCGCGCACTTGAAGGCGGTGGCTGGGGTGTGCTGAGACGTAGCAAGACAGCACAGGTCAATGATGGCTACTGGGTGCACATCGACAATCTCTCCAGCTCACTGGACCAGGCGCGCGTGGTCAACAGGATACTGCGCGCCGGCATTCAGGATGCGTTCGCCATGCCCGATGACGCGCAGCATCGTGTGTCCGTTGGCATCTTCAAGGATGAGGATCGTGCCGAGGATCGCGCCACGCGCGTGCAACGGCTCAAGCTCGATGCGGTAGTCACCGAGCGTTTCAAGGACCAACCCGTGTTCTGGCTCGATGTGCCAGGGGTCGCGGCCCAGACATTGTCCGATGGCCGTCTGGTCACGCTGGGCGTTGTCACCACCGGGCTGCAGATCGAAGCCTGTCCGCTCAAGGCGGAATAGATCGCTGCACCATGGCCGCGTGGATGGTCGGCTATTTCTTCGCGATGTTCGCCCGAGGCGTGTTGCCGAGACGGGTATAATCGCGCCGGTCCAGACCCAAGCCCCCAAAGCATTGTGGTGATGCAGCGGTTTTGTAAACCGCAGAGCTTAGTTCGATTCTGAGTGGGGGCACCAACATCCCGGCGTGGAATGCACAATGTTTGCGCGATCTAAACCGCTCAGCAAAATCCTCGCGCTCGCGCTGGCACTTTTACTGGCTGGCTGCGCCAGCTTCCGCCCGCTGCCGGCGCCTCCCGAGCCTGACGCCAAACCCGAACTCGCGACGCTGGCGGTCATTGGACCCAAGGGCCAACTTGACGCAGCTTCGCGTGAACGACTCACCAAGCAGCTCAGTCGCTTCGGCGACGACAACCTGCTGGAGCGGTACCTTGCCACCATGCAGGCCGTCAGCGACGCGCCGCTGATTACCGGCAATCGCGTCAAGCTTCTGGTTGACGGCCCGCGCGCCTACGCCGCAATGTTCGCCGCCATTGCCGCTGCGAAGCAACACATCAACATCGAGATGTACATCTTCGATGAGGCGCATCACGGTGAACAGGCGCTAACAGACCTGCTGGTTGACCGTGCCACCCACGGAGTGGCAATCAATGTGATGTACGACGCGCTGGGGTCCGGCGCCACGCCGCCGGAAGTCTTCGACAAGCTGCGCACCGCAGGCGTGAAGCTGTGTGCGTTCAATCCACTTGATCTGGCT
Organism: Pseudomonadota bacterium; assembly: GCA_039932715.1. Classification (GTDB taxonomy): domain Bacteria; phylum Pseudomonadota; class Gammaproteobacteria; order Steroidobacterales; family Steroidobacteraceae; genus ZC4RG30. Next base: position 36,751 of record JBDTPN010000020.1, on the reverse strand, counting down.
GCCAACCGCACCGGGGAATACACGCAGCGTGACCATCGCAAGATCGTCGTCGTCGACGCGCTGCAGGCATTCACCGGCGGCATCAACTTCAGCGCCACTTATACCAGCAGTTCGGGGCGCCGCCCCCTGGTGGTCGATGCCAAGAAAGACGGCTGGCGTGATACGCAGATCCAGGTGCAGGGACCCGCTGCAATCGAAATGCAGCGGTTGTTCCTGCAAAGCTGGGCTAAGCAGAAATGTCCGGACATGACGGCACTTAATTATCTGCCGGCACCGAGGGAGGCAGGCAGCACATTGTTGCGCATCGATGCCAGTTCCGTGGATTCACACCGCAACGAGACTTATATCGCGGCGCTGACTGCCGTTACTTTCGCCGTGAAGTCCATCGATCTCACCATGGCCTATTTCTCACCGGACAGCCAGCTCGAGGACGCCCTGCGTGAGGCGGCAAAGCGTGGCGTCAAGGTGCGGCTACTGCTGCCGGGCATGAGCGACTTCGGTGGCATTGTCGAGGCCGGGCGCGCCCACTACACCAGGCTTCTTAAGGACGGCATCGCCGTCTATGAGGATCGGCGCTCGCTCCTGCATGCCAAGACGCTGGAGATCGACGGCATCTGGAGCACCGTGGGATCGGCCAACTGGGACTGGCTCAGCTTCGCGCGCAATGACGAGATCAACATTGTGGTGATTGACCAGGGCTTCGCCGGCGAGATGCGGGCGCTGTTCGAGGATGACCTGATGCAGGCCACGCCCATCACGCTGGAGGGATGGAAGAAGCGTTCGTTTTCTCAGAAGATGCGCGAGCGCTTCTGGGTAACCTGGGAGCGGCTGCTATAACTGTCAGCCGCCATGGGTGGCGATCAGTGCCGCGCAGTCGGCGTCCTGCGCGCGGCCGGGGTCGATAAACGCCGCAATAGCCGCAACCGGCGTGAGTAGCACGCCCAGCGCCACGCCTGCTGCACCTTGCGCGAGTGCGTTTCCCGCCTTGAGCCCGATCTGCGGCTGAGACAATGTGCCATGCACCACCACTGGACTGCGCAGACGCAGCCCGAAGTGCTTGGGGTGGCCTTGCAACTGGAAGTCCAGTGCCTCGGAGTCCAGATCAAGCGTTCCCTTACCGGTGATCAACACCGGTTCGGTGTCCACTACCAGCGCGTCGGACGTCAGCGTGCCGTCGTGCGCCTCAAAGGCCATAACCCCGCAGCGCACGGGCGTCATTTGCTTCTTGTCCGACAGGGCCAACCCCAGCGCACGAAAATCCATGCCGGCCAGTTCTGCCAGCGACTTGCGGATCTCGCCGTGAGGCAGGATCGCAACCATCGTGCCGTTGGCACTGGCGGCAATCTCATGCACGGAGCGCCCCTTGCCCGCGAACTTCAGCTTGGCGCGCAGCAGACCGTCGAGCGGAGGCTGGCCCTGGACGCCAGTGGATTGGCCGCGAGTGAATTGGTTGAGCTGCAGACCCTCGATGTCCACAGCAAGTTGAGTGGCCAGCACCTCCCTGGATGCATCGAACTTCCAACTTCCGGTCATCTTGCCATCGGCGAACTTCGCGGACACGGGCGCTGCGCTGACCACGCCATGGTCGATCTCCACATGCGCCACCAGTGTGTTGAGCTTGAGCTTGCTCACGTATACATTGCGGGCGCGGTAGTTAAGGGTCATATCCGAGCGCCGCAGATTGCCTATGTCTATGGGCGTATCTGGCAACAGGGGTTGGCCCTCCTTGCGTTGCGTTGCGCGTCCCGCGGCCTTCTTGCCAACATCCACAAGGCGTAACAGCCCTGACCGCAACTCCGCGGTCACCTGGCTGCGCGGGTGAGTGGAATCGACTCGCACGCTGCCTGCAATATCACTGCCTCCGGTCTTGCCCTCAATATCCGTGAAGTTGAACCGCAGACCGGAGCGTCGCAATTTGCCCGACGCCTGATAAGCGCCGGTGTCAGGGAATTTCAAGCCGATCAGGAAATACAGATCCTTGAGGTCCTGGCCTTTGGCCTCCAGAGTGGTTTGCAGCGTGCGCATGTCGAACGGCCTGGCAAGCGTTCCATGACCGCCAAGCGCAGAGCCGCTGGAATGCTCCTCGAAGCGAAATCCATAGGGCTGGTCCCGCCGCGCGGCCGCCAGCGATTCCGCAATGATGGTCAGTTTCATGGGTCGCGTATTGAGTTGTCCTGAACCCTCGATGCGCAGGTTGTCGGCGCCGCTACCCATTGCCGTAATGTTGCCGTCGAAAATCAGGTTGCGCCGCGCATCGCGCAGGTGCACCTGCGCGTCGGGAATCGAGAGGCTGCCCATCAGCGGTGGCCCCTCGCCGCTCATGCGACCTGAAGTGGCACGCCAGTTGGCCTTGCCCGACGCATCGCGCAGCAGGTTGAAAGTTGCGGACTGCAGTTCGAGGTGACGAAAGCGAAGTGGCTCGGCCAGCGTTGGAGTCTCAAGATCGAACGCTGCCTTGCCGATCTCGGCCAGGATGCCCGCAGGCATCCATGGGGGATTGTGGATCACAACATTTTCGGCCGTCACGGACGGATGCAGGGACAGCAGGTGGGCCCTCAGTGCACCCTGCACACGGATTTCGCGATGCGCCTTGGCGACGATCAGCTTGCGGATGGGTTCATGCAGGTAGCCAGCGTCCACCAGTGCCGCAATGCTGATGATCACCACAACCAACAGCCCCAGCAGGCTTCCCAATACAATTAGCGGCCACTTGAGCCAGCGCGGTATTGATCGGGAATTTCGAGCCACCGTTCACAATGCGACGCAAGCGATAACCTGTCTGTAGGCCTACAGCGCATTTCAAGCGACAATCCCACCACAGATCGAGCGTGAGTCTGCGTTGGGTAAATCAGCCACGCAGTTCGCATCCATCATGCGCAAGCGCGCCGCAACGATCCTGACGCCAGCACAACTCGCGGAATACGTGCAATTGCAGGACTATTACCTGACTCGACTCAAAGAGCGCCCCTGGGAAAAGACGCAGGGCGGTCCGACAAAGAGCGACTAGGCGTTGCTGCGCGGCTGCAATCGACGTCATCGCCGCCCTCCTCCATACTGGGTGAAGCAGATAACGAAAACCGGGGGAGAGACGGACCAATGAGTGCATTGCCACCGACCAACGACGATAGCGCGATCTGGGACATCTGGCTGTCGCAGTTCCGGTTGCCAATAATCAACGTCAACGCCGAGGTCGGAACGTTCAAGGCCCTCGCAGATGCGGCCCTGACTGCAGACGAACTGGCGAAGCAGCTTGGCGTCGACGCCCGCGCCCTGGCCATGCACCTGGCGGCGCTGTGTTCCATGGGGCTGGTGGAGAAGCGGCTGGGCAAATGGCGCGCGACCCACCTGGCGCGCACCTGGCTGCACCCGGAAGGCGCTGGCTTCTGGGGCCATTTCACCAAACAGATCGATTTGAACGAGATCCTGCGCACCAGGTTGCTCGAATCGCTGCGCACCGGCAGACGCCCCGGCGATGTCGGGAGCTCGGGTGATATCACTGACCGCCCCGCCGAGTGGGAACGCGGCAGCATGTCGCAGGAAGCTGCCGAGGGCATCGCCAATTTCATGCATGCCCACAGCCAGGCGCCGGCCCTGGGTGCTGCGGCACAGGGCGTATTCGCTGGGCTCACGTCGCTGATGGACGTGGGCTGCGGCTCAGGTGTTTACGGTATCGAGATTGCCCGCGCGCACCCGAACCTGAAGGTGGTCCTGATGGACCTCAAGGAAATGGCCACTGAGGCGCAGAAGTTCATCGACCGAGCTGGCATGAGCCGCCAGGTCACCGCTGCTGGCGTCAACATGTTCACGCAGCCATGGCCGCACGGACATGCCGGACATTTCTTTTCCAATGTATTCCACGACTGGTCCGATGAAACCTGCCGCCTGCTGGCGAAGAAAAGCTTCGAGGCACTGCCCAGCGGCGGCCAGATTTTCCTCAACGAGATACTGATGGATGACGAGGGCACCGGTCCGTTTCCTGCTGCCGCATTCAGCCTGCTGATGCTGGTGGGCACTTTGGGCAAGCAATATAGCCTCGCCGAATTTCGCGACATCCTTGCCGGCGCTGGCTTCGTCGATGTCGCTGCGGTGCGTACCGGCGGCGGCTATTACTCGCTGGTCAGTGCCCGCAAGCCCTAACCTCCGATATTGGTCCCGGCCGGTGCGTCGGCCGTGATCACGGTGAAATCCGGACCGGTGGTCTCGCCCGTAGCCGCCAGCTGTGTGACCACCAGCGACGTGCCCGGCATAATGACTTTCGACAGTTGTGTCAGGAATTCCTGCGGGACATGCACGCCCTGCAATAATTGGCTGGCCGAGAGTGCCGTTACCTGCGCGCCGGGCGCGACAACTTGCCAGCGCCGCACTACCGTGGGACCAGGCTCTTCAAGTGCCATGTAGGTCTGGAACGTCAACGCGCGTTTGGGATCCTGCAGTGTGAATACCGACCATCCGATCTGCTCGCCATTGCGAAACACACGGATGCTGCGATCTGCGCCAGTTACCAAAATGGATATCGGCCCTTTGGTGGCCAACTCCGGTTGCCATGTGAAATACTTTCCATCGCGCGGTGGCACGGTTGCAAGCTCACCCTTGGTTCCAATCGGGGCGAACAGACCCGGATTGGCGACTGTGGTCGGAAAGGATTTAGCATCCGAAACCACCACCGTGATGCCAGTCGAGGACTGTGCATAAAGCAACTTCGCGAAATCGTAGGGCATGCGCACGCAACCCTGTGATGCCGGATAACCCGGCAGCCTTCCGGCGTGGATTGCGATGCCCGACCAGGTCAGCCGCTGCATGTATGGCATGGGCGCGCTGTTGTAGATGTTGGAGTAGTGATCCACATTCTTCTGCAGGATGGTGAACACCCCGGTCGGGGTCTCCTTTCCCTTCTTGCCGGTGGACACGGTTGAAGCACCGATCAGCACGCCGTTGCGGTACACATAGGCGATCTGTTGCGGCAACGAAATCACCAGCACCATGGGCCCACGTGGCGAGGTCTGTGGCTGCCAGATGTATTGCCCGGGCTTGAGCGTGTCGGGCGCGACCAGCACCGGCGTGCCCATGGTCGATGTCGAAGTGGGGGGCGCCTTCTTAGGCACTTTTTGGGGAGCCGTCTGGGCGAAAAGCAACGTGGATGCGGCAAGCAGGGCACCGCAGGCAAGAAAGGCAGGTGTCTGGCGTTTCATGCCGCGAACTATATGGCGTATCCTCGGCTTCCGGCTCACGTTCCCGTCGAGGCTGCCATGTCAGACACCAAATGGGCCATCCATGGCCGCGAATTCGCCAACTGCAACTGCTCCTACGGTTGTCCCTGCCAGTTCAATGCCCTTCCGACCTACGGCAACTGCTCTGCGGTAGTCGGCATTGAGATAGACAGCGGCAATCACGGTGCCGTTTCGCTCGACGGATTGCGCATGGCCGGCATCTATCGCTACCCCGGACCGATTCACGAAGGCAATGGCGAGGCACTGCCCATAGTCGACAAACGCGCCACTGCGCAGCAGCGCAATGCGTTGTTGCGCATCATGAGCGGCCAGGACACAAAGCCTGGTGCCACCATGTTCCAGCTGTTCTTCTCCATGCTGAGCAAGGTCCATGAGCCGGTGTTTGCGGACATTGACTTTGCAGTGGATATCGACAAGCGCCGCGCCCACCTCAATGTTCCCGGCTATGTAGAGCAACGCGGCGAACCAATTTTGAATCCCGTAACTGGCGCTGAACATCGCATCCGCATAGAACCGGTGGGCGGATTCGAATTCAAGATCGCTGAAATCGGCCGTGGCTGGACCAAGGCAACCGGACCCATTGCCTATGAGCTGAATGATTCCTACGGACAGTTCGCAGAGCTGCATCTCTGCCAGGACGGCATCATCAATTGACTGGCGTCAGCGCGCTGCGGCATCCGCGGTCCATGGTGCTTGCGGCGCTGCTGCTGATAACCCTTCTGGCGTGGACGTGGGTGATACACCTCTCCGCGCAGATGACAGCGCCCATGGCCGGCATAGACATGAGCAGCATGCCCGGCATGGCGGCAATGGCACCCGCAATCGAACCATGGACGGCGGCGCACGCCCTTTTCCTGTTCGCCATGTGGGCCGTGATGATGGTGGGCATGATGACCCCTTCAGTGGCGCCCATGGTACTGCTCTATCAGCGTGTTGCTCAGCAGGCAAATAGCGCCGGCCACAGTTTCGCCCCTGCTGGTTGGTTCTTTTGCGGTTACCTTGCGGCGTGGGTTTTGTTTGCCGCCATGGCCACGCTGGCGCAGTGGGGGTTGGAGTCGCTCGCCCTGCTTTCTCCCATGATGGACGGCACCAGCAATATTTTCGGAGGCGCGGTGCTGTTGCTGGCCGGAATCTACCAATGGCTGCCGCTGAAGGATGCCTGCCTCTCGCGCTGCCGCGCCCCCCTGTGGTTCGTGCAACAGCACGGTGGCTTCCAGGAAAGTGCGCAGGGTTCACTGCGCCTGGGATTCCTGCATGGGTTGTATTGCATTGGTTGCTGCTGGGCATTGATGGCACTGCTTTTTGTCGGCGGTGTGATGAACCTGCTGTGGATTGCAGCGATCATGCTCCTGGTGCTGCTGGAGAAAATCCTGCCCGGTGCGCGCTGGTTCGCCCGTGGTGCAGGAGTGATCGCGATGGTCGTGGGCCTCTGGTTGATGCTGCTGCACTGATATAGTCGGCCGGGTGTCCGCAAGTCCACCCCCCACCCTGTTCCGGCACTCCCCCTTCCTGCTGTATTTCGCCGGCCGAGTCTTCTCCAATTTCTCGCGCCAGATAGTGGCGGTGGCCGTCGGGTGGCAGGTTTACCAGATGACGGGCAGCGCCTTCCAGCTTGGCATGGTCGGGTTGATACAGTTTCTGCCCACCGCAGTACTGACATTTTTCGCCGGCCACGCAGCGGACAATTTCAATCGCAAACGCGTGGTACAAATCTGCCAGTGGATAGAGGGCCTGGCCGCTGCATTCCTGGCCTGGGGCACTATCGGCGGCTGGCTTTCCGTTACCCATATCTTCATAGCATCAGCCGTATTCGGTGCCGCTACGGCTTTCGAGCGTCCGGCCGGAGCGGCAATGCTCACCGGTGTCGTGCCCATGAGCATGTTGCAGCAGGGCACGGCGCTCTCCAGCGGCGCCATGCAGTTCGCTACCATCAGCGGCCCGGCGCTGGGCGGATTTGTGTACGCGATTTCCCCTGGCGCGCCCTACGTACTGACTGCGGCGTTCTGGCTACTGGCGGGCCTCTTCAACGGCGCAGTGCCCATGGTTGCGCGCCTGGCAACCGCAGGTGCACCCACATGGAAATCATTGTTTGCCGGAGTGGGGTTCGTGCGCAGCAAGCCAACCCTCATGGGCACCATCTCACTGGACCTGTTTGCCGTACTACTGGGCGGTGCCACGGCGCTGTTGCCCATCTTTGCCAGCGATGTGCTCAAGGTCGGCCCCGTGGGCCTGGGGTTGCTGCGCGCGGCGCCGGCAGCCGGTGCGCTGCTGACTACGTTTCTTCTGGCCAGACGCCCGCTGCAAAGCCGAGTCGGCATGCGCATGTTCCAGTCGGTGATCGTGTTCGGCGTGGCCACCATAGTGTTTGGATTGTCGCGGGAAATATGGCTGTCGTTGCTGGCACTGGGGATCATGGGCGCATCCGACGAGGTCAGCGTGATCATCCGCCTTTCATTGGTGCAACTCTCGACACCAGATGACATGCGCGGCCGCGTCAGTGCAGTCAACTTCCTGTTTGTCAACGCCTCGAATCAGTTGGGAGAATTCGAGAGCGGCGTGAGCGCTGCATGGTTTGGGGCGGTACCAGCCGTCATCATTGGCGGCGTAGGCACTATCGCCATCGCATTGCTATGGATGAAGCTGTTTCCCACGTTGCGTGACGTGCAGCGCCTGGAATAAAAAAGGGCGAGCCGCTCACGCGGCCCGCCCTTTGGCCTTGCGGCTGCCTACTTCTTGTCTTTGTACTTGAACTTCTGGCCTGCGATAACGGCTTCGTACATCAATCCGCCTTTGGTGATGGTGAATACCGCCATGCCCTTGTGGTAACCACCGCTGTCATTCTGCGTGTCCTTCTTGCTGGTACCCGCGGCGGCATTGGCGCCCGTCGTTCCGGCAGTTGCAGAAGCATTGGCAGTGATCGCGGTCACGCTGGCCGTAGCATCAAATTCGAAATTTCCCGAGGTGAATTCGTCATAGGAACGCTTGTCCTGCAGGAAAATGATCTCGCTGAATCCTTCGCCGCCCAGCTGCAGCCCCACGCTCAGTTGGCTCAGGGACACGTCGCCCATGTACTTGCCACCCTGGTAGACGCTGCCCTTGCCATAAGCTCCGCCGATCCCGATTCCGCCTTTGCCCACGGTGGGGAACACGGCGTAGCCATAGCTCTTGTTAAAGAACTTGGAGCTCTCTCCGGCCTTCTTGAACAGCGCGACAGTTTCCGCGTCGGTAGCGGCCATTGCCGACCCGGCTACTAATGCCATCGCCACTACGGCCATCGCAAACTTTGCGAGTTGCTTCATAAACCCAACCTCCAATTTGAATTTGCGGGGCACCTCTGAAGGCCCGACCGCAGGTATAGTCCAATGCAAATACAAGCATAGCGCGCCACCCAGTGGGCCGCATGTAGAAGCGGGGTGCTGCAAGTCGCTTTCGTTTGTAATCCCTTTCCCTACAAAAGTGGCCTTTCCCGGATTAACTGCCGCTGCAATGGTTTGCCTATCATGGATAACTAAGTATCCATGACCGCGCGGGTCTGGAAGCCCTTCATTGCGTCGAGCACCACTCGCATGGCGCGGCAGTCATCCTCGTTGTAATCGAGCAGGCGCTGGCGCAGCGCCGGGTCTGCGCTCTTTGCCCACTGGTCAAACCATTCAATCGAGGAAGCGCCTGAGGGATCCGGATCGCGCCAATCGAAACCGCAATACTTCGCGAGCGTCTTGACCGAGTAGTCGTGGGTGGGCCATTCAGAATCCGCACGCACCCGCTCATATAGATCCAGCGCGCGCGGTGCGGCGAACAACTGCCTGATTTCTGTTTCCGTTGCCACTTCCGGATATCGATGCGCCAGCTTGAGGTATTGAGTTCGCTCATATTTCGAATAGTGAACAACCACTGCGTCAGGGAACTGACGCAACAGCGCCATCGCGTCAGCGAACGCATCACGCTCGGCCGCCGGCGAAAGGTCCTCGGCGAACACGGCGTGAAACCGCTCACCAGCTACGCCTTTTTCACGGATCACGAACCCGTGCAGATAGCACAGGTCGCGCATGGGATCGGTCTCGATGTCGAAGAACAACTCCACTGGGGCGACGGGCCACGCAGTGAAATTGGTGAGGTAAGGCGCGGAGTCAGTGGCCACTTGCAGGGCTGCGCGACGCTGAAACCTGCGCAACCTTCTCGGACCCACTCCCGGAATGCGGGATCTGCCGCCGCTTACATAGAGATCCACATCGGCTTCGGCCAGATCCATCAATGAAGGAAACTGGCCCTGCAATGAGTCGCGTGCGCTACGGCCCAGTTCGGCGACCAGCGTCAGGTCCTGGGTCTGCTGCAATACCTCGAAACAGGCGGATTGCCACACGCACTGCTTGCAATGCGTGGACAACGCAGGCTGCGTTCTGACCGATCCTCGCAGTAATGCAAGTGTCGCTGCGCGCGTTTTGAGATAAATATCCCAGAGTGAATCCGATTTCGGTCCCAGCTTCTGGTTCAGGTCGTAGCGATGTTCCTGCAGGTGCGCGTCGAGGATGTAGCCGTAACGTCCGGCGGCGACCTGCATGCGTAGCAGGATGTCCGTATAGAGCGCGATCTGCACGCCATAGGTTTTCTTCGGCCTGCCCTCCTCGTCATCTTCGTCTGCGCCCTCCTTGCCCGCGCCCGACTTGATGTCGATGGCAACGTAACCGCCGTTTTCGAAGCGCAGCAGGTCCGGTTCGCCCAGGAGTTCATCCACCGACAGTCGACCGCTGTAGATCAGCGGTTCGCGCCTTTCGATGGCCGCGCGCGTGGCCGTTTCCTTGTCGTCACCCGAGAGCGCCGACAGATCGGTCGCACCACCCAGACCCGCAATGACATCCTGTTCGTGCGCGATGCCGCGTTCCCACAATAGCTGCACGAACGGGCTCACGGGGTCGCGTAGCGCGGGATCGCCATTGACATCCATCGCCACCCGGTGTGGACAGGTGAGGTGGCTATAGAGCTGGGAAGCGGTAATCTTCACGTAGTAGGCATCCGTATCCCAGCGTGACTAAAATGGGTGCTGAAAAGAACAATAAGGTAACGGTCGCATGAACACTACTGCATCTATTACTGCGCGTCGCCCGCTCAACTGGCCGCTGGCGGTCGTTCTTGCAGTCGCCGCCCTCGGCATCGTCTGGTTCCTCGGCAAGAAGATTCATTACTACGTCGACTTTTCCGCTGATTCCTACACTGAATATTTCTGGCCCCGGCGTGTCGGACTGATTCCACACATCTTCGGTGGCCTGCTCGCCATCAGCGCCGGTTTGGTGCAGATCTGGCTGGGTCTGACCAACCGGACCGGCAAGCTGCATCACGCACTGGGCAAGGTCTACGGCGCAGGTGTGGTGGTCGGCAGTCTTGGCGGGTACTACATCGCCCTGACCATTCCCGCCGGCTATATGGTGTACCAGGTCGGGCTGTTCATGCTGTGCACCGCATGGGTGCTCACCACGTCCATGGCGCTGTGGTCAATCCGCCAGCGGCGCATCAACCAGCACCGGGACTGGATGCTGCGCAGCTACATCGTGACCTTCGCGTTCGTAATCTATCGCATTGGTGCGCAGTGGTTACACACTTGGCTGAACATGCCGAGCGCCGAGGTCGCGGACGAAATCGACAATCTCATGGCCTGGGCGTGCTGGGCCGTGCCACTGCTGATCGCGGAGCCATTGATCCAGCTGCGAGCGGTACGGCGGATGGCCTGAATAATCGGGACTTTGCGTCTACGGTTGGCTCAGTGCGGTCGCCATGTGGACGCCGCCGCCATGAACGCCCGTGATTCTGCGTCCAGTGCGCTGTTGTCACCGGGCGGGAAGTAGCTGAGCTTGACGATCACAGTGCGGGTGGCCGGATCGATATAGATGTATTGCCCCTGCAGGCCGATGGCGGCAAATGCATCGCTGTTGCCCATCGTCCACCACTGCAGCCCGTAACCACCGCGCTGCATGTCTTCTGCAAAAGTGGGCCGCGTGGATTGCCGCAGCCAGTCGGCTGACACGATGCGTCGCCCGTCGGCCACCCCATCGTCGAGAACCATCTGGCCGAAGCGGGCGTAGTCGCGCAACGTCGCATTGAAGCCTGCACCACTGAACTCACGGCCGACACCCGGCACACCATCCATGATGTAGAACGCATCGGCCTCGGCGCCCAACGGCTCCCACAGGCATTGCGCGGTATAGGCTGCGACGCTGCCCTGCGTGACCCGCTCGACCAGCCAACCCAACACCGCCGTATCAATCGTCTTGTACTGGAAGAAGGTGCCTGGCGGATGAATCCGCGGCAAGGTGCGCGCCACATCGACAAACCGCGTGACATTTCGCACCAGAGACGAGATGTGATTGCTGGCGGCAGCGCCAGGGCGCTCGAAATCGTAACGCTCCTCGTAGTCAACGCCAGAGCGCATCTGCATCACATGCCGGATCGACACTCCATCATATCCACCGCCCTTGAGCTCCGGGAGATAGCGTGAAATGGGCGTATCGAGCGAATCGATGCGACCCTGGGCCAGTGCACAACCAATCAGCACCGACGTCACGGACTTGGTCATTGACCAGCCCATGTAACGCGAGCGCTCGTTGCCGTTGTTGCGATAGATTTCGCTGACGATGCGGCCGTCCTTCATTACGAGCAGCGCGTTGGTGTAAGTACGCTCGAGGAAGGCCTCTGCCGGCCGCGCCGTCCCTTGCCAGGTGTAGGAGAAATCCAGGGCGTGATCGCTGCGGGGCAGGATCCATACCGGGCCGCTACGCGCCACGGAACGGGTTGTGAACAGGCTGTCCATGCTGCGAAACATCAGGCTGCTGACATTGTTGTCGAGCATCTGCCAGCGCAGGATCTGCACGGCCACGGGAACGTCCGAGGGCGGCCCTCCGGTCAGCGCCGGGGGCAGCACCTGCTGGGCACTCGCAGTGAATGAAATCAGCAACAGCAGCGTTGCCATGCCCGGACATGTCGAACGCATCACCATTAAAGTGGTGCGTCTGGATTGGCGATCGTCCGCCACATATGGGCGACGGGGCTGTTGTCGTTTCCAAGGCCCGCCTTGGGCTGCCTGAAATGCCTGCCGATGATGTCGCGGAACGGGTCAATCGTGACCACCGCCTTGGGATCGAACGCATACAGGTCACTTACTGTGACCTCGCGCGCCGCGTCATACCAGCGATGACCTCTGGCGTAGTCGTACGCGGCCCGCACATGCGCGTCGGGAACATAGTCCTCGCCATACATTCGCTTGTAGAGATCCGGATATTCGTACCCGGCCTTTGAATCCGCATAGAACCGCAGCGCCTGGTGGTACCGGATTGCAAACGCGGTGCGCTCGGGAATGTAGGGTTCGTACATCTGTGCGCTCCAATAGCCGTGATCGGCGCGCATCAGTTCCTGGACCGTGTCGTGCAGCAGGCAGGCCAGCACGATCTCCTCGTCTACACCGCGCTGCATGGCCTTGTTGGCGCTTTGCAGACAGTGGTTGCGCGTGTGGTCGAAGCGCAAGGCGAAGAAGTCCACCAGTGTCGGCGCCGCCGGCATTTTGGGCAACAGCGTGACGTTGCTTCCGGCCGGCGCATTATAGAACAGCCCTCCTGTGCCGCGCCTAAACGTGCGCGTGGGAATCTGTGCCTCGATCTGCGCCACCGTGGGAAACACTTCGGGAGTGGTCACGCCCGGCGCTGTCTTTGCCACCAGTGCTGATTCGAGCGCATCGGCACGTGCCTCGTGGCTCATGAGACTGACCGCAGCGGCCCCACCGAGGCCCGCAATGAATGAGCGTCGATCCAATGGAAATTCCATAACCCCTCCCCGAGAAACGAAAAGTGCGCCAAACAGGCCGGGCAACGCAAGCCGCGCCCTCGAAAAGGAGCTAGGCTGGGGTCCCCCTCCCGCGGATCCGCAGAATGGCACTTACGGACGATACCAGCGACAGGCTGGCCATACTCATCGACGCCGACAATGCCAATCCGGCCATCGTGCAGGGTTTGCTTGCCGAGGTAACCAAGTTCGGCATCGCCACGGTCAAGCGGATCTACGGGGACTGGACGACGCCGAACCTGGGTTCATGGAAGTCCGTGCTGCTCGATCACTCCATTCAGCCCATGCAGCAGTTCGCGTACACCAGGGGCAAGAATGCCACCGACAGCGCCATGATCATCGACGCCATGGACCTGCTGTATGCCGGCCAACTCGATGGTTTCTGCATCGTTTCCAGTGACAGCGACTTCACGCGTATGGCTTCCCGGCTGCGCGAATCCGGAAAGCGTGTCTACGGGTTTGGCGAGAAGAAGACCCCGCGCCCCTTCGTGGCAGCCTGCGACCGCTTCATCTACACCGAGGTGTTTACGCAGTCGCAGGGCGAAAGGTCGAAGCGCGGCAGCGCCACCGAACTCCAGCGCAACAAGATTCTCGTTGATCTTCTGGGTTCGGCAGCCGACGCGGCCTCCGACGACAATGGATGGGCCCACCTGGGGGTGGTCGGCACCAACCTCACCAAGCAGGCGCCGGATTTCGATTCGCGAAACTACGGTTTTTCGAAGCTCAGCGACCTGCTCGAGGCCACCAAACTGTTCGAATTCGATCGACAGGACAAGGCAGTCCGGGTGCGCAAGACCGGGCGCCCGTCGTAGTATCAGCAACTCAATATCCAAACGGGGAAACACCATGTGCGAACACGATGATTTCGACAACATGCAGAAACAGCAGGAACTGTCACGGCGGCAGTTCGGGGCACTGGGGTTTGGTGCCAGCGTCGTGGCAATGTTGCCCGCGGTGGCCAATGCGGCCGAAGTCAAGGCATCCGAAGTCTCAATCAAGACTCCGGATGGCACTTGCGATGCGCACTTTGTGCATCCAGTAAAGGGTGCGACGGCTGCCGTGCTGGTCTGGCCCGATATCTTTGGCCTGCGCGACTCCTTTCGCGACATGGGCAAGCGATTGGCTGAATCCGGCTACGCGGTGCTCACCGTCAATCCGTTTTACCGGGCGCAGAAAGCCCCCACTTCGGCAAAGGGTGCCAGCTTTTCGGATCCCGCCACGCGCGACGCAATGATGAAGCTGGCCGGCGGGCTCAATCCCACCACCCATGTAACGGATGCCAAGGCTTTTACCGCCTGGCTCGATTCCCAATCGGCGGTGGACAAGAAGCGCAAGATGGGCACCACCGGTTACTGCATGGGTGGCCCAATGGTGTTTCGTACCGCGGCCACCGTGCCCACGCGCGTGGGCGCTGCAGCCACCTTTCACGGTGGTGGCCTCACTTCCAATGATGCCAACAGCCCGCACCTGTTGATCCCGCAGATGAAGGCGAATTTCCTGATCGCCATCGCGGCCAATGACGACGCCAGCAATCCGGAATCCAAGAACGTGCTGCGCAAGGCCTTTGCCGACGCCAAGCTCAAGGCCGAGATCGAAGTCTACGAAGGCGCACAGCACGGCTGGTGTCCGCCTGATTCGCAGGTATACAACCAGGTGCAGGCGGAAAAAGCCTGGGGACGTCTGCTCGAATTGTTCAAGACTTCGCTGGCATGACGCGACTCCTGGGAATATCCGGCAGTCTGCGGTCTGGGTCTTTCAACACCGCCCTGCTGCGCGCCGCGCAGCGGGGTGCGGGTCCGGATGTGCACATTGAGATCGCCACTCTGCACGGCATTCCCCTGTATGACGGAGACGAAGAAGCCAAATCCGGATTTCCAGCTGCAGTGACCGCGCTCAAGGAACAGATCTACGCCAGTGACGGAATACTTCTCGCGACGCCTGAATATAACGGTGGTGTTCCTGGCGTCCTCAAGAACGGGATTGACTGGCTGTCGCGCGGTGCCGACTCAGATAGGGTCTATCGCGGCCGACCATTCGCGATTCTGGGGGCCACACCGGGGGGCCTGGGAACGCTGGGCTCACAGAATGCATGGTTGCCCATACTCAAGAAGCTGGGTGCGCAGGTGTGGAGCGGCGGGCCGATAATGGTGTCGCGTGCGCCGGCGCTGATGGATGCCAGCGGCGAATACACCGATGAAGTCATGCGCAAGCAGCTTGCGGAGTTCGTGGCGGGGTTTGCAGCCTTCACCGACAAGGTACCAAGCAAGGGCTGATGTGAAATCCATGGCCGGCTGCGCGTCCCTGTGCAGCCTGCCTTCCAACCAGACTGCCTCCGGCAGCTAGTGGTGCCCATTGTGACGAGCTGAGATTACAGGGGCATTAAGGCCACATTGCGGCGCAGCACCGATGTCCGGGATTGCCGTGTGTTACACTGCTCGCGTCTTACCGGATTCGCGACCGGTCATCACATAGACCGGGTTCCCTCGGGATCGCGAACCGAAGACCCCCCAAACTCAAGGAATTTCATGAACTTTTCTGATCTCGGGCTCAAGCCCGAGTTGACCGCTGCTGTGGCTGAAAAAGGCTACACCGAACCCACCCCCATTCAGCTGGCTGCAATCCCTGCGGTTCTGGCAGGCCGCGATGTACTCGCTGGCGCCCAGACTGGCACGGGAAAAACGGCCGGCTTTGTGCTTCCCATACTGCAACGTCTTGGCGCCCGCGCACCCAATGGTCCGCGCGCGCTGATCCTCACCCCCACGCGTGAACTGGCTGCCCAGGTCGAAGAAAGCGTGCGGCACTACGGCAAGAACACCACCCTCAAGTCACTGGCTGTGTATGGCGGTGTCAGCGAGCGCCCGCAGATTTCAAAACTGCACGAAGGCTGCGACATCCTCGTCGCCACGCCGGGTCGGCTGCTCGACCTGGCCGAACAGAGAGCTGTGTCGCTGGCCAACGTGCAGGTATTCGTACTCGACGAGGCAGATCGCATGCTCGACATGGGCTTCATCCACGCCATCAAACGCGTCCGCGCGATGTTGCCAAAAGAACGGCAGAACCTGATGTTCTCGGCCACCTACTCCGATGACATCCGCCACCTTGCACAAAGTTCGCTGCGCAATCCGTTGAGCATCGACGTTTCGCCGCCGCACCGCACGGCCGACAAGGTGGAGCAGATTTCCTACCGCCTGCCCAAGGATCACAAGCGCCATCTGCTGGCGCACCTGATCAATGAAGGCAATTGGCACCAGGTGCTGATCTTCACCCGCACCAAGCATGGCGCCAATCGCCTGGCCGAACAGCTTGAGCGGTCGGGCATTCCGAGCCTGCCCATCCACGGCAACAAAAGCCAGAACGCGCGCACCAAGGCGCTGGAAGACTTCAAGGCCAATCGCATCATCGCGCTGGTGGCAACGGAAGTCGCAGCTCGCGGACTCGATATCAAGGAACTGCCGTACGTCGTGAACTACGAACTTCCCAATGTGCCGGAAGACTACATACATCGCATCGGGCGCACCGCGCGCGCGGGTTCCACCGGCAAGGCCATCTCGCTGGTTTCGCCGGATGAATCCAGTTACCTGAGGGACATCGTGCGCCTGCTGGGCATGGATGTGCCGACAATGCCGTTGCCGCAATTCGAGATCCGCGAGTCCGCGCCGCAGCCGGCACGCGAATCGCAGTCACCGCGCCCGCAGCATGCTCGCGGCGGCGGCGGAAATGGCGGCGGCGGCAATCGCTCGCGTCCGCAGCCTGCAGGCCAGCGCTCTCACCAGGCACGGCGCGGCCCGGCGCCCTGGGCGCAGCGAGGACGCGCGCACTGATCAGCGGCGGCGGCCCTGCTCTGATCGCAGGGCCGCTTCTATCGCGTACCTTCCCCAGACCACGGCTTCGTCCGGGTCTTCCAGCACTTCTGCTGGTGCCTGGTAGAAGGCCATGGTCATGACCTTGCCGTCCTTGACGTATTCAAAGCGCGGCAATCCGCGCTCCGCGAAATGCGCAGCCGTGACCTCATCTGCCTTCAGATACAGCACTTCGCGCACCACCCAGGCGAAAAAAACATCGTCGGCATAAACGCCATGCCCGCCGAACATGCGCTTGGTGCGAATCGACCCGAGGCCGTAGAACAGATCCGGCAACAAGTCGATAAGGTCGCTCACTATTTCGGTTTGCGGAACTTGTATACGAACTGATCCGTTTTGCCGCGAAACGCTTCCCTGACTCCCTTGTCTTTCTGGTCGGCAGGATTGCGCAGCAGGTTGCTCTCCTCGACGAACTGGAAGCCAGCCGCCAGCACCTCGCTCTTGACCAGCGCCGGATCAATGCGATGCAGCGTGCTGGTATCCCGGCCACCCGAGCCCGCCTGCGCCGCATGATCGACCACGATGTAAAGGCCACCGGGCTTGAGCGCATCCAGCATCTGTTTGTTGAACACCATCAGGTCCGCGTTGGGGCGGTTATGCAGGTCGTGGTAATTGAGTGACGTCCAGACGATATCCACCGGGGCCACGCCTGCTTCCTTGAAAGGAGTGCCCACGCTCATCACGTGAATGTTGTGATAATTGGCATCCGCGGCAAGTGCATTCATGGGTGCCGCCATATCCGGCCCTCCTGCAGGTGCATTGGCGGGACGTGCCGGCACCAGTGCGTACACCGCCCCCTTCTCGCCCACCACCTTGCTGAAGATGCGCGTGAAGTAGCCGCCGCCCGGCATGAATTCACCGATGCGGGTGCCGGGCTTGATACCGGCGAACGCAATCAGTTCGGCCGGCTTACGATCCACATCACGGGCCCGGTCCGCTTCAGGTCGCGCCGGGTCGGCCACGGCGGCCGCAATCGCGGCGCTGGCTCCGCTTCCCTTGTTCATCCCCTGAGTACTGCCCTGGCTGGCACAGCCCGCCAGTGCCAGCACCAGAACGCCGAGTGGCAGCAGGTAATTCCTGGACATGATTGACCCCCTTGTTTGCGTGTATGTTCGGCGAATGCAATTGCGGATAATGCCAAACCTGCTCCTTGCCGTACTGCTGACCTGTGGAATTGCCGCGGCGGCACCCCCTCCGGAGTGCGGCGCCCTGTGTGGAAGCTGGCAACTGGATCCGGCGGCCAGTGACGCGGTGGAACCGGCCCTCGACCAGGTGTTTGCGCGCTTCAAGGAGCCCAGGCCCAGGCGCATGAAGGAAGGGAGTCCCGACAATCTCGAATCCATGAACAAGGCCGCCGACGAGGCGGAGCTGGGGCCCCTGTACGAACGCCCCAAGGGCTTCGACCTGCGCAAGGAAATCACGCGTACGGTGACCCCGCCGGAAAAGCTTGAGCTGACCGCCAGGGGCAGCGACATGCTGGTTGCCATCGATGGGCGCAAGCCCCTGAGCCTCACGCCGGGTGAACCGCATTCCCGCACCGACGTTTACGGTACGGCCGAAATCATCGTTGACTGGCGCAAGGAACAGCTGACTGTCACCGAACGCTACGACCGCAAGCGTCAATACACCCGGCATCTGGCCGTGCGCAAAACCGATGGCGCGCTGGTATTGACCCAGCAGATTACCCGGCAAGGCGTGCCAGCCCTGACTCTGCACAGCATCTACCGTCGAGCCACCGAAACCGCGCTAGAATCCGGCCGTTAAGAACCTCTGGGGGCAACAACTGTGAACCGCGTGCTAACTGCGCTGCTGGCCTGCGCGCTTTCCGGTGTCGCGCTTGCGCACCACTCCTTCGCCATGTTTGACAGTGACAACCAGATCAAGCTGACGGGCAAGGTCAAGGAATTCCACTGGCAGAACCCGCATGTCTACATCCACCTCATGGCTCCCGGAAAGGGTGGTCAGGAAGTCGAGTGGACCATTGAGTGTGCCAATCCAGGCATCCTCAATCGCATCGGCTGGAAGTTCAACATGATCAAGGAAGGCGATGTGGTCACCGTCATCGTCGGTCCGCTGCGCACCGGCGAGCCGGGCGCATTGCTCAAGCAGGTGACGCTGGCAGATGGCCGCAAATTCAGCAATGGCGGTCCGGCCGGTCCGGCCACCATCCAGTAATCCAGCGGTAAACGGTATGGCCATGCAGAGTTCACTTCGCATTGCATTGTTGGCAGCCTGTGGCATTGCCTGCCTGGGCGCAGCGCCAAACTTCGACCGCCACGATTTCAGCGGCACCTGGGATCGTTACCCGCAGTCGCTGGATTCACAGCTCGACCCCACTGTGGTGCCCAAGCCCGAAGACATCCCGACCCCGCCACTCAAGGCCGAGTTCAAGGCCGCATACGAAGCGGATCGCAAGCGTCGCACCGAAGCGGATAAGCGCGGGGAGCCCATCGCCACGGGCTACACGCATTGCCTGCCTGATGGCATGCCCTCGATGATGATGGCCATGTTCCCCATGGAAGTGCTGCAGACCAAGGGGCAGGTCACCATCATCCAGGAGGCCTACAACCAGGTGCGCCGCATTTACGTCAACGACACGTTGCCGGCCATCGAAGATGCGGAGCCGGGATTCTGGGGCCATTCTGCCGGACGCTGGAACGGCGACACCTTCGTGGTGGACACCGTTGGAATCAAGGAAACCGTACAGGTTCGCGGCGTGCCCCACTCGGCCAATATGCGCATCCATGAAGAAATGAAGATGCTGACGCCCAACCACTTCCAGAACGAAGTGACGGTCACCGATCCTGACTACCTCACCGCTCCCTGGAAATGGAAGTGGGTATATCAGCGACGCTCCAACTACAAGATGTTCGAGTATGTCTGCGAAGACAATCGCGAGTTCGCCGACCCGGATACAGGCGCGGCGCGCCTGCGGGTAATCAAGTAACCCGGGGCGGATTTCACCGCCCCCGGATTGTTGTTCAGCCGGCCGACATTCCCAGCAGTCCCAGCACTTCCTGGCCCTTCTGCTGCACCATCTTTGCCTTGTCCACGGCCTCAATTGAATTGCCGGACGCAGCGGCCGCAGTGGCCTCACCCCAGGTCGAGTTGATCATGGCGAGCCCGGCCTTGGCTGACTCGAATGACTCCTTGGAGAGATTCTTGGGCAGCTTCTTCGACTTGGAGAGTATGTCGACACGACTCTGGATGGCGCTGACCATCTTGGGCAGGTCGGTGCTCAGCGTTGCCCACTCGGCGCTGGCAGCAGCCTGCGCCTGTTGAGCGGCAGCTGCTGCGGCTGCCTGCTCCTGCGCAGCGGTTGCCGCAGCAGCTGCAGCAGCGGCCTTGGCTTCCTCGGCTTTCTTGTTGCCGCATGCGCCCACCGTGAACAGGCTGGCCACACACAGGCTCGCAATCAGGTATTTCATTCTCATTTTCATACTCCTTATGGAATCCGCAGTTTCTGGCCTGGCTTGATCTTGTTGGGGTCGTCGAGGATGTCGCGATTGGCCTCGAAGATCTTGGGATACAACGACATGTCGCCGTAATACTCCTTGGCAATCTTGGACAGCGAGTCGCCTCGCTGTACCACGTAGTACTGGGCGTAGGGGTCGTCCCCTGCCGGGGTCGGTTCTTTTTCGGCCATTCCAATGCTCCTTTTGGCTGACGCTCTATCCTGAAAGCAGACACTACGCGGGCAATTCCCCCGGATCAAGCCGTGCGCTAGAATAGGCTCCTGCCATGAAATTCGTGCACCGGGTGTTACTTGGGGCTGCGGCGCTCGCAGTCGGCGTATTGCCGTGCATGGCGCAGTCTCAGGCTGCTGCGCCCAGCGTTGCCTCTACCATGGCCCGCTACCGCGTGGAACAATCCCCTGCGCCGGTGCGCAACAGTGCGCTGTGGAAGGCGCCACGAAAAATCCTGTTGCTCGATTTCGGGGGGCGCATGGCCGCCCAGGCCAGCGCCTTCCGTACCGCTGCCGCTGGCACCCAACTGGTGTTCGTCAACGACACCGACAGCGCCATCAAGGCCGCGGCAGACGCCGATGCGATCATCGGCTTCAATCCCGAGATCTGCGATCCACGCATCATCAATGACGCCAAACAACTGCGCTGGATGGCGTCGCTGTCTGCAGGCGTCGAGAACTGCATGGACCTGCCCGCCATCAAATCCCGCGCTCTCATGATGACCAACATGCGTGGCATCGACGCCCCGGTGATCGCTGAACACGCCATCGCAATGATGCTGGCACTGGCACATGGACTGGATCGATTCGCACTGGAAACCGCAACGCAACAGTGGAGCCGCGCCAACGCCGCGCAGGTGAGGATGCAATTTCTCGAAGGCAAGACATTGCTGGTTTCCGGGCTGGGCGGCATCGGCACGGAAGTGGCCAAGCGTGGCGCGGGCCTTGGAATGAAGGTTATTGCCACCCGCGATGGCGGCAGTGGCAAGCCGGACTTTGTCAGTTACGTGGGCCAGCCCGGCGAACTGCTGACCCTGGCGCGCACGGCTGACGTGGTAATCAGCGCGGTGCCGCTGACACCACAGACCACTGGCCTGTATGACGCAAAGTTCTTTGCGGTGCTCAAGCCCTCGGCACTGTTCATCAACATCGCCCGTGGCGGCAGCGTCGTGACGGCGGATCTTACTGCAGCGCTCAACAGTGGCAAGCTGGCCGGCGCCGGCCTCGACGTGGTGGATCCCGAACCGCTGCCGCCGGACAATCCACTATGGAAGGCGCCACGAGTGCTCCTTACGCCACACATTTCCTCGTCATCCGATCTCCCCGGTGATGCACGCTGGATCATCGCGAGCGAGAATCTGCGCCGCTACGTCGCTGGTGACAGGATGTTATCGGTAGTTGACCTGCAACGCGGTTACTGACAACCGCCAAGAGATCCGCTTGAACGCCGGCAAGAATCTGACGCCTGCAGTCATAGGCGCACTGGGTATCGTCTATGGCGATATCGGAACCAGCCCGCTCTATGCGTTCAAGCAAGCGCTGCATGCAGCGGGCGGTGGTGCGGGATCGGTCCCGGAAATCCTCGGCACCCTGTCACTTATCTTCTGGAGCCTGCTGATACTGGTCACGATGAAATACGTGCTGCTGCTGCTGCGTGCCGACAACGCAGGCGAAGGCGGCATCCTGTCACTGGTGGCGCTGATCCAGCAGAAGCTGGGCGCGGCTGATCCCTGGCTCAAGGGCGCGGTGTCGCTGGGCGTGCTGGGCACTGCCCTGTTCTTCTGCGATGCGCTGATCACGCCGGCCATCTCGGTGCTCAGCGCCGTGGAAGGCCTGGAGTTGTTGCAATCCGGACTTGAACGGGTCGTGCTGCCCATCACCGCCGGCATCATCGTCGGCCTGTTCGCCATCCAGAGTCGCGGCACAGAAAAGGTAGGGCGGATGTTTGGCCCGGTGATGCTGATCTGGTTTGCATCGCTTGGCGTGCTGGGCGCAATTGCCATCGTCAAGGCCCCGGCCGTGCTGATGGCGGCGGACCCGCGCTATGGACTGACCCTGCTGGCCACGCATCCGGTACTGGCGCTGGTAATCCTGGGCACGGTATTTCTGGCGGTGACCGGCGGTGAGGCGCTGTATGCCGATATGGGGCATTTCGGCCGCCTGCCCGTGCGCATTGCGTGGTTCGGAATTGTCTGGCCGGGCCTGCTGCTCAACTATTTCGGCCAGGGAGCAATGTTGCTGGCCAGTCCCGTGCCCCTGGAGCAACCCTTCTTCGAGTTGATCCCTGCATCGCTCTTGCCATTCCTGATCGTGCTGGCCACTGCCGCAACCATCATCGCTTCGCAGGCCACCATTTCCGGCGCATTTTCTGTCGCACGCCAGGCTGTGCAACTGGACCTGCTGCCGCGGCTGATGGTGCTGCAGACCTCGGCGCATGCACGGGGCCAGATCTACGTACCCTCCGTGAACATATTCATGCTCATCAGCGTGCTGATCTTCGTATTCGCATTCCGTTCGTCGGACGCGTTGGCTGCCGCCTATGGTGCGGCAGTCGTCGGCACCATGCTGCTGACCACGCTGCTGGGCGCACTGGTGGCGCGACTTAACTGGAACTGGCCGCTGTGGCGCGTGATTGCGGTGTTCGGCAGTTTCCTGCTGGTGGACGTGGCATTCGTGCTGGGCAATGCCACCAAGATTCCCCATGGCGGCTGGGTGCCACTGAGCATTGCCGCGGCCATGTATTTCATGTTCGTCACCTGGCGCGATGGTCGCATCAGGCTGCGGGCGGAGCTGCATCGGCGCGCGGTAAAGCTGGAGGAATTGCCGCGGCTGCTGGAGAGCGCCACGCGCGTGCCCGGTACCGCGGTGTTCCTGGTCAGCAATGCCGGGTTTGTGCCGACGGCACTGCTGCGCAATCTGGAGCACAACCACGTGTTTCACGAGCGCATGGTCATGCTCAACATGGAGATTACCCGGACGCCGCGATTCGTCGGACAACGTGCCTGGGTGGAAACCCTCAGTCCCAATGTGTTCGCAGTGCGCGCGCGCTTTGGATTCATGGAGACACCGGACGTTCGCGAGGCGCTGCGCAGCGCGCGCCAGCGCGGGCTGCGCGACATCGATGATGATCTGACGTATTTTCTCGGCTGGCACCTGGTGCGGGCACGGCCATGCGCCGGTTTGGCGGGATTCAAGTCGCGGCTATTTGCCTACATGCAGCGCCGCAGCGCGCAGGCCGCGGAATTCTTCCGCATGCCCACCGAAGGCGTGATTGTCCTGGCCACGGACATCGAGCTTTAGACACTCAACGGCTGGCGGTACGTATCGTGAGCTGGAAATCGACGGGCACGATGACCAGGGCTGAACGGGCAGAGCCGTTGAGCATGTAGGGCTTGAACAAGGCGCCGCGCACCGAGTCGCATGCAGCGCGGTCCAGCAGTTCATGTCCGCTGGAGTGATGCACCCGCGCGTCGCGTACATGTCCATCGGCCTCCACCAGGGCGCGTACCTGCACCGTTCCGCTGGCATGCGCACGCTTGGCCGCAATGGGATACGCCACCACCGGAGCACGCACATATTCGACTGTCGTCGCCATGATGGGCGCATTCGCATCATCAGCAGGTGCACGCGGCGCCTCCGGCACATTGGCTACCGTGATAGTGACGGGTGGCGGCTCGCTGACGTCGAAATTGACGATGGGTATGACGGGCGTGGGCAACTGGACTGGCTCCAGCGCAATCTTGGGTACCGGGGCTGACTCCGGGCGCTGCTGCTCGGTCATCAGCGTGACCTGCATGGGCTCGGCGGTCGGCTCCTGGGCTGGCGCAGTCCTGGCAAGCATCACGATGGTGACCACCACTCCGTGAAGCAAGAGGATGGCTACCATCGCCGCGCCGCGCGACGTCCAGAAACGGCGCCCCGACGGATTTAGAAACTCGGACCTCATGTCTCGGCCCACATCCGCAGCAGGTTGTGATAGTGCGCGGTCAGCTCGACGCATTCGCGGCTTTCTCCCAGGCGGGCGCGTAGCGCCTGGATGGTGCGGTCGAGATTGTAGAGCTGGCTGCGCTGCGCATCGTCGCGCACCATGCTCTGGCTCCAGAAAAACGCGCTGGTGCGTGTGCCGCGCGTAACCGGCTGCACTTCATGCACGCTGGTGGCCGAATACACCACCATGTCACCGGCCGGCAACTTGACTATGTGCTCGCCATAGGTGTCCTGCACCGCCAGCTCGCCACCGTCATAGTCTTCCGGACTGCTGAGAAACAGCGTGCAGGCAACGTCGCTGCGCAAACGCTGCGTACTGCCGGCCATGTTCATGACCGCGCCGTCCACGTGAAAGCCGTAGTGCCCGCCGCCGGAATAGCGGTTGAACAGCGGTGGCAAAATCCGCAGCGGCAGCACTGCCGAGAAGAACTGTGGATGCGCGGCCAGTCGCGCGAGTATCAAATCACTGAGCTTGCGGGCCACGGGAGGCGCAGGGTCCAGCTGTTCATTGTGCTTGACCCGCGCACCCTGCGCGCCAACGGTGGCAGTGCCTGCGCTCCATTGCAGAGCATCCACCTCGGCACGAATGGCACTCACCTCTATGGCAGTGAGGATCTCCGGAATATGCAGCATCATGCGCGATATCTACCCTGAAACTTGTGCCCGGGTTGCTAGAACCTGAAATTCACGGTCAGCTGCGCGGCCGCTGGCGTACCCAGGGAATAGCGTGACCGCCCGTTGTTCACTGCAGATATGTAGTCTTCGTCCGTGACGTTGTTGACGTTGAGCTGCAGCGACACCTTCGGGTTGAAGTCATAGGCCGCCATCGCGTCGAACACCCAGTAGCTGGGAATCTCCGGGAAGAAGGTCACAGGGACGCTGCCGTTGTTGATCGCGGTGGCCTGGGTAGACACGTACTGGGCGCCGCCGCCGACGGTGAGGCCGATGGGGAAGCGGTACGAAGTCCACGCGGTGAATGACACATCGGGCGAGAAATTGATTCCCGCACCCGCCTGCCCTGGCTGGGTCACGGCAGCCTGCGTCACTTGCGTGTGCATCAACGATAGCCCCGCGCTGACCTGCCATGCCGCGGTGAGCATGCCCGAGGCCCCGAACTCGAGGCCACGCACATTGCGTTCGCCATACTGGTCGATTGCGCCAGTGGCCGGATCAGATATGGCCTGGTCGTTCTTGTTGGTGGTATCGAACGCCGCCGCCATCACCACCAGGCGATTTTCAAGCAGCTCCCACTTCGTGCCCACCTCCATGGTGGTTGCCTTCTGCGGATCCAGATTCGGCGCATTGATTCCCACCACACCGGTGGTTGCATTGGGTGTTGGCGCGTTGAGCGTGAAGTTGGTGCCACCCGGCGGCAGCTGCGAGGTGGCAACCGCGGCATAAATACTACCGTTGGGCAACGGCTTGTAAACCAGCCCCAGTTTGCCACTCAACAGGTTGGCGGAGTCTGACAGCACGGATGCCGTCTGCGGCGTCACGGTGCTGGCGGGCAAGCTGGTGAAATCCGTCATGTAGTGTTCAAAGCGGATCCCGGCTGACAGCAGCCACTTTTGGCCCAGATGCAGTGTGTCGAATCCATAAAGCGCAGCGGTCGTGGTGTCACCGGCAGTATGGGCACCTGAGGGAACCATCGGTGCAAACACATCGCTGGTGCTGGGGTTGTAGAGATTGGCCAGCGTGGTCGTGCCTGAAGGAATGAACGCCACGTTGCTCTGGCTCTCGTAAAGGATCTCAATACCAGTGCTCAGATCTTGCTGGAAGGCGCCCGTCAGAAAGACGGTCACGATTCCCGTCTGGTTGGTCAGGATCTGGTTTTCCTGGTCCTTGGCTTGGCGGCTGCGGGTGCCAAGCCAAGTGGCGGGATCGGCCGGGTAGGGTACGACAATGGCATTGATGCCGGTGAGCACATATTGCTCAGTGGTGCGCCCATAGCGCGAAATGTTGCGCAGCGTGGTGTTTGCCGAAAGATCGTGCTCGAAGCGCACGGTCAGCATGTCGGCCTTCACGTCATCGTAGTCGTCCTTCGAACCGTAGAAATTGGATGAGTCCACCGGTTCGGCGACAGTGGTACCCAGCAGCGGATTGGTATATCCGGGCTGCCCGACGGCCGAGATTCCGCCGTCGGGAATATTGTTCTGTTCGACGTGCTGGTAATAAATATACGCCCGCGTTGCAGAGCCGAGTCCAATTGCAAAGGAAGGCGCAATGCCCCAGCGCTTATTCATCGCAACGTCGCGGCCCAGCTTGTCGCCCTTGTCGTACATGGCGTTGAATCGCACGGCTGCACCTGCAGCGTTCCCACCCACGCCGTGGTTAAGATCGAAAGTGAATCGCCCGCGTCCCTCAGAACCGCCCGTAAGGCTGCCTGAGGTCGCGTTCTGCAGCGTTGGCACCTTCGATGCCATGTTGAGGTAACCGGTGGGTGTGCTGCGTCCATTGTCCGAGCCCGATGGTCCCTTCACGATCTCGACCTGCTCGGTGTTGAACACATCGCGGGACACCGTGCCCAGGTCGCGAATGCCATCGGCGAAAATACTGCTGGAAGTGTCGAAACCGCGCATGAACACCGCATCGCCGGTGGTGGTATTGCCGTTTTCTCCCAGCGTGAAAGTGATACCCGGCGAATTGCGCAATGCGTCTGACAGGGTGGCCGCGCCGCGGTCCTGCATCAACTCCTTGGAGATGATGGTGATGGTCTGCGGCGTGTCGATTACCGATTGCGTGAACTTGTCAGAAGAGGCCTTATCGACCTTGTATCCGTCTTCGAATATTTCTTCGGTGACGGAAATCCCCTGCATGACCTGCGGTGCTTCGGGAGCAGGCTGCGCTCCACGCGCCAGTTCAAATGCCGCCAGTGACATCACGGCGACGCCCACGCGCGGAGCATATGAATTGTTAAATCGGCCTGCCGGCAGCTTGCGATTCCTGATCAACACCACGCTCCCTTAATATTCTGATGTGAATACTAATGAGAATGGTTCGTATTAGCAAATAGAGCTGCTTAGGCTGCGATCCCCTGGGCACGAAGGTATTCGTCGTAGGTGCCGTTGTAGTCGGCAATGCTGCCGTCGGGCTTCATCTCGATGATGCGCGTGGCCAGCGCGCCCACGAATTCGCGGTCATGCGAGACGAAGATCAGGGTGCCGGGATATTTCTCGAGCCCGATCTGCAGCGACTCGATGGTTTCCATATCCATGTGGTTGGTCGGCTCGTCCATCAGCAGCACATTGGGCCGCATCAGCATCAACTTGCCGTAGATCATCCGGCCCTTCTCGCCGCCGGACAGCACCTTCACGGATTTCTTGGTCTGGTCGCCCGAGAACAGCAGTCGACCCAGGGTGGCGCGCACGATCTGGTCGTCGTCCGCCTTGCCGGTGTATGCAGACATCCAGGTGAACAGGTCGGTCTTGTCCGCGAATTCCGCCTGCGGATCCTGCGGCATGTACCCGGGCTCCGCATTCTCCACCCAGGCGATGCGGCCCTTGTCCGGCTTGAGTTCGCCAGCCAGGCAACGCATCAGTGTGGTCTTGCCGATGCCGTTGGGGCCAATGATCGCGATGCGCTCTTCGGCTTCCACGGTGAAGCTGATGTCGCGCAACACCGGCGCATCCGCGCCAGGATATTTGAAAGTCAGCTTTTCCACGGTGACCGCGGAGCGATACAGCTTCTTGGCCTGTTCGAAGCGGATGTAGGGATTCTGCCGCGACGACGGCTTGATCTCCTCGACCTTTATTTTTTCGAGCTGCTTGCGACGTGAGGTAGCCTGGCGCGCCTTGGAGGCGTTGGCCGAGAACCGGCGCACGAATTCCTGCAGGTCCGAGATCTGGTCGCGCGCCTTGGCATTGGATGCCTCCACGCGTTGTCGCGCCTGCACCGAGGCCAGCATGAAATCGTCGTAGTTGCCCGGATACAGCTTCAACTGCTGGAAATCCAGGTCCGCAATGTGGGTGCACACCTGGTTGAGGAAATGCCGATCGTGGCTGATGATGATCATCGTGGCTTCGTAGTCGTTGAGGATGTCCTCAAGCCAGCGAATGGAATTGATGTCCAGGTTGTTGGTGGGTTCATCCAGCAACAGCACGTCCGGTTTCGAGAACAGCGCCTGGGCCAGCAGCACGCGCAGCTTGAGGCCCGGTGCCACTTCACGCATGGTGGCATTGTGCAATTCGGCGTCGATGCCGGCGGCGGTGAGAATGCTGCCCGCCCGCGCTTCGGCATCGTAACCACCGTACTCGGCAAACTTGCCTTCCAGTTCCGCGGCACGCATGTAGTCGTCGTCAGTGGCATCGGCATCGGCGTAGATGCGATCGCGCTGCGTCATGGCCTGCCACATTTCCTGGTGGCCCTGCATTACTACGTCCAGCACCCGCTGTTCCTCGTAGCCGAACTGGTTCTGGTTGAGCTTTCCCATTCGCATGCCAGCCTGCAGCATCACTTCGCCGGAACTGGGCTCCAGTTCGCCCCCGAGGATCTTCATCAGGGTGGATTTTCCGCTGCCGTTGGCACCTATCAGGCCATAGCGGTTGCCATCTCCAAATTTGACGCTGACCTGCTCAAAAAGCGGCTTGGCGCCAAACTGGATGGTCAGATTTGCCGTGGAAAGCATAGGTAGTACTGGTTGCGGTCGCCCAAGCCCATTTGGGCTGGCAGCGGGCCTGAATTACGGCGGCGGAGTTTATCGGAGATGGCGTCCAGGGGGGCATTTATCGTATCCTTGCCGGCTTTTTAGCGGTGCCGGATACCCTCCGGCATCGGCCCCGACCACCCGAAACGTCATGGAATCGCCGCTATGCCCCGTACTACCGCCCTGTCCGACATCCGCAACATTGGAATCATCGCCCACGTCGACGCCGGCAAGACGACCACCACCGAGCGCATCCTTTATTACACGGGGCGCAAACACACGATTATCGATATCCATGACACCAAGGATTTGAAGACGTCGACGACGACCGACTACCTTGAGCAGGAACAGAAGCGCGGCATCACCATCCAGAGCGCGGCCGTCTCCACCTTCTGGCGCGACAAGAAGGTCAATATCATTGATACCCCGGGCCACGTCGACTTCACCATCGAGGTCAACCGTTCGTTGCGCGTGCTCGACGGCGCTGTTGTCGTGTTCGATGGTGTGGCAGGTGTGGAACCGCAGTCCGAAACCAACTGGCGTCTGGCCGACAACTACAGCGTGCCGCGCCTGTGCTACGTCAACAAGATGGACCGCAGTGGCGCCAGCTTCACGCGCTGCGTGGACATGATCCGCAAGCGTCTGGGATCGCGCCCCCTGCCGGTGCAGATCCCCATCGGCTCGGAAGACAACTTCAAGGGCATGATCGATCTGGTCGAGATGAAGGCCCTGGTCTGGGATTCAGACGACAAGGACTCCGAGTGGCAGGTACTCGACATAACTGCCGACATCGCCGACAAGCTCAATATCACCGTACCCACTGATCGGGCCATCCTGGCCGACGTGCAGAAATACCGCACGGAACTGGTGGACACCTGCCTGGAGCAGGACGACGCTGCCATGGAAGCCTATTTGACGGACAACATTCCGCCCACTGGCGATGTGCTGCGTGCGTGCATTCGCAAGGGCACGCTCAACGGCGCGTTCAACCCGATACTCTGCGGCTCTTCATACAAGAACAAGGGCGTCCAGCAGGTGCTCGACGCGGTGGTGGATTACCTGCCGGCCCCCACAGACGTCGCGGCCATCAACACGGTGGATGCTGACGGCAACGCAACGGGCGAGCGCAAGTGCTCGGACGACGAGCCGTTCTCGGCCCTGGCGTTCAAGGTGATCAACGACGCCTACGGTGCGCTCACGTTTATCCGCGTTTATTCCGGCGTGCTGGTCAAGGGCGCCTCGGTGCAGAACTCGACTCGCGGCAAGCGCGAGAAGATTGGCCGCATGGTCGAAATGTTCGCCAAGGAAGCCAATCCGATTGAAGAAGCCCGCGCCGGCGATATCGTCGCGCTGGTATCGCTGGCCGACACGGAGACCGGCGACACGCTGTGCGACTCAGCAGATCCGGTGGTGCTGGAGCGCATGCGCTTCCCGGACCCGGTCATCAGCGTGTCGGTGAAGTCCAAGCTCAAGACCGAGCAGGAGAAGTTCGGCGCCGCGCTGGGCAAGATGGTGCGCGCCGATCCCTCACTGCATCTGGAAACAGATCGTGAAACCGGCCAGACCATCCTGCGCGGCATGGGCGAACTGCATCTGGAAGTGACCCTCGATCGCATGCGCACCGAGTTCGGCGTGGAAGGCATCATGGGTGAACCCCAGGTGGCCTATCGCGAGACCTTCACCAAGAAGATCGAAGAACAATACATTCACAAGAAGCAGACGGGTGGCTCAGGCCAGTTCGCCGAAGTGTGGATCACCTTCGAACCCCTGGTGCGTGGCTCAGGCTTCGAGTTTGTCGACAAGACCACCGGCGGCTCAGTGCCCAAGGAATTCGTGCCTTCAGTCGAGAAGGGGTTGAAAATCCAGAAGGAAGACGGCGTTCTGGCGCATTACCCGACCGTGGACTTCCGCGCGACACTCACCGACGGCAGCTACCACGACGTCGACTCCAATGCGATGACCTTCGAAATCGCAGCCAAGGCTGCGTTCCGTGAAGCCGTTCGCAAGGCTGCTCCCATCCTGCTCGAGCCGGTGATGCGGGTCGAGACCGTCACGCCCCAGGACAACCTGGGTGACGTGATCGGTGACATGAACCGGCGCCGCGGCACCATTCTTGAACAGCTGGAGCGTGGTACCAACATCGCCGTAGTGGCAACCGTGCCGCTCTCGGAGATGTTCGGCTACATCGGGCAGCTGCGCAGCATGACCAGCGGTCGCGCTTCATACACCATGGAGTTCTCGCACTACGATCCGGTGCCGCGCAACGTGGCCGATGAGGTCATTGCCGAAGTGGCCAAGGCAAAGGCAGCAGCCCAGGCCTGAGCCAACTCCGGGCTGTATCAAAAAGGTTGGCCCGGGAAACCTGGCCAGCCTTTTTTTACAGGTCGATCCGGTCCAGGTGTCCGGGAACTAGCGCATTCCATCCCAGCTCTTTCTCAATGCGTGACTGCAGTGCAGTGGCGGCGTCCGACTCACCGTGCGTGATGAACACCTTGCGCGGGGCTTTGGGCAATTGCTTCATCCACGCCAGCAGTTCGTTTGCATCCGCATGACCGGAAGCTGAGGCCAACTGCGCCACTTCGGCGCGGATGGGGGTTTCCTGTCCATGCACGCGCAGTGTGCGCGCGCCACCTACCAGCGCTGCGCCACGTGTTCCCGGCGCCTGGTACCCGGCGAAAAGCACCAGGTTGCGCTCGTCGCTGCAAAACGCCTTGAGGTGATGCAGCACCCGGCCACCCGTGGCCATGCCGGAAGCCGAGATGATGATCATCGGCCCGCGCTGACGATCAAGCCACTTGGATTCATCAGGTGTATTGATGAACTTTGCTGCCGCGCACATGCGCCGCGATTGCGCTTCGTCCAGCCGATGCAGCTGGTGAAATTCGAGATAGAGCCTGGTCGCGTCCCTGGCCATGGGGCTGTCGACATAGACCGGCACATCCGGGATTTGGCCAGCATCCTTGAGCCTTGCGATCTGCCATAGCAGCGCCTGCACGCGACCAATGGCGAATCCGGGGATAACCGTGACGCCGCCTCGATCTATGGCCTTGCGTAACCAGCCGCTCAACTCGTGTTCTATATCCTGCTGGGGGTGAGCGCGATTACCGTAGGTCGACTCGATCACCAGGTAGTCTGTTGCAGCTGGGGCCTCTGGCGGCTGCATCAGCACATCGTCGCTGCGACCGATGTCGCCACTGAAGGTGATGGCTATGCCCTCGCATGCCAGGCGCGCGAATGCCGCTCCCAGGATATGCCCGGCATACCTCAATTCCCCGGTTATGCCGCCGACTGGTTCGAATGCATGGTGCGCCTCGACCGTCCGGAATTGCCTGAGAACAGCATCAGCATCAGCCTCGGTGTACAGCGGCAAGGCGGGACGATGTTCGGAGTAGCCATGCTTGTTGGCGAAGCGGGCATCTTCCTCCTGCAGCCGGCCACTGTCTGGCAGCAACATGCGACACAGTTCCAGCGTGGCAGGTGTGCAGAAGATCGGGCCGTGAAATCCTTCCGTCATCAGCCGCGGCAGGTAACCGCTGTGGTCGATGTGCGCATGGGTCAGCACCAATGCATCAATCGTCGCCGGGTCAATCTGCGGCGGCGCCCAGTTGCGCATGCGCAGTTGCTTTGCGCCCTGGAATAGCCCGCAATCGATCAGAAGGCGATGGCCTGCTGCCTCCAACATGTAACGCGAGCCGGTTACCGTGCCGGCGGCGCCGAGGAAGTGAAGTTGCGGCGTCATGAGAACCCCACTTTACAGGGCGGTCCGGACGCTTGTCGCTTCTGGCGACGGGAGATCATTGGCCTCATACTGAATCCGCGCCTGCCGCGCATGGGCAGAAGTTGAGGAAGACCCCATGAACAAGAAGTTCCGGCCCGTGCGCCGCCTGGTGCCATTTCTGATGACGGCGCTGTTGCTCGAAACGGCCCTCGTGCAGGCAGCGGAACCGAGCGTAAATGTCACTGCGGCGCCCGCCACGTCACGTCCCAGGATCGGACTGGTGCTCGCCGGCGGCGGCGCCAAGGGCGCCGCGCACGTCGGCGTCCTGAAGGTACTCGAGGATCTTCACGTGCCCATCGACTGCATTGCAGGCACCAGCATGGGGGCATTCATCGGCGCATGAACTCAACCTGCCGACCGGCAGGATTTGACGCAATCCACACACCTGACGACTGGTGGCCGGTGTCGCCCCATTACGGGACGCAGTTCACATATCACATGCAGCAACTGCCGGTACACAGTCCGGTCATGCATGCGAAAGAAAACACCGGAATCCTGGATGGCCTGGGAGTCCTCGACGCGGAGCAGACAAACCGGATGCTCGCATTGCAGGAGGAGTCCCTGGCTGGCATGCAAGGAAAGCAGGGCCTGGAAGCCCTGCATCACGCGACCTTCCTGCAGCTGCCTCTGGGCGTGGGCTACGCCAACCGCGACGGTTCCTTTATCTGGTGCAATGATGCCTTCGATCGCATGCTGGGACTTGAACCTGGCGAGCACCGCAACAAATCCATACGTGATCTGACGCACGCGTCGGATCAGGATCACAACGACAACATGCTGCGCGACCTGTGGGAAGGTCGCATCAAGTCGTATGCGCTGGAGAAGCGCTATGTTAAGCGCGACAGCACCGTGTTGTGGGTGCGGGTAACGGCCGCAATGGTCCGGACGGCCGATGGCGAGCCGGTCAGCTCCGTGGGATTTCTCGAAGACATCTCCGCGCGCAAGATCATGGAGGAGAAATTCGAGACCGTGCAGAAGGCGCTGATGGATGCGTCGCGCCAGGCCGGCATGGCCGAGGTGGCCACCAATGTACTGCACAACGTTGGCAATGTACTCAACAGCGTCAATGTTTCAGCCAGCCTTGCCATTGATAAACTGAAGACCAGCAAGGGAGCGCGCCTGGGCGAAGTGGTCGCACTGGTGCAGCAACACCAGGACAACCTGGCGCAGTACTTCAGCGAGGACCCACGCGGACAGAAGCTGCTGCCTTATCTCTCAGCACTCTCGGAACAGCTGCAGACCGAACGCCAACACCTTCTCAAGGAACTCACTGATCTTCGTGCCAACCTCGATCACATCAAGGAAGCCGTCACCATGCAGCAGGCCTATGCCAAGCGCTGCGGCGTGCTGGAAACCGTGCCCGTCATCGAGTTGGTCGAAGACAGCCTGCGCATGAACACCGGCGCACTGACGCGTCATCATGTCACCCTGCAACGCGACTTCCGTGATCGTCCCGAAGTCACTGTGGACAAGCACAAGGTGCTGCAGATCCTCGTAAACCTGATTCGCAATGCCAAGTACGCCTGTGACGAATCCGGGCACGACGACAAAAAAGTGACGGTGCGCATCGACTCGGTAGCCGAAGGTGCACGCATATCGGTGATAGACAACGGCGTCGGCATCGCCCCGGAAGTCATGGGTCGCCTGTTCGGCCATGGATTCACGACGCGCAAATCGGGCCACGGCTTTGGCCTGCACAGCGCGGCGCTGGCCGCCTCGGAACTGGGTGGATCGCTGACAGCATCTAGTGACGGTGTGGGCAGCGGCGCAACGTTCCAGCTCACCCTTCCGCTCAAGGCGCCGGATCGTTCATGACCGAGGCTGCCCCCCGCAACTCCGGTGTGCATGAGGCTTTGGTGCTCATGAACCGCCGCATCCTGATCATTGACGACAATGAAGCAATCCATCAGGACTTCCGCAAGGTGCTGGGAGCGCCTGATAACGCAGCCCGGGACGCGCTGGATCTGCTGGAAGCCGCACTGTTGTCCAGTCCCAAGGCATTGCCCACACTACGATTCGAACTTGATTCGGCGCACCAGGGTGAAGAAGGCTTCAGAATGGCCAAGGCGGCGCTGCGCGAGGAGCGTCCTTACGCAGTGGCTTTCGTCGACATGCGCATGCCTCCGGGGTGGGATGGCCTGAAGACCATTGAACACCTGTGGGAACTCGACCCCAATCTGCAGGTGGTGATCTGCTCGGCGCATTCCGACTACGAATGGAATGAAGTGACATCGCGCCTGCAGCATTCCGACCGCCTGCTGGTGCTGCGCAAACCCTTTGAGCCCATCGAGGTGCAGCAATGCGCCAGCGCGCTTTGCCAGAAGTGGCACAACGAGCGTCAGATACGCTACCAGGTGCACTCGCTGGAAAAGCTGGTGGCCGCGCGCACCAAGGGGCTGGAGGTCGCGAACCGCCAACTGCGCCACATGGCCACCCACGATGCACTCACCGGCCTGCCCAACCGCGCGTTGCTGGATGACCGGTTGAACCAGGCCATGGCGCAGGCGCTGCGCCATGATGATCGCTTCGCCGTGCTGGTCTGCGACCTGGACAGATTCAAACTCGTCAATGACTCCATGGGCCACCACGCCGGTGACCTGTTCCTGCAGGAAGTCGCACGGCGACTGCTTGAAGTGCTGCGCAAGGGCGATACGCTGGCGCGCCAGGGTGGCGACGAGTTCGTGTTCGTACTGAGTCCGCCGGCCAGCTCTGAAGACGCCGAAGCCGTTACAAAACGCGCACTGGCGGCTCTGGCCAAACCCATGCGCATTGAAGGCATCGATATCCACATTACGGCCAGCTTCGGTATGGCCATGTATCCCTCCGATGGCCAACGCGTGGAACATCTGCTGGCCAATGCCGACGCCGCGATGTACTGCGCCAAGCAGCGCGGCAACAGCCTGCAGCAATTCTCTGCCGACATGGGCGGCACGGCGCAATACCGGCTGCGGCTGGAAAGTGACCTGCACCAGGCACTGAAGGCCGGGCAACTGGAGCTGTACTACCAGCCCAAGGTAGACACCCTCAGCGGCAAGGTGCGCAGCGCCGAGGCGTTGCTGCGCTGGCATCATCCTGAACGGGGCGACATTTCCCCCACCGAATTCATTCCTGTGGCAGAGGAAAGCGGTCAGATCACCGTGATCGGCAGCTGGGTGCTGCGTCAGGCATGCCAGCAGGCAAAGGCATGGCAGGAGCGCGGGTTACCGCAGCTGCGGGTCGGCGTGAACATATCCGCTGTGCAATTCCATCAACCTGGCCTCATCGACGAGATACGTCGCGTGCTGCAGGAAACCCGCCTCGATGCGCACTGGCTTGAGATCGAGCTCACCGAAAGCTGCGTAATGAGCAATCCCGAAGAGTCGATCGAGACCCTGGAGGAACTCAGCCGCATGGGTGTACTGGTTTCGGTGGACGATTTCGGCACCGGCTATTCGAGCATGAGCTACCTGCGCCGGTTTCCCATCGACAAGCTCAAGATCGACAAGACCTTCGTGGCCGAAATGGACACGCGCGCGGACGATGCCTCGATCGTGCAGGCCATTATTTCGCTGGCCCATGGCCTCAAGCTGAAAGTCGTCGCCGAAGGCGTCGAAACCGAGGCACAGCTCAAGGCGCTGACGGCAATGGGCTGCGACCAGTACCAGGGATTCTATTTCAGCCCGGCGCAGCCAGCGGCGCAGTTCGAACAGTTGATCCGCGACCAGGTCGCCAGCGAACTGGAGATGACGCAGGACCATCTGGATCCGGTTCAGACCCATAGTAAATTGGCAGGCCTGCGGCGCGGCAAGTAGTCGGTGCAAAAGCAAAAGCCCCGATCACTTTCGTGACCGGGGCTTCCGTCCCCTCTTTCGGAGGGGCAATAAGAGCCTGACAGTGACCTACTCTCACATGGCTAAAGCCACACTACCATTGGCGCAGAACGTTTTCACTTCCGAGTTCGGAATGGGATCGGGTGGTTCCCGTTCG
>JBDTPN010000019.1:0-61625 GCA_039932715.1 Pseudomonadota bacterium | reverse complement strand
CGCCCTGTTCTTCTATCCGCAGCGCCATGCCTTCGACCTGCGGAATGACCAGCGTCGCCCCCTGCCCGCCAACCAGCAGGGGCAGCGCAACTTCGCGCGTGCCCAGGGGTTCGATGATCCTGATGCCCACGCCTCAGATCCGTTCGCTGCAAAGCACCGACAGCGCAGCACGGCGCTGGCCGGGCGCCACATTGAGCTCGAGGCGCACATCGCGAAAGCCGGCGCGCGTGCCCACCACCGTATATTTCCCCGGCGACAGCAGCACCTCGCGACTGAGGAAAACACCCAGGTCGCCCACCGTGCCGATGAATACGCGCGTGCTGTTGTCGGAGGAAATCTCCACCTGCGCCTCGATGGCATAGGGAGTCAGCAATTCGCGCACTCTTGCCACCTGCGCGCCCAGCACCGGGGCCGGTCCGGCAATGCCCTGCGCCGCTGCGATGACCTGTTGCGCACTGGCCCGCACTGCGCTGGCAGAGAGCCGCTCCGGACGCGCGCTGAAATCCTCGAGTTGCCGGGCCAGCGCCGCGCGTTTGCGACTGCGCTCCAGGCCCTGCTGGGCGAACTGCAATTGCGAATCACGCGCCACCACGGATTCATACAGCACCACGGCGTCAGCCCATTTCTCCTGGCGCTCCAGGTCGGCGCCTGCCTGCAGGTCATGCGAATCCTGCAGTCGGCGCCGCGCGGCGGCCACACCAGCCAGCCCGTCGCGCACGCGCGCATCATCGGCGCGCATTCGCGCCGCCTCTGAATAGGCGGATTGGGCGGCATCCAGTTTTCCGGCCTGTAACGCCGCCGCGCCCTGGCCCAGCGCCAGCGCAAACTGCTGCTCGCCCTGCGCCATATGAACTCGCGCCAGTCCAGCGATTGCCGGTGCGAACGTTGCGTCGACCTTCAATGCACTGGCAAACAGTTCTGCCGCGCGCTGCAGGTGACCGGATGCCTCGGCGCGAATGGCATCCGAATGAATTGCCAACACGCGCTCCAGTCGCGTCGCATCTGCCAGACCCTGGGTCGCAGCAGGTTCCCCGGCCTCGAGTTTAAGCGCGCGCTCAAATGCCGCGCGTGCCAGCGCAACCTGGCCTGCGGCCAGCGCCGCGCGACCGGCCTGCAGCTCTTGCGCAAGGGCTGCACTGCTGGCGTCGGCTGCTCGCGCCAGTTGGGACTGTGCGCCCTGCATGCCCGCATCGGCTGCGGGCTCGAGCACCGACTTGATATCCGTGCCCGGAACCATTGTGACCGCGATGTATTCTGGCCGCGCACGGTGCAGGGTCAGGCCTGCGATGAGCAGCAGCGCAAGGACTGATGCCACTGCACCAGCAACCATCCATGTCTTGCCCGTGCCCAGGCGCCAGGATTGCGCCGGGCGTGCATGGGGCGTGCTGTCTGCCTGCACGCCGGCCTGCGAATCGACGACCTCCTCGATCATGCGCGATTCGGGCAGGCAGGCCTGCAGGGATGCAATCACTTCGCGCATGTTGGACGGCCGCGCGGCAGGATCGCGC
The DNA here is from genome assembly GCA_039932715.1 of Pseudomonadota bacterium. GTDB lineage: Bacteria > Pseudomonadota > Gammaproteobacteria > Steroidobacterales > Steroidobacteraceae > ZC4RG30. Next base: position 60,117 of record JBDTPN010000019.1, on the reverse strand, counting down.
GCCAGCATGGACATGACCAGTGTGGACAGTTGCGAGGGCGCGGGGTGCACCGTACGCAGTGGCGCGGGCATCTGCGTCAGCACGCGTTCCATGTCGAAATCAGGATAGAACGGCGGATACCCGGACAACAGTTCATAGGCAAGCGCGCCCAGTCCATAGATGTCGTCGGCCGGCGTCGCGGCATCGCCACGCAATTGCTGTGGGCTGGCGGAAAACGGGGATCCGGCCGCCAGTGCGCGTTGGGATCCGGAGTCCGCCGCACTGCCGAAATCCGCCACCCTGACCGCGCCGGATGCATCCAGCAGCACGTTGCCGGGCTTGATGTCGCGATGAATCACCTCGCGCGAGTGGGCTTGCGCAAGCACCTGGGCAACGCGTATCAGTATGGGCACCGAGCGCTGGTACGCCGCGCCGCGCAACGGCTTGATGTCGCCGCCGGTGGCATATTCCATGGGCAGGAAAACCTGTTCGCCATCGCGCTGCGGTTCGTCCACCCACAGTACGCCGGGATGATCCACGCGCCGCGCCAGTTGCGATTCATTGCGCAGCACGGTCCAGGCTTCGTCGGCATCGCAGACACCGGGACGCAGCACCTTGAGTGCGACTGCGCGATCGTTTCTTTCATCCAGCGCCGACCAGATCGCCGCATGGCCGCCATCGCCTATGCATTCGCGCAACAGGTAGCGACCTGCAATTCTTTCGCCTGTCTGAAGACGCGCCATCTTGACCGCCAACCGGCCCGACTCAGGGCGCTTGGGCGGCGGGGACTGGCGTAGCTGGGCCAGCGGGCGGCAGATCTTCCGCCTGGTACTCCTGCAGCAGGCGGCGCCATTCCCGGTACTGTTCTTCGGCGGAACCACTGAGCTTGAGGCTGCGACCCTCGACATCCACGACCTGGGGCGCGACATCCGACTGGAACGACCGCGCCAGTTCGCCAAAGGATTGCGCATGCGTGCGCGCGTCGGCGTATTTCTTGAGCCCCGACAGGAACGAAGTGACACCGCCGATGGAACCCGCATAGCGCGCCGCGCTCAGCGCGTTGCAACTGGTCTGACTGCTGCAGCTGCCGGGCGCAAAGATGCTGGCGGCCACTGCGGCGGCGCCCAGTATGGTGCGCATGCGCGCGCTGGCGCGGGCCTCGTCTTCCTTGTCTATCTCGTCGTAGGAAGTGCGCCGGAACTCCCCGTAGGACTGCTGCATCTGCTCGGTGAATCCCAGGTAATAGCCGTCCAGCGTATCCACCACTGCGGTATCGCGCTCGCGAATACGCTTGACGCGAATCGCCATGGGATCGTTTTCCGCCGGCAACCGCACCACATGCGTGAGCGGCGGCTTGGAGCTGGTGTCTTTGGCGAGATAACCTGAGAGCGCGGCCGGCGCGATGTCCTGCGCAAACTGCAGATCGGAAACCTGGTGCAGCTCGCGCAGCGCCGACGCACTGAACTTGGTGCGTATCCCCAGCAGGTCGTTGGCGATCTGCGAGTAAAGATTCTGGAACGGATCGCGCGCGTGCAGCGCCGTATCGGTTTTGTAACTGCCAATGTCGGCTTCGCCTTCGTAACGCTTGTCGTGCATCCACACACGCCCGGCCGCATCGCGCACGGTGATCTCGATGGCCAGGTGCTTGCCCGTGGAATCAATGATCTTGCCGCTGATGGCCAGATCGACAAACTGCACGCTCTCCGGCGCCACGCGCACCGCGCCCCACTGCGCAGAATTCTCGAGCGTGTTGCGCAGTTCTACCGGGATGTAGCGCGCTTCGGCCTTGCGCAGGTCCGGATAGATGCGCTTCTTGGCCAGCGCCTCCTCGTCCGTGGCAAGTTCGGCAGGAATGCCGGGATCAAAACCGTGGATGACCACATCCAGGCGCTCATCGCCGGGAATTTCACTCACCGCCTGCGTAGCCTGAATCTTGGCCAGCGGCTTGGTGTCCTGCACCACGCAGCCAGTCACCAGCAGGCACAGCAGCAACGGCAGCGGCAGTGCCCGCTTCATCCGCCACCCCGCGTGTTTTCCTTGTAGTCGCGATACTCCTTCCACAGCTTTTCCTTGAGCTCCGGATCGGTCTCAGCTTCCGCCGCCTTGCGCAGGCGTCGGGCGATGATGTCGTCATCCACGCCGGAGGGAATGGCATTGGAGGCCGAGGCACCGCCACCGCCCTGCGGCATGGCCGAGCCCGCAGCCTGGTCCCCGCCCTTTGCAGTGCTGTCATTATTGGCGCCGCTGGCGGAGGCCGTCTCGGATTTGAGGTCGCCTGAACGATCGCGCCCGCCCTGTTCCTTGCCAGCGCGCTGGGCTTCATCCACTGATGCGCCTTCGGGCCTACCGGCCGCACGTGCGTCGCGCTCCTGCGCAGTGCGTTGCTGCTCGCGGTGCAGCTGGCTGTCAAAGCTGCCCAGCGAAGCCTCCAGCTTGCCGTCCACACCGGCGCGGTTTTCCTCGGGTGTGCGCGCGTCCCCACCTGGGGTCTCGGTGTCCGCGCTGCCGTCCTGGCGCTTCGAGGATGCAGCCTTGTCGGCGGAATCCCCGGTGGAACTGGAGGAAGACGAGTTTGAGGTTGAGTTGGAAGTCGAGCTGGATGTCGAGTTCGAAGGAGTCGATGGCATTGAGGGCATCGATGGCGGCGATGGCGGCGATGGCTTCGATGAGGAAGTCGGTGAAGGCAAGCTGGGTGTGGAAGGCGCACTGCTGGTTGCGCATCCAGCCAGCAGCACTGTGCTGCACAGCAAAGCTGGCAACAGCAACGCCGGGCGCATTCAGGTTCCTCCCGTTGCCGAGCCGGTGAGGAAGCTGTGCAACTGCGTGGCGATGCGACTACAGGCTGTGCCCTGCACGCGTGCGATGAATGGCAACGGCACCACTGCACCCACAATGGCGGAAGTGCCCTTCACATTAGTACCTACGGAACCCACTGAGCGCGATTGCTTGAGGTCCCACACCGTGGCTTCGTAGGAAGATTCCTTTTCCCACCAGCCGAAGCCAATGCATCCTGCTGCGCCGGGTGCGATGCCACAGGCCAGGCTGCCACCACTGTCGGTCTTGTGCGTGCCACCGTCGAGCCACACCACGTAGCGCACGCCACTGGCCGCGATTTGTTCGCTGACTCCAGTTTGCGCCAGCACCGCCGCGACGCCTTCAGGGCGCGAGGGTACGGTGCCGGGTTCAAACCACGGAAACAGGCGGTCGGTGAAAGCCTCGTTGGCGTGCACCTTGATGATGGTGGACCCGGCCTTGAGATGCTCACCCACACAATCGAGGAATTTGGATTCGGCGGCAGCCCCTTCAATCTGTGGCTTGGCCAAAACCACCACGGATTCTTCGGAGGAGATCGCCGTCGGCAGCTCACGTGATTCATCCGTGCGCGCATGCACACAGCCGCCCAGCAGCACGAGCAGCGCTGGCGCGATCGGGATCATGATTGTTCGGGATTTCATGGCTTTTCGGTCAGACGAGTATGCCACGGTGGTGTTGAGCGGTTGACTGTCCCGGCAGTCAGGAATTACTGACGCACCTTGCGCCTGGCTTCGCGTCGCGCCTGCAGCCGCTGCAGTGCCTCGCGCCGCACACGGGCGCCGCGAGCCTTAAGCCAGGCCAGCCAGATGCGCGGCCGTTCGAATTCGAGGCTCAGTATGCCCAGCCCCAGCGGGATGACGACAATGGCTGGCCCCGGCAGGACGATCATCGCCACTCCGATAGCCACCACCACCGAGCCGGCTATGGCAATGCCGATGCGTCGCCCCAGGCGCAAGGCCTGCGTCACCGGCCCCTCAGTTGCCAAGAAAAACCTTGTAAGCAGGATTGGTGGTCTCGTCCACGTAGGGGTAGCGCAGTTCACCCAGGTGCAGGCGCAACTCCTCGCGCTGGGCGGCCGGGACCTGGATGCCTGCCAGCACGCGTCCGTAATCCGAGCCGTGATTGCGGTAATGGAACATGCTGATGTTCCAGCGCGTGCCTATGGACTCAAGGAAGCGAAGCAGCGCGCCAGGCCGCTCGGGGAATTCGAAACGGAACACGCTTTCATTGACCAGCCCATGCGCCTGCCCACCGATCATGTAGCGCACATGCAGCTTGGCTGTTTCGTTCTCGGTCATGTCCACCACCCGGTATCCGGCATCCGTCAGCAGGGCAACAATTTCGCCCCGCTCCGCCGCGCCGTGACTGAGGTTGAGACCCACGAATACCTGCGCGCGTTCACTTCCTTGCTGGCGATAGTTGAACTCGGTGACATTGCGCGCGCCCAGCACGCCGCAGAATTTGAGAAAGCTGCCGGGCTGCTCGGGTATCTCCACGGCCAGCAGGGCCTCGCGGCCCGCGCCCAGGTCGGCACGCTCGGCAATGTAGCGCAGGCGGTCGAAGTTGAGATTAGCGCCACTGTTGATGGCCACCAGCCGCTTGCCCTTCCAGCCATCCCGGGCCACCAGCTTCTTGAGGCCCGCGACGCTCAGCGCCCCGGAAGGCTCCGGCACCATGCGCGTGTCCTCGAACACATCCTGGATGGCGGCACAGATCTCGTCGGTGGTCACCAGCACGGTTTCGTCGACGTATTTCCTGGCCAGCGCGAACCCTTCCTCGCCCACGCGCTTGACGGCCACGCCATCGGCAAATAGTCCAACGTGCTCCAGTTTCACGCGCGTGCCCGCCTTGAGCGATTCGTGCATGGCCGCCGCATCCTCGGGTTCGACGCCGATGATCTTGGTCTTGGGTGAAATGTATTTCACGTATGCGGCCACGCCACCGATCAGCCCGCCGCCGCCCACCGGAATGAATATGGCATCGATGGGTCCGGGCGTTTGCCGCAGGATCTCCACGCCAATCGTGCCCTGGCCCGCAATCACATCCGGATCATCAAAGGGATGAACAAAGGCCAGTTGGCGCTCGGCTGCCAGTTTCAATGCGAATTCATAGGCCGTGTCGTAGATCTCGCCGTGCAGCACCGCCTCGCCGCCCAGCGCGACTACGGCCTGCACCTTGATCGCCGGCGTCGTCAACGGCATCACGATGACGGCAGGAATCCCCCGACGCCGCGCCGCCAATGCCACCCCCTGCGCGTGGTTGCCCGCTGAAGCGCAGATGACGCCGCGGCGCGCGACGGTTTCCGAAAGATTGGCGATCTTGTTGTAGGCGCCACGCAGCTTGAACGAGAACACCGGCTGCTGGTCTTCGCGCTTGAGCAGCACTTCTGAACCCACGCGCGCCGACAATCTGGGCATGGGATCGAGGGCCGATTCGATGGCGACGTCATACACCCGCGCCTTGAGGATGCGCTCTACATACGGCTCACTCATGCGCGCTGTTGATAGCGGAACTCGGACTTTCCTATGGTCAGCATGTCGCCGTCGCGCAGTGCCTGGCGGGTGACGGGCCGGCCATTGATCATTACGCCATTGGTGCTGTTGAGATCTTCGACCACGCATTGGTCGGGATTGGACAGCACCACCGCGTGGTGCCGACTGATGAAGGTGGTATCGACCTGGATTTCATTGTCCGGCGTGCGCCCGATGGTGGTGCGCCTGCCCAGTGGATATACAACTTCGACCCCATCCACCGAGCGCACCAGCACGCGTTGCGCGGGCTCCGTGGCCACCACGCGCAGCACCGGTCGTGATCCGGTGTCGTCGCGGCCCAGTCGGTCTACGTTCTGCTGCAGGTTGCCCAGCAACGCAGCGCTGGCATGGGCATCGGATTCCAGTCGGCTGATGTGCTCTTCGGCAACGTGCAGGTCCTGCTCCACGCGGGCTGCCCTGGCGGTTGCGGTTTCCAGTTGTGCCTGCAAGGCCTGGTTGAGTTGTTGCTGCGCCTGCAGCGCCGCAGCGCCCGCCTCGTGGGCGGTAACCGCTGCACGCAGCGATTCTTCCAGCGCGGCCACGCGGGTTTCGGCGGCCGTGCGCGCCGCGGCAAATTCCGCCTGCAGTTGCGAGGCGCGCTCTTCTGCATCCGCCGTCAGTTTAGCGACGCGTGCATGCGTCTCGGATTGCTGCGTGGAATTGTGTGCCTCGGCATCCGCCAGCAATTTTGCAATGCGCGCTTCGGTTTCCGCCTGCAGCCCGGAGATGCGCGCCTCGGCATCCTTGCGCGCCGCGGCCAGTTCCGCCTGCAATTGCGCCAGGCGTCCCTCTGCAGCCGAGGTCAGTTTTGCAACGCGCGTTTCCGCATCGCTTTGCTGCCCGGCGACCCGCGTCTCGGCATCGGACTGCAATTTCGCAATGCGCGCTTCTGCCTCCGCATGCTGCCTGGCGTTGCGCGCCTCGGCATCCGCAATCTGTGCAGCGTGCTGCGCCCGGGCTTGCGCCAGCTGCACATCCTGTTCATCCAGTTGCGTCACGGCCAGCCCACGGAAGCCCTGCCAGCTCTGCAACGCCTCTATGGATCGCTCATTGCGGCGGCGCAGTTCGAGCAGATCGTCGTTCTGCTGCTGCTGCTTGGCATCGCGCAACACCAGCTCCTGCCGCAGGTCGGACAGCTGTTGTTCAAAGGCCAGTCCGCGTTCGCGCAGCACACCCTCGCGCTGGGCCGCCTGCAGTCGTTCCTGGTCCAGCAACACCCGCTGCTCTGCGACTGCGCGCTGTTCGTTGGCCAGGTCCTTCTCGAGCGCGCTGGCGCGCTCGGTACGGCTCGACAGTTTCTGCTCGGACTCGCGCAGCGCCTTCTCGTGGCGCGCGGCCTGGACAGTCTCCTGGTCCAGTTGCACCCGCAGTTCAGCCGCAGTGTGCTGGGCAGTGGCCAGTTCCGCTTCCAGCGTGGTGACGCGGGCAATCTTCTGCGCCAGCAGTTGCTCGGCCTCGCCCAAGGCCTTCTCGTGGCGCGTGCCCTGGGCAGTCTCCTGGTCCAGGTGCGTGCGCAGCTCCGCCGCGCTGCGCTGGGCAGCGGCAAGTTCCGTTTCCAGTGCGGCGACGCGCTCGGTCCGTTGTAGCAACTGCTGCTGGGCTTCGCGCAACGCATTTTCGCGAGGCAGTGTCTGCGCGCTTTCGTGATCCAGTTTTGCGCGCAGCTCGACCGCGGTGCGCAGTGCACTGGACAGGTCGCCCTCCAACCCGGAAACGCGCTCCATCTTGCGCGCCAGTCGTTGCTCGGCTTCGCGCAGGCTTGATGCCAGTTCGGCAACGCCGGCGGGAATGCCGGGCGCAAGATGCACATCGGTGCTGGCAATGTCGGCAGCGACACCGGCAAAGTCGAGGGCCGGAAGCTCTGCAGTTGCTTCCAGATCTATTTCAGCGGGCGACGGAGTGTTGTTCTTGGCTGCCATGTATAAATTCTAGCCGCAGACAGCGCAGACGCCTAAGAAAGCCGGATTATGTCGCCAATCCGCGGGTCAGCCCGACAGGGCCTGCACCAGGCGGCTGCCCAGGGCGGGCATCGGTGATGCCGAGAGGGGCAGTATATCTGTGACTTTGGCAGTCACCCTGGCCCACTGGCCCGGGGGTGTATCGGTGATCAGCACCATGCGTCGCACCCGTGATTCCGGGGCCTGGGCCAGTTGCCCGGCAATGTCACACCCCGAGCCACGCGCCACCAGGTCGACACTGCGAATCCGCATCGAAGAGATGAAGTCCATGATAGCCAGGGCGCCCGCGGTGGCGGCATCCACTGCCTGGGCCGGGTCCGATTCGCCATGGCCCGGAAGGTCCGGCGCGAAAACGGAGCGGTCCGCGCCGAGAATCTGCAGCGCCGGATTGAACACGCGTCCGGTCTCATCCGCGCCATGCAGGCAGATGACAGTGGTGAGTTCGTCGAATCCACCTCCGCCAGGAACAGTGTTGTGCACGTGCAGCTGGCCGTAGCGGCATTCGAAATAAGCGCGTCGCACCGGCGGAGCTTGCGCTTTGCCATCGCGATTCATTCGCTGGATCGGCCTAGAACATCTCGGACGCGCCAGGGGCTGTCGCCGCTGGCTGCTTGCGCGCCGGGATGAAATCGCCGGTGATCATGCTGTCGTAACCCAGGCCCGGGCCCACCATGGGATAAACGCCGGCGTCCGGGTCGATCATCACCTCGAGGAATGCCGGCCCCTTGAATTCCAGCCACTCGCGCACTACGCGCGCGACATCCGCATTGCTGGTCAGCCGCACCGCGAACTGGAAACCATCGGCCTGCGCGGCCTTGATGAAATCCTTCTTGTGCAGCGACTTGTCCGTGGAGGCCATGCGCCCGCCGAAGAACAGCTTCTGCCACTGGCGCACCATGCCGTCGCCGATGTTGTTGAGCACGCAGACTTTCACCGGCAGGTCATAGGTGGTCACGGTCTCGAGCTCGCCGATATTCATGCGGATGCTGGCGTCACCGTCGATGTCGATGACCAGGCGCCCAGGATTTGCAACCTGGGCGCCAATGGCTGCCGGCAATCCGAAACCCATGGTGCCCATGCTGCCGGAGGTCAGCCACAGCCGCGGCTCGCGGAAATCCAGGTATTGCGCGGCCCACATCTGGTGCTGGCCCACGCCGGTGGCGATGATGGCTTCGCCGCCAGTGATGCGATTGATTTCTTCCAGCACAAAATAAGGCTGGACCAGCGCACTCTTGCGGTCGAAGTTCATCGCATGATTGCGCTGCAGCTCGGCCAGCTCTGCGTGCCACTGCGTCAGGTCGGGCTTGGCGCCAGCGTGCGCGCGGCTCCAGGTGATCAGGCTGCGCAGGGAGTCTTTTATGTCGCCAAGATGACTCCACTGCACCTGCTTGACCTTGTTGATCTCGGCAGAATCAATATCGAACTGTGCGATGTGCTTCGCGCGCGGTGCGAACTTGGGGGGATTGCCGGCCACGCGATCATCGAAACGTGCGCCAAGGGCAATGAGGAAATCGCAGTCTTCCACTGCGTAATTGGCGAACGCAGTGCCATGCATGCCCAGCATGCGCAGGCTCAGCGCGTCGGTGGTGTCCACCGCGCCTATACCCATCAATGTGGTCACCACCGGAAGCCCCAGGCTGGACGCGAATTCGCGCAACTCGCTCGCGGCGCCGGCATGGATCACACCGCCACCGGCGTAGATCAGCGGTCGGCGCGAGGCGGCCAACAGGCTGAAGAAGGATTCCAGCTGCGGTTCGGGAATGCGCCTCGCAGCCAGCGCACGCACGCGTTTCTGGTAAACACCTATGGAACGCGTCATGCCCCGGCCGGCGAAAACGCCCTGCCAGTTCTGCACGTCCTTGGGAATGTCCACGACCACGGGCCCGGGACGACCGGAACGCGCCAGCTCGAATGCGGCGCGAATGGTGCCTTCCAGCTCCAGCGGCTCGGTCACCAGGAACACGTGTTTGGCCACCGCGCCCATGACGGCGGCAATGGGCGCTTCCTGGAAGGCATCCGAACCGATGGCGGCCCGCGGCACCTGGCCGCAGATCACCACCAGGGGAATGGAGTCGGCCATGCAGTCGCGCACCGGGGTAACCATATTGGTGGCACCCGGCCCTGAGGTCACAAGCGCCACGCCCACCTGACCGGTGGAGCGTGAGTATCCGGCGGCCATGAACCCGGCCCCCTGCTCGTTGGCCGGAACGATCAGCGGCAGTTGGCGACGGCCGGTTCGGACCTGCTCCTCGTTGTAGAGGAACACCGCGTCATAGATGGGCAGCACGGCACCGCCGCTATAGCCAAATATGGCTGACAGGCCCTCGTCGGCCACGGCCTGCACCACCATTTGCGCGCCGGACATGGTGGTGCCGGCAAGCGGGTGCACAAGCTGCGGAATCGCCACTGTTACGGTGTCATTCATCGAAGTTCCCATGGGACTTCGAAGGGTAGCAGAGGAACCGTGGCGCTGGCAGCAAGGGTTCTTTATCCTGCTCCCATGCGTCACATCATCGGCATCCTGCTGCAGAACGAATCCGGGGCCCTGTCCCGGGTCGCCGGCCTGTTTTCCAGCCGCGGCTACAACATTGAGTCCCTGTCGGTGGCCGCCACCGACGACCCGGCCTTGTCCCGCATCACGCTGGTGACCGAGGGGTCGGTGGGGGTGATGAACCAGATCATCAGCCAGCTCAACAAGCTGATCGATGTGGTGGCAGTGGACGACATGACCGGGGATGACCACCTGGAGCGCGAACTGGCGCTGGTGAAACTGCGCCTGTATGCCGGCCAGCGCGAGGCCGTGAGGGCGCTGGTGGAGCAGTCAGGTGCACGGATACTCAGCGAAGCCCATGACTGCCATATCGTCGAGCTGACCTCCAGCGAAGGGGCAATCAACCAGTTCACGCAACGCCTGGAAGCGCACGGTGAATTGCTCGAGGTCGTACGCAGTGGAGCCCTGGGGATTTCCCGCCAGGACCACGTGCTACACGTCGTTGAACCCTGAATTACCGGCGGGAAGGATGAAGTCCCCGCCGGGTTTGGGTGCTGAACGGTTCGGCTAAAGAGCGGAGTTATCCGTCTCGCCGGTACGGATCCGGATGACCCGGTCGATATCCGTCACGAAAATCTTGCCGTCACCGACCTTGCCGGTCTTGGCAGATTTCAGGATTGCCTCGATGACCTGATCGGTGAGCTCGCTGCGTACCGCGACCTCGATCCGGGTCTTCGGGACGAAGTCCACGACATATTCCGCGCCACGATAGAGCTCAGTGTGACCACGCTGCCGACCGAAGCCTTTCACTTCTGTCACAGTCATGCCCGACACACCAATTTCCGACAACGCAGCACGCACGTCGTCCAATTTGAAAGGCTTGATAATTGCAGTAACCAGTTTCATGCGAGACTCCCGCCTCCGTTATTCTCTAGGTCGCCATCAGAGCGGTTAAGGACTGGAATTCAGGATTGCACCTTTCGTGCCACGGTCATCCTAGCCTCAAACCCCCGTGATCGCAGCTTCACACCTCGGCAAGTACACCATGACGCACCATAATAGAGCAGCATGAGATTCCCTTCGCGCAATGCTGGTGCGTTGTTCCTGATTCTGGTGGTGTTGGGCGCCATGATGCCAGCAACTGCGGCGCCACTTCGCCTATTGCAGGTCCGGGCAGCGCAGTTACGCAGTTCCGCAGTGGCGCAATCGGCGCAGCGCAGCGGCGAAGAGCCTGCCAGCCTGCGCTTAGTGGTGCAGGCGGGCAACGAGCAGCACGTGCTGATGCTGCGCGTGAACTCGCACCTGGGTGCATGGGCAACAGCACAGCAGCCCGCGGCTGTGGCATTCGAGGGTTATCTGCCTGGCCTGACCCGTTCATGGGTGCGCGTGACCCGGATTGGAACGCGATGGACGGGGGTGTGGTTCGACGGCGAGAGCTACTACGGTATTGATTCCGCGCGCGCGGTTGCCGCCACCAATGCGGATGCGGCAGCCGCTGCTCCGGACAGCCTGGTAGTGTTCCGGCTCGCAGATGTCGTGAGCGACGGCCCGGTTTTCGCGGGAGACATGGTGCGACCCACATTCAGCGGCCAGGAACTGGCGCAAACGGTCGCCGCGGAACTGCAGTCGCCGGCAACGGCTGCGGCACTCGTGGCCACGCGGCGTTTGTCCGTGGGCCTGATAGCCGATGCGCAGCTGGTCACTCTCGACGGTCCGGACGTAACCACCAATATGGTGGCGCGGCTCGATGTCGTCGACGGCATTTTTTCGAGCCAGCTGGGCGTGCACATGGAAGCCAAGAGCACCACGCTGCTCGACGCAACCGCGCTTTCTTATACGGGCACCGATCCATCGCAGTTGCTGACCAGCCTGCGCGACTACCGCGGCGCCAACACCACGCAACAGGCGGCCGGCCTCAGTCACCTGATGACGGGGCGCGACATGGATGGACAGACGGTTGGCATTGCCTACCTCAGCGACGCCAGCAAGACACCTCCCAGCATAGCCCTGTGCAGCGTCCGCTCCAGCGCCAGCCTTTCCGAGGCGCGCAGGTTCGTGGCGTACGACGCACTGATCATGGCGCATGAAATGGGCCATGTGTTTGGCGCACCGCATGACGGTGAGACCGATCCCGCTGCCAACCAGGCCTGCGCCGCAGAACCGACCAGCTTCCTGATGGCCGGGACCATCAGCGGCAGCAAGACCTTTTCCAGCTGCAGCCTGGCGCAGATTGCCCCGGTGATCGAGATCGCCAAGTCCCTGCCGCAATGCCTGACGTTGATAGACGCCGATCTTTCAGTGGCGGTCACTGGTGACGCGGCCAGCGTGCTGGTGGGGTCTGACGTTGGCGTAACGCTGACAGTGCGCAACCTCGGCAATACCGATGTATCCGATGCGCAATTGAACATAACGGTGCCCGCCGGCCTCACGTTGGGAACCGTGTCCGCCACCGGGATCAACTGCGCGCAGTCGGGTACGGCTGTGAGCTGCCTGCCCTCGGCGCTGGCAATCAATGCCACCGCATCGGTGCGACTGACATTGCACGGCGCGACGGTAGGTGCGGCCGTGGTGGCGGCAGCGATCTCCTCGTCGGTGAGCGATTCAGTCGCTTCGAACAATCAGTCGCAGGTTTCCATCAGTGTCAGCAACGTGCCGGTCCAACCTCCCAACAGCGGCAACTCGAATTCCGGTGGCGGTGCAGTGGGGCTGGAACTGCTGGGCGCGCTGCTGCTGCTGCTGATCAGCCGGAAGCGGTGGCGAAGAATCGCTTGAGGTAGGACTCGATGGGCTCGCCGGTCTGCGCCAGCTCGATGGCCGCCTGCTTGCGCAGTGATTCACGCGCTTCGGCGGAAAACTCTGTCATGCGCCCCGTGGGCGCGTGCAGCTCCAGGAAATATGCCTTGTGCAAGCGCGAGACGCGCAGCGCCATTTCATAGAATGATTCGCCGGTGGTGCGCAGTTCGCGCAGCATGCGCGCCGAGGGCGTGCGATCCACATCCTCCACTTTGTCACGCTGGGCGCGCAACGCCGCTGCATAAGGCCGGGCCGGATCGCCGTGATCAAGCAATTCGCAGATGCCTTGCATGCCGTCGAGGACCTCCGCCGCCCATAGCGACAACAATGCTGGTCGTCCGTCTCGGCGAAGCTCCAACCGTGGCTCGCGGCCACGCCGCGCCACCTGCAGGTGGTTGTCGTCCAGCGCATCCTGCTCGGTTGCATCAATGGAGGGACTGTCGCTCATCAGGCAGAACGCGGCGAAAGCCTCGAGGAAACGCAGCTTGATCTGGTTGACTCCCACCGGATCGAAAGCACTGCAATCCAGCGCGCGCATCTCCACGTACTCGACACCGCCGCGGCGCAACGCCGCGCTGGGACTTTCGCCGGAACGCGCCACACGCTTGGGACGGATGTAGCTGTAATACTCGTTCTCGATCTGCAGCAGGTTGGTATTGAGCTGCATCCAGCGGTTGCCGGCCTGGGCTTCCATCTCCTGATAGGGCGGATGCGGAGTCTGGATGGCGTGGCGCAGGTCCCGCAGGTAATCGTCAAGGCTGTTGACCGATACGCTGATGGCCGCCTGGTTGCGATTGCGGTAGCCCACGTCGCTCATGCGCAGGGAAGTGGCGCAGGGGCCATACAGCGTTTCGGCATCCAGCTGCTCAAGCCCGCGGTGGTCGCCCTCAAGGAAGCTGCTGCCCACGGCGGGTGAAACGCCGAACAGGTAGAGCACTATCCAGCCATGGCGGCGGTAGTTGCGCAGCAGGTCGAAGTAGCTGCTGGACTGGAACTGCCCCCGTTCACCGCGCAACTCGCGCACGGTTGAATACACATCCCAGAACTGTGCCGGGAATGAATAATTGAAATGCACGCCGGAGATGGCCTGCATCAGCGCGCCGTAGCGGTTGCGCAAGCCTTCACGATAGATGCTCTTCATGCGGCCCACGTTTGAAGGTCCGAAGAAGGCGGTGGGCACGTCGGCATCGCCGCTGAGGCGACACGGCATCGACGTCGCCCACAACAGTTCATCGCCCAGGTGGCGATATACAAACTGATGCAGGTCGGTGAGGTATTGCAGCAATTCCCAGCTGCTGCTGAAGGGCGGGGTGACCAGTTCGATCAGGGATTCGGAAAAATCCGTGGTGATATGTTCACTGGCCAGCGCCGACCCCAGTGCCGCCGGGTGCGGGGTGTGCGCGATCGACCCGTCAGGCAGCACCCGCAGGCTTTCTCGTTCGACCCCTTTGAGGCCGTTCTGCAGGACCCCCGGTTCGCGGGCGTTGACCAGCGAGCTCAGGCGGCGCTCGTATATGGAATCTGTCGCGCGGGCCATGTGCGGCGGCAGTCTACACTGCTGTATTGCCGGTGGAGCGTCAGCGGATAGTATGGACGCATGGGGAATTCGCGGCGCCCTGGCCTGTTGATTGCGGCGGCAATGCTGGCGCTGCTGCTGCCCGATCTTGCCTGGGCATTTCGCTGCGGCAGCAAGCTGGTGGTTGACGGCGATCCTGCGGACAAGGTGATCGCCATTTGTGGCAGTCCCACCGAGAAGACCAGCTACACCGCGCTGCGGCCGCCATTGGTCTGGGTGGGCAACCGGCCGGTCAGGGTGCTTCCGGGTGGCCCCATTGAAGTCCTGGTTGAGACCTGGATATACAACCTGGGGCCGCACAAGCTGATGCAACGCGTGCGCCTGGAGGGCGGCTACGTGGTGGAAGTCACCGCACTGGGATACGGCCACCTGTAGTGGCATGCTGGCGGCCGCTCCCTTCAAAGGGTGAGGTTGATCATGCTCGTAGGTAGTTCAGTGCGCAGGGTGGCCATTGTGGGTGCCTCGCGAATTCCATTTGCGCGCGCGTATGGCGCATATGCCCATGTCGGAAACCAGGACATGCTCACCGCCGCGCTGCGCGGCATCGTGGAAAAGCATGCCCTCAAGGGCCAACGCCTGGGCGACGTGATCGCCGGCGCCGTGCTCAAGCACCCCAAGGATTACAACCTGGTGCGCGAATGCGTGCTGTCCTCTGGACTGGATCCTCACACGCCGGGGCTGGATATCCAGCGCGCCTGCGGCACCAGCCTCGAGGCGGCCATACTGATCGGCAACAAGATCGCACTGGGACAAATAGATGCGGGCATTGCCGCGGGTGTCGACACCATCAGTGATCCGGCGGTGGTATATCCCGCCGCCTATCGCGATCTGCTGCTGGAAAGTTACCGCGGCCGCACGTTGGGTGCGCGCTTCACGCCGTGGCTGCGCCTGCGCCCCAGCATGTTGAAGCCGGTGTTGCCAGGCGTGGTGGAGCCGCGCACGGGATTATCCATGGGCCAGAGCACCGAGCTGATGGCCAAGCAGTGGCAGATCACGCGCCAGGCGCAGGATGAACTGGCGGCCCTGAGTCACGCGCGCGCAGCGGCCGCATGGCAGGCCGGGTTCCATTCGGACCTGGTGCTGCCTTTCGCAGGACTTGAGCGCGACAACAATCTGCGTGCCGACACGTCCGTGGAAAAACTCTCGAAGCTGCGCCCCGCATTCGACACCAGCAGCGCCGGCACGCTGACCGCGGGCAACAGCACGCCACTGACCGATGGCGCCGCGGCGGTATTGATGGCCAGTGAGGCATGGGCGCGCGAGCGTTCATTGCCCATCAAGGCCGTGCTGACCTACGGCAAGACCTGGGCGGTGGATTTCGCATCGGGCAACGAAGGCCTGCTGATGGCACCCGTGTATGCCGTATCGGCCATGCTGCGCGATGCAAACCTCCGGCTGCAGGACTTCGATTTCTACGAAATCCACGAGGCCTTCGCCGCGCAGGTGCTGTGCACGCTCAAGGCCTGGGAATCCGCGAAATATTGCCGCGAGAAACTGCAGCGCAATGCGCCGCTGGGCAGCATTGATCGCAGCAAGCTCAACCTGCATGGCAGCAGCATCGCCTATGGACATCCGTTCGCAGCCACCGGCGCCCGCATATTGGGGGTGGCGGCCAAACTGCTGGCGGAACTGCCGAAGGCCAGGCGCGGCCTGATCTCCGTATGCACCGCAGGCGGTATGGGCGTCACCGCAATAATCGAGCGGCCGTAATGGGTGAGTTCACTCAATTGATGGCGCGCGATGGCCACGAATTTGACGCGTGGCTGGCCGCGCCGCCTCCGGGACCACCACGTGGCGCGCTGGTGATCCTGCAGGAAATCTTCGGCGTCAATTCGCACATCCGCGCGGTGGCGGATGGCTTTGCCGCCGAAGGCTACGTCACCATTGCCCCCAGCCTGTTCGATCGGGCCAAGCGTGGCGTCTCGCTGGGATACACCCCCGAAGACGTCGCGGTGGGTCGCGGACTGGTATTACAGCTTGATATCAAACAAGTGCTGCTGGACATCACCGCGTGCATCAACGTGGTGCGTCATGCCGGGCCCGTGGCTGCAGTGGGTTATTGCTGGGGCGGCACGCTGGCGCACCTGGTGGCCTGTGAATTGCCGGTGGCGGCCGCGGTGGCCTATTACGGCTCGCGTATTGTCGACAACCTCGACAAGCGCAAGCATGCGCCCGTGCAATATCACTTCGGTGCCCGCGACCAAAGCATACCGCCCGAGGCCATCGAAAAGATTCGCGCGGCCGACCCCACCGGCGAGATTTATGTTTATCCGGCCGATCACGGCTTCAACTGCGACCAGCGGGCCGCCTTTGACGCGCCATCGGCAAAGCTGGCGCGCCAGCGCACGCTGCAGTTCCTGGCCGCGAGCTTCACCAGCGATTGATGGCAACGTTCTCGCCCTCGCCGCACTATCTCGACCAGCCCCCGTATAGAGCCGGCGTATTGCTGGTCAATTCCGGCACGCCGGATTCCCTCGACGCGCAGGGTGTGCGTCGGTTCCTGCGACGCCTTTTGCGCGATCGCCGCACCATTGAAGTGTCGCGGGCCATCTGGTGCTGGATACTCTACTTCGGCATCCTGCCGCTGCGCCCGGCGCGGGTATTGCCCAAATATCGGCGCGTCTGGACTGATCGCGGTTCACCGTTGCTATGGCATTCAGTGGAATTGCGCGATGCCCTGCGTGCGCAACTGCAACAGCAGATGAATGCCACGGTACCGGTACAACTGGGCATGCTTTATTCAACACCCGATGTGGCGCAGGGACTGGCGGCGCTGCGCGCCGCTGGCGCGCAGCGAATACTGGTGCTGCCGCTGTTTCCGCAATATTCCGGCACCACCAATGCCGCAGCGCTGGACCAGGTGGGTGTGGCGCTGCGCGCGTGGCGCCATGTGCCCGAACTGCATTTCCTGCCTGATTACTGCGCAGAGGATTCCTATATCGAAGCGCTGGCCAGCAGCGTGCGCCAGCATCGCGAAGCAAACGGCGCGGGCGATCACCTGCTGGTCACCTTCCATGGAATACCGGCGCAGTACGTTGCCGAGGGCGACCCCTACCAGCGCAAATGCCAGGCCACCGCCCAGGCGCTGGTCACCAAACTGGGCCTCACCGCGGGTCAATGGTCGTTGAGCTTCCAGTCGCGGGTAGGTCGTGCCCAGTGGCTCAAGCCCTATACCGAATCCGTGGTTCGCGAGCTGGCGCAGCGTGGCGTCAAACGCCTGGATGCCATTTGCCCGGGATTCGCCGTGGATTGCCTCGAGACCATCGATGAGATTGGCCACGAGTGCGATGTGCTGTTCCGCGCCCATGGCGGAGAAAGCCTGCGCTACATCCCCGCCCTCAATGCAAGTCCTGCGCAGGTGGCATTGCTGGCGCGCTTGGTGGGGCAGCTGTTAACCGGCCCCGCGGCTGCCTGACATTGCTGGGCCGCTTCCTCGAGGTCTCGCTGGCAACTGACAGGCCACTGGCGGCCTGGGAAACATTCCAGCAATTGCGATTTGCGCCGGCACTGACCGGCGACATCTGGTCACATGAATATGGAGTGGTGTGCTGTGCAGGCCTGTCACTGGGCTGGCACGCTGGTGGGCACACTGGTGCGGACGAACCTTTGGCGCTGTGCACAGTGCGGCCCAATGTCATTTCGCTGCAACGTGAATTGCAGGAGCTCGATGTGGATATCGAGTCCGCGCGCCTGGGACCCGATATATTCAACCAGCTGTTACTGCGCGAACCCTCGGGCATGGCGATCAAGGTGCTGGAGGCGCGCAGCTTTACGCAGCCGGCCGACGTCCCGGGGCGCACATTGCTGGGCCGCTTTGAATCACTGAGTCTGCCGGTTCGGGAGCTGGAATCCACGGCCACGTTCTGGAGCACACTGGGGTATGCCGCGCGGGAAATATCCGTTCCATGGATAGGTATTGAAATAGATGGACTGCCGCTGGCTTATCACACGTCAAGGGAATACCCCGGGCCCCTGCTGATATTTCAGCGCGATGCCCAGGGGCTGGATCTGGAGCCCTTGCTGGCCTGCGGGCTGGCGCGCGGCAGGAGCCTGCCCTCGCTATCCGGCGGCCATCATTTGCTGCGTTCCCCGGGCGAAATCGACCTGTTGCTGCTTGCATGACCGCCAGACTGATGGCTACATGACGCCGTTGAACCCCCCATTGAGGACAGGAGTCTTCCCATGTCGAAATTCCCGCGCCTGATCCTGCCGCTGGCCTTTGTGTTGACCATGGTCGTCACGCTGTCAGCCACCACGACTTCCCGAGCCGACGAAGGAATGTGGACCTTCGATAATTTTCCGGCCGCAGCGGTGAAGTCGAAGTACGGCGCAGATATCACCCCGGCATGGCTGGACCGCGTGCGCATGGCCACCATCCGGCTATCCAATTGCACGGCGTCGTTTGTTTCCCCCGAAGGCCTGATCCTCACCAACCATCATTGTTCGGCAGCCTGCCTGGCGCAGCTGTCGAAGGAAGGGGAAGACCGTGAGCGCGACGGCTTTAATGCCGGCACGCGTGAGCAGGAAGTGCGCTGCCCCACGCAGTACGCCGACGTGCTTCTGGAGATGGAGAACATCACGGCCAAGGTCAATGCCGCCACTGCGGGCAAGGACCTCAAGTCAGCCAACGACGCGCGCAAGAAGGTGCTGACCCAGCTGGAGACGGCCTGTGAAAAGGCAGCTGCGCCCAAGGACCCGCGTCGCTGCGAGTCGGTGACGCTGTACCAGGGAGGCCAGTATTTCCTTTACCACTACAAGCGCTATAACGATGTACGTATCGTGTTCGCGCCCGAATACGCCATTGCGGCCTTCGGTGGCGACCCGGACAACTTCCAGTTCCCACGCTGGGATCTGGATATGTCGGTGCTGCGCGCTTACGAAAACGGCAAGCCGGCAGCGACGCCCAACTACCTCAAGTTCAACTGGAACGGCCCGCAGGAAAAGGAACTGGTGTTCGTGACCGGACATCCCGGTTCCACGGACCGGCAGCTGACGGTGGCGCAGCTGCAGACGCAGCGTGCCGAACTGCCCTTCTGGCTGCAGCGCGCCTCGGAACTGCGCGGCCGCTACATACAGTTTGGCAAGACCGGCGCCGAGAACGAACGCATCGTGGCCGACCCGCTTAATTCGCTGGAAAACAGCCTCAAGGTGCGACGCAAGGAACTGGACGCCCTGCTGGACAACTCCCTGATGGCGGAAAAGATGGCCAGCGAAAAACAGCTGCGCGCCCGCACGGTCAAGGCCGGTGGTCCTGATCCCTGGGCAGACATCGAAAAAGCCATGGTGCGCGACCAGCAGTTGAACACCCGCTATGTTTTCATTGAGTCCGCCGCCGGATTGAACAGCTCGCTGTATCGCTATGCACGCACGCTGGTGCGCGGCGCCGCCGAGCGCGCCAAGCCCAGCGACGAACGGCTGCGCGAATATGCAGAACCCGCGCTGCCGCTGCTGGTTTCGCAGCTCACCGCCCCGGTTCCGGTATATCCGGCGCGCGAGAAACTGACGCTGTCCTTCGGCCTGGAGCGCATGCGCGAATTCCTGGGTCCTGACTATCCCCTGGTGCGCACGCTGCTGGCCGAAAAGTCGCCCGACCAGCTGGCCGCCTCCCTGGTCGACGGCAGCAAGCTGGCCGATCCGGCCGTGCGCAAGCAGTTGTGGGAAGGTGGCCAGGCCGCCATCGACGCTTCCAACGACCCCATGATCCGCATTGCCAAACTGGTGGATGGTGACGCGCGTGTGCTGCGCAAGCAGTTCGAAGATGAGGTGGAGGCCGTGGTGGACTCAAGCCAGGAGAAAATTGCCGCCGCGCGATTCGCCGCACTGGGCACCAGCGTGTATCCGGATGCCACCTTCACGCTGCGCCTAAATTTCGGCACCGTGCAGGGCTGGAATGAAGCCGGCACACCGGTGGTGCCGTTCACGCGGCTGGCGCGGGCCTTCGAGCGCAGCACGGGCAGTGATCCTTTCCGCATGCCCGACACGTGGGTGGCAAAGCGCGCCCAACTCGACATGAACACGCCGTTTAATCTTTCGACCAACAACGACATCGTCGGTGGCAATTCCGGCAGCCCGCTGGTCAATGCCAAGGGTGAGATCGTCGGGCTGATGTTTGATGGCAACATCCACTCCATCTCGGGCTCGTACTGGTTCGACACGGTCAAGAATCGTGCAGTGGCCGTGCATCCGGCCATCATTCGCACGGCACTCACCCAGGTCTATCCGACACAACGGCTGGCGGCGGAACTGGGAATCACCAAATGAGCACATTGGGGCCGCGGACATGGAAGAACACGCCATTGCGGTGGGGCAGTGTTTCGAAGCTGTTCCACTGGGTGATCGTGGCATTGATCATCACGCAGTTCGTGCTGGCCAACATGGCTGAGGACCTGCCGTTGGGCATGGCCAAGCTGGCCACGCTGGCGCGGCACAAGTCCGTGGGCATTACCATTCTGGCGCTGGCAGTGCTGCGGCTGTTGTGGCGACTCTACAATCGCAATTCGCCACCCTTGCCCGCCGATCTCAAGCCCTATCAGCGCGGCCTGGCACACCTGACCCACTATGGCCTGTACCTGCTGTTGTTCGCCATGCCGTTGTCGGGGTGGATGATGTCATCGGCCAAGAACTATCCGGTCAGCTGGTTTGGCATGTTCACGCTGCCCAACCTGGTACCGCCGGATGAGGGAGTTTTCGCGCTGATGAAATCCACGCATGGCGTACTGGCCGGCACGCTGGTGGTGATCGCCACCCTGCACGTACTGGCGGCGCTGTATCATCACTTCATGAAAAAAGATGACGTGCTGCGACGCATGCTGCCCTTCGCGATGCTGCCCTTCATGATGCTGGGAGCCAGCGCATTGCCGCTGGCCGCGGCGCCATTGCCCACGCGCGCCGCAGAACCGGCAGTTTCATCCTGGGCGGCCGATCCCGCGGGCAGCACGCTGGAATTCCAGTTCGTGCAGGCCGGGGCCAAGACCATGGGGCGCTTTGCGCGCTTCACTGCCGATATCGACTTTGCAGCCGCAACTCCCGCCGCCGGCAAGTTCGATGTGGCCATCGACATGGCCAGTGCTGACACGCGCGACAAGGAACGCGACGACACGCTGCGCATGCCCGACCTGTTCAGCATCGCCAAATTCCCACGTGCCACCTACGTGGCCGGGCAATTCGTGGCCAAGGGAGGCGGCTTTGAAGGCAAGGGCAAACTTACGCTGCGCGGCATTGCACTGGACGTGCCCGTGACTTTCACTTTCGTGCCATCAACCGATGCCGGAAAACCGGTGGCCACCCTCAAGGGCACGGCCACGGTCAAGCGCCTGCTGTTCGGCGTGGGCCAGGGCGAATGGAAGTCCACCGAGTGGATCAGCGACGATGTGCTGGTGCAGTTCTCGTTGCTGCTGCGGCCGCGTGCAGCGCGGCCAGCCATTCCCGCCACGCCCACCCCCGCGCAGAGCAAGTAGCAGCGCGCGGCACATGCCGCAGGGCTTCGACAGGGCCGATCACTGCGTCGATGAGCTACTGCGTCGCGCGGGCCGGCCACTGGTGGTGGCATTGCCCATTGGCCTGGGCAAGCCGGTGCCCCTGGTCAACGAGCTGTATCGCCGCGCCGTCGCGGACCCCTCGCTGCAACTGACGCTGCTGACCGGACTGACGCTGGCACTGCCCCGTGCCACAGGCGACCTCGAGAGAAGATTCCTTGAGCCCTTTGTCGCGCGCGTATTCGGCGATTGTCCCGAGCCGGACTACATCGATGCCCTGCGGCGCAACGCACTGCCACCCAATGTGCGCATCATCGAGTTCTTCTTCAGCCCGGGGCTGGCACTGGACTGGCCGCAAAGCCAGCAAAATTACCTGGCGGCCAACTACACGCAGGTTACCCGCGAGCTGCTGCAACGTGGCGTCAACGTGGTGCTGCAGCTCATTGCCACCCGCACCCGGCAAGGCGAGTTGCAATACAGCCTCGGCGCCAATCCGGACATCACCGTCGAGCTACTGGCACAGCTGCGGCAGCGCGGTCAACCCTGCGTCGTGGTGGGGCAGGTGCACTCGCAGCTGCCGTTCATGCTGGGCGATGCACAGGTTCCCGCCAACACCTTCGACCTGCTGCTGCAACACCCGCGCTACGACCACAAGCTGTATTGCCCGCCCAACCTGCCGCTCAACGCCGTGGATCATGCCATCGGGTTGTGGTGCAGCGCCCTGCTCAAGGACGGCGGCACGCTGCAGATCGGCATCGGTGAACTGGGCGATGCGGTGTGCCATTCCACGCTGCTGCGCCATCAGCGCAATGACCAATGGCGTCGCACGATTCAGCAGCTGGCATTGCCGGATACCGGCCAGCTGCTGCAAAAAGTGGGCGGCGACCAGCCTTTCAGCAGCGGACTTTTTGCCTGCAGTGAGATGTTCGTCGACCAGTTGCTGGATCTTTATCGTGCCGGTGTGTTGCGGCGGCGGATACTGCCGGACGGCGTGGTGTTGCAGGCCGCGTTCCTGCTGGGACCGCAAAAGTTCTATAGCGCATTGCGCGACTTGCCGGATGAGGAGCTGGCGCTGTTCGAGATGTGCGCCGTGGGCCGGGTCAACGCGCTGGGCGAAACCGATCGTGAATTGCGGCGGCAGCAACGCTGCCATGCGCGGTTCATCAATACCTCCATGATGATGACGCTGCTGGGTGCTGCGGTTTCCGACGCACTGGAGGACGGTCGTGTGGTCAGTGGCGTGGGCGGGCAGCTCAACTTCGTCATGCAGTCCATGGATCTGCCGGATGCACGCTCCATACTCTGTCTGCGCGCCACCCGCGAGAAGCGCGGGGTGTTGCAGTCGAACATACGCTACGCCTATGGCCACGCGACCGTACCGCGCTACCTGCGCGACATCGTCGTCACCGAATATGGCTGCGCCGATCTGCGCGGTAAAACCGACGCCGAGATCATCGCCGCACTGCTGGGCATCGCCGACTCGCGCTTCCAGCCGCAACTGCTGGCAGAGGCGCAGCGCCATGGCAAGCTGCCGCGCGACTACCGGCTGCCGGACGCCGTGAAAAACAACACGTCACAACGTGTGGCCGAGGGGCTGCGCAGCGTGCCGGATCTGTTTCCCGAGTACCCTTTCGGCACCGATTTCACCGACGAGGAAATCGACCTGTCACGCGCACTCAAGCTGCTGGGGCAGCTCACCGCGACCCGGCGTGGCGGATTGGTGACTGTACTGCGTGCGCTGGCCACGCCTCTGAACCCGGATCACCAGGCAGCGTTGGCAAGAATGGGACTGGCGGCGCCGCGGGGCTTCAAGGAAAGACTGCAGCGCAGGACGTTGGGGCTAGGACTGGGGCTGGCCCTGGGGACAGATCCGCGGCGCTAGCTCAGTCCGCGTAGCTGGTCGACGATGGCCGGATTCTCGAGCGTCGAGATGTCCGATGTGATTTCTTCGCCGCTGGCGATGGAGCGCAACAGCCGGCGCATGATTTTTCCCGAGCGGGTCTTGGGCAGGTTGTCGGCGAAACGGATGTTGTCCGGCTTGGCCAGCGCGCCCACCTGCTCACTGACCCACTGGCGCAGTTCTTCCACCAGCGCGCGGGTATCGCTCTGGGGCCGTGCGCCGCGACACACCACGAAGGCGAACACCGATTCGCCCTTGATGGCATCGGGCTTGCCCACCACCGCGGCCTCGGCCACGCGCGGATGCGAGACCAGTGCCGACTCGATCTCCATGGTGCCGAGGCGATGGCCCGAAACCTTGAGCACATCATCGGAGCGACCCATGATCCAGAAATAGCCATCGGCATCGCGATGCGCGCTGTCGCCGGCCACGTAGTAGCGATTCTGGAAGCGCGCCCAGTAGGTCTCGATGTAGCGCGCGTTATCGTTCCAGATGGTGCGCAGCATCGACGGCCAGGGCCGGCGGATAACCAGGCTGCCGCCCTGGTCGGGCCGGGTCACGCTGTTGCCGTCGTCGTCGACGATATCCACATCCATGCCGGGCAGCGGAAAGGTGCAGGAACCCGGCTTGGCGGCCGTGACGCCTGGCACTGGCGACATGACGATGGCGCCGGTCTCGGTCTGCCACCAGGTGTCGACAATGGGGCAACGGCCGCCGCCAATCACTTCGTGATACCAGATCCACGCCTCGGGATTGATGGGCTCACCGACGCTGCCCAGCAGCCGCAATGAACCCAGATCATATGCAGCCGGGAATTCATCGCCCAGTTTCATGAAGGTGCGCAGCGCCGTGGGCGCTGTATAAAAAACGCTGACGCGATGTTGCTGGATGATTTTCCAGAAGCGTCCCGCGTCGGGAAATGTCGGCGCGCCCTCATACAGCACCACGGTCACGCCATTGGCAATGGGCCCGTAGGCAACATAAGTGTGGCCCGTCACCCAGCCCACATCCGCCGTGCACCAGAACACATCGTCGGGCTTGAGGTCGAAGACCCAACGCGATGTTTGCTTGGCGCCCAGCAGGAAACCGGCACTGGAATGCACGATACCTTTGGGCTTGCCGGTGGAACCAGAGGTGTACAGCAGGAACAAGGGATGTTCTGCATCCACCCACGCCGGTTCGCATGTATCGGCGTGGCCGTCGATGACGTCGTGCCACCACAGGTCACGCCCGGCCTGCATGGTCACGTTCTGTCCGGCATGTCGCAGCACCACCACGCGTTCGATGGTCGCGCAGCCTTCGTCCAGCGCCTTGTCGGTGGCAGCCTTGAGCTCCACCAGCTTGCCGCCGCGGGTGCCGCCGTCGGCGGTGATGACGAAGCGCGCGCCGGCATCCTCGATGCGATCACGCATGGACAGCGCCGAGAATCCACCAAACACCACCGAGTGCACGGCGCCGATGCGCGCGCAGGCGTGCATGGCGACGATGGCTTCGGGCACCAGCGGCATGTAGATGACAATGCAGTCACCGGATTTGGCGCCCAGTGCCAGCAGGCCGTTGGCGAGCCGACATACGTCGGCGTGCAGCTGGCCGTAGGTCAGGCGGCGCACACCGCCATCCTCGGCCTCAAAGATCAGCGCGGGGTGGTCACGCCGCTGTGCCAGGTGCACATCGAGGCAGTTCCACGAGACATTGAGCTTGCCGTCGGTGAACCAGCGGTAGTTGGGCGCCGCGGATTCATCCAGCGTTTGCGTAAATGGCTGCTGCCACTGCAGCTGGGTGCGCGCCTGGTCGGCCCAGAACGCCACCGGGTCACGCCGCGCCTGTGCATGCAAGGACGCCAGCTCTGCGGTGTTGGGATGTGCATTGGCAGCGAATGTTTCCGGCGCGGGAAAGCTGCGATTTTCGCTGAGTATGGATTCGAGGGACTTTTCGCTCACCGGGGAACCCGTCAGGTTGTCAGTCGCGCGGTCTGCCGGCGTAGCAACGCGCCGAAGCCCTGTGCTTCGCAAAAGGAATCTATGCCTGCCGGATCGGGGTTCCTGCGCCGCAGGTGCGTCCGCATTGTGGGCATCTGGATATCGCAGCGTATGCGCGTCAGCTGCCGGGCCAGGAACGCATCCGCGCGATGGCGTACCAGCCGCTCCACCAGTTGTGCGGCGCCGCGCAGCGGCAGGTCGCGCACTGTGTCCACGCGTTCATACAGGTCTTCAAGCGTGGCGAAATGGCGCATCAGGGCGGTGGCCGTCTTTGGGCCCACCCCCGGCACACCGGGAATGTTATCCACCGCGTCACCGGTCAGTGCCAGGTAATCGGCATAGCGATCGGGCACGACGCCGAATCGCGCCTCGATCTCGCCGTATTGAAAACGCTGGTCGCTGGCGTAATCCCAGTACACATCGCCCGGACCGATCAGCTGCGCCAGGTCCTTGTCGCGCGAAACAATGGTGGCACGCAAGCCCTCGGCCCGCATGCGCTGCACCAGGGTGCCGATGATGTCATCGGCCTCGAATTCCGCGCTGTCGAACCAGGCCACGCCCAGGCGCGAACAGAATTCGCGGCAACGTTCGAACTGCAGCATCAGGTCCGGTGGCGCCGGCTCGCGATTGGCCTTGTAGGCCGGAAAAATCTGGTTGCGAAACGAGGTGGCGAGGCTGCGGTCAAACGCCACCGCCAGGTATTCGGGTTTGGCGCGTTCGATCAGGTCGCAGAGAAAGCGTGCAAAGCCATACACCGCATGCACCGGGTTGCCATCGGCATCGCGCATGTCCGGCGGCATGGAGTAATACGCGCGGAACACATACACGGAAGCGTCGACGAGATGGATCAGGTTAGGGCCTAGTTAGTCCAGCTGCGGATGCGTTCGTGCAGCGGACTGCTGCGCGGGAAGTGCGCCAGGAGGTATTGCATCTGGTCGGCCAGCACGCGCCGACCCTTGAGGAAGATGTATTCCGCATAGGTGGGTGTGAACGGCACGGCGATCAGCTGCATTTTGGCCTGTTCGGGCGTGCGCGAGGCCTTGGCGTTGTTGCAGCGACGGCATGCCGTGGCCACATTGCTCCATTTGTCCTTGCCGCCCTGACTGAACGGCCGGATGTGATCGCGCGACAGGTCCGCTGATGCAAAACGCTGCGCACAGTAAAGGCACAGGTAGCCATCGCGCCGGAACAATGTCTGGTTGTTGAGCGGTGGCACGTAATCGTGACGGATATTCCCGGGATTGGCCGTATGACCGATGGTCGCAATGATGGAGCTGACTTCAAGGGTGGTGCGAAGACCGGACTGGGCGTTGTAGCCGCCGTGCAGTTTATATAGCGGCGAACCGCAGGCGTAGGCCACCTGGCCCTGGTGGTAAAGCCGGGCGGCTTCCTTGTAGTCGATCCACTCCAGCGGCATGCCAGCCACGTCGGCGCGGAGCACAGACTGGCTCAATCCGGCGGCGTGCAGGTGCACGACCTTCAGATGGGCGTCGCTGTCGTCGCGTCGCGTTCCCCTGGCAGGGTTGTCATTCCGGTTCCGGTTCAAGCACCGTCAAGATTATGATAGGTCGCTGCAAACGACAACGAGGCGGGGCCAATGAAGACCTGGCGGGTAGTGGCGGGAAGCCACCTGGATGGCATGAAACTCATGGACGAGGCCCCGGCTTCGCTGCAATCCAACCAGGTGCGCGTGCGCCTGCGGGCCGCCTCACTCAATTTCCGCGACACCATGGTCTCGCGCGGCATGTATCCCAATAGTTCCTCGACTCCCCTGGTGCCGGGTTCGGACGGCGCAGGCGACGTCATCGAGACCGGCGGCGCGGTGACGCGATTCAAGGTGGGCGACCGCGTGACCACCAGTTTTTTCCCCGACTGGATAGAAGGCCCCCCTACCCCGCAGAAGGTGGCAGGTGCCCTGGGTGGTGGTGGTGCAGGAACCTTCGCCCAGGAGATCGTGCTGGCAGAACATTCGCTGATCCGTTCGCCGCATCACCTGGGCTATGCCCAGGCGGCCACCCTCACCTGCGCCGGCGTCACCGCCTGGCGCGCGCTGTTTGTGGCGGCGCAGGTGCGACCGGGAGAAACCGTGCTGCTGCTGGGCACCGGCGGGGTCTCGATCTGGGCATTGCAGCTGGCCAAGGCCGCCGGTGCCCGCGTCATCATCACGTCTTCCAGCGATGTGAAATTGGCCCGTGCCAGGGAACTGGGCGCCGACGAGGTCATCAACTACACCAACACGCCGGAGTGGTCTGGCGAGGTGCGCCGGCTGACCCATGGTATGGGCGTCGATGCGGTGCTTGAAGTAGGTGGAGAGAAGACCATCGGCCAGTCCCTGGCATCGGTACGCATGGACGGCACCATCGTTATTATCGGAGCTGTCAGCGGCGTGGGGGGCGCAATCCTGCCGCGGCAGTTGATCACGGGCAGTACCCGCGTGCAGGGGGTATATGTCGGCAGTCGCAGCATGCACGAGGAGCTGGCGCGCTTCGTGGAATTGACCCAGATCGTGCCGGTGGTCGACCGGATGTTTCCCCTTGAAGAGGCACCCGACGCCTATACGTACTTTCTGGCCGGCAGGCATTTTGGGAAAGTGGGCCTTCTGTGCGACTGACCAGCTTGGCTTGATCGGGATCAGGAAGATTCAAGACATCAATAGAGGAAATGAAATCATGCGTGGACTCAAGCAATCAATGCGCCTGCTGGCCACCGGACTGGTGGTAACAGCGGCTGCTGCTGCACTGGCGTTGCCCATGGTTGCCATAGCCAAGGAAAAACCCCCACAGGAATGGGACGGTCTGGAGCGCCAATCCAGCAAGAAAATGGACAATGTCTACGTCCGTCCCAACGTTCAGTTCACTGCCTACAAGAAGGTGAAACTGGATCCGGTTGAAGTGAAGATGGACAAGGACTGGGACCCGAACAGCGGCACGCGCGGAGTGTCCGGGCGAATTACCAGTGAAGACATCGAGAAAATCCGCACTGATGCTGCTGCACTGTTTCAGGATGAGTTCGTCAAGCGGCTGACCAGGGCCGGGTATCCAGTAGTCACCACCAGCGGCGATGACGTGCTGCAGCTCAAGGCGGCGGTGATCAATGTCTACATCAATGCCCCGGAGAAAATGACGGCTGGTATTTCACGCAGCTACACCATGGATGCGGGCAGGGCCACCGTGGTGATGGACGCTTCGGATTCCGTTACAGGGCAATCTCTGGCACGGGTGGTCGACACCCAGCAGGGCCTAGACAACGGGCGCCTGCAGTGGACGACTTCCGTGTCCAATTCCGCCGAGGCGCGCCGCATAGTCGGCCTCTGGGCAGATGCTGTGGTCAGAGCCCTCGACAGGGTCAACGGCAAGGCAAAGTAGACCGCTGCCGGGACCTGCGCCTTCCCCGGCGCAGGTCGTTTTCTGACGCGAAAGGTAGCGACACAATGGCTGGTATCGGGGCAAGGCGCGTGCTGTGGACTGGCACGCTGGCGACCATCGTGGCTGCAGCAGTATTACTGCCGGCAATCCCGGTCGCTGCGGCCGCGGAAAAACCCGTGCAGGAATGGGACGGCCTGGTGCGCCGTCCCAGCAACAAGCTGGACAACGTCTGGCTGCGCCCCAATGTGCAGTTCAAGGCCTATAAGCGCATACGCCTGCCGCCAGTGGACGTGACATTCGCCAAGGATTGGAATCCCAACCTCGGGGCGCACGCCCCTGCGCCTGAGGACATACAGAACATACGCACCGGGTTGTCGCAGATGTTCCATGAGGAGTTCGCCCAACGCCTTGCAAGGCGGGGTTACGTCATTACGGACTCGAACGCCGATGACGTGCTGATCGTGCAGGCGGCGCTGGCCAACCTCTACATACATGGCCCGAGGCCAGCAATGCGAATCTCGCGCGCAGGAATACGGTGGACACGGCACGGGTGTCCCTGGTGATGCAGCTCTCCGATTCTGTGACCCAGCAATTGCTGGGCCGCGTGGTGGATACGCAGGAAGGTAATGAGTACGGCAACCTGACCTGGACTTCATCCATGGCCAGTTCCGACGAGGCCCGCCGCATCTTTGCCGGCTGGGCGGATGCCCTGTGCCGGGCGCTCGACAAGGTCAGCAAGGGGAAGTGATCCGCTGACCAGGTCTAGTGCCCGAGTATCCTGTTGTGGTGCCAGGGATCTGACGGCCGCAGCAGTGCCGCGCCACCTTCACCCGACACGGTCGCGGCTGCCTGCTTCAGGCTGCCGTTTTCGGCCGCGAAAGGCAGGATGGCGGTGCACTGGCCGGTTTCGCGATAACTGAGTGCCACTCGCAGCTGCTCTTCCGTCGGATCACCCAACTGGTGCGTCAGGTCATCCTTGGCCCCGCAGCCCGGTAAGTTGGCTTGCGCAGCGCCGGTGGCCGCAGACCGCGTGGCCGAGAAGCCGTCCGGATAATCGCCAAAGCCCAGCTGATTGATGCCACGGAACTGGATGGAAAAGTAAGTGGTGCCGCAGTTGTCTTCGGGATAGAAGCCGTAGGGCTTGCCGCAGGTGGTTACGCCAATCTGGTTGACGATCACACCCGCGCCTTTGAGGCCGTTGATGATGGATTCACTGGCCGAACAGGTGTCCGCGGTGGTCAGCACGTACACGCGAGTCAATCCCAACGTGGGCAATGCCGAGCCTGCGGCCAGGGAAAACCCCTGCGTGGTGGTGATGAACTTGTCAGGGACCAGCGTGGCGCCAGTCACCGGGTCGGTGACTTTATGCTTGTCGTTGAACTGGATGGATTCAAAAGTCTTGCCGGCAGCCTGCGCCGGGCCGGCAATCATGTAGGCCAGCTCGTTGGCGATATCGAGATAACCGCCTCCGTTGTAACGCAGGTCGAGCACCAGGTCCTGGATGCCGGCGGCCTTGAGGGTGTTGACCGCGGCAACCAGTTTGGCTTCGGCAGGTGCGTTGTGGCTGTTGAACAGCAGGTAACCCACTTTGCTGCCCGACGATGTGTTGATGGCGGACACCAGGGGCACCGGATTACTGGTCACCACCGATGACGTCAGGGTGACATCAAGAGTGGCGCTGGTTGCCGGATTGGTGAAGCGCATCTGGTGCGCGCCACCGGACACAGTGGGATAAAGCGCCTCGAGGATCTTGTCCACTCCCGCACTGGTATTCTCGCTGACGACATCCACGTTGTCGGTGAGTAATATTTTGAGGCCGCGGGTGATGCCCGCTGTTGCGGCGGCCGACCCCGGTTCCACGTAACGCACGTACACCGCGCGCGGCGGTGTGGGCGAGTCAACTTCCCAGTCGATGCCATAGCCCAATGCATCGCCGGAACCCGACAGCGCAATCCAGTCGGCGGTGTTGTAGGTGAAATGGAATTTATCCTTGGCTGCACCACTGGGGGTGGTCGCGCTGGTCTTGAGCAGGTCGAAATAGGCCAGCGTATCGTTGGTCAGCGCGGGATTGCTGTCCGGCACCTCGCTGTACCAGAGATACAGATCGTTGGTCCATGAGCGCAGCCAGTAATTCTCCGTGGTGGTGCTGCCTGCCTTGTCGACGTAGGCTTTGCCGGTGGTGGGATCGGTGCCCGTGCGCGGCATCTTGCATTGGGCCGCGAACGTGGACGCGGCCAGGAACTCGCCGGGCTTGTACGTGCTGCCACTGGGAGGAGGAGTCACCGGGGTTGACATGGAGTCGCCCCCACCACACCCAGCAAAGGACAAGGTAAGCGCGAGCAGCACTGCATGAAGCGTTCGCATACGCCACACTAGCCGTGTTTGCGGATACCATGCAACGCCCCGCGGCGCCAATCGCGCCACACGTAATCCACACTTAATCCAGTGCCCAACCGATTTTGTAAAATCGCGATCGACACGCCATTGCGGCGCCTGTTCGATTACCGATGTGTTGACGCAGTGCAGCCAGGCGTGCGCGTGCGCGTGCCATTTGGCCGGCAGCGCGTTGTGGGTGTGGTGGTTGCGCTGGCGGACCAGACGGAGGTTCCCGATGCAAAGCTGCGCGATGTGCAGCAAGTGCTGGATGCAGCGCCGGTATTTTCGGCCGCCGAACTGGCGCTGCTGACCTGGGCGGCGGATTACTACCATCATCCCGTGGGCGAAGTGTTCGCCGCCGCGCTGCCGCGCCTGCTGCGTGCGGGGCACGACGCCATCGCCATGCAGGTGGTGTGGTTTGTCACCGAGGATGCTGCGCCGGCGTTGGCCGATGGCCAGTTGCGACGCGCACCACGACAGCTGGCGTTGCTGCAGCTATTGGGTGCGGGTGCACTGGGCGAACAGCAACTGGATGCCGCATTGCCCGGCTGGCGTCCGGCAGCGCGCGAACTGCTCAAGCGTGGGTTGTTGCGCCATGTCGCCGCCCCCACGGCAACGTTGCACGCGCAGGTCACGCAACGTGAGGCGGGACCGCCACTCAACCAGGCACAGCAACAGGCCGTGGCGGCGGTGGCAGCGCAGGCAAACAAGCCTGGCGCGTTCCTGCTCGATGGGGTAACCGGCAGCGGCAAGACCGAAGTGTACCTGCAACTGGCTGCGCAGACGTTGCAGCACGACCAGTCGGTGCTGGTGCTGTGCCCCGAGATCGGCCTGACACCACAACTGGTGCAGCGCTTTGGCCAGCGCTTCGCGGGAACGATCGCGGCGCTGCACTCGGGATTGACGGATCGCGAACGCCTCGATGCATGGCGCGCCGCGGCCAGCGGCGCGGCGCGCATTGTCATCGGTACGCGTTCGGCGGTGTTTGCGCCCATGCATTCGCTGGGACTGATCATCGTGGACGAGGAGCACGACAGTTCGTACAAGCAGCAGGAAGGGGGCTTCAGATATTCGGCGCGCGACCTGGCGCTGCTGCGCGGCCAGCGCGCGCAGGCGCCGGTGCTGCTTGGCTCGGCAACGCCTTCCTTCGAATCGCTGTACAATGTCTCGCAGGGACGCATGACGCGCCTGCAGCTGCCCGAACGTGCAGGCAATGCGCAGCCACCCGCATTGACGGTGGTGGACATGCGCGCGCATGCAGTGCATCGCGGGTTGTCGACGCCATTGTTGTCGGCCATGGACCGGCATCTTGCACAAGGCGCACAGGTGCTGCTCTATTTGAACCGTCGCGGCTATGCGCCGACGCTGCTGTGCACCAGCTGCGGATGGACTGCGCAATGCGGCAGTTGCGACGCGCGGCTGACCGTGCATCAGCGCGCCGATGTGCTGGCCTGTCATCATTGTGGCGCGCAGCAGCAACGCCCCGAGCGCTGCCCGCGCTGCGGCTATGAAGTGCGCCCCCTGGGCCATGGCACCGAGCGTGTCGAGGAAACGCTGGCCCAAAGGTTCCCGGGCCTGGCCGTGGAACGCTTTGATCGCGACATACTGCGCGCGCAAGATGCGCTGGAAGGGGCGATCCATCGCGTGCACAGCGGCGCCGCGCGCATCCTGGTGGGTACGCAGATGCTGACCAAGGGCCATCATTTTCCCGACGTCACGCTGGTGGGCATACTCAATGCCGACCAGAGTCTTTTCAGCACCGACTTTCGCGCCACCGAGCGCCTGGCGCAGACCATCGTGCAGGTGGCCGGTCGCGCGGGTCGCGCCGACCGGCCCGGCGAAGTAATCATCCAGAGCCAGTACCCGGATCATCCCCTGCTGCGCACGCTGTTGACGCAGGGTTATGAGGGATTCGCCGCAAGCGCCATGACCGAGCGCGACCAGGCCCGCTGGCCACCCTTCCTGCGCATGGCGGTGTTGCGTGCGTCGGATACCACGCCGCAGGGAGCCATGCAGTTCCTGGATGCGGCCCGCAAAGCCGCGGGCAGCGTCGATGGCGTGGAGCTGCGCGGACCGGTGCCGGCGGCCATGACGCGCCGTGCCGACCGATACCATGCGCAACTGTTGATCGAGAGCGATCAGCGGACACGGCTGCAGCGGTTCCTGTCGCAGTGGATCCCCAGGGTGGAGACGCAACCGGCCAGGGGAAAACTGCGCTGGGTGCTGGACGTGGATCCGCTGGAGGTGTTCTAGACAGGTAGACTTGCGCCCCGTGAAAACACAAGTCGAACAATTGCTGCACGCCGCCCTGACGCACCTCAAGGGCTCATTACTACCGGCTGATCTGTCACTGGACGGCCTTGGCATCGAACGCACGCGCGACGCGGCCAACGGTGACTTTGCCACCAACATCGCCATGCGCCTCGCAAAAATCGCCGGCCTGAAGCCTCGCGATCTGGCCCAGGCGATTGTCGCAGCCCTGCCCGCCTCGCCCCAGGTGCAGCGCGTGGAAATCGCCGGCGCCGGGTTCATCAATTTCTTCCTGGCCAGCGATGCGCAGGCGGATGTGGTGCGCCACGTCCATGAACTGGGCGACGCCTTCGGCCGCAACGCTTCGGGTGGCGGGCGCAAGGTGATCGTGGAATTCGTGTCGTCGAATCCCACCGGCCCGCTGCATGTGGGTCATGGGCGACACGGCGCGTTCGGCGCCAGCGTGTCCAACCTGCTCGACGCCAATGGCTACACCGTGCATCGCGAGTACTACATCAACGATGCTGGCCGGCAGATGGACATACTCGCGGTCAGCATCTGGCTGCGCTATCTCGAAGCCTGCGGCGAGAAGTTCGTGTTTCCGGCCAACGGCTACAAGGGCGAGTACATACGCGAGATTTCCGCCGATCTGCTGCAGAAGGTGGACACGCGGCTGCTGCGCCCCGAGGGCGAGGTGTTCGGCAACCTGCCGCCGGATGAACCGGAGGGCGGCGACAAGGACGCGTACATCGATGCGGTGGTTGCGCGTGCGCGCATGCTGATCGGCGCCGACGGATTCCGCGAAGTGCTCGACCTCGGGCTCAAGGAAATCCTTGGCGATATCGAACAGGATTTGGCCGAATTCGGCGTGCGCTTTGATCGCTGGTATTCGGAAGCCTCGCTGGCAGAAAACGGCGCCATTGATCGCGCGCTGGCGCGGCTGCGCAAGCAGGACCACGTCTATGAGAAAGACGGGGCGCTGTGGTTTCGCGCCACCGCCTTCGGTGACGAGAAAGACCGGGTGGTGGTGCGCGAGAACGGCGTGAAGACCTATTTCGCATCGGACATTGCCTATCACCTGGACAAGCGCGAGCGCGGCTTCGACCTGCTGCTCGACATACTGGGCTCGGATCACCACGGCTACGTGGCTCGCGTGCGTGCGGGCCTTGCAGCCATGGGCGAGCCGCCAGCCAGCCTCGACGCGTTGCTGGTGCAGTTCGTGACGCTGTTTCGCGGCGGTGAAAAGGCGCAGATGTCCACGCGCTCGGGCGAGTTCATCACGCTGCGCCAGCTGCGCAACGAGGTGGGCAATGACGCCTGCCGTTTTTTCTACGTGATGCGCAGCAATGACCAGCACCTGGACTTCGACATGGAGCTGGCCAAGTCGCGCACCAATGAAAACCCGGTGTATTACATTCAATATGCCCATGCGCGGGTGGCCAGTGTGCTGCGCCAGCTGGCCGCCAAGGAGTTCACCTTCGAATCGGGCATTGGCCTCGCGAATCTTGCGCTGCTGGACACCACGCAAGAGACCGCCTTGCTGACGGCGCTGGGCCGCTATCCGGAAATCATCGCGCAGGCCGGCGAGCACCGGGCGCCGCACACGCTGGTGCATTTCCTGCGCGACCTGGCCAACTGTTTCCACACCTGGTACAACGCCGAGCAATTCATTGTCGACGATGAACGGCTGCGCAATGCGCGCCTGGCGCTGGCGCTAGCCACGCAGCAAGTGGTGCGCAATGGCCTTACGTTGCTGGGTGTGTCGGCACCGGAGTCGATGTGAACGAACAACGCAACAAGCTCAGCAGCCGCGACTACAAGCATGGCGGCCGCGGCGGGCCCACGTTGCTGCAGCGATATCAGCAGTTCCTGGCCGGATTGGCGCTGGGTTTGTTCGTGGCGCTGTTGGTGTATCTCTCCGGCAAGCATCAGCGGGTAGCTGCGGCCGAAGAGCTGCCGCCGGTGGCGCATGGCAAGAGTGCTGCGGTGGCGCCCGACACTGAGGATCCGCCCAATAAATACGATTTCTACGAGATGCTGCCCAAGTTCGAGGTCGTGGTTCCGGAGAAGGAGCACGATGTGCATGCCGACCTTCCGTCGGTTGCGGTTTCAAGTCCTGGCGTATATGTGTTGCAGGCCGGCTCTTACCGCAACCAGCCCGAAGCCGAGCGCATGCGCTCCATGCTTGCCAAGCAGGGAATCGAGGCCACAGTGCAGCGCGTGCAGGTGGACGACGAAGTCTGGCATCGGGTGCGCATCGGACCCATACGCGACCTCAAGGCACTCAATGAATCGCGCGCCAGCCTGCGCAAGGCCGACATAGACGTGATCGTCATTCGCATCGGCGACTGAGCCGCGTGCCGCGCCGCTTGCGCTCAGCGGTACACCAGCTTCCACTCCGGGATGCTGGCCGTTTCATCGCAGCCCGGGCACGGGAAATAGGTGCGGCGACGATCCACGACGTGGCGTTGCGCGTGTACGGTGCGACAAAACAGGCAGTGCATGGTTTCGGTCACGCGCGGCCGGTAATCATCGAGGTTCACAATCCTGCTTACTGTCATAAGCACTCCACAAAGGGCGGACAAAAGGTCCCTCGATGTGATGAAGCAAGAAACGGGCCAGCTATCAGTTTCGCCGGCACTCCTGCAGCGCCGCCGCCACATCCGCCAGGAAATTGACTTCGGGTTCGGCCACACCGTGGGCCAGCAGCTCGGCGCGCACGGTGGGTGATGCACCGGTAATGAACACCCGTGCAAGCCGTTGCCGCTTCTTGCGCACAAAGCCGGCCACTGTGGTGGCCGCAGTGGAATCGATCATGGCCACGGCCGCGAAATCCAGCACGTAGTTGCGCGGTCGTTCGGCAATGCGATCCAGCGCGGCCGCAACGGTGGCGGCGGCACCAAAGAAGAACGCGCCCGAGATGCGCAGCACCACAGTGTCACGGTCCACCGGGTCTTCACCTGCGCCCTCGCCATCGGATCCGAATGCATCGGGCCGGTCCACTTGCACCGACTGCGACATGCGATGCAGGAACAACAGCGCGCTGAGCGAAAATCCCACGACGATGCCCTCGGCCAGGCTGCGAAACAGCGTCAATCCGAAGGTAACCAGCAGCACCACGGCGTCGGCGCGCGAACTGCGCAGCAGTGTCATGAAGGCGTGCTTCTCCGCCATGTTCCAGGCCACCGTCACCAGCACGCCGGCCAGCGCGGCCAGTGGCACATAGGAAGCCAGCGATGCGGCAAACAGCACGAAGGCCAGCAGCACCAGCGCGTGCAGCATGCCGGAGACCGGGCCGTGCGCGCCAGAACGCACGTTGGTAGCCGTGCGTGCAATGGTGCCGGTGACGCACAGTCCGCCGAACAGCGCCGATGCGATGTTGGCGATTCCCTGCGCCACCAGTTCGCAATTGGATCGGTGCCGGCGACCGGTCATGCTGTCGGCTACCACTGCTGAAAGCAGGCTTTCGATGGAACCCAGCAGCGCAAAGGAGAAGGCCAGCGGCAACAGCTGCAGGATTCGCGACCAGGACATCGGCGG
Source organism: Pseudomonadota bacterium (assembly GCA_039932715.1). Classification (GTDB taxonomy): domain Bacteria; phylum Pseudomonadota; class Gammaproteobacteria; order Steroidobacterales; family Steroidobacteraceae; genus ZC4RG30. The sequence continues at coordinate 23,090 of JBDTPN010000019.1, read as the reverse complement.
CAGCGCCGGCGCCGGAAAGCCGCGCGGAATTCCGCCGAACCGCGAGCCGATGGTCTCTACCGAAAGGTGCAGCAACAGCGCCAGCACCGACGCCAGCACCACGGCCAGCAACAGGCCGGGCCAGTGGGGACGCAACCGCCGCACCAGCACGATGATGCCCACGGTGGCTGCCGCGATGATCATCGCCGCCGGAGTTGCGGTGGGCAGCGCGTGAAACAACACCTGCAATTTGGGCGTGATGGCGGCCGGCTCGGGCGCGACCAGTTCCAGCCCCAGCAGGTCGCGCAACTGGCTGGCAAAAATGATGGAGGCGATGCCCGCGGTGAAACCCACGGTGACCGGATAGGGTATGTAGCGAATGTAAGTGCCCAGTCGCAGCAATCCCGCCAGCGTCAGCAGCGCGCCGCTCATCAGCGTGGTCAGCAGCAGGCCGTCGACTCCATGGGTGGTCACCGTGCCGGCCACCAGCACGATGAATGCCCCGGCCGGCCCGCCAATCTGATAGCGACTGCCGCCGAGCAGTGACACGAGAAAGCCGCCGACAATGGCGGCATACAGTCCACGCTCGGGGCCCACGCCCGAAGCGATGGCAATGGCCATGGACAAGGGCAGCGCAACGATGGCCACTGTGAGCGCCGCAACCATGTCCGCCCGCAACTGCCGTGCGCCATAACCCTCGCGCAGCACGGTCACGAGCTTTGGTGTGAATAACTCCCTGAACCCGGGTTGTTGAGGCATGGCTACGGCATAATCGGCCTTCTAGGACAAGAAATACAAATGGGGGCTGGCGTGGCGACACCTGTACTGAGCGGTGGGGACACCGCGTGGGTTCTTACAGCGACCTGCCTGGTACTTTTCATGACTCTGCCGGGCCTGGCGCTGTTCTACAGCGGGTTGGTACGCGGCAAGAATGCGCTGTCGATACTGGTGCAGTGTTTCGCCATTACCTGCGTGGTGTCGATACTGTGGTTCGCAGTGGGATACAGCCTCGCGTTCACCAATGGCGGCGGCCACAACGGCTTCATCGGCGGCCTGGATCGCGCGTTCTTCTCGAGCGTGAGCCGGGATTCACTCACCGGAACCATTCCGGAAGTGCTGTTCGCCATGTTCCAGATGACCTTCGCCATCATCACCCCCGCACTGGTGATCGGCGGCTATGCCGAGCGCATCCGCTTCGGCGCAGTGTTGTGGTTCTCGGCTTTGTGGCTGCTGCTGGTGTACGTGCCGGTCACGCACTGGGTATGGGGTGGCGGCTGGCTGGCGCAGCGCGGCGTGATGGATTTTGCCGGCGGCATAGTCGTGCACGTCAATGCCGGCGTGGCTGCCCTGGTCAGCGCGCTGGTCATCGGCAAGCGTCGCGGCTTCCCCCATGTGCCTATGGCGCCGCACAGTCTGCCGCTGGCGGTGACCGGCGCAGGCATGCTGTGGGTGGGCTGGTTCGGGTTCAATGGCGGCAGCGCGCTGGCGGCCAATGGACACGCCGCGATGGCAGTAGTGACCACACACCTGGGTGCTTCGGCGGGTGCGCTGGCCTGGATGCTGGTGGAGTGGCGCCGCTATGGAAAACCCAGCGCACTGGGCGTGATCACCGGCATGGTGGCGGGGCTTGGCACCATCACACCCGCATCTGGTTTCGTGGGTCCGGCCGGCGCGCTGGCCATAGGCTTTATCGCCGGTATCGTCTGCTTCTTTGCCACGCAGTTGCTCAAGCGCGTGCTGCACATCGACGATTCGCTGGATGTGTCGCCGGTGCATGGCGTGGGCGGCGTGGTGGGCACGCTGCTGACCGGCGTGTTCGCAGCCACCGCCCTGGGTGGCGCGGGTTTCACTCTGCAGCCGGGCATCGCATCACAACTGGGCGTGCAGGCGCTGGGCATCGTCGCGGTGGCGACATGGTGTGGCGGCCTGACCTGGGTGCTGCTTAAGGTGCTGGATGCAGCACACGGCCTGCGCGTGCCGGAGGAGCATGAATCCGAGGGATTGGACCTGGGTTCGCACGGCGAACGCGGCTACAGCCCCTGACTAAGGACCGTAGTTGAAGACATCATCCACGCCGCGGCTGAATATCCGCGCAATGCGGAATGCCAGTTCCAGCGACGGCGCGTATTTTCCGGCTTCGATGGCAATGATGGTCTGACGGGTTGCGCCAACCGCGTCGGCAAGCTGCTGCTGCGTCATTTCGTTCTTTTCGAAGCGCAGCTTGCGGATCTGGTTGGTGATGCCGGTTGGGGGCATCAATATCCCCGGCGGCAGTAGAAGATGCGACTGGCATAGACCGTGATGCCGGCCAACGTCATCACCAGCAGCAGAACCTGGGCGATGTGCATGGGCGCCAGGGGACCGGTCACCATAAGACCCAGGACGGTCTGCGGGACAGAATGGCCATGACCGAAGCGCTGAGCCCATTCCAGCAGCGTGATCTGCACCAGCGCGGCAAACATTCCTGCCCACAGCACCGCATGAGCGTTACGGCGCGCCTTGAGGTTGATCAGCGTGACACGCTCATCGGTGCGGTTCCTGTCGGGGTCGCTGCCCTCACCCTTGCGCACCAGGCGCAGCGCCAACTCGCAGACAATGCTGACGACGATCGAAAGGGCTATCAGCTGGAATGCGAATCCAGCCATACGCAAACCGAACAGGTCGGCGGTGGCCGGAAGGCTCAGTACTCGCTGGAAATAGACGGCACCGATAATGGCGTTGACGACCAAGGCCAACCAACTGACTCGTTCCTGCCGCGACATGTGACCTCCTTTTGGAGATCACAATGTACGCTAATTTTTACTTCATGTAAAATTTAACGTACATATCCATGCTCAGTCCTCGCTGGTATGGCGGAACTCCACACCCAGGGATCGCAGCTTGCGATAAAGGTGGGTGCGTTCCATGCCCACGCGCTTGGACAGCTGGCCCACCTTGCCATTGCACAGCAGCAGCTGCTGCTGCAGGTAGGCGCGCTCGAATTGTTCCCGCGCCTCACGCAGCGGCAGCGCCAGAAGGTCCTGCTTCACCAGCGGTTCGTTGGCCGGCGCATGGGCCCCCAGCTCTGCCTCTATCTCTTCGAGACGGATTTCTTCGGGCCCACCCTTGACCAGCATGCGGCGCACCAGGCTGCGCAGCTCGTGCAGGTTGTCGGGCCAGGGGTAATTGCGCAGGCGGTTCTGCGCCGCCACCGAGAACCTGCGGAATGGCAGCTTCTCGGAATCCACCAGTCGCTCCACGTAGAAGCGCAGCAGTTCAGGCACGTCCTCGGCGTAGTCACGCAGCGGCGGCACGCGCACCAGCAGCGCCGACAGGTGGGTGAACAGGTCGCGGCGCAGGCCACCGGCGTTGCCAGTGCGGTCTTCGACGCCAGGCTGCGCGGTGGAGATGATGCGCGCATTGAACGGCACGGGCTCACCGCCGCCGACGCGGCGGAAAGCGCCGGTTTCCATCACGCCAAGCAGCAGACGCTGCACGCGCGGCTCAAGGTCTTCGATCTCGTGCACGAACAGCGTGCCTTCGCGCGCCTGGTCCATGATTCCTGGCGTGACAGCCCCGTCGGCGGTGCTGCCGAAAAGATAACTTTCGGCTGATTCTTCCGGAACTGCGCTGGCCACCAGGCTGACGAAGCCGCGCGCGGTGCGCGGCCCGGCCTCATGCGTGAATCGCGCCAGCGCCTCGCGGCCGCTGCCGGCTTCGCCGATCAGCAGCAGCGACGTGCCCTGCGGCGCAACGCGGGTAAGGTCTTCTCGCAGCTGCTGGGTGACGCGGCTGCGGCCGAATGTCGCCAGCAGCGGGGCGATTTGCGTGCGTCCGGCAAAGCGACGCTTCTTGCCCGCATCCATGGCGCGCTCGACGGTGCGCAGCAACTTGGATAGCGACAGCGGCTTCTCGACGAAATCGAAGGCTCCCAGGCGCGTGGCCTCGACGGCGGTCTCGACGGTGCCGTGGCCGGACATCATCACCACGGGACAATCGTCGCTGGTCACCGCCGACCATTCGCGCAGCAGGGTGATGCCGTCGGTGTCGGGCATCCAGATGTCGAGCAGCACCAGGTCGGGAATGGCCCGCGCCCGTGACGCGCGCGCCTGGCCGGCATTGGCGGCCACATCCACGTCATATCCCTCCTCGGACAGGATTTCCTTGAGCATGACGCGGATGTCGGCCTCGTCATCCACGACCAGAATTTTGCCCGCGCTCATGCAAGTTCCCTTTGGGACTGCGCCAGATCCTTCGGCACAGCCACCGGCAATACAACGCGCACGTATGCGCCACCCCCGGGCCGGTTGTCCGCCTCTATCGTCCCGCCATGTTCTTCAGCAATCTTCTTGACGATGGCAAGCCCAAGCCCGGTCCCCCTTGGCTTGCTCGTCACGTATGGATCAAACACACGTGCGAGCATTTCTTTCTGGAATCCGTGTCCGTTATCCGTGACCATAATGACCGCGATCTCCCCTTCCGGTCCACTACTGCGTTGGGTGCTGACGTCCACCTGCCCGTCGGGCATGCCGTCGACCGCCTCCAAAGCGTTAGCCAAAAGGTTATTCAAGACCTGCCGCAGGCGTCCGGGATCAGCCTGGATGGGCGGCAGCGAGTGGTCGGTGGCCACGCCGATGGTGGCCAGGGATTCCTGGGCGCGGTACAGCTCCACCACTTCGCGGACCAGCGCATTGATGTCCAGTTGCGCCAGTCGCAGCTCCGGCGCGCGTGCGTATTCGCTGAAGGCGTTGACCATGCCTTTCAATGCTTCCACCTGCTGCACGATGGTGTGGGTGGCGCGCTCGAGTATGGAGCTGTCTTCGCTGGCCAGCTTGCCGTGCAACCGTCGCCGCAGGCGCTCCGCCGCCAGCTGGATGGGCGTCAGCGGGTTGCGGATTTCATGCGCCAGGCGCCGGGCCACTTCACCCCAGGCCGCCGAGCGTTGCGCATCCAGCAGGCTGGTGATGTCATCGAACACCAGCACATAACCGGGCTCGCCGGCGGCATCGGCCAGGGGAGCGCAGGCACAGCGCAACACGCGGTCGGGAGGCAGCGAGATTTCCTCCTGCCAGGTGGTATCGCCTGCGTGCAGGCGGGTCAGCACCTGGCTTGAGAACTCCGCCAGCCGCGGCGAAGCGTCGGCCACCTGGCCCAGCTGCTGACCCTCCATGCCGCTGATATGGGCGCCAAGGATGTTGTCGGCGGCGGCATTTCCAATGCGCAGTCGCTGGCTGGTATCGATCACCAGCACACCGGTGGAAAGGCCCGCGAGTATCACCGCCAGGCGCTCGCGTTCCTGTTCCACCAGCTGGTGGCTGCGCGTGGCCTCGTCGCTGGCACGGCGCAATCGCTTGGTCATGTCATTGAACGACTGCACCAGAAATCCCATCTCGTCACGCGAAGGCAGCGGCAGCCGCGTGCTGAGGTCGCCCTTGCCCACGGCGCGGGTTCCCTGGATCAGGTCTTGCACCGGACGGGTGAGGCGCTGCGCGGATTGGATGGCCAGGTAAATCGCCGACAGCATTGCCAGCAGCAGCACCAGCGTCAGCGTCAGGCGAAAGCTGTATTTGAGCGGTTCGCGCAGCGTCGCCAATTCGCCGTATTGCGAATAGGCATGCTGCACGGCATCGGTGAGATCGGCCAGTTGTCGCGGCAGGTCATAACGTGCCAGCAGGAAGCGCCGACGACCGTCGGGCGCGCCTTCGTGAATGGGCGAGGCGGTGGTGATCAGATAGCCGCCCACATCCAGCGGCTCCAGGCTCACATAGGGGCGATTGTCGCGCACCTGCATCAGCAGTTCCTGCGGCACATCGGTGCTGATCAGGGACTCGCGCGCCTCGATGCTGGCGGCCAGCACCTCGCCATTGCGGCCCACTACCAGCATCTCCAGCGCGCCGTTGATGCGTCGCTCGTTGTCCAGCGTCGACAGCAGGCTGCTGTCGGGCAGGTTGGCAATCACGGCGGCGAATTCTTCAGTGTGGCGGCCCTGCTCGCGCATGCGCAGGTCGAGCGCCGAACGCGACAGCACCAGCGCATCGCCCAGGCCCTGCTTGACCTCGATGCGGAACCAGCTATCGATGCCGCGGTTTAGGAACTCCAGCGAAAACAGGTACACCAGCAGCAAGGGAACGATGACCAGTGAGCCGAAGATGGCAACGGTGCGCGCGGTCAGTCGCGACCCGGGCACGTGATTGCGATAGTCGCGCACCAGTTGCCAGATCTTGCGAGTCAGCAGCACGGCCAGCACGACCACGCCGACTATGTTGATCAGCAGCACCCAGGGCTGCCAGCGGCTGAACTGCGAGGAATTCTCGACGCTGCGCGCCAGCAGCGCCAGCACGGCAATACCCAGCAGCGCTGCCAGCGCTATGGTGGTATAGGTGCGCCAGCGCCTTACCGGGGCAGGGTCCACGTGTACCACTCGCTGCTGCGGTTCCAGCTGTCGGACCAGAAGATCAGCATCCTCAGCGCTTCCGACATCCGGCCGCGACGCACGCCGGCGCGCACGCTGATGGTGTAGGTGCTGTCGGGATCCAGCTGCGGTTCCACCACCACCGGCCAGTTGGCCACTTCACCGGCAGCCACCAACGCCTGGTCCAGAGTCGTATACACCTGCTGATCGCCGGAGCCGGTGTCGCGCAGGATGAAACGCTCACTCACGGCATGCCATGTCAGCTCACGACGCAAGGTGACATCGACCAGTGTCGAATCAAACCACAGTCGGCGGCGGCGATGCACCTGGGTCTGCAGTTCGATGTTGACGGTGACGCCATCTGCCAGCGCGGTGCGGATGTCGTCGTTGAGCGGGTAGATGGCGCGCGCATTGAGTTCGAACACGCCGCCGCGCACATTGACGTAAGCGGTCTGCACCGCCAGGCGGTCGCCAGCTTCCTGCGCACGTGCCACCAGGCAGCACTGGGCCACGAGCATAAGCAGGGCGGCCAGTGCCATCGGCAGGTGGCGACTGCGTGCCAACCGAACCATCATGCTTCCCCCTTCTGCAGGCAAGCATAATGGAAGCCATCGGTCAGGGTGGGCGGGCCAGCCGCGCGGGGGGTGGGCAGCACTGCCACGTCAGGCTGCAAACGCCTGAATCGCGGATCCAGCACCAGGAACTCTTCCGTGACCATCTGGTTTTCGGCCGCCAGAATCGAGCAGGTGGCGTAGAGCAGCCGACCGCCTGGCTTGAGCATGTCGGCGCATTTCCTCAGCATCTTGCGTTGGGTCGCCGCGAACCGGTCGAGATCACCGGGGCGGCGCAGCAGCTTGATGTCCGGATGGCGGCGGATCACGCCGGTTCCGGAACAGGGTGCGTCCAGCAGGATGCGATCAAAGGGCTTGCCGTCCCACCATGAATCCGTCAGCAGGTCTGCCTGCAACAGCGTGGCGCTCACTGCCAGGCGTTGCAGGTTGGCGGCGACGCGCGCGAGGCGTTCGGCGTCAATGTCCACCGCAACCAGCTCGCCGAGATCCGCAGTGCGTTCGAGGATGTGGCCGCTTTTGCCACCGGGTGCCGCGCAGGCATCGAGCACGCGCTCGCCGGGTTGCGCATCCAGCAGCTGCGCGGCGTACTGCGCGCCGGCGTCCTGCACGCTGAGCTCGCCTTCACTGAAGCCGGGAAGGGCACTGACATCCATCGGCTGATCCAGCACCAGCGCGGTGTCTGCTGCGCCGGGATACGCGATGATTCCTGCAGACGCCAGCTTCTCCAGCATTGCGTCGCGTGTTGCGCGTGCGGGATTCACGCGCAATGTCATCGGCGGCATTTCGTTGTTTGCCTGGATGATCTGTGACGCGTTGGTTCCATGCTCCTCGCGGATTGCCTGCAACAGCCAGCGCGGATGGGCCAGCATTGCCGGCTCGCTGCGATCAACGCCCTGCAGCACCGCCCCGCGTTCGCGCAGGTAGCGACGCAGCAGCGCATTGACGAAACCGCTGGCCCCTGGCTGCCCGGCCACGCGTACTGCGTCCACCGCGATGTTGGCCACTGACTCGGCGGCCGCGCGCGAATATTCGATTTGATGCAGGGCCGTGACCAGCACGGCGCGAACCTGTGCATGCATGGTCTGCCCACGTTGCAGCAGCGCATCAAGCACCGGCGCCAGGCGCAGGTACCAGCGCAGCGTGCCAGAAAGTATGGCGCGCACTGCGGCACGTTCCTGCGGCGGCACGTCGGCGCGGATCAGCGCCACTTCTGCAGTGCAGCCGTCGTCGAGCACGAACGACAACGCGCGCGCGGCCAGCGCCAGTGCCGTCGCTCCAGGAGCAAACCCACGCTGTGCGGATCCAAGTTGTTGCGATGTCACGCGAACACCAGTGAGGCGCTTGCCTTGCCCTGCCGCCCGGCATTGAGAAAGTCGCGCGCACTGACCGGGCGGCGACCGGCACGTTGCAACTGCAGCACCTGCAACACGCCCTGCCCGCAGACCACCTCGAGCGCGTCGTTGGCAAGCCCGATCACTGTTCCGGGGGGCGCATCGGCGGCGGCTGTTACTGCCGGCGCGACGCGACTGCGCAGCAGTCTCACCGGCTCACCGTGCAAACGCGCTTCGGCAACGGGCCAGGGATTGAACGCGCGTATCTGCCGGTCGATGTGGATGGCACCTGAATCCCAGTCAACACGCGCCTCATCCTTTGAAAGCTTGGCCGCATGCGTGACGCCGTTGGCGGCTTGTGGTTGGGGCTGCAGTTGTCCGCTGGCCAATCCCTGCAGCGCCACAAGTATCTGCGCCGCACCCAGAGTGGCCAGATGATCATGCAGCTCACCTGCAATCATTTGCGCATCGATGCGTAGCGGCGCCTGCAGCAGCACGTCACCGGTATCCAGGCCCGCATCCATCTGCATGATGGAAACACCCGTGGTCTCATCGCCGGCCAGGATGGCGCGCTGAATGGGCGCCGCGCCGCGCCAGCGCGGCAACAGCGACGCATGTATGTTGAGGCATCCCATTCGTGGCAGCACCAGCACCGACGGCGGCAGGATCAGGCCATAGGCCACTACCACCAGCACATCGGGCTGCCATTGGCGTAGCGTTGCAAGTGTTGTTGCCAGCGATGCGGCGTTGTCCGCGCCGCGCAATCCCTGCGGTTGCATGAGCGGCTCGCCATGATCCAGTGCCGACTGCTTGACCGGCCCTGCTGCCAGCAGGCGTCCGCGACCTGCCGGCCGATCCGGCTGCGTAAGCACGCCCACCACTTGATGCGCGCCGCGCAAGGCGGCCAGCGGCGGCAGCGCAAATTCCGGCGTCCCCGCGAATGCGACGCGCAATTTCATCCTTGGCCTTGGCGCGTGCTAGAGCACGTGCTCGGGCGCGCGCTGCCGCGCTGCGCTGCTGCGCGCCTTGGTGCCGCGCTCGCGCCGCTCCTTGTCCAGCCGCTTGCGGATGCGCTGGCGCTTGAGTTCGGAAAGATAGTCCACGAACAACCGGCCATCGAGATGATCCATCTCGTGCTGCAGGCACACCGCCAGCATGCCCTCGAGTTCGAACTCATGCGCCTGGCCGTCTGCATCCTGCGCGCGCGCGCGAATCCGCGAGGCGCGGCGCACGTCGTCGAATATTCCCGGCACGGAAAGGCACCCTTCCTCCCCAGAGGCATCACCTTCGCGCTCGAGGATTTCCGGATTGATGAATAACTTGGGTTGCGTCTGGTCCTCGGACAAATCAATCACGATGAGCCGGAAATGCCAGTCCACCTGGGTCGCGGCCAGACCGATGCCCGGGGCGGCATACATGGTCTCAAGCATGTCCGCGACCTTGCGCTTGAGCGCCGCATCGAACACGGTAACCGGCGCTGCCTTGGTGCGCAGGCGCGGGTCGGGATACTCGAGGATCGCTAGCTGTGTCATGGCCTGTCTATGGACTCGAAAATGCTGCTAATGTTTCGCTTAATGCCCGGTCAGGCTTGGGGATGTTCCCGGCGGCCGTGATGGAGTGCACAAACCTGACGCAACCCTTTAGCAAGGTATGCGGACAGAGTTTATAACAGCCATTGGCAGCGACGGTCGCGCGTTGCTTTGCTTGGGCTCGCGACGAGGAAGGAGCGATTAATGGTCTCTAATCAAATGGTTACGCGCGTTCCGGGCAGGCTGATACGCCTGGCTGGCGGCGTCGCGCTGCTTTCCCTGGCCGCTGGCTGCCAATATTTGCACCACGAGGACGCTCCGCCCCCTCCAGAACCTGTTGCGGCGGCGCCCGTTGCCGCCCCTGAAGAACCCACCAACGCCATTGAAGCGGCCCTTGCCCGCGAGGGCACCGGCGCCGCAACCCAGAGCGCACCCCAGTCGGCGCCGACGTTGCTATCCAGCGCGCCCAAGAGTTACACGGTCAAGCGTGGCGATACGCTGTGGGGCATTTCGGCCATGTACTTGCGCGATCCCTGGCTGTGGCCGGAGATCTGGCACGTCAATCCTGCCATCGAGAACCCACACCTCATTTATCCCGGCGACGTCCTGACCCTGGCCTACAGCGCCAACGGCGCGCCCCAGGTCACTTTGATGCGCGGCAATGTCGTGCACGTGCAACCGCTGGTTCGCGGCTCGCCCATCGACGGCCCCATTTCCACCATTCCCTATGAAGCCATCCGCGCGTTCCTGGGTCGACCCACCATGGTGTCAAAAGAAGATCTAAGTAACGCACCCTGCGTCATCGGCTTCCCCAACAGCCACATGGCCGACACCATGGGACACAAGGTCTACATCAAGGGCCTGAAAAATCACAGCCCGGGTCGTTTCACCGTCGTGCGCATCGGCCAGGAAATGGTAGATCCGGAAACCGGAAAGGTGCTGGGCTACATGGGCACCTACGCCGCCTCGGCGCGGGTCGATGAAATTGGCAAGGTGAGCTCAGGCATGTTGACCGAGTCGGCACGCGAGACCGTCGTCGGCGACCTGGTGTTCCCCGAGGAATCGTCAGGCCCTGTTTCAGACATCGTGCCGCACGCCCCGCCTTCCGGCATTGATGGCCAGATCATGGCGGTCATGGATGGCGTCGAGCTCATCGGGCAATACACTGTTGTGGCCATCAACCGTGGCACCAAGAACGGGCTTGAAACAGGACATGTGCTGGCCATCGACCAGAAGGGCGAAGTGGTCAACGACAGGCCCTGCAATCGCTACGGCAATTTCTGGTGCCGGGGTCGCGGTCAAGACTTGCGCCTGCCCAGCGAGCGCGCCGGCACTCTGCTGGTGTTCAAGACCTACGAGCACATGAGCTACGGGCTGGTGGTCGATGCCACCGGCGCGATGCGCGTGGCGGATTACGTGCACGGGCCTTAAACCAGCCATTTCTCGATAATTGCAGCATCAAGGGCCCGCCAGCGCGGGCCCTTTGCTTTTACGCTGCAGCAATGAACGACGTGCAAACCACGATGGCCTGGGCTGCTGTGGTGCGGGCCCCGGGCCTCGGGCAGGGCGCGTTGTTGCCCGCCCTTACACAGCTGGGGGATGTCCGGCTGCTGCTGCGTTCCTCTCCTGCCACCTTGCGCGCGCTGGAACTGGGAGAGCAGACCATTGCCTACCTTTGCAGCGGCATGGCCCTTGAAGAAGCGGCCTCGGACCTGCGCTGGCTCGAACACTCCGGCGCTACGCTCCTGCCCTGCACCTGCGATCAGTTTCCGCCGCAACTGCGCGCGCTGCGCGACGCACCCGTCGCCCTCTATGTGTTGGGCAGCGTTACAGCCCTCTCGCAGCCCCAGGTGGCAATGGTCGGCAGCCGCACCCCGACGGCTGCGGGCAGGAAACTGGCGGGGCAGCTGGCCGCGCAGATCGCTGCCGCCGGGTTCATCGTCACCAGTGGCCTGGCGCGCGGCATCGACACGGCCTCGCATGAAGGCGCGCTGTCTGCGGGGGGGCACACCATCGCGGTGCTGGGAACGGGTCTCGATATCTGCTACCCGCGCGAGAACCAGGCGCTGGCCAGGCAGATACAGTCGCATGGCGCGCTGGTATCGGAATTTGCCCCCGGCATGCCGCCAATTAAGCACAACTTTCCGCGACGCAATCGCATCATCTCCGGGCTGGCTCGCGGCACCGTGGTGGTCGAAGCCGCCGCTGACAGCGGCTCGCTGATCACCGCGCGCAAAGCGCTGGAACAGGGGCGGGAACTGTTCGCTGTGCCGGGGTCACCGCTCAACCCGCAGGCCAGCGGTTGCCTCGAGCTGATGTTCCAGGGGGCGCATCTGGCCCGTGACGCAGCCGATGTGCTGCGGCAGATCGAAATTCCCATCGAACACAATATCCATGTCAATCATGCGTTTATGGCCACCCTCAAAGCTGGTGCGTCTGTGCCGCGGTTGGACAAGGATTACGAAATGCTGTTAGATGCCCTCGGCTTCGAGCCGGCCAGCATTAACGATCTGGTCGACCGGACCGGTCTCAACCCCGGTGCCGTCGCCTCCATGATGTTGATACTTGAACTTGATGGCAGGGTCGAAACAAGGCCCGGGGCACTCTTTAACCGCGTTACCTGACTGATGAACGGCACCGTCCTCGATATCCTCATTTACGTCTTCGATCGCTACATGTTCGACGAAGCGCCAGAAGTGCCCGAGCGCGAGGCGCTGGCGCGCGACCTTGAAAGCGCGGGCTTTGGCGAAGCCAATGTCGAACGGGCGCTGGACTGGCTGGCCGACCTGGCCGGCGAACGGCACCGACCCGGGCTCAATGACGGCCTCGCGCCGCGCGTGCACAGCGCGTCATTGCGCATCTACTCCCCTTTGGAACTCACGCGCCTGTCGGTGGACTGCCGGGGACTGCTGCTGTCGCTCGAAAACGCTGACATCCTCAATCCCGCCCAACGCGAGCTGGTCATCGACCGCCTGCTGGCGCTGGATGTAGAAGACCTGACCTTGGACCAGGTCCGCTGGGTGGTGCTGATGGTGCTGTCAAGCCAACCCGGGCAGGAACAGGCCTGCGCGCGCATGGAAACGCTGGTGTTCGATCCCGACACCGCCGTGGCGCACTGAATCAGTGGCTGACAATCTCGTCATTGTCGAATCGCCCGCCAAGGCGAAGACCATCAAGAAATACCTGGGCAAGGATTTCGAGGTGCTGGCCTCCTATGGCCACGTGCGCGACCTGGTTCCCAAGGAAGGCGCGGTGGATCCCGAACGCGACTTCGCCATGCAATACCGCGTCATCGAACGTAACGAGAAACATGTCGATGCCATCGCCAAGGCGCTTCGCAAGGCAAGCTCGCTTTACCTCGCGACTGACCCGGACCGCGAAGGCGAGGCCATTTCCTGGCATTTATTTGAATTGCTAAAGGAACGTGGCGAGCTGAAGGAAAAGACCGTCCATCGCGTGGCGTTCTACGAGATCACCAAGAACGCGATCCGCCAGGCCATCACCGAGCCGCGCGAACTTTCGATGGACCTGGTCAATGCCCAGCAGGCGCGCCGCGCGCTGGACTATCTGGTCGGGTTCAATCTCTCGCCACTGCTGTGGAAGAAGGTACGCCAGGGCCTGTCGGCGGGACGCGTGCAGAGCCCGGCGCTGCGCATGATCTGCGAACGCGATGAAGCCATCGACGCGTTCAAGCCCCAGGAATACTGGACCATTGATGCCGAGGGTCAGCACAGCGAGACTAAATTTCCACTGAAGCTGATTGAATTTGGCGGCCGCAAGGTCGAGCAGTTCAGTTTCACCAATGAGACTGCCGCGCGCGAAGTCGAGGCCGCGCTGCTGGGCGTGGCCGGCGGCAAATTGACCGTCAGCAGCATCGACCGCAAGCAGCGCAAGCGCAATCCGGCGCCGCCGTTCACCACATCAACGCTGCAGCAGGAAGCCGCGCGCAAACTGGGTTTCTCCGCGCAGCGCACCATGCGCCTGGCGCAGCAACTCTATGAAGGTGTGGATTTCGGCGAAGGCGCCGTGGGCCTCATCACCTACATGCGTACCGACTCGGTGTCACTGGCCAATGAGGCCGTGGCCGAGATCCGCGTCACCATCGAAAAGCTCTACGGCAAGGAAGGCCTGGCCGAGGCGCCACGCGCCTACAAGACCAAGTCAAAGAACGCACAGGAAGCGCATGAGGCCGTGCGTCCCACCAGCGCTTCCATCACGCCTTCGCAAGTGGAAGGCAAGATCGACGCCGACCAGTTCAAGCTTTACGCGCTGATCTGGAAACGCGCCATCGCCTGCCAGATGGCACACGCCGTGTTCGACACCGTGGCGGTGGACATGCACCCCGGCACCAAGGGCCAGCTTGATGCCGCGCATCACACGCTGCGCGCCAATGGCTCGACGCTGGTCAAGCCCGGCTACATTGCCGTGTACCAGGAAGGTCGCGACGATTCACTGGAAGATGATGACGACCATGTGTTGCCGCCCATGAAGGAAGGTGACAGCGTGAAGCTGCTGGCCCTGCATGGCGAACAGCATTTCACCGAGCCGCCGCCGCGGTTCTCGGAAGCCTCGCTGGTCAAGGCGCTCGAGGAGCACGGCATCGGCCGACCCTCGACCTACGCTTCCATCATCTCCACATTGCGCGACCGCGAATACGTGGATATGGACGCGCGCCGCTTCATCGCCACCGACATCGGCAAGATCGTCAACCGCTTCCTGACCAAGTACTTCACCAAGTATGTGGAATACGGCTTCACCGCCGACATGGAAGACGAACTCGACGCGGTGTCGCGCGGCGAAGAGCCCTGGATCACACCGCTGCAGAAATTCTGGAAGCCCTTCATCGACCAGGTCGAGGAAATCGAGACCAATGTCAGCCGTGAAGAAGTCGCCATGTCGCGCGACCTGGGCATCCATCCTGATTCAGGTCGTCCAGTGTCAGTGCGCATGGGCCGCTTCGGTCCCTTCGTGCAGGCCGGCACCAAGGACGACGAAGAGAAACCCAAGTTCGCGGGCCTGCGTCCCGGACAGAAAATGGACACCATCACGCTGGCCGATGCCATGGTGCTGTTCCAGTTACCGAAGCAACTGGGCGAGACTGCCGATGGCGAATCCGTCATGGTGGCCATCGGCCAGTTCGGGCCGTATGTGAAATACGGCGCCAAGTATGTATCGCTCAAGGAAGACGATCCCTACGCCGTCACGCTCGAGCGCGCCATCCAGGTCATCGAGGCCAAGAAAGTCGCCGACGCCAACCGCATCATCCATGACTTCGGCGTCGACGATATCCAGGTGCTCAACGGCCGCTATGGCCCATACATCACCGACAAGCAGCGCAATGCGCGCATTCCCAAGGAACGCGATCCCAAGACGCTGACGCTCGAGGAATGTCGCGCACTGCTGGCCGCTGCCCCCATACGTCCGGCACGGGGTCGCTTTGGTCGCCGCGGCGCCGCTACCAAGGGCAAGAAGGCTGCACCGGCCGCGCCGCCAGTGGCTGCAGCCGCTGCACCTAAGCCCAAGGCCAAAGTCAAAGCAAAGGCAAAGAAGAAAACTGCGGTCAAGCCGGCAATACCCAAAGCCGCAGCCCAGGTCGTGCCTGCAGCAGTGCCCAAAGCCAAGGCCGCGCCGCGCAAACGCGCCTGAATGGATCCGCGCCTGGCAGATACCACCTGCCCGGTGTGCCACAAGGAAAACCAGTGCGCAGTGGCCCGCACCGGCAGCATGGATGCGCATTGCTGGTGCCGCGACACGGCGATTTCCCCCGCTGTGAAAAGCGAGGCGGCCGCGCGGGGCGACTCCTGCATCTGCAGGGAGTGCGCATCGCGATCGGCGCCATGACATGAGATCATGACGTCTCCCCAGACAAGCTCCCAACATGCAATATCGCCACAGCTTTCACGCCGGCAACTTTGCCGATGTGCACAAGCACATCGCCCTGCTGGCACTGATCAGCGCGCTGCAAAAGAAAGCCAAGGGCTTTCTGTTCGTGGACACACATGCGGGCGAAGGGCTTTACGACCTGGCCGGCGCCGATTCGCGTCGCAGTAACGAGAGCGAAGCCGGCGTTACGCGATTGCTGGCCGCAGCAAGGCAACCCCCCGACGTGCTGGGCGCGCCCATAGAGGAATACCTGCGCGCGCTGGCCACGCTGCGCCAGCGGCTGGGCGGCAGCGCCCACGCCTATCCTGGCTCACCGCTGCTGGCGGCAAGCGCAATGCGTGAAGCGGACCAATGCGTATTCGTAGAAACACTGGCCCAGCAGGCGCGCGCGTTGCAACGCGTGATGGATCAGCCCGCGCTGCTGGTGCGCACTGCGGTGCGCGTGGTGTCGGGTGATGGCTACCAGCAACTCAAGGCCCTGCTGCCACCGCCGCAGCGGCGCGGCCTGGTGCTCATCGATCCGCCCTACGAGAATCCGGATGAGGAGCGGCAGATCGCCACCGCGTTTACCGAAGCGCTCACGCGCTTTGAGACCGGCGTTTATGCGCTGTGGTATCCCATCAAGAAGCAGCATGACACTGACCTGTGGCTGGCGCGGATCACGCGCGGCATCCAGCAACCCGTGCTGGCCATCGAGATGTGCGTCACCGAACCCGACAGCGCCGTGGGACTCAACGGTTCAGGCATGCTGATCATCAATCCACCCTGGCAATTTGATGTCGACGCCGCGCAGTGGCAGCCACAGCTGCACGACATGCTGGGCGGCAAGTCCGGGACCCGCGTGCACTGGCTGGTCAACGAGGCTGGATGATGAATCCTGATCGCTACGCCGTCATCGGTCATCCGGTCCAGCATAGTCGCTCGCCGTTCATTCACGCGCGCTTTGCCGCACAGACCGGCCAGTCAATTGCATACTCGACCATCGACGCAACCCCCGAGGGCTTCGAAGCTGCAGCGCGCGAGTTCTTCGCCGGTGGTGGCAAGGGTCTCAACGTCACCATCCCCCACAAGGAAGCCGCGGCGTGCCTGGTCGATCAACTGACGCCACGCGCGCAGCGTGCCGGCGCCGTCAACCTGGTTGCTGTGCGCAGTGGCAGCCTGCTGGGTGACAACGCCGACGGCGCAGGCCTGGTGCGTGACCTGGTTGCCAATCACCATGTGAACATCGCCGCACACGGCATTCTGCTGCTGGGAGCGGGTGGTGCGGCGCGTGGGATAATCGCGCCCCTGCTCGAACGCAAACCGCGTGAACTCATCATCGTCAATCGCAATGTCGATCGCGCCCGTGAACTGGCGCAACGCTTTGCCGATCTGGGCCCGGTGCGTGCCATGGGTTACGACCAACTTGAGGCGACGCCCCATGACCTGGTGATCAACGCCACGGCCACCAGCCTTGCCGGCACGCTGCCGCCGCTGCCGCCCGCAATCATCGATGCGCGCACGATCTGCTATGACCTGGCCTACGGCAAGGATGGCACGACGTTTTCGCGATGGGCGCAACACCTGGGCTGCGCCCGATCGCTGACCGGGCTGGGCATGCTGGTGGAACAGGCGGCCGAATCCTTCGAGCTGTGGCGCGGCGTACGCCCCCTTACTGATTCCGTACTCAGGGAACTGACTGCCCAGATGCACGGCTGACCGCCCCCCGCGCCGATGCCTTGCATTGCGCGCCCATGTATGTACTATATGTACTACTAGTACATATAGAGCAGCAGCGATGCGCATCTCGATTGATGTCACTGACCCGGTTCCGGTGTTCGCGCAGCTGATCGACCAGATCCGCAGCGCCGTGCAGCGTGGCGACCTGCGTCCCGGCACCCCGCTGCCAGCCATCCGCCAGCTGGCTGCTGACCTGCAGCTCAATCCCAACACCGTGGCCAAGGCCTATGGCCTGCTCGAACGCGATGCGGTGATCGAAACGCGTGGCCGGCAGGGCTCCTTCGTCCATCGCGACGGCCGCAAACACTCGCGCGTGAACCTTGCCGGCCAGGCGACATCGGTGATGACCGATGCAATAGCCCGCCTGCGCGGCGCCGGCCTGACCGATTCCGAAATCCGCATCGCCTTTGCCGGCGTGATGCGCGACTGAACAACAAACCTCGCAGGTATCCCCATGAACCCCCATTCCATGACTCTCCTGGTCACAGCGGTATTCACAGCGCAGATCCTGGTGATGTCCTTCATCTGCCCCTGGTGGAGCCACCGGGCGTGGCTGGCGATGCGCAGGAACTATCCAACCGGGGACTTCCCGCGCCTGTATCCCCTGGCGCCGGAAAAAGTAGCGCGGCAGAACACTCTCGTGCTGGGGCTGCACGTGGTCATCGGGCTTGCCGCGACCGTGCTGCTTGCGTTCCACCTTTTGCACGGCACCGCCGCGCGGCACCTGGTGGTAATCATGGTGTGGACCTACCTGGTGCAGTTGCTGCCGGTCGTGTTGCGCATGCCACTGCTGATCAGCATGCACCGCGCGTTTCGCGCGATGCCGGCGCCGGCAGTGCGCAGCGTCGAACTGCATCACTGGCGGCTTACGGATTTCGTGCCGCCAATGGAAATCGCCCTGGGGATGTCGATGTCGGTACTGGCCCTTGGCTGCTGCGCGTACTTCTACTTCACCGGGCATGCCACACGTGGACCGGGAAATTTCCTGCCGCTGCTTATATACAGCGCGGCGATCAGCGGCCTGCTGCTGTTGCGCATGGGCTTGCTGGTTGCCGGAGCGGTGACCCTGCGCAGGCCCGACCCGTACATGTCCGAGGCCGATGTGATTCGGG
The DNA here is from genome assembly GCA_039932715.1 of Pseudomonadota bacterium. Classification (GTDB taxonomy): domain Bacteria; phylum Pseudomonadota; class Gammaproteobacteria; order Steroidobacterales; family Steroidobacteraceae; genus ZC4RG30. The sequence goes on along the minus strand of JBDTPN010000019.1, from coordinate 4,574 downwards.
GACGCAAGTTTCGCCTGGCGCTGCCGTTTCGCCTGGCAATGCTGCTGGGTCTCTATTTCATCCTGATGCAGCTATACGTCGCGGGAATCCTGCGACTGGATTTCGTCTCTGTAATGGCAGGCACCAGCATCCTCGGGCAAGTGATGCTGCTGCGCGCTACCGCCAGGTCGGTGCGCTCTCTGGCGGCCCGCGACCTCAACGCCTATCGAAGCGACCCTGGTGCGGCCGCAAAAAAAGAGGAGGCCGCGGCGGCCTCCTCGTGACGGTCTCAACAGCCTCGATCAGCGTGCGGGCGGCGGACCACCTGGACCACCACCGCCACCTGGCGGACGACGTGCTGCCATCGCCGCTTCCCACGTGGAGCGCTGCGAATCGTTGAGCACCTTGCCCACTGCAGTGTTGAGGCCTTCGCGCGCGCTGCGCATTGCAGCCATCGCCTCCTGGCTTGGAGGTGAGCCCTGCGCCGTCGGATATTTTTCGCGCATCTTGGACTGATCCGCAATGTAGCCGTCCATGATCTTGCCGATCTGGCCCTTCTGCGCATCGGTCAGCTTGAGCGTCGGATCATCCAGACCCATGCGCTGCATCATGCCGGCGCTATCCACAGGACCGCGCATGCCGCCACCAGCAGGCGCCTGCGCAAATGCCGTCCCCGAAACCATGACCACCGCACTGACAGCAGCGGCAGCCAGCATTTTCTTAAATTTCGAACCGATCATAAATCCCCCGGGTTGGTGAGAAACCGCTTCGATCATAACCCCGACCGTGCCCCTGCGTTGATTACAGCTGTGACAAGGTCGGGCTGATCGCAAAACAATCCGTCCACCCCCGCAGACAGATGCAACTTTGTTTCCGCCGCGATGTCTCCGTGTGCGCCGGGCTCGGCGCCGCGTCGCAGCGCAATGGGAAGAAACGCGTTCTCGGCGCGCAACGTCCACACATGCACCGCCAGCCCCGCAGCATGCGCATCGCTGACCAGCGTCGTGGGCGCCAGCACGCCCTGCTGATCCTCGTGCACCACCATGGACTTGGGCACGCCGATGGCCTGCGCGTAATGGGCAACCGTCTCCAGGCGCGCGGCGTCCATCACCACATTGCCCTCCAGCAGCTGCGTCAGCGGATGGTCGCAGACGCCGCGCAGTTGCTGCAGGTTTGCAGTTTCAAAGGACTGGATGAACAGCGGCGCGCCTTGTAGCCCGCGGTCCAGCGCGGCCAGCAGCGCCGGTTCCAGCGGCAGCCCCAGTTGCAAGAAATGCGCGGGATGCTTGGTCTCGGGATAAATGCCGATCAGCGGTTGCCGCGCGATGCGCCGCGAGGCGTTGATCCCCGCCAGCAACTGCAGCACCTCCTCAAAGGTGGGCACTTCGAACTGGCCATCGTAAGCAGCGTTTGCCGGCCGCAGTTGCGGTATCCGCTCGCGGGCGCGCAGGGTCTTGAGTTCCGCCAGCGTGAAATCCTCGACAAACCATCCTGCAAACAACTGGCCGTCAACCCGCTGGCTGCGCTGCCGCGAGGCAAACTCGTCGCGCAGGGCCACGTCGGTGGTCGCGCCGATCTCATTCTCGTGGCGCGCCACCAGCACGCCGTCGCGGGTGGCCACCAGGTCAGGTTCAATGTAATCAGCGCCCTGCAGCACGGCCAGCGCATACGCGGGCAGCGTGTGTTCGGGCAGGTAGCCGCTGGCGCCGCGATGGCCAATAACCAGCGGGCTCGGGGCATTACTCATCCGGCGGATGTTACCGCAGGACGCATCCCCTAGAATGGGCCCATGCAAGCCACCAACCCCCTGCTGCGCAGCGCAGCGCTGCCGCCCTTTGACGAGATCCGCCCCGAACATGTGGAAGCCGGCATCCGTGCAGTGCTCGAAGAAAACCGCGCGCGCATTCGCGAAATCGAGCTGCAGCCCGCGCCGCAGTTCGCGACCCTGGTAGAGCCGCTCGAAGAGCTGCAGCATCGGCTGTCGCGCACCTGGTCGCCGGTCAGCCATCTCAACGGCGTGCTCAACAGCGAGGCGCTGCGCGAGCGCTACAACGCCTGCCTGCCGCTGCTGTCGGACTACGCCACCGACATCTCGCAGAATGAAAATCTGTTCCACGCATTCGGCGCCGTGAAGCAGGCAGAGTCCGCGACCCTAGATGGCGAGCAACTGTCGGTGGTCGATCACATGCTGCTCGAATTCAGGCTGGCCGGTGTCGGCCTCGATGGCCAACGCAAGGAACGCTTCAAGGCCATCATGCTCGAGCTGTCGGGCCTGGCTGCAAAGTTCGAAGAAAACGTGCTCGACGCCACCAATGCGTTCAGCCACCACGTCACTGACTCCGCCGAACTTGAAGGCCTCAACGCCACCATCCTGGAGCAGGCGCTGGAGCGCGCCAAAGCCGCGGGCAAGGAAGGCTGGCTGCTGGGGCTCGACCAGCCCACCTATGTGGCCGTGGTCACCGACGCGCGTTCACCTGCGCTGCGCCAGGCTTTCTACCGCGCCTGGTGCACACGTGCGTCCGACCAGGGCCCCACCCCCGCGCGTTTCGACAACGCCCAGGTGATGGAAAACCTGCTGCGACTGCGCCACGAAGCGGCGCAGCTGCTCGATTTTCCCAACTACGCCGCTTATGCGCTGGCGCGGCGCATGGCCCGCAGCGTCGATGAAGTGCTGGCCTTCCTGCGCGACATGGCCACGGCCGCACGCCCGGCCGCCCTACGCGAACTGGCCGAATTGCAGGAGTTTGCAGGTCGCCGCCTCGACGCCTGGGACACCACCTATTACGCCGAGCGCTTGCAGGAAGAGCGCTACCACGTGTCGCAGGAAGAGCTGCGCCCCTGGTTTCCCCTGGCGCGGGTGCTCGATGGCCTGTTCGCGGTGATTGAAAAGCTGTTTGAGGTGAAAATAGCTGCGCGCGATGGCGTAGCTCTGTGGCACGCCGATGCGCGCTACTACGACATCCTTGATGCGGCAGGCACGCCCATTGGCGGCTTCTTCCTCGACCCCTATGCCCGCCCCAACAAGCGCAGCGGCGCCTGGATGGACGACTGCGTGGGCCGCAAGGCGCTCAAGTCCGGCTCGGCCCTGCCAGTGGCTTACCTGGTGTGCAATGCATTGCCAGGGTCGGCCGGCAAGCCGGCCCAGCTCACGCACGACGACGTGGTCACGCTGTTCCACGAGTTCGGCCACGGCCTGCACCACTTGCTGACGCGCGCGCGCTTTCCCTCGGTTGCCGGCATCAACGGCGTGGCCTGGGATGCCGTGGAGTTGCCCAGCCAGTTCATGGAGAACTATGCGTGGCAACCGGAGGTCCTGCGCGCGGTCACGCGCCATGTGGACACCGGACTGCCCTTGCCGGAAGAACAGATCGAGCGGCTGCTGCGCACCCGCAACTTCCAGGCCGGCCTGGTCACGTTGCGACAGGTGGAGTTCGCCCTGTTTGATTTCCGCCTGCATGCCGAATACGACCCGACGCTGGGTGGGCGCGTGTATGAAATCCTCGATGAAGTGCGTCGCGAAGTGGCGGTGATCTGGACGCCGGCATGGAACCGCTTCCCCAACAACTTCGGCCATATCTTCGCCGGCGGCTACGCTGCCGGGTACTACAGCTACAAATGGGCCGAGGTGCTTTCGGCTGATGCTTTCTCGGCATTCGAGGAAGCCGGCATTTACGATCGCGCTACCGCGCGCCGTTTCGTGGACAGCATCCTGTCGCGTGGTGGCAGCCGCGATCCTCTCGACGCATTCATCGAATTTCGCGGCCGCGGCCCAAGCATCGAACCGCTATTGCGTCAACACGGCATCACCGCCTGAATCAGCTTCGCGCCTTCAGCTTTTACATATCGGTGCTTTGACATCTGCAAACTGTGGCGTCGGTCGCTGGTCACGGCGTCATGCTGTCCCTAGACTGCGTTGGCAGGCCAAATGCCAATGCCCATACCCACCAGAGCCAACATCTACAGCGCACGCCGCAGCGATTACGACGTCACCAACACCGTACGGGTCAGCTCCGCCGCGGATGTGCGCGACGCCGTGCAGCAGCTGTTCGAGCGCGTCTGGCCTGCAGCCCCGTTCGCGCCGGTGTCGCGCGCCTTCCACGATTTCGAGGCGGCATTCACCGGTCGCATGCCGGGCTATTTTGGCGTCGATACGGTGTATCACGACCAGCAGCACACACTGGACGTCACCCTGGCCATGGCGCGCCTGATGACAGGCTACGAAATGACGCATGCCGGCACCGAGCAGGCGCTGGGCGCGGAGCGCGCCGCCGTCGGCGTATGCCTGGCCCTGTTCCATGACATCGGCTATTTGCGCGAACGCACCGAGGAAGCGCGCAATGGCGCTGAATTCACGCGCAACCACGTCACCCGTAGCGCGAAATTCATGGAGTATTACCTGCCCACCATCGGGTTCGCCCAATGGACCGGCATCACCAGCAATGTGGTGCATTTCACCGGCTATGAAGTGCCCTTTGACGTGATCGCGCAGCATGTCACCGACCCGCGCGACATACAGCTGGGTCACCTGCTGGGCACGGCGGACATGATCGCGCAGATGGCCGATCGCTGTTACCTCGAGAAATGCCGCGACCGGC
>JBDTPN010000018.1:0-62432 GCA_039932715.1 Pseudomonadota bacterium | reverse complement strand
TGCAGCGGCCTGCAAAGCCGTGTACGCCGGTTCGATTCCGACCCTAGCCTCCACCTTCTATGCGGATGTGGCGAAACTGGTAGACGCAGCAGACTTAAAATCTGCTTCCTGAAAGGGAGTGTGGGTTCGAGTCCCGCCGTCCGCACCAATACTGAAAAACAAGGACATCGTGCTCGAACTCAGTGACCTGCACCTGTGGCGCGGCGACCGGCACCTGCTGCGCGGATTGAACCTGACCTTGGCGCCAGGACAGGTGTTGCAGTTGTTATGGCCCAATGGCACGGGCAAGACTTCTTTGCTGCGCACGATTGCAGGCTTCATGCATCCCGAAGCGGGGCAGGTGCGCTGGAAAGGGCAGGACATCACTGCAGGTCGCGATGCCTTTCATCTGGATCTTGCCTACCTGGGCCATGAGCCGGCCCTCAAGGCCGACCTTTCCGCGGCCGAGAACCTGCGATTTGCTACAGGAATGCGCAACGGGGCAAGCATCCCGCAGATACACGACGCGTTATTGCAGGTGGGCTTGTCCGGGCTGCGTTCGGATCAGCCAGTGCGCAGCCTGTCGGCCGGGCAGCAGCGCCGCGTCGCCCTGGCGCGCGTATTCCTGTGGGATGCCAATCTGTGGCTGCTCGACGAACCGGCTGCCAACCTTGACGCTTCGGGACAGCAGATCCTGTGTGATTTGCTGGATCGCCACCTGGGCGGCGGAGGTATGGCATTGATCGCCGCGCACCAGGCGCTGGCGGTGGATTCCTCCCTCTGTCGGCTGTGGCGCAGCCCCGCGGAGCAGCCATGACTTTGCGCCGTTCGGCCACGCAAGCGGCCGGTGCTGTCATGCGCCGCGACCTGTTGCTGGCGTTTCGGCGCCCGGGCGACTGGCTGCAGCCCCTGGCCTTTTTCCTGATCGTAACCCTGCTGTTCCCGTTGGCGCTGGACCCCGAACTGGGGCGGCTGCGGCAGCTGGCCCCCGCGGCGCTGTGGGTGGCGCTGATGCTGGCATCCATGCTGGCGCTGGATTTCCTGTTCCGCGAAGACGCCCAAGATGGAACTCTGGAGCAGTTTGCGCTGTCTGGACAACCATTCGCGGCGTTGTTGCTTGCCAAGACTGCCACGCACTGGATATTGACCGGCCTGCCACTGGCGATGGTGGCGCCCCTTGCCGCTGTGTCGTTGGGTGCGCCGGCTTCGTCAATACCGATGGTACTGGTGACCTTGCTGCTGGGGAGTGTGAGCCTGAGCCTGATCGGTGCGATCGGTGCAGGCCTGACGCTGGGCGTACGGCGTGGCGGAGCGCTGCTATCGCTGCTGGTATTGCCACTGGCCATTCCGACGCTGGTGTTCGGAGCACGGGCCACGCAGCTGGCGATAATGGGCGAGTCCGCCGAGGGGCCGCTGTATCTGCTGGCAGCCCTGGTGGTGCTGGGTTTGACGTTGGCGCCACTGGCGGCTGCAGCCGCAGTGCGCATCAGCCTGGAGTAAAATCGTCCTTATGAGCTGGGCCTGGTTTCATCGTTTCGGATCTCCACCTTATTTCTATCGTGTGGCCGGGATACTCGTGCCCTGGTTTGCATGGCCGGCGGCGATCCTGATCTTCGTCGGGCTCACCTGGGGATTGGTGATTGCTCCGCCGGACCGGCTACAAAGCGATGCCTACCGGATCATTTTCGTACACGTCCCGAATTCCTGGCTATCGCTTATGTCTTACAGCGCCATGGCCATAGCCGCCGCAGTTGGCCTCATCTGGCGCATCAAGGTGGGGCACGCCGTGGCTGCGGCCATTGCGCCGGCGGGGGCGACCTTCACTGCGGTGTCGCTGCTTACCGGCATGTTGTGGGGCCAGCCCATGTGGGGCACATACTGGGCCTGGGATCCACGAATCGTTTTTGAGCTGATCATGCTGTTCTTCTTCCTCGGATACATCGCACTGCGAAACGCCATTGATGACGTGAGCCGCGCGGATCGCAGCAGCGCAGTGCTGGCCATTGTGGGTGCGGTCAATGTGCCCATCGTTCACTATTCAGTGATTTGGTGGAACTCGTTGCATCAGGCACCCAGCGTCTTGCGCGTCAACGGACCCTCCATGCCCCTGGCCATGCTGGCGCCGTTGCTGGTTTCATTCCTGGGATTCACCTGCTACTTCTTCGCCGTGATGCTGGTAAGGGCGCGGGCCGAAGTGCTGCGACGTGAGCGCGGCGGTGACTGGATACGCGAAGCCGTCGCGGGGAGCACTTAATGAGCGAATTCCTCCACATGAGTGGCTATGCGTTCTATGTATTCACTGCGTATGCCATCGGCATCGCGTCCCTGTTGCTCAATGTGTGGTGGGCGCGCCGTAACCTGACGCTGGCGAAAGAGAGCGCCCGACGTCGCCTGGCCATGCGCGATGTGGCGTCATGACGCCGCGCCGCAAACGCATCCTGCTGGTTCTGGGAATCGTTGCCGGCGTCGCCATAGCGGCTGGCCTGGGCTTGCGGGCATTCCGCAGCAATGTCATGTTCTACTTCGATCCCACGCAGGTTGCCGCGGGTCAGGTCAAGACAGGGCAGCGTTTCCAACTGGGCGGCATGGTCGAAGTGGGAAGCGTCAAGCGCCAGACCGGAAGCCTCGAGATCAATTTCGTGGTCACTGATTTCCAGCACCAATTGCCCGTGCGATATACGGGCGTGCTGCCGGATCTGTTCAAGGAAAACTCCGGTGTGGTGGCGCACGGGCGTCTGGACTCCAGCGGTACGTTTGTAGCGGACGAAATAGTGGCCAAGCACGACGAGAACTACATGCCACCGGCAGTAAAACGTTCACTGCAGAAAGGCGAATCACGACTCGGACAGGGGACCTGAATGCTGCCCGAGATTGGTGAGTTCGCCATGATCCTGGCGCTGTTCCTGGCAGCAGCGCAGGCGTTTTTCGGCATAGCCGGCGCATGGAAAGGCAATGCGCGCTGGATGTCGGCGGTAGCGCCGGCCGTTGCCGGACAGTTCGTGATGCTGGGGTTGGCTTTCGGCTGCCTGATCTGGTCGTTCGTGCACAACGACTTCTCGGTGCGCATGGTGGCCGGTCATTCGAACACGGCATTGCCGATTTACTACCGCGTGGCTGCAGCCTGGGGTAACCATGAGGGCAGCCTGCTGTTCTGGGTGTTCGTGCTTTCGACGTGGACGGTAGCAGTGGCGGCTCTGTCAGGTTCCTTGCCGCGAACGTTATATGCCCGCGTACTGGGTGTGCTGGGTTTCATCAGCACGGGCTTCCTGCTGTTTTCCCTGGCCACTTCCAATCCTTTCGCGCGGCTGCAGCCTGCGCCGCCGGATGGCGTGGATCTCAATCCGGTGTTGCAGGATTTCGGGCTGACCATCCATCCGCCCATGCTCTATGTGGGTTACGTGGGCTGTTCGGTGGCGTTTGCGTTTGCCATCGCTGCAATGCTCGAAGGCAAGCTTGACCAGACATGGGCGCGCTGGACGCGACCCTGGACCACCGTCGCATGGATGTTCCTTACCGTGGGCGTAGCCCTGGGCAGCTGGTGGGCCTATTACGAACTTGGGTGGGGCGGCTGGTGGGCCTGGGATCCGGTGGAGAATTCCATACTGATGCCCTGGTTACTGTGCACAGCGCTGATTCATTCGCTGGCTGTGACCGACAAGCGCGGGTTGTTCAAAAGCTGGACGCTGCTGCTGGCCATCATGACCTTCTCGTTCTGCCTGCTGGCCACATTCATGGTGCGCTCGGGCGTGCTGGTGTCGGTGCACAGCTTTGCGTCGGATCCGGCACGCGGCGTGTTCATCCTTGCCTTCCTGGTGCTGGTCATCGGCGGTGCGCTGTCGCTGTATGTGTGGCGCGCTCCGTTGCTGCGTTCGAATGCGGGTTTTGATATCACGTCGCGCGAGAGCTTCCTGCTGTTCAACAACATCCTGCTGGTGATCGCCACCGCCGTAGTGTTCGGCGGCACCATGGCGCCGTTCATTTCCGACTTGCTGGGACTGGGCACGCTGTCGGTGGGTGCGCCTTACTTCAATCCAACCTTCGTATTACCGATCTTCCCGTTGCTGGCCCTGGTTTCCATCGGTGTGTTCTCACGCTGGAAGCGCGGCGGCCTTGGGGATTCGAGGCGCCGCGTCATTGGCAGTTTTGCGCTAGCTGTCGCCATTGGCCTGGGACTGATCCTCGGAATCTACGGGGATCGCTCACTGCTGGGGCCTATCGGTGTGGTGCTGGGTGCCTGGATCATCATCGCGTCGCTGATTGATCCGGTGGATCGCCTGCGTCGAGGCCTGTCGCTGTCGCCAGCGGTACTGGGCATGACCATGGCGCACATAGGACTGGGCGTGCTGACCCTCGGGGTCACCACCATGGAAGCGCGCATGCTGGCGCGCGACATCGCACTGCACACCGGGCAGCAGGTGAAGCTGGGGGACTACGCATTCAACTTCGATTCCATCAAGGATATCGAAGGCCCCAACTATTCGGCCAAGCAGGCCACGATCACGGTTACGCGCGACGGCAAGCTGGTGAACACCTTGCTGCCGGAGCGCCGCACCTATTGGGTCCAGCAGCAGTCGCTTGCCGAAGCCTCGCTGGGCATCAGCTGGACGCGTGATCTGCTGGTGACAATGGGTGAGGATCTTGGCAACGGGGCATGGAGCCTTCGCGTGCAGGTGCGACCGTTGATGCGATTTGTCTGGCTGGGCGCCATCCTGATGGCCCTCGGCGGTTTGCTGTCGACCATAGACAAGCGCTACCGCAAGCGGGTCGAGGCCACGCAGGCGCAGGCAGTGCCGAGTCCGTCGCAAAGCCAACCAGCGTGATTGCACCGACATGAATAAATTTGCGCTCCCCCTGGTGGCGTTCGCGCTGCTGGTTGTCATGTTTGGCGTGGCCCTCAAGCGCGCACCCGACAAACAGTTCGTGAAGTCTGCGCTGATCGGCAAGACCGCGCCGCAGTTCGTGCTGCCCGATCTTTTGCATGATGGAAAGACTGTCGACAGCCATGCCTTTGCGGGTCGTTGGACGGTGGTAAATGTCTGGGGCACCTGGTGCGGAGAGTGTCGCGCGGAGCATGCGACGCTGCTGCAAATCAAGCAGGAAGGCAAAGTCGCGATGGTCGGGCTCAATTACAAGGACGAAGACGCGGCGGCGCGCGACTGGCTGTCGCAGCTGGGTAATCCCTATGAGGTCATTGCTGTGGACCGCGAAGGTCGCGCCGCGATTGACTGGGGTGTTTATGGTGCGCCGGAAACGTTCCTGGTGAATCCTGCGGGCACCATCGTGCACAAGGTGGTGGGCCAGGTCACTGCAGAGAATTGGCGCGCGCAGTTCCTGCCGTTGATTGAAGGCGCCGCCAAGTGACGCTGCGGGTCACACCGGGTCGGAGAGCGGTGATGGTCGTGACGCTCCTGCTGATGCCCATTTTGGCAATGGCTATTGATCCTGCGCCGCCCCTGCCGGATCCGGTACAACAGGCGCGCTACACCGGGTTGATTCATGAGTTGCGCTGCCTGCAGTGCCAGGGAGAAACCGTCGCCGATACGCCAGCGCTGTTCGCCGTGGATATTCGCAGGCAAGTGCGCGAGATGGTGGTGGCGGGCAGTTCCGACAAAGAGGTCCGCCAATACATGGTGGATCGCTATGGCCAGATTATCCTGTTGCGTCCGCAATGGTCGCTGGCAAATTCCTGGTTGTGGCTGGCGCCGGGCCTGTTCCTGGTCGGGGGCATACTGATCGCCTGGCGCGTGTTGCGTCAGCGTCGCGAATTGCTTGCCACGGATCTCGCGGACGTTGAGTCCGATGATGAGCGTGGCCGGTCATGACAAATTTTGTGCTGATTGCTCTCGCGCTGACGCTTGCGGTCGTCGCGCTGGTTGCGTACCCGCTGGTGTTTCGCAAAGACGCCGCGCCCGCGGCTGGCATTGCAGCGCTGGCCTTTGCCGTGATCTGTGTTGGCGGGGCCGGCTTGCTGTATCCGGTGTGGAGCAAGTGGAACTGGAATTCGCCGGCGGTTGCGGCCGACAGCCCGGCGGCAATGGTGGGTCGCCTGGCGCGCAAGATGGAGAAGGAACCAGAGAACCTCGAAGGCTGGTTGATGCTGGGTCGATCGTATGCAGTGATCGAGCAATATCCTTCTTCGGCACGCGCCTACCAGCGAGCCAACCTGCTGGCCAAGGGCAAGAGCGCGGACGCGCTGACTGGCCTGGCCGAAGCCCTGGTCCTGTCCGAGCAAAGTGATCTGGGTGGCCGGGCAGGGCGCCTTTTTGAGGATGCGTTGCTACTGGATCCCGCTTCAACCAAGGCATTGTTCTACAGCGCCATCGCTGCATTGGAGCGTGGCGAAAATCCTTTGGCGCGTGAACGATTCGTAAAACTGCTCAGTGGCAATCCTCCTCCGGAAGTGCGACGCATCATCGAGGAGCAGGTGCGCAACATGGACAGTGCCGGGGTGACCGCAGCTGCAGCCGGGCCGAAGGGCGCAGCGCCAGGCAATGCCATGGCTGGTGCTGTCGCCCCTGCGGGCACAGCGGCGCGCGCAGTTTCAGTGCCGTTACACATAACGCTGGATGGCAAGGTTGCGGGCAAGGCGCAATCAGGCGCTCCGCTATTCGTGCTGGCACGCATTGCCGGCCAGCGTGGGCCACCGCTGGCCGCCAAACGCCTTGATGCAAGGTTTCCCCAGGATGTGGAGCTGCTGAGCACCGACGCTATGATTGCAGGAACCGGATTTGCCGCGGGCCAGGACATCGAGATCGAGGCCCGCATTGCCAATGGAGGCAGTGCAATTTCGCGTAGCGGGGATCCGTTCGGAACGGTAAGGCTCAAGGCGGGTGTCGGCGCCCGCGTTACGGTCGAGATAAACCAGCTGAAACCGTAATTCGGCTACTCTTGAAGTGATTATCCAATGTATATCGGTTGCGGGGGATTCATGCGACGTCTGATCTTGACTGTGGCCAGCGCAGTGCTGGCATCGTGCGCGGTGGTGTGTGTGGCTGCCAGCGGCAACGCGCGGGATAAAGTGGCTGCCGGCGAATGGCCTGGTCATGGACGTGATCCTGGCGAGCAACGTTACAGCCCGCTCAAGCAGATCAATGTGGACAACATCGGCAAGCTGGGTCTGGCCTGGCACGCCGATATGGTCGAGCGCGGCCAATGGCAGAGCACCCCCATCGTTGTCGACGGACGCATTTACGTCACAACTCCCTGGAGCAAGGTCTACGCTTTCGATGCCAAGACCGGCAAGCAACTATGGAAATACGACCCCAAGGTGCCGCGTGAACTGGCGGCCACGAGCCTGTGCTGCAACAACTCAAATCGGGGCGTCACTTACTGGAATGGCAAGATCATCTGGGGCACGCTCGACGGGCGCCTCGTAGCCATTGATGCCAAGAAGGGCACCAAGGTCTGGGACACCCAGACCACGGACCCCAAGCAGGCCATGTCCATCACCGGCGCGCCGCGCGTGGGCAATGGAATCGTGTTCATCGGCCAGGCTGGTTCTGAATTCCACCAGCGCGGTTTCATGTCTGCGTATGACGCCAACACCGGCAAGAAACTTTGGCATTGGTGGGTGGTGCCCGGTAATCCTGCCAATGGCTTCGAGCAGCCCGAGCTGGAATGGGCGGCCAAGACCTGGAACGGCGAATGGTGGAAGACCGGTGGCGGCGGCACGCCCTGGGACGGCATCGTCTACGATCCCCAGACCAACCTCGTAATCTTCGGCACGGGCAACGGTGCACCCTGGCCTTCGGAAGTGCGCTCGCCTGGTGGCGGCGACAACCTGTTCACATCGTCCATCGTCGCACTGGATGCGAAGACCGGAAAATATCGTTGGCACTACCAGGCCGTGCCGGCTGACAACTTCGACTTTGACAACACCTCGCCCCTGACCGTCGCGGACCTGGTGATCGATGGCCAGAAAAAGCACGTGGTGATGCAGATACCCAAGGACGGTGTGTTCTACGTGATCGAGGCGGGAACCGGCAAGGTCATCAGCGCGCAGCTGGTAGTGCCCTACGCCAACTGGCTGACCGGCTTCGACAAGGCCAACAACTGGAAGCCCATCCTCAATCCCGATGCCAACATCGGCAAAACCGGCAAGGGCTGGCATGTGGTGCCCTTCCAGACACACGTGTGGTATCCGCAGTCGTTCAATCCCGATACCGGCCTAATGTACGTGGGTGTTCGCTATGCCAGCTACGGCATGGTCGCGGAAGCTGGAGCCAAGATGGGCAACCAGCTGTTGTCCATCAACGTTGCCAAGCGTCCCGAGGCAGCGGCACCCAAGCTCGAAGGCGCGGGTGCCTGGCTGACGGCCTGGGATCCGGTTAAACAGAAGGAAGTCTGGAGATCCAAGGAAGGCAGCGCCAATTCCGGAACCATGACTACCGCAGGCAACCTGGTATTCCAGGGCACCGCGCCGCGCAATCTCACGGCGTTCCGCGCCGATACTGGCGAGAAGTTGTGGTCGGGGGACGCTGGCGTCAGCATCTCTTCCGGTTCCGTCAGCTACGAGATTGGCGACACGCAGTACATCGCGGCAGTGGGAGCCGGTAGCGGCGCCAATCTGGCCCGATTAGTGGTCTACAAGCTTGGCGGCACCGACATGCTGCCACCGATTGCACCTGCCGCGGCACCGCAGGCGTTCAATCCGCCGGCCAACTTCGGCGACGCTGCGCAGTTGGCCAAGGGCCAGGCGCTGTACACCCAGAACTGCACAATCTGCCACGAGGGTGGACGTGGGATAGGCGGGATACCGGATCTGCGTACCACGCCCATGATGCAAAACACCGCATTGTTCAAGGCCGTGGTGATCGATGGCGCACTGACCGACAACGGCATGCTGTCGTTCAGCAAGGTGCTGTCAGCTGAAGATGCCGAAGCCATTCGCGCCCACGTGGTCACGCTTGCCAATGACCTCAAGGCCAATCCGCAGCGCGGTTTCGGCGGCTTCGGTCCCCCCGGGGGCGGTGCTCCACGTGCGCCGGGCGTTGCTGCACCTGCCGAACAGGCGCCAGCGGGCCTGCATCAGTAGGCGGCTTTGCCGGTACACAGCTTTTTTCCCACGCGCATTCACGCGGCAAAGTTGCCGCGTGGACGCGCAACGACACTCAATGCACAACTGCTGCGGGAGTGCCTGCAGCTTCGCAGAGATGATGCTGCGGGCCGCCACTGGTCCGCCGGCAACTATCCCGGCGGATACACTTCATACGCTTCTGCCAATCATATGCAACGCGTGTCGCCCACGTTTGCCCGGCTTGAGCACTGGATTGACGGTCAGGTTAAGCAGTTTGCGCGCGAGCTTGAATTCGACATGGGGCGCGCAGCGCTGGCGATGACCGATTGCTGGGTCAATGTCATGCCCAGGGGCGTAACCCACGGGCTGCACCTGCATCCATTGTCCGTGATCAGCGGCACTTACTACGTTCGCGTGCCACCGCGTTCGCCTGGCCTCAAGTTCGAGGACCCGCGACTGGCCCGATTCATGGGAGCACCGCCGCGCAAGGCCACTGCGGCATTGCGCAATCGCAACTGGATAGTCATGCCCGCGGCCGCCGGCGGCGTACTACTTTTCGAGAGCTGGCTGCGTCACGAAGTGGTCACCAACCAGGCCGGTGGTGAGCGCGTCAGCATCAGTTTCAACTACGCCTGAAGTCGCCGCGGTGGTAGTTTACCGCGGCAATCCTTAAAACGAATTGGGGGAACCATGGACCAGAAGCAGGATGACCAGAGCCGGGATGATCAAGGTAGCGGACTTAACCGTCGACGGTTCATGAGCGCAGTGGCGCTGTCCGCCGGCGCCGCGGCCCTGGTCCAGGTTGCAGCCCCCGGCATCGCGGTTGCCGCGGAACCGGCGCCGCCTGCAGCCGGTCCGCCTGCTGCGGCAGGCGCAGCCGGGCGACCCAGGGGCGATGCAGTGCTGGGTACGCCGCCGCAGGGTCGGCAACTGCCGCAGCTTGTCGATCTCAAGGGCAAGACCGTGTACATCACCGGTGGCAACACGGGAATCGGTCTTGGCGTTGCGCGCGCGGCCGCTAATTCCGGCATGAACGTGGTGATGGGCTATATCCAGGAAGACCAGGTAGAGCCAGCCATGAAGCTGTTCAAGCCCGAGCAGAAATCACGGGTGATTGCGCTGCGCCACGACGTGACTGACCGCGACGGCTGGGTGAAATTGCTGGCCGATATCAATGCCAAATTCGGCAACCTGCACCTGCTGGTCAACAATGCCGGCATCAAGACGCTGCGCCAGGCCAGCCAGGTGGATGCCAAAAGCTGGGATGCGGCCGTGGCCGTCAATTTCACAGGCATCTACAACGGCTGCTCCGCGGTGATTCCGCACATGATCGCGCACAAGGAAGGTTCGCATATCGTCACCACCTCTTCGATGGGCGGCATGCTGCCGGGAGTCAATGCGGGCGTCTACACGGCAACCAAGTTTGCCGCCGTAGGCATCATGGAAGCGCTGCGCGTGGAATTGATGGGCACCAATATCGGCACCTCGGTGTTCACACCCGGTGGCGTCAGTACCGACAACATCGGTTCAGCAGAAGGCACTGCCGCGTTGATGATGGACCCGCTGGAAGCCGGTGAACGCGTGCTCAATGGTGTCAAGAACAACGACCTGTTCATCCTCACGCATGCAGAGTTCAAGCCGGGCATGAAGGAACGCTTCGATGCCATTCTTGCATCCATACCGCAGGACGGCTTTCCGGAAGCGCGTGCCAAGGCCGAAACACGGGTGCTGACGGCACCGCCATATGCGCCGGAGATCGTGCATCGCAGCCAGCCGCGCAAGGACTACCGCGTCTGAGGGGCGGGGCGCATTACCACGTCGTTGGTGATGGAAAGACCCTCGCGCTTCAGCAGTTTGCGTTTGCGGTCCAGCCCCCAGCGATAGCCGGTCAGCTTGCCAGAGCTTCCGACCACGCGATGGCAGGGGATGACCACCGAGAGTTCATTGGTTGCACAGGCCCGCGCCACGGCGCGGGTGCTGCTGGGCGAGCCGATGCGGCGTGCCAGTCCGGCATATGACTCGGTGCTGCCGCCGGGAATCCTGCGCAACTCGCGCCACACACGAATCTGGAACGCAGTACCGCGAATGTCCAACGGCAGTTCCACGGCTTGCAGCGGATTGTCCACACACGCGACCACCTCATCCACCCACCGCATCTTCTGCGGATCGGCCTTTTCAATGCGGGCCTTGGGGAATCTGCGCTGCAGTGAATCGCGCGCGTCCCTGGAAGCGGTGAACTCCACTGCGCACACTCCCTTGGGAGAAATGCCCACCAACAGGGAACCCAGACTGCTGTGGGTGACGCAATATTGAATAGTTTCGTTGGCGCCGCCCTTTTTGATCTGGCCCGGCGCCATGCCCAGTGCCGCGCTGTCGCGGTAGGCTGCCGAGTGGGTGGCGTAACCTGCTTCGTATATCGCATCGGTCACACGGGATGTGCTGCGCAGGGCCGCATGCAGGCGTCGCTGGCGATGTGCGATGCCATAGGCCTTGGGGCTGACACCCACCGCGGCAACGAACACCCGCTGGAAGTGGGCGGGACTCAGGCCCGCCTCCGTGGCCAGTTGCGCCAGGCTGGGGGCAGGGTCATGCGATTCGATGCTGCGGCAGGCGCGTTCAATGCGCCGAGCCTGTAAAGTATTGGCCATATGCCTATCCTGCATGCATTGAATTCGGCGCGCATCCCGGTTCTTGCGGTTTTCATGCTGGGTTTCGCCGCGGTTGCCGGCGCCCAGGACGAAGCAGGGGAACGAGACGACGATTTCAGACCGCGCCTTGAAGTTACCCCGTTCGCCGGCTATCGCACCGGGGGCAAATTCGAGTTTGACGCGCCCGGAACTTCGCGCACCCTGAACATCCAGGATGATTCGTCCTGGGGGCTGGATGTCGGCTTGTATCGGGATTACGCGTCATTCTATGAATTGCTTTACAGCCAGCAGAACGCACAGATCGACACGCGCTCCACCCAGGTGGGTAGCTTGCAATTGCGCACCGAGTACGCGCATTTTGGTGGCACGCTGCTGTTCCCGCAGGACAACAACTGGTTCGTGCCCTATCTTTCAATGACCATCGGTGCGACCAAGTTTGATCCCAGGGACAAGCAGTACCGATCGGAGACGGATTTCTCCCTGAGCCTTGGAGGGGGGATGCGCCTTCCCTTCAATGAGCATGCCGCAGCGGTACTGGGTGTGCGCGGTTACCTGACATTCGTCGATGCCAATACGCAGATTTTCTGCGTCAGCAATGGCGGCGGCGGCTGCCTGTTCAGGATCTCCGGCGACGCATTCATGCAGTTCGAGGCGCAACTGGGCTTCGCATTCACTTTCTGAACCAGCTTAAACAACTGCCAAGGAGTTTCACAATGAAGCTTGCAGTCGGACTTACATTATTGATCGTGGCCACCAGTGTGCAGGCGGCGGAACTTGACGTGGATGCCGGAATCCGTCCCGGCAACGATTTCTACCACTATGCCAATGGTCCCTGGTTAAAGGTGACGCAGATTCCGCCGGATCGCAGTTCGATGGGCGACAGCGTCATCCTGGCCGAGCTCAACAACCAGCGCACGCTGGATATCATCAAGGCGGCGCGCAGCAGTGCCGTAGGTACCGAGGGGCGCAAGCTGGCGGACTTCTACGACGCGTTCATGGATGAGGCATCCATCCAGAAGAACGGGTTGCAACCACTGCAGCCGCAGCTCACGCAGATCGCAGCGCTGCGTGATCGCAAGGAATTGTCGCGCCTGCTGGGCACGCAATTGCGCGTGGACATGGACGTGCTCAATGCAACGGCGCTGTACACCAACAACCTGCTGGGACTGTGGATAGCCCAGGACCTGGACAATCCCTCGCGCTATGTTCCGTTCATGTTGCAGGGTGGGCTGGGCATGCCCGATCGCGATTACTATCTTGGCAAGGCCGCCTCGATGGTCGAAATACGCGGCAAATACCAGGCGCACATGGCGCGCGAACTGGCGCTTGCCGGGGTTGCCGATACTGCTGCCAAGGCCAAGCGCATCTTCGAACTGGAAATGCTGATGGCGGCGGTGCACAGCCCGCGTTCCGAGGTCTATGACCTGGTGAAGGGCAACAACCACTGGTCGCGCGAGGATTTCGACAAGCAGGCGCCCGGAATGGACTGGCAGGAATATTTCGGGGCCGCCGGACTGGCCAAACAGACCCAGTTCGTGGTGTGGCAGCCCGGTGCCATCAAGGGGCTTTCGGCGCTGGTGGCCAGCCAGCCATTGTCCACATGGAAGGACTACCTCACGGTGCGTGCCATCGACCGCGCAGCGCCTTACCTGCCACAGCCATTCGTCAGCGAGTCTTTTGACTTCTACGGCAAGACGCTCAATGGGACGCCACAGATCCGCGACCGGTGGAAGCGAGGCATCACGGTCACCAATGCCGCGCTGGGCGATGCCGTGGGCAAACTTTACGTGGCCCAGCACTTCACGCCTGCAGAGAAGGCGCGCGCCGAGGAGATGGTCCACAACCTGGTCGCGGTGTTTGCGCAGCGCATCGACAAGCTCACCTGGATGGCACCGCAAACCAAGGAGCGCGCCAAGGCCAAGCTTGCTGCACTCAAGATCGGTGTGGGCTATCCGGACAAGTGGGCGGACTATTCTGGCTTGGAAATTCGCCGTGATGATCCGCTGGGCAATGCGCAGCGTGCCGCCGTTCATGAAACCCGCCGCAAGCTGGCATGGCTGGGTCAACCCGTTGACCGCTCCGAGTGGGTAATGACCCCGCAAACTGTCAACGCCGTGAATCTGCCGGCCATGAACGCCATGAACTTTCCGGCCGCCATCCTGCAGCCGCCTTATTTCGATCCCAAACGTCCCATCGTGATGGACTACGGCGCCATCGGTGCCGTCATCGGGCATGAGATCAGCCACAGCTTTGACGACACCGGAGCGCAATTCGATTCCACCGGAAAGATGAAAGACTGGTGGACGCCAGAAGATCTGGCGCACTTCAAGACCGCCACGCAAAGCCTGGCCCGGCAGTACGACACCTACCATCCGTTTCCCGACCTGGCACTCAACGGCAAGCAGGTGCTGGGTGAGAGCATCGCCGACCTGGCCGGACTGGCAGTGGCCTACGACGCGTGGAAACTATCGCTCAAGGGCAGCACCGCGCCGGTGGTCGAGGGGTTTACCGGTGACCAGCAGTTCTTCCTGAGTTATGCGCGCAGCTGGCGCGACAAGACCCGCGAGCCGGCGCTGCGCCAGCAAGTGGTCACCGATGGGCATCCGCCGGATGAGTTCCGCGTGGCCACGGTGCGCAATCTGGACGCGTGGTATGCGGCCTTTGATGTGAAGGCCGGGGAGAAACTTTACCTGGCGCCCGCGCAGCGCGTGCGCATCTGGTAATCAGGCGCGCGCTGCGATCCTGCTGCCGATATGAGATGAAGCGGACAGGCCCGCGCCCGCCGGGCCATAGACCTGGGCGTCACGCCCCTTGGGATTGAGCATGCCCAGCATGCCTGCAACGCGCTTGAGGCGGGCGCCGACCAACACTCCGTTGCGATCATTCTGCTCGCGGCATCGAGTGGCGCGAGTAGCGCATTCCTGAAGCGCGGGCAGCAGGCTGCGCTGCGGGTCGCACCACAGCACCAGCTTCTCGACGCCGGCGAGGTCAGTGGGGTAATCCAATGCGCGGCACAGTGCACGGCGTTCGTCTTCCAGACGCAGCAACCTGGCCACGCAGTCCTGTCGCAACTTGCCTGCGGCTTCGAGGCCATCCACATCGTTGTCGGCCAGCATCTGGTGTTCCAGCTGCAGTTGCGCCTCCATGCGGCTCAGCAGATCGACCTCGTCGGCCAGCAGCTTGCCCAGGGTTTCACGGCACGCCGCAGGATCAACGGCATTCATCGAGCGCGGCATTCATTGCGATGAGTCCATCCGCGACGCGCTGTGCGTCAGGCTGGTAGTTGCCCGAGTCCAGGCGCTCGCGTACCGCTGCCACGCGCGATGCGTCGATGGCAGGAAGCTCGCGAATCGACTGTTCGAGTGCGGCCAGCTGCTGGGCCCGGTTGGTGATCTGCACATCGGTGCCCGGGGGGGCAGTTCTGCTTTCGGACTTGGAGGGAGTATTGCCACCCGTGAGTCGGGGCGCAGGGCTGCTTGGCGCTATCTGCACCGGCCTGGAATCCGTTCCATTTATCTTGTTGGGCACGCAGCAATCTCCTCAAACGCCTGTGTACAGTTCCCTCAGAGGGATTAACGGCAACAGCGCACAGAACTTTAGGCCAAAGAAGCGCTCATAACGAAATCCGGACGCGGTCGGCGGTTTCCACCTGGCCTTCGACCACTTTTTGCGAACTGAGGTTCTGGACTTTCACCCTGCCTGTGCTGGTGGCGTCGGCAACCGCCTCGCCGTTGGCGCGCACCTCGATACCGCCTGCCACGGCCACCAGCGTGACTCGCTGGCCGCGCTTTACGAGAATGTCCTGCACCAGCAGGTCTGCGGTAAGGGCGGCGCCGGGCCCGGCGGCGTTCTTGAGATGGCGCCCAGCCAGGGCGGCAACATCTGAAATGTAGGCAGCCGGAAACCCTGGCACCCGTCGCCTACTTGATTCAACATCTTCTGGCCGCAACTGCGCGCCGCGTGACACGGCTGCCTTGAGCACCAATATGGAAAGTTCGCTTTCCACCGTCACCGGCACATATACGCTCCATGCCGGCGCAGCGCAGCGCACTCCCACCGTGGTGCGCGCGGCTATGGTTGCTCCACCTGGCAGGAACCCCTGCAGCTTCGATGAGCATTGGGCAAGTCGCAGGCGTGAGTCCAGCGCACCGGCCTGCGTAAAGATACGCACGCTGCGGTCGCTGGTCTGTACCTGCGTTGCAATCACCTGTTCGGCCGCAGCACGAACACTGTCCAGCGACTGAAGTTCCGTCGCCAGGGCAGTGGCAATCGGGGTCACTGCCAACACCCATATAAAGAGGCGCCGGAAATCCGCCATTGGTTTGACTGCAATCATTGTCATGACCAACAGATAGCAAGGCGCATGCCATCCTGAACTTGCGCAGGGGGCAATTTGCCGCGGTCGCCCACGGCCACGAATCGCCGCAGGGCGGCAAATGCCTGCCGTCACCTGTGACGTGACTCACGTCTGCAGGCAGTGGCAGTCCCATCCAGGGCCTGCCGGGCGCCAATCGGCCCCTCTGGCACGTCACTTGCTCTCGTCATTCCCCAAGACAGGTTTTTGACGGAGCAGTCCATGATTCTGGATCTGGATAAATTTCTCGGTGTACACGCCAATGCACTCAAGCTGCATGAGCGTCGCACCGAGTTGCTCGCGAACAACCTGGCCAATGCGGACACGCCGGGCTTCAAGGCACGTGACCTGGATTTTCGCAGCGCCATGGCCGCTGCCACTGGCCCTGCGGCTAATGCCGGACAGCAGGTGACCCATTACGCGGGCCAGGGCGACTCGGGCAACCTGCAGTCCGGTGATCTCAGCCCCGGCAGCACCGAGGCCTTCATCAAATACCGTACGCCGCTGGCACCATCGCTGGACGGCAACACCGTTGATGCGCAGCTTGAGCAGTCGGCATTTGCCGAGAACGCAGTGCGCTACCAGGCCACGCTGAGCCTGCTCTCCACGCAAATCCGCACGCTGATGACAGCCATCACCGGCCAGTAGCAGGAGTATCCATGTCGTCATTCAAGGTATTCGATATTGCAGGCTCGGGCATGGCAGCCCAGTCGGTGCGCCTCAACACCGTGGCCAGCAACCTGGCCAACGCGGAAAGCGTCAGTGGCGATCCCAAGCTGGCGTATCGCGCCAAGCACCCGGTCTTTGAAGCGGTGCGCGCCAACATTCTGGCGGGACACGGAAAGGACGCCGGCTCTGCAGTGCGTGTAAAGGGCGTTGTGGAAAGCGACAAGGCGCCGGAGGCGCGTTACGAGCCTGGCAATCCGCTGGCCAACGCCGAGGGCTATATCTACGCACCCAACGTCAATGTCGTGGAGGAGATGGTCGACATGATCAGTGCCTCGCGCGCCTACCAGAACAATGTCGAAGTAATGAACACGTCCAAGGAACTGCTGCTCGCAACCCTGCGGCTTGGCCAGTAAATGCGGACCTAAGAGGATATATGGCAATCGATCCAATCAGCTCTGCATCAGGCGCGTCTGCCACGGGCACCCAGAAGAAGGATGCCCTTGGGCAGGATGCCTTCCTTGAGCTCATGGTCACGCAGCTCAAGAACCAGGATCCGTTCAAGCCGGTGGATCCCAGCCAATTCCTGGGCCAGCTGGCGCAGTTCGGCACCGTCACCGGCATCCAGGACATGCAGAAATCCATTGGCGCCTTGTCGGACTCACTGCGTTCATCGCAGGTGCTTGGAGGTACTTCGCTGGTGGGCCATGATGTGCTTGCAGTCAGCGACACCGCCACGCTGGGTGCAACCGGCGAGATCAATGGCGCCGTGACCAACCCTGAAGGAACCAGCGCCACGATAATGGTGGTCACCGATGCCAGCGGCCAGCTGGTAAAGCGTATCCCGCTGTCGTCGCAACAGGGAACTGTGGGCTTCACCTGGGACGGCACCACTGACCTTGGCGCCCGCGCCCCTGCGGGCAACTACACCATGTCGGCCATCGCCAATGTGGGCGGTGCCGCCGAACAGATTGAAACACAGCTGACCAGCCGCGTCGGCAGCGTAACGATTGATCCCAGCAACTACAGCCTGACTCTCAACACCGATCTTGGACCCATCCCGTTGGCCAACGTACGCCGCGTGATGTAAGGAGCAAACCCATGCCATTTCGCCTCGCACTCAGCGGTCTCAACGCCGCCACCGCCGACCTCACGGTCACCGCCAACAATATCGCCAACACCGCCACGACGGGGTTCAAGGGCTCGCGCGCGGAGTTCGCCGAACTCTTCGCCGTATCGCCGCAGGGCGTGTCTTCCAGCGCCATCGGCAATGGGGTGCGTCTTGCCGACGTTGCCCAGCAATTCAGCCAGGGCAACATCGACACGACCGGCAACAGCCTGGACCTCGCGATCAGCGGCTCCGGATTCTTCACATTGAGTGATGGCGGCGCGCTGGCATATACCCGCGCCGGTGCTTTCAAGACGGATTCCGTAGGCAACGTCGTCAATGCCCAGAACCAGCGTCTGCAGGTGTATCCGCCGTCGGCTGCAGGCGGCTTCAACACCGGTGCGCTGACAGACCTGAGCCTGGTTACTTCGGATAATGCTCCTGCTGCTACAGCCAATGTCGCAGTGCTGATGAACCTGCCTGCTGATGCGGTGGTTCCGACCAATCCGACTTTCGACCCGGCGGATCCCACGAGCTACACGCGTGCCACATCACTGACGGTGTACGACTCGCTGGGTGCTGCACACACAGGGACTTTGTATTTCTCCAAGACCGCCAACCCTGGCGAATGGGACAATCGCGTGTATATCGACGGCTCAGCCGTAGGCGGCGCGCAGCCCATGGCCTTCGATAACACTGGCACGCTCGTGACTCCGTCCAACGGACTGATAGTCGCACCGCCGTACGCCCCGGCAACGGGGGCGGCGCCCATGAACATCACTTTCAATTTCAACGGGGCTACGCAGTACGGCAGTAATTTCGGCCTCAACTCGATCACCCAGGATGGTTACACCACCGGCCGCCTGATCGGCATGGATATCGACAAGAGCGGCATTGTCCAGGCGCGCTTCACCAACGGACGCTCGCAAACGCTGGGGCAGGTAGCGATGTCCAATTTCGCCAATCCCGGTGGGCTGCAGCAGCTTGCGGATACCACCTGGGCCGAGACTTTTGACTCGGGCCAGGCACTGCACGGGCAGGCTGGCTCTTCCGGATTCGGCCTGATCCAGTCGGGCTCGCTCGAGGCGTCCAACGTCGACATCACCACCCAGCTGGTCAACATGATCACGGCGCAGCGCAATTTCCAGGCCAACGCGCAGATGATTTCCACAGCTGATTCCATCACCCAGACCATCATCAATATCCGCTAATCATGGACCGCATGCTTTACGTTGCGATGTCGGGCGCCCAGGAAACCCTCAGGGCGCAGACCGCAAACAACCACAACCTGGCCAACGCCAACACCACCGGCTTTCGCGCCGAGATGGCTGCATTCCAGGCGCGCGCGGTCACGGGTGCGGGCTACAACTCGCGGACATATGCCACCAACTCGACGGTGGGATTTAACGATTCCGTCGGCGCCATCAACCAGACCGGGCGCGACCTGGATGTCGCTGTCCAGGGATCCGGTTACATCGCAGTCCAGGGTCGTGATGGCAGCGAGGCCTACACCCGTGCTGGTGATTTGCGGGTTGATCCTGATGGGCAACTCAAGACGGGCACCGGGCTTACCGTGATGGGCGAGGGTGGCCCGATCAGCGTGCCGCCGCACGCGTCGGTGCTGGTGGGCGTGGACGGCACGATTTCGATTGTCCCCCTTGGGCAGGGCCCGGAAACGCGCGCAGACGTGGGACGCATCAAGCTGGTCAATCCTGCGAGTCAGGACATGGCCCGCAGCACGGATGGGCTGTTCCGGCTCAAGGACGGCAGCGACGCGCCGGCCGATGCCAACACGCGACTGACTTCGGGAATGCTGGAAGGCAGCAACGTCAACGTGGCAGATGCCATGGTCAACATGATTGAACTGGCGCGACGCTTCGACCTGCAGGTCAAGGCCATGCGGACCGCCGAAGACGATGGCGCGGCTTCGGCAAAGCTGCTCTCAACCCGCTAACCACCGTATTCGCTCACGGAGTAAAGAAACATGAATTCCGCCTTATGGGCCGCCAAGACCGGACTCGATGCGCAGCAAACGCGCATGAGCGTCATCTCGCATAACCTCGCCAACGTCAACACCACCGGCTTCAAGAAGGACCGCGCAGTGTTCGAGGATCTGCTCTACCAGAACGTCAAGCAGGTAGGTGGGTCGACCTCCCAGGACACCTTGTCGCCGACGGGCCTGTCGGTGGGCACCGGCGTTCGCGTCGTTGCCACGGAAAAGAACTACACCCAGGGCGGCATGACCAACACCGGCAATTCGCTGGACGTTGCAATCAACGGTCGCGGCTTCTTCCAGGTGCTGCTGCCGGATGGCAGTTTCGGGTATACGCGCGATGGCTCATTCAAGATGAGCGCTGAAGGCGAACTGGTGACGTCCAGCGGCTATCACATACAACCAGGCATCACCATTCCATCGGGTGCGCAGAGCGTCACCATTGGAACTGACGGCATCGTGAGCGCACAGCTTGCCGGGCAGTCGGCCCCTACGCAGATCGGCACGCTGCAATTGACAGACTTCGTGAATCCTTCGGGCTTGCAGCCGCGCGGCGAAAACATGGTGGTGGAATCGGCCGCCAGTGGGCCGGCACAGACCAGCACCGCGGGACTCAATGGACTGGGCACCCTGCAGCAGGGCTCACTCGAAGGCTCCAATGTCAATGTGGTCGAGGAGTTGGTCAACATGATCGAAACGCAGCGCGCCTACGAGATGAACTCCAAGGCCATATCGACCACCGACCAGATGCTGCAGTACGCGAGCAGCAACCTGTGATCAGACACCTGGGCATAATTGCGATCGCGGTGCTGGCGTCTGCCTGCGTGCACGCGCCCGCTGTGGAAGACTTTGTCGCCACGCCGCCGGACGATACCCCGTATGCGCACACCGCCAACGGGGCCATCTATCAATCCGGTCATGACGTGACGCTTTTTGAAAACTCGATTGCGCGCCGGGTGGGTGACACGGTCACCATAAACCTGGTTGAAAGCACCGCCGCGCAGAAGAGTTCGAGCACCACCACCGCGAAGAAAACCGACGTTAACATTGCCGGCATGACCCTGGGTGGCAAGCCGGTGACCGTCAACGGTGTCGATGTGTTGGCGGCCGGAATGAACAACAAGAAATCATTCGACGGCTCCGGAGACAGTCAACAGAGCAATCGCCTGCAGGGCGATATCACGGTCACGGTTGCGCAGCGGCTGGCCAACGGCAACCTGGTGGTGCGCGGCCAGAAATGGATCGGCATCAACCAGGGCAAGGAATACATTCGCATCCAGGGCGTGATTCGCCCCATCGACATATTGCCTGACAACACCATCCCTTCGTCCAAGGTCGCCGACGCCAGCATTTCGTATGGTGCCCAGGGCGCACTTGCCGACGCCAACAACCAGGGCTGGCTGTCACGCTTCTTCAACTCGCCGTGGACACCATTCTGATGAAACACTCACCGCTCATCGTGCTGCTGCTGTTGCTGACGCCCCTGGGCGCGCAGGCTGAGCGGGTCAAGGACATCGCGTCCGTCGCTGGCGTACGCGGTAACCAGCTGGTGGGCTATGGCCTGGTGGTCGGTCTCGACGGAACCGGCGACCAGACCAGCCAGGCGCCGTTCACCATCCAGAGCATCAAGAACATGCTGGCCAAGTTCGGGGTGACCATTCCGCCCAACGCCAATCCACAACTCAAGAATGTTGCGGCTGTCACGGTGACGGCGGATCTTCCGGCCTTTTCGAAAGCCGGCCAGACCATAGACGTGACCGTATCAACTATCGGCAATGCTTCCAGCCTGCGTGGTGGAACCCTGCTCATGACGCCGCTGCGCGGCAATGACGGCGAGGTCTACGGCATCGCCCAGGGCAGCATGGTAGTCAGTGGCTTTGGCATCTCCGGAAAGGACGGCTCGCGCTTCGCCATCAACGTGCCAAGCAGCGGCCGCGTGCCCAATGGCGCCACGGTGGAACGCGAGGTTCCCAACAGTTTCACTTCCCAGCCCTACGTGGTGCTCAATCTCAATACGCCGGATTTCACCACTGCATCGCGGCTGGCATCGGGCATAAACACGCTGCTGGGCGACAACACCGCACAGGCCATGGATGCAGTGTCGGTGCGCGTCAGTGCACCGCTGGATCCCAACCAGCGCATCAGCTATCTGTCGACGCTTGAGGCAGTTGAGATCGAACCAGGGGATGCACCGGCGCGGGTGATCATCAATTCCAGAACCGGCACAGTCGTTATCAGCGCGCATGTGCGCGTGACCCAGGCGGCCGTGGCCCATGGCTCGCTGTCGGTGACGATTACCGAAAACCTGGATGTAAGCCAGCCCAATGCCTTTGCAGATGGACGCACCGTGGTGACGCCGCGCAGCGAACTGTCTGTAAACCAGGCGGAAGCACGCATGTTCGTCTTCAATGCCGGGGTCAATCTCAACGACATCGTGCGCGCGGTCAACCAGGTGGGCGCGGCCCCGGGTGACCTGGTGGCCATACTCGAGGCGCTCAAGGAAGCCGGCGCATTGCGCGCCGAGCTCATCGTCATCTAGAGACATCATGAGCATCGCACCTGTAGACAACGCATTTTACGCTGACCCGCAGGGACTTGCGGCGCTCAAGCGTGATGCGCATGCGCAGGCGCCGGAAGCCATTCGCAAGACCGCCGCCCAGTTCGAAAGCCTGTTTACCACCATGATGCTCAAGAGCATGCGCGCGGCCGTGCCCAAGGACGAGCTGTTCGGCAGTGACCAGCAGGATTTCTACCAGGATATGTTCGACCAGCAGATGGCCACGCAGCTGTCGAAGGGCAAGGGGTTGGGACTGGCGGACATGCTGGTGCAGCAACTCATGCGCGGCGCCACCGCGGACGCTGCCGCAGCGACTGACGCTGCCGCCACTCCTGGAGCCGCCAAGCCCACCGCAAACAACTGGCCACCGGCCACGCGGGAAGATTTCGTGCAGGCCCTGATGCCGGCCGCCAAGCGGGCAGGGGAACAGCTGGGCATCGACCCCAGCAACCTGATCGCACATGCAGCGCTGGAGACCGGCTGGGGCAAGAACATGCCCACCGCCGCGGATGGCAGCTCCAGCTTCAATCTGTTCGGCATCAAGGCAGGTCGCAGCTGGAATGGCGCGGCGGTGACGGCGGTGACGTCGGAAGTTGAGGACGGCAAGTCGGTACGCACGCCGGCGCAGTTCCGCGCCTACAGCTCGCCCGAGGCCTGCATGCAGGACTACGCGGCACTGCTCAGCGGCAATGGCCGCTATGCAGGCGCGCTGGGCACCGGTTCGGATTCCGCTGCCTTTGCCGGCGCCCTGCAACGCGGTGGCTATGCCACGGATCCCGATTATGCAAACAAGCTGGTCAGTGTTGCGCGCGACCTAAAGTTTCGGCTGGCAGCGCCGATAGCGGGAGAGACCGCTTGACCACTCCCGGCACATTCCGTGCTCTGAGGTTTAAATAATGGCTGATCTGCTGTCTACCGGCGTGTCCGGACTGCGTGCATTCCAGCGCGCGCTCGAGACCACCAGTCACAACATCGCCAATGCCGCCACCCCGGGGTTCAGCCGGCAGCGCGTTGAGCTGGCCGCGAGTTCGCCGCAGACTTTTGGCAGCGGCTTCATCGGCACTGGTGTGGATGTCAGCGGCGTCACGCGCTACTACGATCAGTTACTGGCTACCCAATCACGCACTGCGGCAAGTTCGTTCTCCCGGCTGGATATCTACGCGGGAAAGTCGCAGGTGCTCAGCGATCTGTTCGGTGATTCGTCCACCGGCCTCAACGCCTCACTGCAGAAATTCACCAATGCGATCCAGGGCGTCGCCAACTCGCCGACTTCCACATCGGCCAGGCAGGTGATGCTCAGCGAAGCGGAGGGACTCAAGCAACGCCTGCAGACCTACGATGCGCGACTGGGCGAGCTGGATTCGGAAATCAATTCACGGCTCACGGCCGAGGCCGCGACGATCACCAGCACCGCGCAGGGTATTGCGCGCCTCAATGGCCAGATCGTGGTTGCGCAGAACTCGACGGGCCAGGCACCCAATGACCTGCTGGACGAACGCGACAGGCTGCTGGGCGAACTGGCTACGCACGTAAACGTGGATGCCACGCGCCAGGATGATGGCTCAATCAATGTATTTGTCGGTTCTGGCCAGGCGTTGGTGCTGGGCAGCAATGCAACTGCCCTGGTAACGAAGCGTGATCCCTATTCTGCAGAACGTCTGACCATCGGCCTGCAGAGCGGCTCCACTACCGTGGACCTCAGTGCCACCCTTGGCGGAGGCAGCCTGGGCGGCACCCTGGACTTCCGTCGCGAGATGCTCGACCCGGTTCGCAATCAACTGGGCCAGATTGCAGCGGGACTGGTCAGCGCGGTCAACGCCCAGCATCGCGAAGGCGTGGATCTGTCCGGCAACATGGGAACCGATCTGTTTGCGCTGGGCGCCGTCGGCGTCTCTCCCAATATTCACAATAGCGGCAGTGGCTCGATCAGTGTCACACACGTCGACGCCGGGGCACTCACGGCCCTGGACTATGAGATGACCTACTCGGGCAGTGCCTGGTCTTTGCGCCGCACTGATACCGGCGCCGCGGTAGCGATGACGGGTACGGGAACCAGTGGCGATCCGTTCCTCGCTGACGGCGTGGCGATTGTCGTAGGCGGCGCAGCCGCCGCTGGCGACCGCTTCCAGATCAAACCCACGTCCACAGCTGTGGCCGGCATGAAAGTGTTGATTACCGACCCCGCGCGCGTGGCCGTCGGTGCACCCATCCGCACCGCGGCGGCCACCGGCAATCTGGGCAATGCGCAGATCTCCGAAGGCGAAGTGCTGGATGCGGCCAATCCGCAGTTGCGCAGTGGCGTCACGCTGCAGTTCATCGACGCCACGCACTATTCCATCAATGGCGCTGGCAGCTATGCCTATGCCAGCGGTGACAATATCGATGTCAACGGCTGGCGCGTGACCCTCAGTGGCGTGCCGGCGGCGGGTGACAGTTTCTCTGTGGCCAGCAATACCGGCGGTGTGGGTGACAACCGTAACGCGCTGGCACTGGCAACGGTGCTTGGAAAAGGCGTGCTGACAGGTGGCACGGAATCCCTCAACGGCGCCGTGACCCGCTTTGTGGGCGCAATTGGCGTCTCTACCAGTCAGTCAACGGCCAGTCGCGACGCCCAGCAGATCATCTCTGACAGCACTGCGGCCGCTGCCGACAGCGTTTCAGGCGTCAATCTCGATGAGGAGGCAGCCAACATGCTGCGCTTTCAGCAGGCTTACCAGGCAGCCGCACAGACGATTCGCATCACCCAGGAAATCTTCCAGTCATTGCTGGATGCGACGCGCCGATGAGTACTAACCGCATTTCCACCAGTGCCATGCACTCCACGGTAATGGCGCAGATGATGGCCCGGCAAACCGCATTGGCCAAGACGCAGAGCCAGGTGGCCTCGGGCAAACGGGTACAGTCGCCTTCCGATGATCCGATAGCCACCACGCAGATCCTGGATCTGGAGCGCAGTCGCGCACAGCTGGAGCAATACGGCAAGAATTCCGATGCCGCGACCGCGCGCCTCAATATGGGCGAGCAGGCCATGGCCGATGCCACCAACCTGTTGCAGCGCGTGCGCGACCTTACTTTGCAGGCCAACAGTGGCGTGGTCGATGCGGCTTCGCGTGCCTCTATAGCCACCGAACTTAAAGCGCGCTCGCAGGAACTGCAGGACCTGGCAAACCGGCGCGACGCCAATGGTGAATATCTCTTCTCGGGATTCTCCACCCAGACGCAACCCTTTTCGCGCGGCACGACGGGCGTCAGCTACGCTGGCGACCAGGGTGTGCGCAGCCTGCAGATCGGTACGGACCAGCGCGTTGCAGACAGCTTCTCCGGCCAGGAAGCCTTCATGGGCATTGCGCAGGGCAATGGCACGTTTGTCGTTGCTGCAGGCGTGCACAGCGGCACCGGTTCCATCGACACGGGCCAGGTGACCAACGCGGCCGCCTGGGTGCGGGGCAATTACACAGTGCAGTTCACCAGTGCCAACACCTGGCAGGTCGTGGATTCCGCCAGTGCGGTGGTGGCCAGTGGCGCCTACACCAGCGGCGGAGCCATCGCCTTCAATGGGGTGCAGGTCAGCGTGTCGGGCGCGCCAGCAACAGGGGATACGTTCACCGTGGCGCCCGCGGCCACCGAAAGCGTATTCACCACCATCGACAATCTGATAACCAGCCTCGGATCAGGGGTCGACGATCCAGGCAGCCGATCACAGCTCAACACGAACCTCAATGGTTCCCTGGCGCAGCTGGACCAGGCGCTCGATCATTTCATCAACCTGCGGGCCGGAATTGGCGCTCGCCTGTCGACCATCGACAATGCCACCGCTTCCCGGCAGCAACTGGACGACGCGCTCAGCGGTTCGCTGAGCCAGCTGCAGGACCTCGACTACGCCGATGCCGTCAGCCGCATGAACCAGCAGCTGGTAGGCCTGCAGGCCGCGCAGGCCGCCTATGCACGCATCGCGCAGCTGTCGCTGTTCAATTACCTGTGACCTGCAACACACAAGACTCATTTGGGCGTGATGCATCTCGCATTTTGCCCTCGTTAGACCCAACCCGGCTAAAGAAGCCATGGGCGGCACCGATACAGGTCATAGGACAGAGCGCTGGCGGGTAGAGACCGTACAGGGCACCCGCCGGCAGTTGCCGGAAGTCGATTACAGTTTTCAACAGGAGCATTTCAATGGCACTGACCATTAACACGAACGTGATGTCGATGAACGCGCAGCGCAACCTGCAGGCATCGCAATCACAGCTGGCAACTTCCCTGCAGCGTCTGTCTTCCGGTCTGCGCATCAACAGCGCCAAGGATGACGCCGCCGGCCTCGCAATTTCCGAGCGCTTTACGACGCAGATCCGTGGCCTGACCCAGGCTGCACGTAATGCCAACGACGGCATCTCCCTGGCGCAGACTACTGAAGGCGCGCTGGGCGAGTTGACCAACAACCTGCAGCGCATCCGCGAACTCGCCGTGCAGTCTGCCAACTCGACCAATTCCAGCGCCGATCGCGCGGCTCTCGATGCCGAAGTGCAGCAGCGCCTGGCGGAAATCGACCGTATTGCACAGCAGACTTCTTTCAACGGCCAGAAGGTTCTCGACGGTACTTTCGGTACTGCAGCCTTCCAGGTCGGTGCCAACGTCGGCGAGACGATCTCGATCAACCTGTCCAGCAGCGTCCGCACCACGGCCATCGGCAAGACCGCCGATTACGTCAACCTCACCACGCAGTACAGCAGCGCAACCGCTGTGGGCCAGCAGGGCACGGGCGTTGACGGCAGTGCATTGCTGTCGGGCGACGTCAAGATTGCGCTGGGCTCAGGTCAGGCGACCACGGTTGTGGCCTCTGTTGCTGGCGGCGGCGCCGGCCAGAGCATCAACAGCGCCTACGCCAAGGCTGCGGCCATCAACTCTTCCGGCATCGGTGGACTGACTGCGACGGCTGACACCACTACGGACCTGGACTTCGTGACGGTGGCTACCGCCCAGTACTCGATGTCGGTCAACGGTGTGGCCATCTTCACCAACTACGACGGTACAACGACCAACTTGACCGGTACGGCCTTCGCTGCGGCCATCAATGCCAACTCATCGGCCTCTGGCGTCAGCGCCAGCTTCGACAGCGCCACCAACCGCATCACGCTGTCGGCTGCTGACGGTCGCGATATAGCGGTTTCACAGACTGCAGGTGTGGCCGGTACACTGGGCAAGGGCCTGACAGCCACCAACGGCAACAACAACACTACGAACGATGCGTTTACAGCGCTGACGACCGTCGCAGGAACGGCAGTGACCAACACGTTCAGGGGTTCGATCCGCCTCACGGCGGCTGATACGGTGACTATCAGTGGCACCACGCCGGCGCGCATAGGTTTCGGCGCCGGTGGTTCGCTGGCACTGGGCAACAGCGCCCTCAACGCGGCCTCGGTGACCACGGCGTCCAACGCCAACACGACGATCACTCGCGTCGATGCAGCCCTGAGCTCTGTGAGCACGCTGCGCAGCTCGCTCGGCGCTATCCAGAGCCGCTTCGAGTCGACGATCAGCAACTTGCAGGCCACGACCGAAAACCTCTCTGCTTCGCGCAGCCGCATCCTGGATGCGGACTTCGCGCAAGAGACGGCCAACATGACGAGGGCCCAGGTTCTGCAGCAGGCCGGCGTCGCGATCCTGGCGCAGGCCAACGCGGCTCCGCAGAGTGTGCTGGCGCTCCTGCGCTAAGCGCTGACTACCCGGGGCGGCGGAGATCTTGCGATCTCCGCCGCTTTCGGCTTTTGAGGTGTAAATGACTGCCATTACGTCATCAGGCTCGGTGTCCGGACTGGATGTAAACTCGCTGGTAACCCAGCTGGTTGCGGCGGACCGCGCACCTGCCGACAACCGTCTCGCCACGGCAGACGCAAAGCTGACCACTCAATTATCCGCCATGGGCCAGCTCATGGGCGCCATGTCCGGTTTCCAGTCGGCGTTGGCTTCAATGAAGGACGCGTCCAGTTACGCCCTGCGCCAGGCCACCGTGGGTGACCCGACGGCATTTACTGCCACCGCAGGCAGCACTGCAGTTGCGGGCACTTACGATGTCGAAATCGTGCAGCTGGCCAAAGCCGCACAGCTCAAGTCGACCCCATTTACCGGGGGGGCGACCGCCGTAGTCGGTACGGGCACACTTGTGCTCTCGATGGGTGCAGCCTCGTTCAACATCACGCTGGCAGCACCCAAAAACACGCTGGCCGATATCCGCGACGCAATCAACACGGCCGCCGGCAATCCGGGCATCAATGCGGCACTGGTTTCCGGCGTGAACGGAGCCCAGCTGGTGCTGACAGGCACGGCCACTGGTGCTGCCAATGCCATCAAGATCACCACTTCGGGTGGAGATGGCGGTCTGCAGCAGCTGGTCTATGATCCGCCGATCACGACGGCCATGACCTCTGTCAACGCGGCCCAGGACGCCATAGTGAACGTGTCCGGGATCACTGTTAACAGCGCTTCGAATTCGGTGGGTAGTGCCATTGACGGCGTGACCCTGAATCTGCTCAAGGCTGTGGCTGGCACGACGGTTTCACTGTCTGTCGCAAACGATAACAGCGGCGTGCAAGCCAAAGTCACCAGTTTTGTCAGTGCCTATAATGTGCTGGCAAATCAGATCGCAAAGCTGCGCAGCTACGACGCATCGACCAAGGCCGCCGGACCGATGCTGGGCGACGCCATGCTGCTCAATATCGAATCCCAGATGCGCCGACTGATGAGCACATCGGTCGCAGGTGTCACTGGCCCCTATACGACGCTTTCAAGTCTTGGCATCACGACCACCAGTGCAGGAACGTTAACTGCGGACTCGACCAAGCTGCAGGCTGCGCTGACGGCCAATCCGGCGGCGGTGAGCGCGGTATTCGGCTCAACCAATGGCATTGCGACCAGGCTATACAGCTTCCTCGACAGCCACCTGTCATCCACTGGTGACATGACGCAGCGAAACGCCAGTATCACAGCCAGTCGCAAGGCCCTTACCACCCAGAAGCAGGCGCTGGATGATCGAATGACAATCATCCAGGCTCGCTACCAGAAGCAATTCACCGCCCTGGACGCATTGATGACGCAGATGCAATCGACCGCCAGTTACCTGGCCAAGCAACTGGCAACGACCACGTCCAGCTAGTGCAGGTTATGGGGCTAAAGGCCTCGCGAAATATGCCGTTAAGCTCCTTGTACCCCCCGGAGCATATTCATGTCGGCCTATTCGAACAGTTCCAGCCTTGCCGCGTATCAGTCCGTGGCAGCCCATGGCAAGGTTGCAGCCGCTGATCCGCATCGACTCATTGTCATGCTCATGGACGGCGCCCTGGAACGTATTGCAGTGGCGCGTGGTGCAATGGCAAACGGTGCGCAGGGACACAAGGCGCGCATGATCCATCGTGCAGTGGCCATTATCGACGAGTTGCGCGCCAGCCTGAATTACGAAGCCGGCGGCCAGATCGCGGCCAATATGGCCGACATTTACGATTACTGCTGCCGCCAGCTTATGAAGGCCAGCGTCGAGAGCCGTCCGGAACTCCTGGATGAGGTGGGTCATCTTTTGAGGGAAATCCGCAGTGCATGGGTCGCAATAGACCCCAACGCCCGGGGTGCCCAGACCGCCACGTGACCTGGATAACGGAATCCGCCTTACTTAAGGACTAAGTTCGCCGGTATGTACGAAGGCGTCGACACCATCGTGCTCTACGAAGAGCTTGCCTACCAGGACGTGCTGCCCATAGCCTGGAAACCGCTGCGCGCGCCCCTGGACAGCATTGCAGTTGCAAGCATCACCGATCGCAACATCAAGACCCTGCAGGTCTGCGCTGCCATAGAAGAACACGGTTCGGTGGACTTGCAGGATGACAAGTCGCCAAACGCGGCTGACCTGATGCGACTTGAGGTCAAGATGAACCTGGTGATGGACCTGCTGGGGCAGATTCTTGCCGCCAGCGTGCCGCGCCCGCAGCCTGCCTCCATACGCTTCAATGCACTGGGTGCGACGTGGCGCTCCCAAACGCCATTCCCGCAGGTTGGCACCATGGGGCTGCTCGAAATCTACCTGCGCGACTGCATTGCCCAGCCCCTGGTGCTGGTGGCCAGGATCTCGGGCGTCAATTCGGACGGCCAGGTCAAGGCGGAATTCACCCCGCCGGGCGAAGCCACTGCTGACTTGATAGAAAAGCTGGCGTTTCGCCGTCATCGGCGGGGCGTTGCAGGCGTTCGCCAGCCACGGCGCGCCTGAATCATGACGGAGATCACACGTCGTTGACATACGCTGGTGCGATGCGTCACTTTTTTGACGCGACGCACATGGAAGAATAATTCCACCAACAGCGAGCGGCAGATTCAACAAGAATGATGGCGATCGAAGCGAGGGGGAATGGATTCCACTTCGAAAGCAATAGCAGTGTGCAAGGACCCACGGGAAACTCAGCCGCCATCCGTGCAGTGCTGACCCTGATACAGCAAGTGGCTCCCCATGAATCCAGCGTGCTGGTACTGGGCGAATCCGGAACGGGCAAGGAAGTGGTTGCCCGCACCATTCATGAATCCAGCTCACGTCGTAATCGCCCCTTTGTGCCCGTCAATTGCGGGGCAATTCCCGCTGACCTGCTGGAGAGCGAGCTGTTCGGACATGAAAAGGGCGCGTTCACTGGCGCGATAGCCACTCGAAAAGGACGCTTCGAACTTGCCGAGGGCGGCACGCTGTTCCTCGACGAGATCGGCGACATGAGCTTGCCCATGCAGGTCAAATTGCTGCGGGTGCTGCAAGAGCGGGTGTTCGAACGTGTCGGCAGCGCGGTGCAGATCCGTTGCAATGTACGCATCATCGCCGCCACCCACCGCAATCTCGAGGAAGCCATTGTCCGCGGAACCTTCCGCGAAGATCTGTTCTACCGACTCAATGTATTTCCCATCGACATGCCTGCGCTGCGCTCGCGTCTCGATGACCTCACGACATTGATCAACGACTTCGCGGCCGTCAATACTGCTGCCGGGCGCTCGCTGGTGCGTTTTACCCCAGCGGCCCTGGATTGCCTGGTGCGTCATCGCTGGCCGGGCAATGTGCGGGAACTGGGCAACCTGGTGGAGCGACTATCGATACTGTGCGCTGGCCGGATGGTTGGGGTTGCCGATCTGCCGCCGCGCTATCGGCCTGCCGATTGGCAGCCTGATGCACAGGTGCCTGAGCCCCAGGCCGAGGCAACGCAGACCAGCGTCACCGAAATTTCCGAACGCGCTGCGCTGCTCCTGCTGGAGAGCCCGGCGGCTGCCGGCGGCACAATCTTGCCGCCTGAAGGCCTGGACCTGCGCGAGCATGTGGCTTGCATTGAAGAGGCGCTCATTCGCCAGGCTCTGGACCGATCGCAGGGCGTGGTTGCGCAGGCAGCCCGTCTGTTGGGCCTGCGTCGCACGACGTTGGTGGAGAAGCTGCGCAAGTTCGACATCAGCGTTGCTGAGGATTCGACGGAAGATTGACGCGGCCTCGGCTCGCGAACCACTGAAGAGGCGCTGAAACCTGCAGTTTTCGTGACACAGGTCACACAGGCGGCAGATCTCTTCCGGCACGGATCTTGCTCTATACACAGGGCATGAATCTTCAAAGCACAGATGAGGCGATTCCGGCGCGGACAACGCAACGCGATCCGGTGGCCGTTGCGCAAAAGTCCCGAGCCATCCAGGAGCTGGCGCTGCGCGTAGCCGTCACTGACTGCACGGTGATGATCACCGGCGAATCAGGCACCGGTAAGGAAGTCCTGTCGCGCTTCATACACGAGCGCTCACCGCGGGCGGGAAAACCTTTCGTCGCCGTCAACTGTGCAGCCATTCCCGAAAACATGCTGGAGGCCATCCTGTTTGGCCATGAGCGCGGTGCCTTCACCGGTGCTCACACCATGCATACAGGAAAGTTCGAACAGGCACAGGGCGGCACGTTGTTGCTGGATGAAGTCACTGAGATGCCGCTGGCCCTGCAAGCGAAGCTGTTGCGGGTGCTGCAGGAGCGTGAAGTGGAGCGCCTGGGCGGTCGTTCAGTGGTGGCGCTGGACGTGCGCGTGATCGCCACTACCAATCGTCACCTGCGCGCCGAGGTACAGGCAGGTAGATTCCGCGAAGACCTCTATTACAGGCTCTGCGTATTTCCGTTGGCGCTGTCGCCACTGCGCGAGCGGCGCGATGACATCCTGCCCCTGGCTATGCTGCTGCTGGCCAGCCGTTGCAAGCGCGGCACTGCAATCCCGGCACTCAGTGCAGATGCGGCACACCTGCTGTTGACCTATGCCTGGCCGGGGAATATACGCGAACTGGACAACCTGCTGCAGCGTGCGCTGGTGCTCAGCACCGGACCTGTGATCGGTCCTGAACACCTGCATTTTGAACCGGTGCCGTGCAGCCCCGCGTCACAGACACAGCCAAAGACACATGCACAGACACCGGCAGCACAGCC
This sequence comes from Pseudomonadota bacterium, assembly GCA_039932715.1. GTDB lineage: Bacteria > Pseudomonadota > Gammaproteobacteria > Steroidobacterales > Steroidobacteraceae > ZC4RG30. Next base: position 29,658 of record JBDTPN010000018.1, on the reverse strand, counting down.
ACAGGCAGCACCGACACCGGTAGCGGGCAAGGGCGAACTGCGTGGCTCACTGCGCAATACCGAACGCGATTTGATACTCAATGCCCTGGGCGCTGGCGACTCACGTCGCGATGTTGCCGACCGGTTGGGTATCAGTGCCCGAACCCTGCGCTACAAGCTCGCCAGATTGCGGGCCACCGGCGTTCAAGTACCTGCCGCCTGAATTCCTGGGAGCAAACCAATGAGCAACATGCAGATAGACAGCGTTCTCGCGCAGATCCGGTCGCTACAGCAGCAGACCAAAATCGGTGCGCCGCAACTGCGCCCGGCGCAGGAGCTGGGCGGTGCGGGATCGGCCGCAGGAGCTTCGCAGCCCAGCTTCGCCAATGTGATGCGCCGGGGATTGGAACGGGTCAACGAGGCGCAGGCCAAGGCCACCAATATCGCCACTGCGTTCGAGAAAGGCACGCCTGGCATCGAGCTATCGCAGGTGATGCTGGAAACGCAGAAAGCCAGCGTGTCGTTTCGCGCAACAGCAGAAGTCAGAAACCGCCTGGTCAGTGCGTACCAGGAAATCATGAACATGCCCATCTGAAGATGAATAACACCAAGAGTCGAACATGAGCACCGAAGTCGCCAACGCACCCCCAAACCGTCTGGCCGCAGGCGTCAAGCCGTTGCTGTTGCTGATAGGCGTTGCCGCCGCGATTGCTGCCGGTGTAGGCATCGTGCTGTGGTCGCAGGGACCCACATACAGCTTGCTGTTTGGCAACCTCGGTACGGCGGATGCGTCGCAGGTTGTGCAATCCCTGGAGCAGGCGGGCATACCGTACCGGGTTGATTCCGGAAATGGCGCCATCACCGTTCCTGCTGATCGCGTCAGTGATGCCCGCATGAAACTGGCTGCCAAGGGACTTCCGGAGAGTGGCGGTTTCTCCCTGATGGAAAAGGATCCGGGATTCGGTGTCAGTCAGTTCATGGAGGCCGCGCGCTACCAGCACGCGCTGGAAACAGAACTGGCGCGCACCATCTCAAGCTTGAAACAGGTGGAATCCGCACGCGTGCATCTGGCCGTGCCGCAGCAGTCTGCCTTCGTGCGTGATCGTCGCAAGGGCAGCGCCTCGGTTTTCCTCGCACTCAAGTCCGGGCGCCGTCTGGAAAATGAACAGGTGACTGCGATCATCAATCTGGTGGCGTCCAGCATTCCGGAACTCGATGCGGACCAGATCACGGTGGTGGATAATCAGGGCCGCCTGCTGTCCGCACCAGAAGGGGATGGCGAGTTTGCGCAGCGCGAACACCAAATGGACATCGCTCGTCGCATGGAAGAGGACTATTCGCAGCGCATTGAGTCCCTGCTGACCCCGATGCTGGGCAGGGGGCGAGTGCGAGCGCAGGTCGTGGCACAGATCGAGATGTCCGCCACCGAAGAAGCCCGTGAGCAATACGCACCACAAAGTCAGGTAGTCCGCAGTGAGCAGACTTCCGAAGAACAAAGCCGCGGCGGTGCTGCTGACCAGGGCGTGCCCGGTGCATTGACCAATCAGCCGCCGCAGGGCGGCACGGTGGCTCCCCTGGCTGCCGCAGCCACTCCCGCCGCGGGTGGAAAAGCTGCTGCAACTCCCGCAGCGCAAGCCACTGAAGTCGCTTCCAGCGGCCCAGACAGCAGTTCGCGTCAGGCGACGCGCAGCTACGAGATTGATCGCACCATTGCCTATACACGCCAACCCGCAGGTCGCTTGCAGCGCCTTTCGGTTGCGGTGCTGGTGGACAACCTGCATAGCAGCGAGGCCGATGGCAAGGGCAAGGACACGCCACTGACGGAAGCCCAGATAGCCAGGGTTACCACACTGGTAAAAGACGCAGTCGGATTTGATGAAAAGCGCGGCGACAGTGTTTCGGTGATCAACCAGGGCTTCAACGCAGAGGCCACTCTGGCTGGACCGGAGATGGACAAGATTCCCATCTGGGAGAAACCGCTGATGCGCGATATCGCCAAGCTGGTGGCCGGCCTTGTGATTGTGGTGTTGCTGCTGCTGTTCATCGTCAGGCCGCTGATCAAGAACCTGATGCAGGGCGTGAAGGCGCTTGCGGAGTCGCAGGGCCCTGCCGGCAATGCCGGCGGTCCGGCGCTCATCCAGGCGCAGGCACCGGCTCCCGCGACAGCGCTGGCATACGAACAACAGATCGCCCAGGCACGCAGCCTGGTTTCCAAGGATCCGGCCCGGGCCGCACAGGTCGTCAAGGGTTGGGTGCAGGGTAGCGAATGAGCGTGATCACGGCGCAGAACGCTGACCTCGCCGAGCGCTGGAATGCGCCCGTCTTCGAGGGTCTGAGTTCAGCTGCAAATCGACAATGGCGCACCGTGGGCGAACTGCAGGCCGTGGAGCGCTCCGCATGGGAGGAAGCCGAGGCCGAGGGCAGGGCCACTGGTTTGGCCGCCGCGCAGCAGGAGATTGCCACGCGCTTGAGCCAGCTGGACGCCACCGCGCGCGGCCTCGACGCCACGTTGACTGCTATTGCGCGTCCGCTGGCGCAATCCCAGGTGCAGCTGCACGAGCAGATTGCGGAACTGGCCATTGCCATCGCCCGGCAACTCATACGGCGCGAATTGAAAACAGATCCATCGCAGGTCATCGCTGTGGTTCGTGAGACCGTGGCATTACTGCCGGCAGCCGCACGCAATGTACGGGTTCTGATGCATCCGGAGGATGCGGCGTTGCTGAGGGAACGCCTCGAGACACCGCAGGGAGAGAGCGCGTGGAGCATCCAGGAAGACCCCATGATGTCGCGCGGAGATTGCCGCGTGACGGCCGAGGCTGCGCATATTGATGCACGCATCGAGTCGCGGCTCGCGGCAGCAATCACTGCCATCCTCGGCGAAGAACGCAGGTTCACCCGCGATGAGCAGCAGGAATCCCCACCATGACGCAGGCCCTGCGCACGCCCGCACCCACTCTCAGTGAACAGCTGGCCAGGTCCATCCGCGACATCAGCAGCCTGGCGCCGCCGCCGGTGGAAGGTCAGCTGACGCGCATGGTGGGCCTGACACTGGAAGCAGTGGGCTGCCAGGCAGCAGTGGGAGATCGTTGCGAGGTGATGGGCGGTGACGGCGCAAAAGTGGAGGCCGAGGTGGTTGGCTTCTCCGGTGACCGGTTGTTCCTCATGCCCACTGGCGACATACACGGACTGCGGCCCAGTGCACGCGTGATTCCCCGCCCGGGAGAAGGCACCGTGCGGGTGGGACCGGAGCTGTTGGGCCGCGTTATCGACGGCGCCGGCGAACCGCTGGATGGTCGCGGTCCACTCAATTGCGAGGATCGCACGCGCCTCACCGGCGTGCCCATCAATCCGCTGTCGCGCGCTCCCATTACCATCCCGTTGGATGTGGGAATACGCGCAATTAATTCATTGCTGACCGTGGGTCGCGGTCAACGCATCGGCCTGTTTGCGGGCAGCGGGGTTGGCAAGAGTGTGTTGCTGGGCATGATGGCCCGGTATACCGAGGCTGACGTGATCGTTGTGGGCCTGATCGGCGAGCGCGGCCGTGAAGTAAAGGAATTCGTCGACAAGATCCTGGGTGAGGAGGGCAGGCGGCGCGCAGTGGTCGTGGCGTCACCCGCCGATCACACTCCGCTGATGCGCATGCATGGCGCCTGGCTGGCCACGGCCATAGCTGAATATTTCCGCGATCGTGGCAAGAACGTGCTGCTGATCATGGATTCCCTGACGCGTTTTGCGCAGGCGCAGCGCGAGATCGGCCTTGCCATCGGCGAGGCCCCCGCGACCAAGGGGTACCCCCCATCGGTATTCGCCCGCTTGCCGCAGCTGGTGGAACGCGCCGGCAACGGACCTGAAGGATCGGGTTCTATCACTGCTTTTTATACTGTTCTTGCAGAGGGCGATGACCAGAACGATCCCATTGCCGACAGTGCGCGCGCCATCCTGGATGGCCATATATCATTGTCGCGCCGCATTGCCGAGTCCGGTCACTATCCCGCCATCGACATCGAGGCATCGATCAGCCGCGTCATGCATGACATCGTGCCTTTGTCGCAGGTCGATGCCGCGCGCCGTCTCAAACAGATGCTGTCCATTTACCAGCACAATCGCGATCTTGTCGCCATTGGTGCCTATCAAAGGGGTAGCGATCCGCGCATCGATGCCGCCATCGCGCAATGGCCTTCATTGCAGCGCTTTCTGCAGCAGGGAATGCACGAACGTGTGGGCCTTGCCCGTAGCACTGCCGAGCTGACCGAATTGTTTGGAGCAGTTGAGTGACACGCAGCAAAAGCATGGCTCCAGTGCGAAAGGTCCTGGACGACGTGGAACGTGAGCGCATGCAGGCCATGGCCAATGCGCAGCGCCGGGTTACCGAGGCTGAAGCCAAACTTCAGGAGCTGGCACGCTATCACGTGGACTATGCAGCCTCCTTTAGCAAGGTGGCGACCAAGGGCCTCATGAGCACCTCGTTGCGCGACTTCCAGGTATTCCTCTCGCGTCTGGCCGAGGCGCAGAGGCAACAGGAGCGCATAGTGGCTCGAGCCCGCGAGGATCTTGGCGCCGAGACGCATCGCTGGCAGAACGCCGCGCAGCGCTCGAAGGCGCTTGCAGTAGTAGTCGATCGCTGGACAGGTGAGGAGCGGCGCCAGGACGAACGACGCGACCAGCTCGAAACCGATGATCGCGCGCAGCGCATGTCGCGCGGCGCAAGAGTGCAGCGTTGAATTCCAGAGGACAGAACATGACCATCACTTCCAGCCTGGGCTATGCGGCCGCGCCTGCGCCGAGCCCTGATCCCGCCATCGCGGCTAGCGGTGTCGGCGCCGTACCAGGCCCAGAGGCAGAAGCAACTTCTGGCTTCAGTCTCTTCTCCATGATGTTATCGGGCATGGCCGAATTGCCGGAGGCAGTGACTGAATTGCCGCCCAGCAGCGGGGGAGCGCACGATGCGGCCCCGGAGGACGAAACCATTCCAGCCGCAGAGGCAGCCACCCAGGCGATTATTGCCGCGCTGATGCCGGTGATTGCGGCACCCGTGCCCGTAACCCCGCTCAAGCAGCCATTGGCCGTAACTTCCGTGCAAGCAGCCGCGGCAGCGGCGCGGCCGGATGCCGCGCAACAGGACATGGCAACGGATAGCGACGCACTGACCTCAGCGTGGCTGGTCACTGCGACCAAAGATGCCGCCAGTAATGCCGCAAGCGACGCGGCCGGCGACACGGCCGATGGGTCAGCACAGGCACCGGTTGGAGAATTGATCGAGCGCCCGGGACTTTCCGCAATCGCTTCTCCTGCTGCGAACTTCAGCCCGATGCAGCAGGTTTCGCAACTGGGCAATGCATTCACACAAATCAACGCAAACGCCTTGCCCCAGCAACCCTCCCTGCAACACAACGTGGGAACAGCGCGATGGGCAGAGGAACTGGGCTCGAAACTCACGATGATGGCCAGTCAGGGGCAAATGAGTGGATCGCTGACACTCTCGCCCGAGCACCTGGGCCCCTTGCATGTACAGATCGACATGAAGAACGACGTGACCAGCGTCTGGTTTGGCAGTCAGCACGCTGATACGCGGGCAGCTCTCAATGACGCGTTGCCGCGCCTGCGCGAGATGTTTGACGCATCGGGCCTGGTGCTGGGCGACGCCGGTGTCTCGCGCGATACGCCGCGACAGGAAGCACAGGCTGCCGAGGTGCGGCGCTTCACCCACCCGAGTGAGGATGCGGTACTGAGCAGGCCAGAACGGCAGGCTGTGCGGATGGCCCACGCAGGAATCCTCGACACCTACGCCTGACCCTCGCGCGACGGGATTCTGGCGCTGCGCACAAACGTGTGCTGCGTCACACTCCACAAACGTCGAAAAGACGAGTCCTTTCAATGCCTTGTGGGCAGCCGGCAGCGGCTGGCACGTGCCTTGCTCAGTCCTGTTTGCAAGTCACGTGGCCCACCTTTTTTCACGCATTGAGGTCTCGCAAGTTCATGTCCAAAGCCCCCGCTCCGGCTGATGCCGCTGAGACCAAGCCAAAGCCCAAAGGTCGCCTGCTGATCATTATCGTGGCTGCAGTGGTGCTGCTGGGCGGCGCAGCCGGCGCGTACTTCTTTCTGAGGAAGCCGGCCGACACCAAGGCCGAGGCCACCCACGCTGCGGTCAAGGCACCGGCGATCTACATCGCACTGGAACCTCCCTTCGTTTCAAATTTTGACGCCACTGCAGGGACGCGGTTCCTGCAGGTCACCGTGCAGCTGATGACGCGCGCACCGGAGATGGTTGAGTTTCTCAAGCAGCATGACCCGGTGATCCGCAACGATCTGTTGCTGCTATTCGGCACTCAAAAGGTCGATGAGGTGTCGACGCTGGAAGGCAAGGAAAAGCTGCGCGCCGCGGCGCTTGAGGCCATCCGCAAGATCGTCGTCGCAGAAGGCGGCAAGCCCGAAGAACTCGAAGCGGTGTATTTCACCAGCTTCGTAATGCAGTAAGCGCAGAGGTTCAAGCAATGAGTAATTCAAGTCCGGACCAGGCAATGATCGCGGAAGCCACTCTTGAGGCGGGCGCCGCCGCTCCCGGTGGTGAGGTCAATATTGATGTCATCCTGGATGTGCCCGTTACGCTGTCGCTGGAGGTCGGTCGTACCCGCCTGCCGATTCGCAGCCTGCTGCGATTGAACCAGGGTTCGGTCGTGGAACTGGAACGCGCTGCCGGCGAACACCTTGAGGTCTTCGTCAATGGCACGCTGGTCGCCCACGGCGAGGTGGTGGTGGTCAACGAGAAATTCGGCATCCGTCTCACGGATGTGATCAGCCCAGCCGAACGCATTCGCAAGCTGAAGTAGCCCCGATGTCCCGACTCCTGCGGATCTACTCGATCTGTGCAACGCTGCTGCCGCTTCAATTGTTGGCCCAGGCCGCGCCAACGCACGCTTTTGCCGCGCCGCAAGTGGCTGCATCGCTGCCTGCAGGCAGCGTCGGCGGCATCGGCAAAGTGACTTTGGCGCTGCTGCTGGTCTTGCTGGCGGTGTTTGCGGTCGCTTTCGTCCTGCGCAAGTTGCGGGGCTTCAATCGGGGTGGCTCGGCGGACATTGAAGTGGTTGCCCAAGTCGCACTAGGCACGCGCGAACGGGCCATGATCGTCAAGGTGGGTGAGTCGCGATTGTTACTCGGAGTCGCCCCCGGGCGCATCTCCATGCTTCACGTGCTGCCCGCCGACACGCAAGTGCCAGAGATTGCGATTTCCACCGGAGGCGCTGTCGCGCGTCCGACCTTTGCCAGCCTTCTCAAGAAGAGCATGGGCCTGTGAAATACCTCCCTCTACTGGCGCTGCTACTGTTGCCCACCCTGGCCAGCGCGGCCGCACCTGGCATTCCCGCCCTGACCATCGCCTCCTCAGCAGGCGGGCAGAGCTATTCCCTGACGCTGCAGATCCTGCTGCTGATGACGGCAATCACGCTGCTGCCGTCCATCCTGCTGATGATGACGGCGTTCACGCGCATCGTGATTGTGCTTGCGATTCTTCGCCAGGCACTGGGCGCCGGCCAGGCACCTCCCAACCAGGTGCTCATCGGCTTGTCGCTGTTCCTGACCTTCTTCGTGATGGCACCGGTGATCGACCGGATCAATGTCGATGCGGTGCAGCCTTACATGGCCGGCACCATCGAGACTACCGAAGCGCTCAAGCGTGGCGTGGGGCCGCTCAAGGATTTCATGCTCAGCCAGACGCGCGAGGGTGACATCGCCAGCTTCGTGCGCATTTCCGGCGGCAAGGGTTTCGACAAGCCGCAGGACGTGCCCCTTTCCATCCTGGTCCCGGCTTTTGCCACCAGCGAGCTCAAGACTGCATTCCAGATCGGCTTCCTGATCTTCATCCCCTTCGTGATCATCGACCTCGTGGTTGCCAGCGTCCTGATGTCCATGGGCATGATGATGCTTTCTCCCATGCTGATTTCCCTGCCGTTCAAGATCATGTTGTTCGTGCTGGTGGATGGCTGGGCGTTGGTCATGGGCACCCTGGCTTCAAGTTTCTACCGCTGAGGCACCATGACACCTGAAACCGTTTTGACCATCGGCACGCGCGCACTTGAAGTCACTCTGTTGTTGGCGGCGCCCATGCTGCTGGTGGCGCTGGCAGTGGGTCTGCTCGTCGGTGTTTTCCAGGCCGCAACGCAGATCAACGAAATGACGCTGTCGTTCATTCCCAAGTTGATTGCCATGGCGGCGACTCTGGCCTTCGCCGGTCCCTGGATGCTCAAGCTGATCGTGGGCTATACGCGGGAGCTTTTCGAAAGCATCCCCGGGCTCATCGGCTAGGCGCACATGATCAACATCACCACAGGACAGCTTGAGGCATGGGTTGCCCTCTACCTGTGGCCGTTCCTGCGAATCGGTGGCTGCCTGATGGTGGCACCCATCTTTGGCGCCGCATTCGTACCGGCGCGCGCGCGCATTGTGTTGGCGGCGGCGATCACGGTACTGGTCGCCCCGATTTTACCGGCACAGCCAGCCGTTGCGGTGCTGTCCGCGGCCGGACTGATCATCACGGCGCAGCAGATGGTCATCGGTGTTGCCATCGGCTTCATCCTGCAGATCGTCTTCGATTCACTGGCCATGGGCGGTCAACTGCTGGCCAACAGCATGGGATTGTCTTTCGCCTTCAACGTGGATCCGCTGCGCGGTGTCAGTACTCCGGTGGTGGGGCAGCTTTATACATTGATGGTCACGCTGACCTTCCTCGCCCTCAACGGCCATCTCACGGCGCTCGAAACACTGGTCAATGGTTTTCGCACTTTGCCGGTGGGTGTTGATGGCCTGGGTGCCGACGGCCTGTGGCAGGTCAGCCTCTGGGGCGGACAGATACTGCGTGGAGCACTCATTGTCTCGCTGCCCGGACTCACCGCGCTGCTGGTGGTCAACCTGGCCTTCGGTGTCGTCAGTCGCGCAGCGCCGACTCTCAATCTTTTTGCAATCGGCTTCCCCGTCACCCTGGTGTGCGGCCTGTTCATCATCCTGCTGTGTTTGCCGGCCGTGCAGGCCAGTTTCATCAGCATGATGCGCGAGAGCTTTGCACTCATAGACAATCTGCTGCGGGCCAGGGGGTAGCCGTGGCCGAAGACCAACTTGATCGTACAGAGCCGGCTACCCAAAAGCGTATCGACGATGCTCGCAAGAAGGGCCAGATCCCGCGTTCGCGAGATTTGTCAGCGGCAGCCGTGATGTTGACCGCCGGAATCGGGCTGCAAACCATGGGTGGCGCACTGGGCGAGCGGCTGGCAGGCGTCATGAAAGCGGGTCTGTCCCTGACTCGCGCACAGGCGCTGGATGAAAACCAGATGGTGATTGCCCTGGGGAGCGCCGGCGCGCAGGCACTGCAGGCCGTCATTCCCATATTGGGTCTCACTATGCTGGCCGCGCTGTCTGCACCGCTACTGCTGGGCGGATGGGCATTCAGCGGCGAAGCCCTGGTGCCGAATTTCTCGAGACTGAATCCCGTAACTGGATTTGGCCGCATGTTTGCGCTGCGCAGCTGGGTAGAGTTGGGCAAGGCGCTGGCAAAGTTCGCCGTCGTAGGCTGCACTGCTGCAATCGTACTGCGCCACAATATGAGCGGGTTGCTGGGCCTGGGCAGTGAGCCGGTGGGCACGGCGATCGGCCACGCCATGTCCATCAGCGGGCAATCGCTAATCGCGCTGACCGCCGCATTGATTTTGATTGCTGCCGTGGACGTACCGTTCCAGCTCTGGCAGCACGCCCAAGACCTGCGCATGAGTCGTGATGAACTGCGCGGTGAAATGAAGGAAGCCGACGGCTCCCCGGAAATGAAGGGTCGCATCCGCAGCCTGCAGCGCGAGCGCGCCCAGCGCCGCATGATGCTCGACGTGCCCAAGGCCGACGTGATTATCGTCAATCCGACGCACTTCGCGGTGGCGTTGCGTTACGACGACAAGAAGATGCGCGCCCCCGTCGTGGTGGCCAAGGGTGTGGAGCTGATCGCCGCGCGCATCAGGGAAGTGGCCACCGAGCACTCGGTACCCATTTTTGAGGCGCCGCCGTTGGCACGCGCACTGTACCGCAGCGCCGAGATTGGCGCGGAGATCCCGGCGAACCTCTATGTCGCCGTGGCACAGATCCTGACCTACATCTTCCAGCTGCGCACCGCGCGACGTGACCACACGTCACCGCCGCCAGCACCCACCATTGAAGTTTCGGAATAGACATGGAAGCAGCCCGTAAATCCATGCTGATGGACGCCCTCAAGAGCGGCGTTGGTGTGCCTCTGGGCGTACTGGCAGTGCTGGCGATGGTGATACTGCCGCTGCCGCCCCTGGCACTTGACGTGCTGTTCACTTTCAATATCGCATTGTCACTGGTGGTGGTGATGGCGGTGTTCTACGTCGCCAGGCCATTGGATTTCGGGGTATTCCCCAGCGTGCTGCTGCTGGCGACATTGCTGCGCCTGGCGCTCAATGTCGCGTCCACGCGAGTCGTGCTACTGCACGGACATACCGGCACGGCGGCCGCTGGCAAGGTCATTGAATCCTTCGGCGAGTTTGTGGTCGGCGGCAACTACGCGGTAGGTGTCGTGGTATTCGTGATCCTGACCATCATCAACTTCGTGGTGGTCACCAAGGGCGCCGGACGCATCTCCGAAGTTACCGCGCGATTTACCCTCGACGCCATGCCTGGCAAGCAGATGGCCATCGACGCCGACCTCAATGCCGGCCTCATCACCCAGGACGAGGCACGCACGCGACGTCACGAGGTGCGCGCCGAAGCGGACTTCTACGGTTCCATGGACGGCGCCAGCAAGTTCGTTCGCGGTGACGCTACGGCGGGCATCATGATCCTGGTGCTCAACGTGTTCGGCGGGCTTGCCATCGGCGTGATGGTGCATGACCTGCCGTTTGGCGACGCCGCACGCACCTATACGTTGTTGACCATCGGCGACGGCCTGGTGGCACAGATTCCCGCGCTGCTGCTGTCCACGGCAGTCGCCATCATCGTCACGCGCATGTCGCGTTCGCAGAACATGGGCGGGGAAATCGCCAAACAGCTGTTCGGCAAGCCCAAGGTGCTGTTTGTGACCGCAGCGGTCATTGCGCTGATGGGTCTTATTCCCGGCATGCCCAACTTTGCTTTCCTGAGTGTGGCCGCGCTCTGCGCAGGATCTGCGTGGTTGCTCAAGCGCAATGCCGCCGAGAAGGCGGCGCGCGAATCTGCAGCGCCGGAAGTCGCCGCGCCGGTGATTTCCAACGAGTCGCGGGAACTGAGCTGGGATGACGTGCGTGCCGTGGATCTGGTGGGGCTTGAACTTGGCTACCGCCTGGTGCCGCTGGTGGATCCGGCGCAGGGCGGCGATCTGCTGGGTCGCATACGCGGTCTGCGTCGCAAGCTGACACAGGAACTGGGTTTCCTGGTACCGGCCGTGCACATTCGCGACAACCTGGAATTCGGACCCAGCACCTATCGAATCAATCTTGCCGGCGTGCCCGTAGGCGAGGGCCTCATCTATCCGGATCGCGAACTGGCCATCAACCCCGGCGGCGTGTTCGGCAAGCTCACCGGCATCGACACCCACGATCCGGCGTTTGGCATGGAAGCGGTGTGGATCGAACCGGCCACCCGCGATCATGCGCAGACCCTGGGTTATACCGTCGTGGATCCCAGCACCGTGATGGCCACGCACCTGGGTCATGTCATCCAGACCCATGCCCATGAATTGCTGGGCCACGAAGAAACCCAGCAACTCCTCAATGCACTTGCCAAGACCGCACCGAAACTGGTGGAGGACCTGGTGCCAAAGCTGATTCCCATGAGCGTGGTGGTACGCGTGCTGCAGGGCCTGCTGGCCGAACGCGTGCCGGTGCGCAACATGCGCACCATTGTCGAGACCATCGCCGAGAACGCCGCTCGCACACAGGATCCGGCCGCACTGCAGGCCCAGGTGCGCGTCGCACTGGGGCGGCAGATCGTCCAGGACATTGCAGGGCTCAGGGATGAACTGCCGGTAATCACGCTGGATGCCGATCTGGAGCAATTGCTGCAGAGCTCGCTGTCGGGCAGCGCTGCAGGCAGCCCAGGGCTTGAACCGGGACTCGCCGAACGTTTGCAGCAGCGACTGGCTGATTCAAGTCGACGCCAGGAAATGCTGGGCGAGCCGGCGGTGTTGCTGGTGCCGCCGTCGCTGCGCCAGAACCTGGCGCGCTTCGTGCGCGCCAGCGTTCCAGGTTTACAGGTGCTGGCGTGGAATGAGATTCCCGACAACCGCAAGGTCCGCCTCGTCACTGCGGTAGGCCGATGACCCTTTTTTGCCAAGGTAAGAGTCAATGAAAATCAGAACATATTTCGCCAAAGACATGCGCCAGGCTCTGCGACAGGTTCGCGAAGAACAGGGACTCAATGCAGTCATCCTGTCCACTCGCGCGGTGCCCGGCGGCGTGGAGGTTTCCGCAGCCGTTGATTCGGACAGCATGGTGTTCGAGCAGTTGACTGCGATTGCGGCCGCGACCCCGGCCGCTACGCCCGCAGCGGATTTCGCTGCACTCTTGTCGGCAGCCGCAGCGATTGCAGTGCAGCCAGCGCAGTCAGTGCCGCCGCTGCCAGCGGCAGCCCAATTGGAAATACAGAAGCCTGCGGCGGATGACGCTCCGCAGCTGGGCGCCGAACTGCGCAGCATGCGCCACCTGCTGGAAACGCAAATGGCGCAGCTTGCATGGAACGACCTGACGCGCCGGTCCCCGGCGCAGGCCGAGCTTCTCAAGGATCTCACCGAACTGGGACTGGCAGCGCAGCTGGCCACCGAACTGGTCACCACGCTGCCTGCCAATCTGGGATACGAAGAGGCACATCGCCACTGCCTGGAGGCAATGTCACGCCGCATCAAGGTAACGGGAGATTCACTGCTGGACTCGGGCGGCAGGGTGGCCTTCGTTGGTCCCACGGGAGTGGGCAAGACCACCGCCATAGCCAAGATTGCGGCACGCTGGGTCATGCGCCACGGCGCGCACGGCATCGCGCTGGTCTCCCTGGATAGTCAACGCTTCGGTGCGCAGGAACAACTCAAGGTGCTGGGTCGCCTGCTGGGTGTTGAGGCATTCGCGCTTGACGATCCGGCAAGCCTGCCGGATCTGCTGGCCCGTTTGCCGGATCGCAGGCTGGTGCTTATCGATACCGCCGGTAGCAGCCCGCGTGATCCGGAACTGGCCGAGCGAGCCCGGCAATTCACCGCGGTTGCCGAAACAGCCAGCATCGAGATCTGCCTCACCTTGTCAGCCGGCGCACAGGCCGGGGTGCTGCAGGAAGCTGTGGCCCTGTTCACTGCATATCGACCAGGCAGTTGCCTGATTACCAAACTTGATGAAGCGGCCAGTCTGGGAGGAACCCTTTCGATGCTGATCGCCAGTGGACTGCCGGTGAATTATGTCAGCGAGGGTCAGCGGATTCCCGAGGACCTGAGCCCCGCGCGCGCAGACAAGCTGGTGGGACGCGCCGTACACCTGGCGCGTGCAGCAGGAGCCGAAGTCGGTGAAGACCTGCTGACGCGCCGTTTTGGAGGAAGCGCCCATGGCATCGCATAAATTCCACGCCACACAGACTGCCGGGATTCGCGCAGTCGTGCGCCCGAATCCCGTCAAGGTCATTGCCGTCAGCGGTGGCAAAGGCGGCGTCGGCAAAAGCTGCGTTGCCGTGAACCTGGCCGCGGCACTGGCGGCAGCCGGCAAACGCGTGCTGTTATTTGACGGTGACATGGGCCTGGCCAGCGTAGACGTGCTGTTGGGCGTCAGCCCCACCCGCACGCTGGAACATGTGCTCGATGGACAGTGCACGCTCGAAGAAGTGCTGGTCGAAGTGCCGCAAGGCTTCAAGATTATTCCCGCCGCCTCCGGAGTTGCACGGCTGGCTGGCCTGACTGCCAACGAACATCTGGGACTGGTGCGGGCCTTCAGCAACCTGACCACGGGCCTGGATGTGCTGATCGTGGATACGGCACCAGGAATTGCAGATGGCGTGCGCCAGTTCTGCCAGGCCTCGCAGAACGTGCTGATTGTGTTGCGCGACGAACCTGCATCGCTCACCGATGCATACGCGCTTGTCAAGGTATTGCGTCGTGACCACGGTATGGACCATTTCAAGATCCTGGCGAACATGACGAATAAGCCAGGCGAGGGTGCCACGCTGTTTCGGACCCTGGAGCGCGTAACCAGCCGCTTTCTGGACGTCGTACTTGAATATGTCGGAGAAGTGCCCGAGGACCCCTACGTTCGCCGGGCCATTCGCAGGCAGCGCACGGTGATTGATGCGTACCCCTCCAGCAATGCGGCACGCGCATTCAAGAAACTGGCTCGTACGGCCGATAACTGGCCGATGGTGGCGAGCGCGCGCGGCAACCTGGAGTTCTTTGTTGAACGATTGGTGGGAAGTTCCATCCCGCAACCCAGGGCTTTGCGATGAGGGCCGCAGCCGCTTACACAAGTGCGGGCTTGGGCGATGGCGCCGACGTGCTGGTACGACGGCATGCGGAGTTGGTGAAGCGCATTGCGTATCACCTGGCTGGGCGCTTGCCCCCGTCAGTGGATGTCGACGACCTGATGCAGGCCGGCATGCTGGGTCTGCTGGAGGCGGCATCGCACTACGCTGCGGACCGCGGCGCGAGTTTCGAGACCTACGCCGGGATCCGGATCCGGGGCGCGATGATCGATGCGTTGCGCAAGCTCGACTGGGCGCCGCGCTCAGTGCACCGCCGGGCGCGCGAAGCGGCGGCTGCGATGCGCCAGATAGAGGTCGAATTTGGCCGGGAGGCGCGCGATGCGGAAGTCGCCGTGCGCATGGGCTTGTCGATCGATGAATACCACCGCGTCATGCATGACGCCTCGAGCTGCCAGATCGCGAGTCTGGATGAAGTGTCAGCGGCATCGGATGTGGCGGACCGTACCGCCGACCCGCTGCGCGAGGCGCAAAGCGGCGAGTTCCGCGAGGCTTTGTCCGCGGCCATTGCCGGGTTGCCAGAGCGTGAACAGCTGGTGATGTCGATGTATTACGACGACGAATTGAATCTGAAGGAAATTGGTGCAGTGCTGGATATCAGCGAATCACGCGTCTGCCAGTTGCATGGACAGGCACTGGTCAGGCTCAAGGCCAGGCTGGTGAGCTGGCATGGAACCGGCAGCGAATCGGTGAAGAGGGGCTCGTGAGGCAAAGAGGCGGCGCGGTCGAGTGGACATACTCAGCTTAGTTGGCATTGTGCTGGCCTTTGTGGCGGTGCTGCTTGGCGCGGTGCTCAAGGGCGCGGGCCTGGCGTCACTGCTGTCATCGGCAGCGTTCACTATTGTCATCGTGGGTACGTTCGCGGCGATTGCCGTGCAGACCCCCGGCCGCGTCATGAAGCATGCCTTTCGCATCCTGCCCTGGGTATTCAAGCCGCCGCCACTCAACACTGCCGAACTCATCAAGAAAATGGTCGAATGGAGTCGCGTGTCGCGCAAGCAGGGACTGCTGGGCCTGGAGCCCATGTTGCAACAGGAACGCGACGAATTCGTGCGCAAGGGTCTGCAACTGGTAATCGATGGCAGCGAACCGGACTCCATCAGGAAGATACTCGAGGTCGAACTGGGCACCCACGAGTCAGCCGATATCCGCGCGGCGAAGGTTTTCGAAGGCATGGGCGTTTATGCTCCCACGCTGGGCATCATCGGCGCGGTGCTGGGCCTGATGGCAGTCATGCAAAACCTGGCCGACCCTTCCAAGCTGGGCAGGGGCATCGCGGCTGCATTCACTGCAACCGTGTACGGCATCGGACTGGCCAACCTGTTTTTCCTGCCCATCGCAAACAAACTCAAGACCACCGTGCAGGCGCAGAGCCATATGCGCGAAATGGTCATCGAGGGAATGATCTCCATTGCCCAGGGCGAGAATCCGCGCATCATAGAATCCAAGCTGCACGGCTACCTGCACTGAGCTGCGACCAATGGCACGCCGCCGACGTCATCGTTTCGAAGAACATGCCAACCATGAATCGTGGGCCATTCCCTATGGTGACCTGATGACATTGCTGCTGGCCTTCTTCGTGGTCATGTATGCGATCTCCTCGGTCAATGAGGGCAAGTACCGGGTGCTGTCTGACTCCATGGTGGCCGCATTTCGCGGCACACCCTTGACTGACCCGGTATGGATAGGACAAAAGCAGAGTGCCGGCGGCACCTTGAGTCCGCTCAACCAGGTGCTTCTGCAAGGCCCGCCAAAGCCGCTGCCGCAGCCCAAGCCCGTGGTGGCCCCGCCCAATCCGCAGGCCGCGGCGCTGCAGCAGATGGCAGCGGGCATCGAGGATGCGATGCGCAGCCTCATCGATGCCAACCTGGTGGTGGTGCGCCGTCACGACAACTGGGTCGAAGTGGAGATCAAGACTGACATCCTCTTCCCCAGCGGTGTGGCCAGGCTGTCGCCCGAAGCCGGCCCCGTGTTTGCACTGCTGGCCGACGCGCTCAAGCCCTTTCCCAACCAGATTCGTGTTGAAGGCCACACCGACAATCGCCCCATCAAGACCGCAGCGTTTCCATCGAACTGGGAGCTGTCTGCCGGACGCGCCGCCAGCGTAGTGCACCTGCTGACCAGCCAGGGCATGGACCCACAGCGACTCTCGGTGGTGGCCTACAGTGAGTTTCGTCCGCTCAAGACCAACACCACCGAGGACGGTCGCAACGCCAATCGGCGCGTGGTCCTGATTATTGTCAGCGATGCACCCGGAGCCGGGGCGCAGCAACTCGACTCGGTGGATTCCACGTCTGCCGACAATCCCGCTCCTGCTCCCGCCCCTGGCGCGATGGCATCGGTCGCCAGGGCGGTCGCCGCTCCGTAGCCTGCAACGCCTGTTGGCACGCTTTCTGCTTCTGTTTGTACGAAACGCGCTCGCCGCGGCGTGGGCGTCGGATTTCCGGCGTCCCGAATCGTGAAACAGTTCACAGGAGCATGGGTATGGCTTTTGAATCCAATGAAATGCTGTTCTTCGTAGGGCGCGCGGCCATTCTGGTCGTCGCATTCCTGGCATTTGCGGTCATCTTCTGGCGTTGGCGAAGCGCCGGCCAGCGCGACATGCAGCGACTGTTCAACGAGGTCGAGCAGCTGCACCGTGAATCCCGCGGTCTGGTGGAGCTGGTAGGGGTGTTGTCGGGCGGAGTGTCGTTGCTGGATGAAAAATTTGAAACACGTGCGCAGCTTTCTGCCGCGGCCGCCGGAAATGGCCCGCGCGGCTACGAACTGGCGTTGCGGCTGGCACGCAGCGGCGCAGCTGTGGATGAAATTGCAGAAACCAGCGGTGTGACACGTCCCGAGGCACAGCTGCTCGCCAGACTTCACGGACCCGACACTGTCCGCATGAGAACAGGAACCTGATCAAAATATGAGCACGACCGCGCCAGACCGCAAGGGACCAGTCGATACCGAGTCATTTGCATTCGTCCAGCTAATTGCCAAGGAGCTGTCGTCCGGCAGGATCGACATGCCCTCATTTCCAGATGTTGCCGTCCGCGTGCGCCAGGTGTTGTCAGATGAATTCGTCAGCTCTGCACAGGTGGTACGTGTTGTAAGTTCGGAAGCCGCATTGGCTGGCAAGCTGCTGATGATCGCCAACTCCGCGGCCATCAATCCCGGCGGCGCGCGCATCACCGATATCAAGACTGCCGTGACCCGTATTGGACTCAACATGGTGCGCAGCGCCACACTGGCATTCGCCATGGAACAGGTGCGCAGCTCAGGGGATCTGAAGGCACTGCGAGGCCCCATGACCGAGCTGTGGGAACGCAGCGTGCTGGTGGCGGCCATGTGCTATGTGGTCGCGAAACGCTGCACCACCGTTAATGCGGACACGGCGATGCTGGCCGGTCTCATGCATTGCATGGGACGACTCTACATATTGACGCGTGCAGCCAAGTTCCCCGTGCTGTTTGCCGACAAGTCCACCTACCTGCATATCGAACGCGAGTGGCATAGCGCCATTGCCAAGGCCATCCTGGAAAACTGGGACATGAGCGATGACATCGTGGGGGCGATTTCCAATTTCGAAGATATTGATCGCGAGCATGAAGGAGACGCGGATCTCACCGACGTGCTCACTGTGGCCAACCTGCTGGCGTCTTGCCGCGATGCCCCGCAGGTGCTGGAACTCAACATGCAGGGGGTCGCTGCCTGCGCGAGCATGAAGCTGGATGCAGCGGCTGGCCAGCGCGTGTTGCAGGAATCGGCCGACGAAGTGGCCAGCTTGCGCAGTGCGTTGTGGGCCTGATGCGTCGCGGGCGATTATTGTCCAAAGGGTTCATTTAAGTAACGGCGGGCATGGCCGTTAAGGTCGTTGTGGAGGCTTGTTGCCTTAGAGGCTGGCGTGTTCGCAATCATTGGTACACTGGTCGTGCTGGGTTCGGTACTCGGCGGTTTCATGATGGGCGGCAGCCATCTGCTGCTGCTCTGGCACCCGCTTGAAGTCATCGTTATCCTCGGCGGCGCGCTCGGCGCATTCCTGATCAGCAATCCGCTGACGGTCATCAAGAATGCGATCGTTGGTGCTCTGGGACTGGTCAAGGGTCCGCGTTACGGACGTGCTGAATACATACAGTTGCTCAAACTGGTTTACGACATCCTGGTCATGGCGCGCAAGGAAGGTGTGCTGGCCATCGAGCGCCACATTGAAGATCCGTCGGCCAGCGACATCTTCAAGCGCTACCCGCAGATTCTAAACGACCATCACATGATGGAGTTCATCACCGATTGCCTGCGCCTGATGTCGGGCGGCAACCTTGATCCACACGAACTGGAAAGCCTGCTCGAGTACGAACTCGAGGCCCACCACAAGGAAGCCGCAGAGCCTGCACACGCCGTGCAGAGAGTGGCCGACGCCTTGCCGGGATTCGGCATCGTGGCTGCAGTGCTGGGTATCGTCAGCACCATGGCGGCCATCGATGGCGCCAGCACCTCGGAGATTGGCCACAAGGTAGGCGCGGCGCTGGTGGGTACATTCCTGGGCATCCTCGTGGCCTACGGTTTCGTGGGGCCGATTGCAGCTGCGATGGAAGGCAAGGCCCATGAGGAAGCCAGGGCATTCGAAGTGGTGAAGATGGCACTGGTTGCCAGCGTGCGCGGCTATCCGCCGCCGGTGGCAGTGGAGTTTGCGCGCAAGCTGCTGTCCAGCCAGGTTCGTCCCAACTTCAAGGACCTTGACCAGGCGCTGCGCGAGAAGAAGGCCGCGTAACCCAAGTGGTGGACAAGACCAAAGTCCGGCCCATCATCGTCGTCAAGCGCAGGAGCAACGCCGCGCCACATCACGGCGGCGCCTGGAAGGTCGCCTACGCCGATTTCGTGACCGCCATGATGGCCTTCTTCATGGTGATGTGGCTGGTCACTGCAGCCACGCCCGAGCAGCGCGCAGCGATGTTCGAGTATTTCAAGAACCCCAGCATGGAAGAAGGGCACAGCGTCAAGGCAGCGCCCGGTCAGGCCGGACCCGGCGGCGCCAGTACGGCCGTGATAAACCTGCACGGTGGACTGGATGCGGCGGCATCGTCCAAGGATCGCGGCGACAGCCTCGCCAAAGCCGAACCCCAGGCCAGCATGGAGGAGAAGAAGCAGCTTGAGTCGCTGATGGAAGAACTGCGCAAGGCCATCGACAAGAGCCAGGCCTTGCAACCGTTCAAGGACCAGCTGCTGCTGGACATCACCCCCGAGGGATTGCGCATCCAGATCGTGGACAAACTCAATCGCCCGATGTTCGACCTGGGCAGTTCCTCGCTCAAGGACTACACCACAACCATATTGCACGAGCTGGCCGTCTACCTGAACACCGTGCCCAATCGCATCAGTCTGAGTGGTCACACCGACGACAAGCCTTATGCCGGTGGGCGCGGGTATACCAACTGGGAACTGTCTGCAGACCGTGCCAATGCAGCGCGCCGCGCACTGCTCGAGGGTGGACTGGATAGCGCCAAGGTTTCGCGCGTGGTGGGGCTGGCCTCGGCAGTGCTGTTCAACAAGCAGAATCCGCTGGATCCGGTTAACCGCCGCATCAGCATTATCGTGATGACGAAAAAGGCGGAGGCAGCGGCACTGTCCACAGACGCTCCTGCAACGACCCCGGTTCCAGAGGCTTCGGTCACTGCGCCCGGTAGCGCGGCGCCGGATGATGCAGCGGCGCAGCCTGCCGCCACCGCGCCTGCCACTGTCGCAGCTGAGTCGCCCGCTGCGCCATCCATTGCATCGGCCGCTGCGCCACCGGCAGCGTTGCCCGCCAGCGTCACAGCGCGGTCGCAGCGCGAATCTGTGGCAGTTGCCGCCGGTGCCGCCGCCGCCGCCCTGGCCAGGCTTAAAGCGGACCAGGCGCCGCCGCAGTAGCTCTGCCAACTGCACAGTGGGCGGCAGGTGTCGGGATTCCGGCGCCACAGGGCAGTTCCCGTGACACGTGTCACAGTTTGCCCACGGCACGAAACTTGCTCTTTCCCTGCTCAGTTCATTACATCAGGTCAGGTATTCCATGGCTGGTTTGGAACAGGCACAACTCTCCGCACGCGACGCAGCGGTGCTGCTGCTTGCACTGGGCGAGGCAGAAGCGGCCACCGTGCTCAAGCACCTGGATGCCAAGGTCGTGCAGCGACTGGGCGCGGAAATGGCGCAGATCAAAAGCGCATCGCGCGAGGAAGTCAGCGGCATGCTGGGCAACTTCGTCTCGGTGATGGACGGACAGTCCGGCATCAAGGCCGGATCGGACGAATACATCCGCCGGGTGCTGGTCAACGCACTGGGGGATGACAAGGCCAGCAGCATCATCGATCGCGTGCTGCAGGGTCAGGCAAGCAAGGGGCTCGACGCCCTCAAGTGGATGGAGCCGCGGGCGATTGCCGACATCATCCGCCACGAGCATCCGCAGGTGCTCTCGATCGTGCTTGCCTATCTCGACACCGACCAGGCGGCAAAAGTGCTCGAATTCTTTCCCGACTTCCTGCAGGCCGACATCGTGATGCGCATTGCGACGCTCGAAGGCGTGCATCCGGCTGCACTGGGCAAACTCGACGAGATGATGGAAAAACAATTCGCCGGCAATTCTGGTGCCAGCGCTGCCAACCTGGGCGGCCCCAAATCAGCAGCCGGCATACTCAACTTCATCAACGCCGGCGTGCTCGAACAGATTCGCAAGGCAGATGAGGCGCTGGGCCAGAAGTTGCAAGACCTCATGTTCGTATTCGAGAACATGATGGATGTCGATGATCGCGGAATACAAGAACTGCTGCGCGAAGTGGACAGCGCCAAGCTGGTAATCGCGCTCAAGGGCGCCGATCCGGGCCTGACCGAGAAATTCCTCAAGAACATGTCGCAGCGCGCCGCGGAGACGCTCAAGGAAGATCTTGAGTCCAAGGGTCCCGTGCGCCTGGTCGAAGTCGAGTCAGCGCAAAAGGAAATCCTGGGCGTGGCCCGCCGCCTTGCCGACGAAGGCAAGATCGCGTTGGGTGGCGCAACCGGTGAGGTATACGTCTGATGTCTGAAGTACTCAAACAGGAAGAAATCGACGCGCTGCTGCATGGCATGAACAGCGGCGCGGTGGACATGCACCCGCCCGCGGACGGCGGCGACGCGCGCGATTACGATTTCGCGACACAGGCGCGCATCGTGCGCGGCCGCATGCCCACGCTCGAGATGATCAACGAGCGCTTTGCGCGCCAGTTTCGTATCAGCCTGTTCAGTATGTTGCGCCGCACGCCTGAAGTGTCGGTGCTCCCGGTTTCCACGCCGAAATTCTCGGAGTACGTTCCCACCCTGGAAGGACCCACCAGCCTCAACCTCGTGAAATTCGCCCCGTTGTCAGGTACCGCGCTGGTGATCCTGGAGCCCAGGCTGGTATTCACGGTGATTGACAACTTCTTCGGCGGCACCGGCAGGCACAGCAAGATCGAGGGCAGGGAGTTCACTGCCACCGAGATGCAGATCATCCAGATGCTTTTGAGCCAGGTGTTCAGTGGCATGAAGGATGCCTGGACGCCGGTGATGAACATAGACATGGAATACATGAACTCGGAGATCAATCCGCAGTTCGCAAACATTGTCAGCCCCACCGAAATCGTTGTTGTCAGCAAGTTCCACGTCCAACTCGAGGGCGGTGGCGGCGATGTGCATGTCACCTTGCCCTATTCGATGGTCGAGCCCATCAAGGGTGTGCTCAAGGCCGGCATGCAGAGCGATCGGGCCGAGAAGGACGAGCGCTGGGCGCAATCATTGCGCGACCAGCTCGAAGATACTGAAGTGGATTTGACCACCGTGCTGTGCCAGGCTCGCGTGACGCTGGGCCAGTTGATTGACCTGCGACCTGGAGACGTGGTGCCCTGCAATTTCGATGGCAAGGCCACCATACTGGCAGACGGACTGCCGCTGCTACGCGGCGAGCTCGGCCAGCAGCGCGGACGCCAGGTGGTCAAGGTGGATCGCATGATCGGTCGCAAACAGGACAACGCGCTGGATGCGCTGGTTGGGAGACTTTGATGGCCAACGAAACCGGGAACGAAGCCGCCAGTTCTGGCACATCGTCGGATGTGATCCTGGACGTGGGCGTTCAGCTGTCACTGGAAGTAGGGCGCACCACGATGTCCATCCGCCGCCTGCTGCAGTTGACTGCCGGCACGGTCATCGAGCTGGAGCGTCCTGCGGGAGATCCGCTTGACGTCTACGTCAATGGCCAGCTGGTGGCCCATGGCGAAGTGGTGATGGTCAATGATCGCTATGGCGTGCGTTTCGCCGAGGCCGTGGGAACCACCGGCAACCGCTTCTGATCGCACACCTTATGTCTTGTTCAAGTTTCCCGTCGCACGGCCGCTAAAGGGATAACCGTATGGGCATACCACTAAGAGTGGGGCGATGGGTCAAGAGACAAAGTTTCTGCTGGTTGACGACTTCTCGACCATGCGTCGAATTGTGAAAAGCTTCCTTCACGACATGGGCTACCCCAATGTTGAGGAAGCCGAGAGTGGCGACGCTGCATTGCCCCGGCTCCAGGCTGGGGATTTCGACGTGCTCATCACCGACTGGAACATCCCCGGGATGCCGGGACTTGAGCTGCTCAAAGCAGTACGCGCCGATCCCAAGCTTGCCAAGATGCCCGTGCTGTTACTGACGCCGCCATTGCGGCCCGAGCAGATCGTCGTGGCCACCCAGGCCGGAGTCAGCGGCTATGTGGTCAGGCCGTTCACATCCCGCACGCTCAAGGAAAAGCTGGAGAAGATCCTGCACGGCACTACAGCGCCAACCAGACGCGTCCACAAGAACCGCTGGCTGCCCGGAATGGAATCCAACCAGCGGCTGACGGATTAGCCCGCGGGCAGCGGGACGGGTAGGTCGCCGACCGTAGACATGCGAATCTGCCGCGCGCAAACTGATTCCGGGTCGATCAGTTGGGGTGACGTATGAACCAGATGCACTCCGTCGCATTGGCGACGCTCCTTGGAATGTCCGCACTCGGATGCGCAACGGCGCCTCTCAAGTCCGCGCAGAACCCCACCAACACCCCTGCTGAATCCACCTGTCGCAGCGTTGCCACCCCGGATGGTACGACAGGCGGACTAATGAAGACCTATTGCGGCAGCGCCCAGCAGTGGGCCCAGTTCGATAAGACGATGGCGCAATCAAATAATGGCGTCAGCTGTCGACAGGGCAAAAGGCCTCAGGAGGTTTGCCTTTTCACTGCGCAGTGGCAATACGTTGATCGCATGAAGTCGCTGACTTCCAGGGCAAAGTTCGATGGCTTTGGCGACGAGGCCAGGCTCAGTGCCATGGCCATCGAGCACAATGAATACAATGCCGTCAGGCAGGATCTACTTGATTCCGCAGGCGGCAGGCCATTGCCGATTCCCTGACCGACTACGTCGCGGCGTTGCGCAGCGCCAGCACGCGATCATGGTTGGCCAGCACGCCTGTATTCTGCCGTTCCACAATTGCGCGCACGTTTGCCGGCAGGTTTTCGCGTAGTGCCTTCGCATAACTGGCTTTGGCAACATCCTCTCCGCGTTCGCATTCGGACAGTATCGCCTTGTCATCGCGACCGGTGACCGCCAACTTTACGTCGAGCCAGCCTCGATGCATCGCGCCCAACGCACTGCCGCCATCTTCCGGCTCTCCACCCAGTGCACGGACCTGCTCCTGCAGCTCGCGGGCGCTGGCCGCACAGCGACTGGAGGCCTGCATGAAAATTGCCTTGAGCTGCGCACTCTTGGTGTCTTCGGCGGCCTTGGCAAATCCCTTTTCGCCGTCCTTGGATGTTTCAATCAGGTCGTTGAGAATTGAAATAGTTGCATCGTTATTCATGGACTTAACCCGCAATTGAGTTACCAGTCCTGATCCTACGAAGGAGTCCGCACTGCAGCTGTAGGACTGCGACCCCTAAGCGGGTCGGTAATCTGGCTCCCATAGGTGGAATCGAACCAACGACCAACGGAAGAGCAGATAGCTGTTCGTTTACATCCTTTTCCGAGGGGTCCAAAATGCCGGCTGGCGATCACCATTGAGGTGGCAGATGGACCGACTGCAATCCTCCGCACTGGCTGCGCTCCTTGGACTATCTGTCATCGGCTGCGCAACAGCGCCACCCAAGGCTGCGCAGAAACCCGCGAGCGCCCCGTTCGAATCCAGCTGTCGTAGAGTCGCCACCCCTGACGGCAGCCCCAGCGGGATATTGCAGACCTATTGCGGAAGCTCCGCGCAGTGGGCGCAGTTCGAAAATGCGATCGCGCGGTCTGACACGGGCCTCAGCTGTCGCCAGGTTAGAGATGAGCGGGGAGGCCAAGCTAGGGAGCGCGCTTGCCTGTTTTCCGCGCAGTGGAAAGACCTGGAGCGCATGACGTCGCTGCATAGCGGCCGCATGGACACAGGCTTCGGCAACGGGGCCGCCATGGCCCTGCCCAGCGGATCCCCCATTCAGAATCTGATGGATGGTTGGGCCGGATACCAAATGCCCCCTCAAATTCCCTGACCTTTTTTGCGAAGCTTCGCGAGTACCCAACCGCGGGCTCACTCTCACAGCTTGATTGGCTCCCCGGGTTGGAATCGAACCAACGACCAACGGATTAACAGTCCGACGCTCTACCGCTGAGCTACCGAGGAACTGGGAAGGCGGAAGGGCGCGAATTCTGCTGAGTCGGGCCCTTCAAGTCAAGGAAATCAGCGGGTTCGCATGGATAATGGCCGCATGCCCGAAACTGCGATCGATCCCACACCATTTATTCTCACCGCCGAATTCGAACCTGCCGGCGATCAGCCCCAGGCCATCGCCAAGCTCATCGATGGATTGCAGTCCGGTCTCGCCGCGCAGACGCTGCTGGGCGTCACCGGGTCGGGCAAGACCTTCACCATCGCCAAGGTCATCGAGGCCGTGCAGCGCCCGACGCTGGTGATTGCCCACAACAAGACGTTGGCCGCGCAGTTATATGGGGAATTCCGCGAGTTCTTTCCACGCAATGCCGTGGAATACTTCGTGTCGTATTACGACTATTACCAGCCTGAAGCCTATATGCCGGCTTCGGACACCTTCATCGAGAAGGACTCATCAATCAACGAGCACATCGAGCAGATGCGCTTGTCTGCGACCAAGGCGCTGCTGGAGCGCAAGGACACGATCATTGTCGCGACCGTGTCTTCGATCTACGGCCTGGGCGACCCCAAGGCCTACCTGCAGATGGTGCTGCACCTCAAGCGTGGTGATTCGCTTGAACAGCGCGCACTGCTGCGCCGCCTGGCTGAGATGCAATACACGCGCAATGACATCGATCTGACCCAGGGCTGCTACCGGGTGCGCGGTGACGTAATAGACATCTTTCCTGCGGAATCGGAGCGCGATGCCATCCGTGTCGAGCTGTTCGATGATGTAATCGAATCCATTGCGCGCTTCGATCCCTTGACTGGGCAGGTGCGCGCAAAGATCCCGCGATACACAGTGTATCCCGGCACTCATTACGTGACGCCACGCGATCGCCTGGTCAACAGCATCGATCAGATCCGCGAGGACCTGCGCACGCGCCTGGCCGAGTTGTATGCCAACAGCAAGCTGGTGGAGGCGCAGCGGCTGCAGCAGCGCACCACCTTCGACCTCGAAATGATCCGCGAGATCGGTTACTGCCAGGGAATCGAAAACTATTCACGCTATCTGTCGGGACGCATGCCCGGCGAGCCGCCTCCGTGTCTTTACGATTACTTGCCGCCCGAGGCGCTGCTGATCGTCGACGAAAGTCACCAGACCATTCCGCAGCTGGGCGCCATGTACAAGGGCGATCGTTCGCGCAAGGAGACGCTGGTGGAATACGGCTTCCGCTTGCCTTCGGCCATGGATAACCGGCCGCTCAAATTCGAAGAGTGGGAGGCCATCGCCCCGCAGATGATCTTTGTGTCGGCAACGCCTGGTCCCTATGAGGCGCGCAAGTCAGGGCAGGTGGCCGAGCAGATCGTGCGTCCCACCGGGTTGGTGGACCCGGTGGTGGAAGTGCGACCGGTGCGCACGCAGGTGGACGACCTGCTGTCCGAAATCAACATCCGCGTTGCCCGCAGCGAACGGGTGCTGGTCACCGTGCTGACCAAACGCATGGCCGAGGACCTGACCGAATATCTTGTTGAACATGGCGTGCGGGTTCGTTACCTGCACGCGGACGTGGAAACAGTCGAGCGCATGGAGATCATCCGCGACCTGCGCCTGGGCAAGTTCGACGCCATTGTCGGCATCAACCTGCTGCGCGAGGGGTTGGATATGCCCGAGGTGTCGCTGGTGGCGATTCTCGACGCGGACAAGGAAGGCTTCCTGCGCTCTGAAGGATCACTGATCCAGACCATGGGCCGCGCAGCGCGCAATCTCAACGGCCGGGCCATTCTTTATGCCGACCGCATCACCGGCTCCATGCAGCGCGCCATGGCCGAGGTGGAGCGGCGTCGCAACGTACAGCTGGCCTACAACGTCGAACACGGGATCACACCCCGCGGCGTTACCAAGGCCATACGGGATGTCATGGAAGGCGCCCACGCGGCGGCCGAACCGGCTACTGGTCGCGGCAAGGGCGCGTCCAAACGCGTGGAGCTGGGCCTGAATGCGACCCCGGAGCAGCTGGCCCGCGAGATCAAACGCCTGGAAACCGACATGCTGCGCCACGCGCGCAACCTTGAGTTTGAAGAGGCGGCCGCTGCCCGCGACGAAATACACGAACTTCGCCAGCGCGAGCTGGGGATCACCTGATGTGCTCAGCCTTCGGGTTGGGCTTGCAGGGTAGAATGGCTCTCCGGTATCGTTCCCGGCCCTTGCGATGGTCCACCCACAATAGTCGCGTAGCTCAGTGGTAGAGCACTTCCTTGACATGGAAGTGGTCGGTGGTTCGATCCCACTCGCGACTACCATATATATATGCCAGTAATTACGCTGCCTGACGGCAGTCAGAAGATGTTCGATCACCCGGTCACGGTAGACGCCGTGGCTGCCAGCATTGGTGCGGGCCTGCGCAAAGCCGCACTGGCGGGGCGTGTCGACGGCAAACTGGTGGACACATCCTTCGTCATCGACAACGACGCGCAGCTTTCGATAGTCACTGAAAAAGATCCGGCCGCCCTGGATGTGATCCGTCACTCCACGGCGCATCTGCTGGCGCAGGCCGTCAAGCAGTTGTACCCCGAGGCGCAAGTCACCATCGGTCCTGTAATAGAAGACGGCTTCTTCTATGACTTTGCCTATTCACGACCTTTCACCACCGAAGACCTGACCGCCATCGAGGCGCGGATGGCAGAACTGGCCAAGGCCGACCTGCCTGTGAAGCGACGCGAACTGCCGCGCGATGAGGCCGTGGCGCATTTCCTGAAGCAGGGCGAGAAGTACAAGGCCGAGATCATTGCCAGCATTCCCGCCGGCGAACCCATCGGGCTCTACGGCCAGGGCGACTGGGAAGACCTGTGCCGCGGACCCCATGTGCCGTCCACGGGAAAGCTTGCGGCGTTCAAGCTGATGAAGGTTGCCGGAGCCTACTGGCGCGGCGATTCACGCAACGAAATGCTCCAGCGCATTTACGGCACGGCCTGGCTCAACCCCAAGCAGCTGGCGGATTACCTGCATCGGCTCGAAGAAGCCGAGAAGCGCGACCATCGCAAGATTGGTCGCGAACTGGACCTGTTCCATATGCAGGAAGAAGCCCCCGGCGCGGTGTTCTGGCATCCCAAGGGCTGGGGCATATTCCAGCGCCTGATCGGCTACATGCGTGAAGCCCAGGAGAAGGCCGGATTCCAGGAGGTCAATGCACCGGAAATCATGGATGCAGTGCTGTGGCAACAATCTGGACACCTCGAAAAATTTGGCGAGAACATGTTCATGACGCGCACGCCGGATGATCGGCTGTATGCCATCAAGCCCATGAACTGTCCCGGCCATGTGCAGATTTTCAAGCAGGGCATCCGCAGCTATCGCGACCTGCCGTTGCGGTTTGCGGAATTTGGCAAAGTGCATCGCTACGAACCTTCCGGAGCCTTGCACGGACTGATGCGCGTGCGCGCGTTTACCCAGGACGACGCGCATATTTTCATCACGCCGGATCAGATCACCGCCGAGTCGGTGGCGGTCACGCGCCTGATCCTCGATATCTACAAGGATTTCGGCTTCGAAGAGGTGCAGATCAAGTTCTCGGACCGTCCCGCCAAGCGGGTGGGCGAAGATGCGGTCTGGGACCAGGCAGAGGCCGCTCTCAAGGCTGCAGCCACCGCGGCCGGCATCGAATATTCCCTCAACCCGGGCGAGGGCGCTTTCTATGGCCCCAAGTTGGAGTTTGTCCTGCGCGACGCCATTGGTCGCGATTGGCAGTGCGGCACCCTGCAGGTGGACCTCAACCTTCCCGGCAGGCTGGGCGCCCATTACATCGACGAACACAGCCACCGGCAGACACCGGTCATGCTGCATCGCGCCATTTTCGGCTCCCTGGAGCGGTTCTTCGCCATCCTGCTGGAACACTATGCCGGCCGGCTGCCGGCGTGGCTGGCACCGGTGCAGTGCGCGGTGATGACCATTACCAGTCGCCAGGACGTTTATGCCGAATCCGTAGTAGAAGCCCTTAAGAATCAGGGATTTCGGGCTGTTTCCGACTTGCGGAACGAAAAGGTGGGCTTTAAGATCCGCGACCACACGCTGCAACGCGTTCCGTACCTACTGGTGGCGGGCGACAAGGAAGTAGCAGCGAACCAGGTTTCCGTGCGCACCCGCAATGGCAAGGACTTGGGCGCGATGTCGCTTGAAACGTTCGCGGAACGTTTGCGCATCGAGCTCAATAGCCGCGGGCGCATTGTTTTGGAGGATTGATCTATCGCTACATCACTGAAGCGCATTCGCAAGAACGACGAGATCACGGCACCTGAAGTGCGGGTGATCGATGCGGATGGTGGGCAGGCGGGAGTCATGACGCGTGCGGCGGCACTGCAATTGGCAGTGGAAGCAGCGCTCGACCTGGTGGAGGTTTCTCCCACCGCCGAGCCCCCGGTAGTCAGGGTGATGGATTTCGGCAAGTACCTGTTCGAACAGAACAAGAAGGCCCACTCTGCCAAGCGCAAGCAAAAGCAGATTCAGGTGAAGGAAGTGAAGTTTCGTCCCGGTACGGAAGAGGCGGATTACCAGGTAAAGCTGCGTAATCTGATCCGCTTCCTGACCGAGGGTGACAAGGCCAAGGT